>JANYKC010000095.1 GCA_025358255.1 Spirochaetaceae bacterium
GCGTTCCATGAAATATCGGGAATCCGTGGTGACCTGAATTGTTTTCCAGGCCCTGGATCATGGGATTCCCGCGATGCTTTCTCATGGATCAGACGAAAGAAGCGCGGGAAGGGATTGGAAAAGAGAGCGGGAGGCTACACCATGTCGCGATCGACGAAGCCCATTGCGTACCTGAGTGGGGCGAAAGCTTCAGGCCAGCCTATCTTGGACTTGGCGCCGTCCTCGCTGCCTTGCGGCCGCCCGCGGCGACGGCCTTCACGGCTACCGCAAGTCCGTCGATCCTCGAGGCGATGTCGCGCTTTCTTTTTGGCGATGATCCCTGGACCCTTGTCGAGGGCGACCCTGACCGGCCCAATATCGCCTACGCAGTAAGGCGGAGCCTGGCCCGTGAGCGAAGCCTTGAAACCCTCCTCCGCGAGCTTCCCCGACCGACGATCGTGTTCGCTGGTTCACGCAAAGCCACGGAAATACTGGCAGAGCGCTTCCAGCGCCGTCTGGGATGCGGTGAAATCCGCTTTTACCATGCGGGCCTCCTTCCTGCTGAGAAGCGTGCGCTCGAGGCCTGGTTCTATTCGAGCAAGGACGGAATACTCATGTCCACCTGCGCGTACGGCATGGGCGTCGATAAAAAGGACATCAGGACCGTCATCCATTACGACCCTCCACCTTCAATCGAGGCGTATCTCCAGGAATCGGGGAGGGCCGGCCGGGATGGAAAAGCCGCCGCCGCTGTCCTCGTCCTCGGAACGGAAGCCGACAGGGGAGTCTGTCGGGAAGGGGATCCGCTTCGGAGGGCCCGCAGAGAGGCGCTTCTCAACTACGGTCGGGATTCACGGCGATGCAGGCGCGAGGCCCTTCTGGCCATGCTCGGATCGGAGCTTCGATCGCCGTGTACGGGTTGCGACGTATGCTCAGGCAAGGCCGAGTCAGGCATCGAGGGCGAAGCCCAGATCTCCGCGTTCGCCCGGGGCAATCCGCGCCGCTACGACACGGCAGGGGCGCTCCGCCTCCTGCTGGGCAAGGGAGGTGAGCCGCCTGCCTGTGCGGCCTCGGGGGGGCTCGACGGATGGCGGCAGGAGGATGCCGCGGCGGCCCTTCGCGCGGCATCGGACAGCGGCATGATCAGGTTCGCGGAAAAAGGTCTCTGGAAAGGAAGGCTCATTCCTCGATCTCGATGCTCTCCTCGGCTTCGGCTTTCTTTTCCTTGGCTTTCTTGATCATCTTCTTCGGGGGATGAAGGGAAATGCGCGGCGCCGTCCTGAAGACGATCCCCACGTAGCGCAGCAATGCCCACGTCACAAGGATGGCGACTGCCATCGCGGGGACGCGCCAGTCCGAGAAAACGCGAAGCAGAAGCACCTTGTAGTCGACCTCAAATGGCCCCATCTCAGCCTCCCTGCCCGCCCACGAGCGCGGCTTCGGCCCCATAGAGCCCCTGTGAAAGGAGGGTCATGGCGGCTGGATCGAGGTTTTCCATGACTAGACCGTAATAGGAGCGTCCATCCTCCTCGAAATGGCGCACGACCCGGCCGATACAGGCGTGCCTGGAGGCTCCGATGCCGAGAAGGAGGTTGATGCGCGAGCCTGCCTTGAAACGGGGTTGTCCCGCGCCGAGCCCGACGAGGATGCCGGTCGGGCTCGCGTCCACGATGGCGCCACGACGGGGAGCGGACTCGGGCTTTCCTCCGTCAAAATAGCCATAGCTCTTTAGAAACCAGGCCAAGAGCCGGGAAAAGTCCCAGGCGAAATCGAGCATTCGGAAATCGAAGGGGCGCTTGGAATCCCGGTTCTTCGCCAGATAGACGACGCCTATCGTGTATCGGTAGTACCGGACGGGGCACCAGAGGGCGGCTTCCATGCCGGAAAGGCCTTTCTCGTCGAGGAAGGCGCCGAGCCGAGCCGATGAAGAAAGGCCGAAATCGTCAGTAAAATCCTCAAGCCTGGCCTTGGTGATGACCCTTCCCTCCGGGTAAGGATCGACCAAAGGCAATCCGGAAAGGACGGAAGGGATGAAGAGGGCACGGCCATAATTGGAGACGATCTGCTCCCCAAGGTCCTGGGGGCCCCTCCCCTCCTTGAACATGATGACATGGTTTTCGTCGGTCAGCTCCTCGGCCTTGGCCTTGAAACTTTCAATGAGATGACCAAGGGAATCCGCCTTCAGACCGCCCCTGGATTCCGGGAGGTCGACTTCCGTGTACTCCCGCGAAACCGGGCAGGAGAGATCGAGGCCGCCATCGGGAAGGATGAGGTCGAGCGAAAGGTCCCGAGGAGGGCGCACACGCGGCCATTTGCGCGACATGCCTCGATACATGGATTCAGGGTAGGCGATCTCAAGGGACTGGTGCCCCGATTTGCGGATCGTGCTTTCGAATACGAAGGCTTGCCCCCGGAAATCGAAATATACGCTCACCTTTTCCCAAGTCTTGAAAACCGCCGCCTCTCCATCCTTGGGAGTGAATCGAACGAGGCTGCGATCGGCGCTCTCCATGGCGCAGGCGATGGTCCTGCCCTGGGCTTGGATCCGTGCGACAGTCTTGCCCTCGGCGGCGGTGAAAATGATGAACTCCCTTTCGACCCTCTCGATGCGCGCAGCCAAGGTGGAACCCCCAGATTGATTATACCACTTTTTTCGATACGTGATGTACCTTGATGAAGGCCCTTCCGAGCTATATCATTGATATCAATACGATACACGGGCTGTAACGAAATGAAACGCCCATCGGACAAAGGAGAACCCAATGGCAAGCTATACGAACCTTGATTCAGCGAAATCTTTCAAGGAGCTAGCCGGCCACGCGCCCCCCCCCGATCTTGCGGCCCTCATCGATCCTGACCGCGTCGCGATTTGCGAGATACCGATGGGCGGCGGCCTTTCCTTCAATTACGCCGCAAGCCCCGTTGATGGAGATTGCATCGCGATACTCTCCCGCCTGGCCGAAGAACAGGAGATGGTCGAGAAATTTCGCCTCCTGGCGGGCGGTGAAATGATGAATACCGGAGAGAAGCGCCTCGTCCTCCATCACCTGTGCAGGGGCGAGTTGGCCGGACCTGTTGTCCGCGACGGCCGCGACTTTGGCGCATTCTATAGCGGCGAACTTGCGAAGGTCAGAACCTTCGTGGAATCCGTCCATTCTGGAAAGATCCTCGGCTCGACTGGGCGCCGTTTCGAAACCGTTGTCCAGATCGGGATCGGTGGATCGGACCTGGGGCCCCGGGCCCTTTATCTAGCGCTCGAGCGCTGGTCCAAGGCCCAAGGCCGGCTCAGGATGCAGGCGCGCTTCATCTCCAATGTCGATCCGGATGACGCCGACAATGTCCTGGCTTCCTTGGATCTTGCCTCCAGCCTCTTCATCCTCGTGTCGAAATCGGGAACGACCCAAGAGACGCTGGCCAACGAAACCCTCGTTCGCGCCCGGCTCTCTGGCCATGGCCTGGATCCCTCAAAGCACATGGTGGCAGTGACAAGCGAGACCAGCCCCTTGGCAAAAAGCCCCCGGTATCTCGCTTCGTTCTTCATGGACGACTATATCGGCGGCCGTTATTCCTCCACGAGCGCCGTGGGCGGTGCCGTCCTTTCCCTTGCCCTCGGCTTCGAAACCTTCTCTGAGTTCCTCGCAGGCGCCCATGAAGAGGACCTGCTGGCCCTGCAGCGCGATCCGCTCAGGAACCCAGCCCTCCTTGATGCCCTTATCGGCGTTTACGAGAGGAACGTGCTTGGCATGGGAGCAACGGCTGTCCTTCCCTATGCCGAATCGCTTTCGCGTTTCCCCGCCCACCTCCAGCAACTCGACATGGAATCGAATGGCAAGCGTGTCAATCGAAGGGGAGAGGCGATTGCCTACAAGACAGGGCCCCTTGTCCTGGGCGAACCGGGGACAAATGGACAGCACTCCTTCTACCAACTCCTCCACCAGGGAACGGATATCATCCCCCTCCAGTTCATCGGCTTTTGCGAAAACCAGATTTCCCCCGATGTCCTCTGCGAGGGCTCTACGAGCCGGGAAAAACTCAATGCGAACCTCGCGGCCCAGATAGTCGCCTTTTCCTGCGGAAAGGGCGACACGAACGCGAACAAGCATTTTCCAGGTGGCCGCCCTTCAACCCTCATACACGGGCAAAAACTCGACGCGCGAGCCCTAGGTGCCCTTCTGGCGCATTACGAGAACAAGGTTGTCTTCCAGGGTTTTGCCTGGAACATCAATAGCTTCGACCAGGAGGGGGTCCAGCTCGGCAAGCTCCTTGCGAAAAAAGTCCTTGAGGGTGCCGATGGCGCCCTTGCTTCCTATGCCACCTTGCTTGGCCTTGGAAGGAAATGAGGATGGTCGACAGCCGTGTCGTGGTTTTCACCGGCGGAGGCAGCGGTGGACACATATACCCCGGCCTGGCTGTCATCGAAAGCCTCAGGAAGGGCTTTGCCGGCCGCATTGTCTGGATCGGCTCGAAAAAAGAATCCGACAGGACCGCGGTCGAGGCGGCCGGCATTGAATACCTGGCCATACCGGCGGGCAAGCTCAGGCGCTCATTCTCCCCCGAAAATGCGCTCGACGCCTTTCGGGTCATTGGAGGGTATTTCGCGGCCCGCGGATTCTTGAAACGGCTGCGGCCTATCCTCCTTTTCTCGAAGGGAGGCTATGTGAGCGTCCCGCCCTGCAGGGCAGCGGCAAGCCTCGGGATTCCTGTCTTCACCCATGAATCGGACTACTCCCCCGGCCTTGCCACGAGGCTCAATGCCAAACGGGCCGAGCGGATCCTCGTGAGCTATGACGAGACGAGATCCCGTTTTGGCCCGGAGCTCCACGGTCGCGTCGTCACCATCGGAAACCCTGTCCGGTCGGCCATCCGGCAAGGCGATCCCGGACGCGGTCGGGAGATCCTCGGTGCGGAGGCAGGGGTGCCCATCGTGCTGTTCATCGGGGGAAGCCAGGGTGCCCGGCAGGTGAACGAACTTGCCCGCTGTGTCCTTCCATCGCTTCGCGCCAGGGCGATAGTGGTCCACCAGACCGGTGATGAGGGAAGCGAGGGCACGAAAGGACTTCCGGACGGCCGCTACTTCCCCTACCCCTACATAAGGGAGGAACTGCCCCACATCATGGCGGCCGCCGACCTCGTGGTCGGCCGCTCGGGCGCGGGGATGGTCTGGGAAGCAGGCGCATTGGGCAAGCCCATGGTGCTCATTCCCCTTTCAGGCCCGGGCACGAGGGGCGACCAGGTCGACAACGCAAGGCTTTTCGAAAGGTCCGGCGCGGCGACCGTCCTCGTCGGCGAATCGGCGACGCCGGACTCGCTCTCGAAAGCCATCAATTGGTATCTTGATGATCCCGCGCGCGCGAAGGCGTCGGGAGAGGCCGCGCGAGTCATCGCGGGGCGGGACGCCGCAACCGCTGCGGCCGCACTCATCCTTGAACGAATCGGAGGGAAACCATGAACGCACTCGATTGGGTCTGCCTTGGCGTCATCCTGCTCCTCGCCATCCGCTGCCTCGTGCGCGGCTTCGTCGCCGAGGTCCTGTCGGTGGCCGCCTACGTGGTGGGAGCCGCCGCGGCCCTCGTCCTCTACAAGCAGGCAGGCGCTTTCCTAGCCTCGAAATTCGCGGGGCTTCCCCTGCCCGAGGGAGTCGCGTTCCTGGTGCTGTTCGCCATCGCCTTCCTCCTGACGCGCCTCCTCGGGAAGATGCTCAAGGAAGGCCTCGAGGCGGCCAACCTGGCCGCCTTCGACCGGATCGGGGGCTTTGTCCTGGGCGCATTCGAAGGCCTCGTCGCCGTTTCCATCCTCCTCATCGCCATCCAGGCGATAGGCGGCATCGTCGACACCTCGAAACTCCTCGCAGGCTCGGTTTTCGCCAAGGCCATCCTCCCGATCGTCGGGCCCGAGGTGGCCAAGGCCATCGGAGGCAAGGGTACGGGGCCTGTCATCAAGCTGCCGGAACTCCCCAAGCAGGGATTGCCGCAGTCCCTGACGCTCCCCATCAAGAAACCCTGAGGCCGGAATAGCCGATGTTCGAGAACCTCCTTGGCCAGGACGAGGTCATTGCCCAGCTTCGGGCTGACCTCAGTTCGGCCTCGATGCCTAAATCCATCCTCTTCTCCGGACCCTGCGCATCCGGGAAGCAGACCGCTGCGCTGGAACTCGCCCGCGTCCTTTCTTGCCAGGCAGGCGGCCCAGGGAACGATGCAGGAACAGGCGACCGCGCCTCCTGGAACTGCAGCTGCCCTGCCTGCGCGCGGCATCGCCTCCTTGCCCATCCCGATCTCCTCCTCATGGGTCCGCGGACCTTCCCCGAGGAGATACCTGCGGCCTTGGCGGTCTATGGCCGCGCTCCGGCGCGGGCCAGCGCCTTCTTCTTCCTCAGGGCTGTGCGGAAGCTATGCAAGCGCTTTGATCCGGCGCTCTTTGAAGGGGAGGAGAGCCGGCTGGCCAAAGCCGCCCCCCTCCGCAGGGAGATAGAGGAACGCATCGACCTGATCCATCCCGATGCCCTGCCTGGCAGCCCGGATGCCACCGCAGGCTTGGAGGCGGCAAGATCGGTCGCCGATACCGCCCGCAAGCTCGAAGCCTTCGTGCCGGATACCACGCCCATCTTCATGATCAGGGCAGCAGGCTACTGGTCGCGCCTGGCGCCGAGCGGCCTCGCGAAGACCATCATAATCGAGGCAGCCGACCGCATGCTCGAGGGCTCGCGCAACGCACTCCTCAATATCCTGGAGGAGCCGCCGGCAAGCCTCGAATTCATCCTCCTGACCCCGCGAAGGAATGCCCTCATGGCTACCGTCCTTTCGCGCGTGAGGCCCTATGTCTTCAAGGCGCGCAGCCGCGACGAGGAAAGGCTCGTGCTGGAGCGCGTATTCAAGAGCCAGGGCGAGGAGCCGCGGAGTTCCCGGCACGGTGGCGCCATCGAGGCCTTCCTCCTGGCGCAGCGCCCCTTCCCTCCCGACCAGGCCAGGCGGCGCGCGCGCACCTTCCTTTTCGCGGCGGCGGCCAGGCGCGCGCGCAGGGGTGAACTGGATCCGGGGCTGGCAGTCCTGGCCTCTCCGGCCCAGGAGGAGCGAGCGGATTTCGACCCCGCGATCGCCGCCCTCGCCGATTCCGGCGCGGAGCCTTCCGAGATCGGCGACGCCGCCTTGGCGACCCTCGCGGCCGACACCAAGGATTTCGGCGCCAAGGACGATGCCTACTCCTCCTCCTTCCCAAGTTTCCTCGCGGCCCTCTCGGAACTCCTCGGCGAGGCCTTGCGCCTGCCAGGCCTTGGCAGCGATGGCCTCCTTCTCATCGAGGAATGGGCCCGGCTCATCAGGGAGGCCAAGGCGCAGAACGAAACCCTCAACCGAAGTCCGGGCCTCCTCGTCGAAAGCCTCCTCTATGCCATGGGCGGCGCATAGTCGATGAGGCGTTTTTTCGAGCGTGCGATGGCATCGCCATCGGGCAAGGATAAGCCGTGAGGCGCTTTTTCGAGCGTGCGATGGCATCGCCATCGGGCAAGGATAAGCCGTGAGGCGCTTTTTCGAGCGCGCGATGGCATCGCCATCGGGCAAGGATAAGCCGTGAGGCGCTTTTTCGAGCGCGCGATGGCGAAGGTGCCCAAGATGAGCGACGAGCAGCTTCGCGCCCTGCTGGGCGCCTTCGCGGAGGAGAACGGCAGGCTCGAGATGGCGCTGGACTCCATGCTCGACGGCATCATCGTATGCGACAAGGACCACCAACCCATAATCTACAACAAGACCGCGGAGCGCATGCTCGCGCTCACCGGCATCACGGACCCCGCCGAGCGGCCCTTGTGGTACAGCATCTCCGATCGGGATTTCTCGGATTTTTTCCACGAGACGCTCGAGTCGGAGGACTCCATCCTTGAGCGGGAGTTCGACATCGTCACGGGAGGAAGGAACCGCCTGATCGCGGCCAGCGTCATGCCCCTTGTGGCACAAGGCAGGATCGAGGGCAGTCTCATCCATCTAGAGGACATCACGGACAAGCGCAAGCGGGAAGCCCAGCTGCGGCGCGCCGAAAGCCTGGCGTCACTGACGACACTAGCCGCCGGGGTGGCGCACGAGATCAAGAATCCGCTCCAATCCATCTCCATCCACATCCAGCTCCTCCAGAGGGCGGCCAAGGGCAAGGAAAGCGTGGAGACTGCCGGACTCGGCCATCACCTCTCCATAGTGACCGAGGAGATCGAAAGGCTCAACAAGATCGTGGTCGAATTCCTCTTCGCCGTGCGCCCGATGGGAGTGGAGCTCCGCGACGCCGACGTAGGGGCGATCGTCAAGGAGCTCGCGGCCTTCATCCGCTACGAAGCCGAGGAGGCGGGGATATCGGTGGACCTGCGGATAGCGGAGAAGCTGCCCCGCGTCCTCGTGGACAAGCGCTACATGAAGCAGGCCATCCTGAACCTCGCCCAGAACGCCCTGGCCGCGATGGGGACCGGCGGAGCCCTGACCTTCGGGGTCGAGGGGGATGAGAACGAGGTCCGCATCTCTGTCGAGGACACTGGGACGGGGATCAGCGAGGCGAGCCTCCCGAAGATTTTCGAGCCTTATTACACGACGAAGGAAAGCGGCACGGGCCTCGGGCTGACGATCACCTTCAAGATCATCCGGGAGCACCAGGGCGAGATCAACGTGAAATCAAGGCAAGGCCATGGCTCGGTCTTCACCATCAGCCTCCCTGTGCCCCAGAAGGAGCGCAAGCTGCTCTCCTGGAACGACAAAGACGCGACTGCGCGGGGGGAGGGCTAAGGTTATGCGATTTACCATCCTTGTGGTGGACGACGAGAAGAACATCAGGGAAGGGCTTGCGGAAGCGCTGAGCCTGGACGGATTCCAGGTGAAGACCGCGGCCGACGGGGCCCAGGGCCTGGCCGCCGTCGAGACCGGGGAGATAGACCTCGTCATAACTGACCTCAAGATGCCCGCGCTCTCCGGAAGCGACCTCCTGCGCACGGTGGTCGGACGATATCCAGGACTTCCCGTCATCATCCTCACGGGCCATGGCACGATCGAGGACGCGGTCCAGGCAATGCGTTTCGGGGCGTTCGACTTCCTCACAAAGCCGGTCAACCTCGACCACCTATCCATCCTGGTCAAGCGGGCCCTCGAGAGCCGGGAGCTGGCGCGGAAAAACCTCGAACTTGAGGCGGAAGTCGATGTCCAGAGGAAGACGAGCGCAATAATCGGCTCGAGCGCCGAGATGAAAAAGATATTCGACCTGCTGCGCCGTGTAGCGCCGACCAAGGCGAGCGTCCTCATCACGGGGGAATCCGGCGTCGGCAAGGAAGTGGTGGCCGATGCCATCCATAACCTGTCCCCTCGGCGGGCCGGTCCCCTCATAAAGGTCCATTGCGCGGCCCTTGCGGAAAGCCTCCTGGAAAGCGAGCTGTTCGGCCACGAAAAAGGCGCTTTCACTGGAGCGGCGGGCAGGAAACGGGGCCGGTTCGAGCTGGCGAACGAAGGCACCCTCTTCCTTGACGAGATTGGCGACATCAACCAGAACGTCCAGATAAAGATCCTGCGCGTCCTCCAGGAACGGAGGTTCGAGCGCGTAGGCGGCGAGGAGACCATAGAAGCCGATGTCCGGATCATCGCGGCCACGAACAGGGACCTGAAAAAGGAGATCGCCGAAGGCCGTTTCCGTGAGGACCTCTATTACCGGCTCAACGTCGTCAATATCCACGTGCCCCCCTTGAGGGAGCGCCGGGATGACATTCCCCTCCTCGCCATGGCCTTCCTCCGGGAATTCGCCCAGGAGAACGGCAAGCGCCTCGAGGGCTTCGAACCAAAGGCCCGTTCCGTCCTCTATGCCCACCCTTGGGCCGGAAATGTCAGGGAGCTCCGCAACTGCGTGGAGAGCGCCGTGGTCATGGCAAGGGGTCCGCTCGTGGGGATCGAGGACCTGCCTCCGGGCGTGCGAAGCTCAAGCGAAGAGCACGATGTCAGGCTGCCTTCGGGCTCTTCGCTCGCGGATGCTGAAAAGATCCTTATCCGCGAGACCCTCGCCGCCCAGAACGGGAACAAGAGCAGGACGGCGGAGATCCTCGGCATTGGCAGGAAAACCCTCTACCAGAAGATAGACGAGTACGGCATCGAGCCGAGAGGCCCGACGGAAGCCTTGTCGGCGCCTTCGCCGGCAGCGACGCCGGCGGAGGCGCCGGGAAGCGGGGACTGACAATGGGTGGACGGACGATAGGCATCCTGGACGTTTTTGGACCCGTGATGATAGGCCCTTCGAGTTCCCATACCGCGGGGGTCGCCCGCATCGCCTTTCTCGCGAGGAAAATCTTCCCCTATCCCCTCGACCGAGCCCTCGTGCTGTTCTACGGATCACTGGCACGGACCTATCGCGGTCATGGGTCCGACAAGGCGGCGGTGGCCGGCCTCCTGGGCATCCTCCCTGACGACGAAAGGCTCGGCTACGCGCTCGAGCTTGCCGCCAGGGAAGGCCTGGACGTCGAGATCAAGCCCGAATACGATGGGCCGGAGAGATATCACCCGAACACCGCGGTCATCGAACTCTGGTCGGGGGACAAGCACGCGCGCATACGCGGGGCATCGATCGGTGGAGGGGAGATCCGCCTCCAGTCGGTCAACGGCTTCGAAGCCGACCTTGACGGGTCGCTCGAAGCCCTCCTGGTGCTCCACCGCGACGAGGTCGGCGTCATCGCCATCGTCTCGCACATCCTGGCGGCCAACCGCTTCAACATCGCCTCCGTCGCCTCTCATCGGAAGGACAAGGGGGACGAAGCCCTCATGGTCGTAGAGGTCGACGGCGTCGTGCCGACCTCCATCGTGGCCCAGATTCGGGACCTTCCCTCGGTGAGTGAAGTCGTCTATGTCCCCTCGATCCATGCCTAAAGGAAGAAGCGCCATGAACTGGAAATTCACCACCGCACGGGAGCTTCTCGAACGGGTCGGCGAGTCGGCACTCACAGGCGGAAGCGCGGCAGCAGGCCGCGCAGAGGGCGCCGCCCTCGGCGAGGAATCCCTGCCCGCCTGGCTCCTTGCAAGGGATTCCTTCTATTCCGGCAAGACGGAGGCCGCACTCCGCTCCGAGATCGCACATCGCATCAAGGTGACGAGGGCATCCCTGGACCGCGGCGTCGCACAGGCGCAGATGTCGTATTCCGGGATGACCAAGGGCGGCGCAGTGACCCTTGCGGCAAGCACTTCCTGGCCCGTGGAGGACAGGTTTTTCCGGCTGGCCCTCACGTACGCCCTCGCCATCAACGAGGTAAATGCCTGCGGCGGGCGCATCATCGCCTTTCCGACCGCCGGATCCTGCGGCATAGTGCCAGGGGTGCTGTGGGCCTGGCGCGACGCGCGAGAGAGGGCATTGGGTCCCGACCACCCGCGGTTCCAGGACGCATTCATCGTGGCCTCGGCCGTGGGAATCCTCATCGCGTCGCGCGCGACGCTTTCAGGGGCCGCCGGAGGCTGCCAGGCCGAATGCGGAGCGGCGGGGGCGATGGCGGCCGCAGGGCTGTCCACCCTCCTCGGCGAAGGTCCTGAGGCATCGTTCGATGCGGCCGCCCTCTCGCTCAAGAACAGCCTCGGACTGGCCTGCGATCCCGTGGCCGGGCTCGTGGAAGTGCCCTGCGCCAAGCGGAACGCCTTCCTCGCGGCCAATGCCATCACCGCGGTGTCGTTCGCGCGCGCGGGCGTGCGATCCGTCATTCCCTTCGACGAGGTCGTGGGGGCGATGAAGGCGATAGGTGACGCGATGCCGCAGGCCCTCCGCGAAAGCGCGGAAGGGGGATTGGCCAAGACGGCGACCGGTCTTTCGTACTGGGACAAGATCCGCTAGGGGGGGCTTCGCAGCCTAGAGCTTGATCGAGGACGCCCTGACGGCCAAGGCGCGGTCGGTATCGCCCAACGCGGCCCTGAGGGTCGCCTTGAAGAGGGGATCCCGCGTCGCCGCAGCCATCTCGACGATGGCTGTCCGAAGCTCGAGGCCTGAACGGCTGTAGAGCGCGGCGACCTCCCCTTCCGCCTGGCGGGAGCCTAGAAGGGCGGCCGCTCGGACAGCGGTCGCGGCCACGGATGGTGAAGGGTCATAGAGGGCCTTCCTGAGGAAGACATAGGCGGCCACTCGCCCGGAAAGGCCAAGCCTCCGTGCGGCCTCCTCCCTCGCCCCAGGATCGGGATCGGAGGCCAGGATCTGGCCGAGCGCGAAAAGGTCCTCGCCCGCCTCAAGCACGCGGCGATACCGGGCCGCAGTGCCGCTGGCCGAGCCGGGAGCGCTTCGAGGGCGGGCGCAGAGCACCTTGTAGGCCCGCGCGACGCGCGCGAACTGGGCGGCGGTTTCCGGATCCTTGGAAGTGTCGGGATGGAGCCGCTTGGCCAGCCTTCGATAGGCCGTCCTGATGTCATCCTCACCGGCGCCAGGTCCCAAGGCCAGGACGGCGAGGAGGGAATCCTCGCGTAACTCCAGCACCTCTCCGGCAGTGTCATGCCCGTCCATGAGCTCAGTGCCTCTCCCTTGCCGCGGACTTCATCGGCAAGGCGGCAGGCGAGACCGCAGGCACAGTCCTCGGTTTGGTCCCAGCCAAGGCGGCGGAGGTCGTTTCCCCCCTGCGTGCCACGAGTTCGCCGACAAGGCCCTCGAGCTCGGCCTTGAGGAGCCTGAGCCCACCTTCTCCCATCGTCTCCCTCGCCGCCTGGACCCGGCTCACCGCTTCCTCGAGCTCGGCGTCCAAGGCGGACTCGATCTCCATGCCCTTGCGGAGGTCCTGTATCCTATCCAGCAAAAAATGCATGCGTTCCACGAGGACAGCCGGAGCCTTGTCGTTCGCGCCCCTGTCGAGGTCCGCGATGGAGATGGCCTGGGCCAGCCCAGAGTCCAGGTCCACCGCGGAGACGTGGAGGATGTCGGACTCATCGATGCCGAAATCCACCCTGATCTGCGGTGATCCGGCCTTGGCGGGGGCGAGGCCCGCAAGAAGGAAACGGCCCAGGGAAAGATCCTTCTCACAGCGCCGCGACTCGCCTTGGAGCACATGGATCTCGACGGATTCCTGGCCGTCCTCGACCGTCGTGAATATCCGGCTCCTCTTCGCGGGCACAGGGCTGTTCTTGTGGATGAGGGGGATGAAGGTGCCGCCATCGACCTCGACACCGTAGGTGCGGGAAACCACATCGGTGAAGCGCAGCTTCGAGGAGCCGCCTTCCATGCCCGCGGCCACGGCGGCGCCGAGGGCCACGATCTCCTCGGGGTTCACTCCTCCCGAAGGCTGGAGGCCGAATTCCTCCTTGAACCGGCGGCGGATCAGGGGCACCCGGCTCGTGCCACCGGAGAGGACCAGGGTCTCGACTTCGCCGCCCGTGAGGCCGGCATCACAGAGGGCCTTGCGTGTAAGCTCCATGCTTCGCTCGACAAAGGGCAATACGAGGGCCTCGAAATCGCCCAAGGAAACCGTATACACAGGATGAATGACACGGGCAAGCTCGCCTTTTCCGGCCACGACGAAGGGCAGGCTCATGGAGGCCTCGGTCCTTTCGGAAAGCTCGATCTTCGCGCGTTCCGCCTGGTCCATGAGGCTCTGGACAAGCAGACGGTCCGTCTCCACATCAAGACCCTCGGCACTGTGAAAACCTTCCGCCGCCAGCCTGAAGAGCTCGCGATCGATATCGCTGCCACCCAGCCGTCCATCTCCCCGGGAAGAAAGGACGGTGCACTCGTTTCCGGCCTGCCTCAGGACAGTCACGTCGAAAGTCCCGCCTCCGAAATCGTACACGAGGATAAGGCCGGAATGCCTGCCTTCCTTCGCCGCAACGCCAGAGGAAGGGGCTGTCGAGGACCTGCCCTCCCTGGCCAAGGGAAGGATCTCCGCATGGGCGCGGGCCAAGGCGGCCGCGGTGGGTTCATTGAGGATCTTCAGCACATCCAGGCCGGCAAGCCGGCCTGCCTCGATGAGGGCCCGTCGTTCCCGATCGGAAAAATGGGCGGGGGCCGTTATCACCGCTTCATGGACATCCTTCTGGAGGTGCCGTTCTGCGTCGGCCTTCAGGGAAGCGAGAATGAGGGATGCCAGTTCCTCCGGACTGAAGGACCGGTTTCCCATCGCAAGCAGTCCGCCTGCGGCAAGCTGGCGCTTCACGCCCGCGATGGTGTTTTCCGGGTAGATGAGGCCCTGGTTCCGCGCCGATTCGCCTATCAGGATTTCCCCCCGCATGGAAAGGGCGACGACGCTCGGGGTCGACCGCGCCCCTCGCGCGTTGGGGATCAAGGACGGCCTGTCGCCGTCCATGAAGGCGCACAGGGAATTGGTCGTCCCGAAATCGATGCCGATGATGACGCCCATGGCCTTCAGCCTTTCCCGTCGCTTTCCCGGCGGCTATCCTCGAGGGAGACGAGGAGATCGATTTCGGCCACGGTGGCTCCGAGCCGGACGGCTATGATATCGGCCGAGAATCCCCGGCGATAGAGCTCGATTGCCTCTTCGCGCAGGGTCTTGGGGGGGATGACGCTTTCGCGCGACTGGACTATCTCGGCCTGGCGGCGGGGCAATTCAAGGCGGATGGGATCCTCTCCGCGCGGCACGGAGGCCGCCAGCGGCGCTGAAGCGGCAGGCGCAGGGACTGCCTGGGTCCTGGAACGGGGCTTGATGCCCCCCCGCTGGATATCCCCGAAACCCCCATCCTGCAAGGCACGCTGCGGCTCGTGCCCGATGGAAGGGGCATCGTCGCTGCGCGGCGACATGGCCGCTTCCTGGACCTGGCTGGGATGCGGCTTCCCCAATCGCGAATAGACTTCCCTTTCATTGGCCCTGGTATCCAGCTCCCGCCTCACGACACCCATCCGGCGATCCGCCTCATCGAGGAGGGAGCGCAACGCATCCATCCTGTCCTCGACCAGGCTGATATTCCGGTCTGCGGTTTCGTTCAATTCCATGTTGAGCGAGCGGATTTCCTTCCTGATGCTTTCCACGAGGCTCTCGAGCTCCAAAGCCCGGCGAAGCCGCGCGCGCACGTAGAGCCAGATGGCTCCCATGCCGATCAATTCAAGACCAATGAGCAAAGCGGCGGTGGACAACTTCATTACCCCGTCAAATCGATGTGTTTCCCGAGATCGGGGTCGCGGACCACCTCATCGGCATCCTTGCCAGCCGCTTCCTCGTCCGAGGATGAAGCGGGATTTTCCTCGCCGCTCCGTGCGGCTCCTTGGGACGACTGCCCAAGCCTGTCATGGATCGCCTCGGGGGCAAGCTCCTTTTCATCGGTCCGGCGGATGGCTTCCTTGGTCTCGTCGTGCTTTTTTTGTTCCTCCGCGCCTTTGATCGAGGCCTGCAGGGCCGCGCCGTCCTTTTCGATGGCTTGCTCTCGGCCCACCTGGGTCATCTGCATCAAGAGGGTCTGGAGGTCAATTGGCCGTATTGACATCGGGGCGTCCCCGCTTGAGGACTTCGTCCTCCGGTTCTTCGTACTTCGTGGTGCGTACGAGCTGGTTGTCCAGGTAGAAAGTGACGCCTTTCTGTTCGGTCTTGATGTCCTCCCTGACGTCCTTGATGCAAATCTTGACGCCAGGATAGATGCGCCCTGACGCGGAGATGCGTCCCCGGCTCTTGAGCCCGTTCAGGTAGACCTGGAGGCTTTCGATCTCCTTGGCCAAGGCCCGCAGCTCGCCGACGAGTTCGTCACGGCGAAGGACATAGTCCTGAAGGATGGCTTCCTTGTCCTCGGGGAGGACCTTCTTCTGCTTCTTGATCGAGTTGAGGGTCGCGATATTCTTGTCGAAGTCGTCGAGCTGGCGCTTCAGATGGACGCTCTGCGCGGAGATCTGGTCCATCTTTTCCTTGCTCTTGGGATCATAGCCGACCTCGAGTATGGTCTCTGCCCCTCCGACCGGCGAACCCAGGCTCTTCGCGTTGATCTCCTCGCAGGCGCGATATCGCCCTCCCACGATGGAGGCGCGCTTCCCCTGGCAAATGATCTTCTTGTTGGCGACAGCCGTCGTGTTGATGATGCCGTCGGATACGATGATGTTCTCGCCGGCCTCCACGAAGCCGTTCTCGATGAACTTGGCCCAGACATTCTTGCCTGCCTGGACAAGCCCGCCGCCCTTGGCGTTGACACCCTGGTAGATGACGATGTCCCCTTCGGCGATGACCTCGCTCTTCCCGACGTTGCCGCGGATCTCCACGTTGCCGGATGCCTTCACCGAGAAGCCGTCCTCCACGCTGCCGTAGACGACCACGGTTCCGAGGAACATCACGTTGCCGGTCTTGAGGGACACGTCACCCTGGACGGTGAGGATTTCCTCGACGTTGATCTTCCCGCCGATGAAGGTCACCTGGCCATTGATGTCGGCGATCAGCGTGATGCCATCGTCTGCCATGTGGACGTTGCGGCCGACTGGAGGCGGAATATCCTTTCCGTTGCGCGTGGGTATCACCTTGCCCGTGACCGTGCGCCCGACCTGGCCCTGTTCGGGCGGATTCTTCCGGGCGAGGGGCTGGCCTGCCACGACGTTCTGGATGAGGTTGAGCTCCTTGAAATTCACGCGCCCGTCAGAAGCTTCCTTGAGCCGCATCTTGCTCTTGTCGGTCTCGAAATTGAAGACAACCGCGGCTTCCTTCCCGTTTTGGGGCTTGGCGCCTTCGGCCACGAGGAGGGGCTCCCGATAGCGCGGCTTGTCCTCGATCTCGACGAGGGCAGCGTCGAGCACGCCGAACACGACGCGGTTGTTCCGGAGGAAGGAGACGATGGTCTCCTTGGAGACATCGCAGCCACCGGCGCCTGGCGGCGTGAGGATTACAAAGGCCTTCATTTCCTGGTCGGTCACATCGACGGTGATGAGGGCGTCGTTCGAGGGATTCGAGATGAACTCGCCGACCCTGACGTATTCACCCGCGGCTTGCCTGACAGCTTCCTTGATTATGGCGCCGTCGTAGTTGTGGATGCCGCGGTTTTCCAGCCGGTCGATCGCGTTCCGTTCGGTGGCCTTCCGACCCCGGCCCAGCGGCGGGCTGACCTTGAGGAGGACGCCATCGGCGGAGAGGCGGACGAAGCATTCCCCATCCACATCCTTGAAGACGGGGATTTCCTCGAGGTTCGAGTCCAAGGGGGAGAAGGCGGAGGAGATTTCGACCTCCTGCCTCTTCGCGGCCACATAGGCCTTGATCCGCCAGGGCTTGGCTCCCATCGAAAGGACGCCGGCGTTCCCCTTGGCGATGATCTCGTATTCGATGCGGGATAGCGGCGCCTGGAGCTGCATCGCGGCGTCATGAAGCGCCGCCTCGAGCGTCTTGCCCTCGACGGTGAGGAACTTGCGGCTCCCGTCCTCCTCGAGATAGCGCCTCATGAGCTCGGCGATCTCGGTCATGCCGAGGCGGACGGCCATGGCGGCTAGATGATCCCCTTGCGCACATTGGTGAGCTTGGCCCGCAGCCTGAGTATGGCCTTGGTATGGAGCTGGCTCACACGGGACTCGGTCACCTCGAGCACATGGCCGATTTCCTTGAGGGTCAGGTCCTCATAGTAGTACAGGACCAGGACCTTCTTTTCCTTTTCGGGAAGCTCGTTTATGGCCAGGACGATCACACGCTTGATCTCCTCGCGCTCGACCGCCGCGTCTGGATTGAGGCTTGAGGGCGATTCGATGCTTTCCCCGATGGATATCTTGTCGGACTCGTCTCCGGAGTACCAGACATCGTTGAGCGAAAGGACTGAGGTTCCCGAAATCTTGAGCATGGTCTTGAGAAGCTCGTCCTCGGAGAGGCCGAGGCTGTCGGCGATCTCGGAATCGAGGGCAGGCCTGCCAAGCTTGGATTCGAGGCCGACCACCGCTTCCTCGATCTCCTTGGTCTTTTGCCGCACCGAACGCGGAACCCAGTCGATGGAGCGCAGTTCGTCGAAGATCGCTCCCCTGATGCGCGTGACCGCATAGGTCTTGAACTTGACGTTCTTCTCCGGATCGAACTTGTCGATCGCGTCAAGAAGGCCAAAGACGCCGAAACCCACCAGGTCCTCGAACTCGACGGTCGCGGGCATGTTCGCCGCGACCTTGCCGGCCACATATTTCACGAGGGGTGCGTACTGGCGAATGAACGCGTCACGGATAGCCGGATCCTTCGTTCGCCGGTAGAGAGGCCAGAGTTCTTCTTCGCTCAGCCGCGACTGCGGGTTTTCCGCCATTTTAGATCACCTTTCCTGGTCACGTTTAAGTAGGGTACGCACCGCCTGGGCGAGCATCGTGGGATCGGCCTTGCCGCCCCCCCCCGCTTCGCGCGCCTGGGGCGCGGTATCTTCATGCAAATGCTGTATCGGCGCCGAAGTCTCGGGAGCAACGGAGGAAAACCCGCCAGAGAGGGTGTCAAGGTCAGGAAGGACGTCTATGTCATCGACGCCCATGGTCTCACGATGGTTGGGCTGGCGAACCTCGCCACGCGCAGCCGCGATTTGGCCATTTCCCGCCTTATATCCATTTCTGCTTCCATTGCCCGTCCCACCTTCAGGCTCGGAGGCGGCGAGGAGAGCTGCCGCACCCAAACCCGCCACGGCTTCCCCTCCTCCCTCATCATCTAGAAGGCTTTCGTTCTCATAGGAATACTCATCCTCGTCTTCGTCGATCGCGGCGATTCCGGGTCTGCCGCCTCGAGGCCTGAAAGAAGGACCTGCCGCACCGACACCTTTTTCACGAACCGACCCCTGGTCCACAATCCCGCCGGCCGAGGCCGCATTGGCTTCGTCGTCATCAGGTCCCTCTCCCGGAAGGACGATATTTACCCCTGAACCCGGTTCCTGGCCCACATCGGCCTCTTGCGGACCTTCCCCGAGGAGTTCCGGAAGGAAGCGGCGGATAAGGAGTATCCCGCCGTAGATCAAGGCCCCAAAAATCAGTCCCCCGAGGATGGCTCGCAAGAAAAGGGAAAGAGCGTCGACGCGCTTGATAACGCCGACCATAATCGAGAGGACCGCCGCCACGCCGGAGGCGATGAGCGATGCCCGAAGGTCCCTGTCCACCCCAAGCCCTCCCATTATCCCTTAGAGTAGGCCCAAAACCGAGCCTGAGTCAAGTTCGCTCTTTGCCGCCGCCGCCGCGATGCCTTGGCCGCACGGCTGGCAGACCTAGTCCTTGCCGAAGAATTTCTTGATAAAACGTCCAAAACCGCGGTCATCGCTGAACTCGGTCTTTTCCATCCTGGAGACGAGATGCTGGACGGAAATCGCGGCCTTGGACTTGGGCTCCGCGATCACGAAGGGCTTTTGCCGGATCACACATTGCGAAACGATGGGATCGTCATAGATGCAACCGAGGTATTCGACCTTGAGGTTTAGGAACTGGCCCGAGATGTTGATGATGCGCTCGGCGACCCTCCGGCCTTCGAGGACCGAGTGGACACGGTTGACGACAAGCTTGAGCCCGATGTTGAGGTTTTCGATCTCCGTGGCGATGATCTTGATGATGCCATAGGCGTCCGTGATCGCCGTCGGTTCCGGCGTGGTCACGATGATGGCGTCGTCCGCGGCGGCCACGAAGGAGAGGACATTGGCGGAGACACCGGCGCTCGTGTCGATTATGACAATATCCGCTTCGGAAAGGGTATAGAGCTCATTTATGAAATTCTGCCTCTCTTCCTCGGAAAGGTTGGCGATCTTCGAAAAGCCGGACGCTCCGGCCACGATCCTGATACCATAATCAGTATCCAGGATGATTTCGCGCATCGTCTTCTGCTTGCGGATCACGTGGTAGAGATTGAACTTGGGTATCATGTTGAGCATGACGTTGACATTCGCCAGGCCGAGGTCGGCGTCCATGACGATGACCTTCTTGCCGAGCTGGGCATAGGCGATGGCCAGGTTGACCGATAGGTTGGTCTTGCCCACGCCGCCCTTGCCGCTGGCCACCGCGATGATGCGGGTCTTTTTCGCGGCGTTGCCCATTCCGCCCTGATCCGGCGCTCCCAGTGGGCGAGCGTCCTGCGGGCTGGCGCGCCCCATCATTTCCCTTAGGGCTTGAGCCTGGTCTTCCATGTTTATCTCCGTTCCTCTCGGCCCGGTGCCGTCGTCTTCCTGGATTCAATGTCCGCATAGCGTTCTTCGAGCCTTCCCCGGTCGACGCGGAAGCCCTCAAGGTAGGTGAGGAGGCGGGGGATCGAGGCCTTTTCGATGTCCTGGGGCACGCGCTGGCCGGTGGTGACATAGGAGAGGGCCTTCCGTTTTTCCGCCAGGACGGAGATCGCGTTCCCGAGCCTGATGGTCTCGTCGAGCTTGGTGAGGACGATGGCGCGGTAGCCGAAGGGCTCGAACTGGCGCATCGTCTCGGCCATATCGCTCGTCTTCGTCGTGGCGGTCAGGGCCAGGTGGATCTCCGCGCGGGGGCCGCAGGCCGCGATTATGCGCTGCATCTCGGCCAGGCGGACAGCATCGCGCGGGCTTTTGCCGATGGTGTCCACGAGGATGAGGTCCGCGTCCGAATGGAAGGCTATTGTCTTCTTGAGGTCCTCCGCCGTCTCGACGCAGGAGACCGCCACGCCCATGATGTTGCCGTAGGTCTCGATCTGCTGCCTGGCGCCGATGCGGTAATTGTCGATCGTGATCATGCGGACCGAACGCGGCTTTTCCCCGCCCATGCCCACTGTATAGATCGCGGCGAGCTTGGCGATCGTCGTCGTCTTGCCGACGCCGGTCGGACCGACGAGGGCAAGGACCCGCGGCCCCCTCTGGGCTTCCTCGGTCCAGACCGAGACCGAATCCCCGATCCATTCCAGGACGGAGGATTCCACGGTGTTCCAGTCATCGAGGGCTTCAAGGGTGAACTCTCGGCGCATCCTCGAAAGGACATCCCGGCGGTAGGCGTCGGTGAAATCATTCTGCGTGAGGAGTTCGTCCATGCGCCGGATGGACTCGTGGTCATCGCTGTCCTGGCTGTCCCTGCCCCTCCCGTCAAACCTGCCCCTGAGGTCGCGGATCTCGGCGAGGACCTTGTCGAGGGCCTCTTCCTGCCGGGCGGAATCCAGCCGCGAGGCCTCGGGCCTGACTTTCTCCAGGATCTTGCGCTTCTCTTCCTCGAGTTCGGCCTTGGCCTGGGCCGGATTCTTGGTCTCCGGACGGGGCGCGGGCCTGATATAGCCCGTCACCTCGATCTCCTCATGGGTGAAGAGGCCAAGGAGCCCGCCGGACCGCACGCTTCGGTGCGACAGCACTTGCGCCTGCTCGCCATACTTGGCGCGCACGATGTCGAGAGCCTCCCGGTGCGTGTGCGCCTGCTCGGTAAAATACTGCATTTCCTAGCCTTCCAGTTTTATTTCGCCGACGGCTTCGACGCGGACATCGGTGACTATCTCGGGGACCGAAAGCACGACAAGGTCAGGGATCTCCCGCTCGGTGCTCGACTTCACGAGGGCGCGGGCGGCTTCGGAACAGAGTATGACGGGGAACCAGCCCTTCTGCTGAACCGCCGGGACGGCCCGGGAAAGGGCCTTTATCCATTGGCGCTGGAGGCTGGGCTCCAGGGCGGCCACCGCGCCGGAGGGCGAATCCACGCGGCTCTCGATTATCCTTTGTTCAAGGCCCGGCTCCACGGTTAGGACGCGGAGGGCAAGGTCGGAATCGGCGTACTGGAGGCAGATCTGCCGTCCCAGCGCCTGCCTCGATTTCTCGACGAGGAATCCGGTGTCCTTGGTGATGCCCGCGTAATCCGCGAGGGTCTCGAGGATGACGACCATGTTGCGGACGGATACCTGCTCGCGGAGCAGTCCCTGGAAGACCTTTTGCATCTCGCCAAGGGAGAGGCGTTTCACGACCTCGTCCACGACGGCCGGATAGTCCTTCTTGAGCGCGTCCATGATGGACTGCACTTCCTGCCTTCCCAGGATCTCGGAGGCATGGCGCTTGATGATCTCGGTGAGGTGGGTGGCGATGATGCTCGGCGCATCGACGACCGTGTAGCCTGCCCGCTCGGCCCTATCCCGGTTTTCCTCGGCGACCCAAAGCGCGGAGAGGCCGAAGGTCGGATCGCGGGTCTTTTCCCCTGGTATGTCCTCGGCAGCGCCGCCGGGGTTGATGGCCAGGTAGTAGCCTGAGCGGATGGTTCCCCGTCCAACCTGGACGCCCTTGATCTTGAAGCAGTATTCGGAGGGTTCCAGCCTCATGTTGTCGATGATGCGGATGCGCGGCACGACAAGGCCCATGTCCAGCGCGCTCTCCTTCCTGATGCGCGTGATGCGGTCGAGGAGGTCGGCGCCCTTGTCCTTGTCCACGAGGGGGATGAGGCCGTAGCCGAGCTCCAGACTGATGGGATCGAGGGGGACGATGGGGGAAAGCTCGGAGGGGGTCTCGGGCTTGCGGGTGGCGCCGGCCTTTGCGACCCTTTCCTTCTCGGCCTTGGCCACCTCCCTCGAACTCAGGCGAAAGCCAAGGAAGGCAAGGAGTCCGGCCATGGGCAACAGGACGTACCAGGGGAAGCCGGGCAGGATGGCCAGGAGGGCAAGGACAGCCGCGGAGACGAAATAGATCTTGGAGTCCTGGGTGAATTGCTTGGTCAGGTCGTGACCGAAGGTGCCCGAAGCGTTGGCCCGAGTGACGATGATGCCCGTCGCCACGGATACAAGGAGGGCCGGGAGCTGCGACAGGAGGCCGTCACCGATAGTGAGGGAGGTATAGGTCGTGATGGCGGTGGTGAAGGACTCGCCATGGAGCACCATGCCGATGATGAAGCCGCCGATCATGTTGATGACCGAGATGAAGATGCCGACCTTGACGTTGCCCGAGATGAACTTCGAGGCGCCGTCCATCTGGCCGTAGAAATCGACCTCGCGCTGGAGGTCCGTCTTCTTGCGGATCGCCTCCTCCTCGGTGAGGGAACCGGAGTTGTATTCAGCGTCGATGGCCATCTGCTTGCCCGGCATTCCGTCAAGGGTGAAGCGGGCAGCGACCTCGGCGATCCGCGTCGCGCCTTTCGTGATGACGATTGCCTGCACGGCGATGATGACCACGAAGATCACGAAGCCGATGACGAGGCCGTCGGTCCCCCCGGTGCCGACCACGAAGGTCGCGAAGGCCTTGATGAGCTTGCCATCGAAGCGGGAACCCTTGGCGAGGATGAGGCGCGTCGAGGAGATGTTGAGCGCCAGCCCGAAAACCGTGGTGATGAGGAGCATGGTCGGGAATATCGAAAAGTCCGTGGCCTTCTTGGTGTAGAGGACAATTAGGATGATGAGGATGGATACCGTGAGGTTGAGCGCGAGGAGGACATCGAGGAGGATGGTGGGGATCGGGACGATGATCATGAGGACGACGGAGATCGTCGCCACGGCAACCGCCATGTCGGCGGGATTGGCAAGGAGCCCGTTTCTCGTCGCTTGTTGCGTGTCGGCCATGGTGCCTTACCTCCTTTCTCAGACTTCCGCGGTCTCTCGCCGCAGGGTTTCGGCCTCGCCATTGGCCGAGTAGACCGTAGCAAGCACCGCGGCGATGGCCGCGTAGTATTTCTCGGGTATCGGGTCGCCTATCTCGACATCGGCATAGATGGCCCGTGCAAGCGGCTTGTTCTCCACGACGGGAACCCCCGCGTCCTCGGCGATCCTCCTGATGCGCAGCGCAACCTCGTCCTGGCCTTTCGCGGTGACGATGGGCGCGGCCATGCGCTCGCGCTCCCATTCGAGGGCGACCGCGAAGTGGGTCGGGTTGGCGATGACGACGTCGGCCTTGGGCACGTTGGCCGCCATGTTCTTCGAGAGGAGCTCGCGCATCCGCTCGCGCAAGCGGCTCTTCACAAGAGGGTCCCCTTCCTGCATCTTGCGCTCTTCCTTCACCTCTTCCTTGGTCATCTTGAGGGACTCAAGGTGCCGTCTCCGCTGGAACATATAGTCCGGCACGGAGAGGACCAGCATGAGGATCGCCACCTCGAGGACAAGCCTGACGGCGAGGGAGGCGACGAATTTCACGGAGGTCCAGAAGGGGCTGGTGAAGAGCGCCATGAGGTGATTGATCTGTCCCTGGACCGTGAAATAGGCGACCACGGCGATTATCGAGATCTTGAGGAGGGTCTTCCCGAAATTGTAGAGCCCCTCGACCGAAAAAAGGGTCCGTTTGAAGTATTGGCCAAAATGGGGGACGATCTTGGAAAAATCGGGGGTGATGGGCTTGATCGTGAACATGAAGCCCACCTGGAGGAGATTCGAGGCCAGGGCCGCCACGACGGCGACCACGGCGAGGGGAAGGGCCAGGCGGATGAAGTAGGTGAAAAAGGCGGCGGTGAGCGGGCCGGCGCTCCCGACGATATCGGGGTTGGATACATGGGAGAAATAGAACACGACCATCTCCTTCATCGTCTTGCCCATCGACGGAGCAAGGAGGAGGAGGGTCGAGACAGTTATGAGGAGGCCTACGGCGCCGATGAGCTCCTGGCTCTTGGCGACCTTGCCCTCCTCCCTGGCTTTCTTGAGCTTGTACTCGGATGGCTCTTCCGTCCGGCCTTCATCCTCGGCCGCGAACCACTGCAAGTCGATCAGGACCGGAGACTTGCCGTGGTTCGCGACGGGCCACTGCAAGTCGATCAAGGGCAGGGACCTGGAAACCCGCATTCCACTCACCGTGGTGGACCAGGAGCGCGGCCTAAAGAGGCCACGGAGGCCATCGTCAGGCCCGGTGGGCACGGCAACAGCCAGGGATGTCAGGTCCATGGAAAGCGGGGAGCGCCTGCTTGGCAAGGGGCCCCCACCTCCATTTCCGGCGGCCTTCCCCTGGGATCCCCGCCTTCCCTCCCTGCTCCCTGTGGTGGATGGTGTGACCGTCGTCACAGTGTACCCCCGACGAGGCGCGCCAGGTCCTCGAACCCCGCGCCGATGAGGCGGGAGAAGGCCTCCATCATCAAGGGCAGGGCCGAGAACATGATCGTGAAGGTCACGATGAGCGAAATGGGGAAGCCCTCCGTGAGCAGGTTCATCTGCGGCGCGGCCTTCGACAGGAGCCCGAGCGCGACCGATATGATGAAGAGCGTGCCGAGCACCGGCAACGACAGGACAAGGGACTGCATGAAAAGGGCACCGACTTCCTTGACGAGGAACTGGACGAGGTCCTTGCGACGCTCCACCAGGTCGATGGCGCGCATCGCCTTGAAGCTGCCCTGGACTCCGATGAGGAAAAGCTTCTGGAACCCTTCGGTGGCCACGAACACGAACATCGCGATGAGGTTGAGGAACTGCCCCATGATGGGGATTTCCACTTCCGCGAGCGGATCGTAGGTTTCCGAGGCGCCGAAGCCGATCTGAAGTGAATAGAACTGGCCGGCCATGCCGAAGGCGGAAAAAAGGGTGGTCAGGAAAAAACCCATGATGACACCGATCATCGCCTCGCCGATGAGGAGGAGCGCATAGGCCGCGCCATCCACGGGGATGGGATAGCCTGCGGCATGCACCGCGGGATAGACAGCCGCCGCCGCGAAGCCGGCCAGCCCGATCTTGGCCACCTGCGGGATCGCCTCTCCGGAAAGCAGCGGCGCGGTTTCGACCAAGGCGAGGACTCGGGCCGCGATGAGGAGGAAGAGGTTGAATTCCGCGAAAGGCCATGGATTCAAGGCTTCCTCACTTGGCCATGGACGGTATCATCGAAAAGAGCGCCCTCGTATAGTTAGCCAGGTGGGCGAACATCCAGCTTCCGAGAAAGGCGAGCACGAGCATGATGGCCGCGATCTTCGGGACGAAGGTCAGGGTCTGCTCCTGTATGGAGGTCGTGGCCTGGAGTATGGATATGATGAGCCCCACCACCATGGCCACGATGAGGACCGGCGCGGAGAGGAGGAGTATCTCGAAGATGCCTCCGCGCATGATCGAAACGGCTTGTCCGACGCTCATTTATCGCCGCCTCCTCATTGGAAAGACTTCACGAGCTGCTCGATGAGGAGGTTCCAGCCATCGACGAGGACAAAAAGGATGAGCTTGAATGGCATGGATATCATCACGGGCGGCAGCATGATCATGCCCATGGACATGAGGGTGGAGGCCACGACCATGTCTATTATGATGAAGGGTATGTAGATGAGTATGCCTATCTTGAAAGCCACCGTAAGCTCATTCAGGACGAAGGCGGGGATGAGGACATAGGTGGGCACGTCCGCAAGGGTGGCGGGCTTGGGAAGCCCACGCATCGACATGAAGAGCCTGATGCTCTCCGGCCGGGATTTCATCTGCGAGTACATGAAGAGGCGGATGGGCTTCTCCGCCTGCGTATAGGCCTGTTCAACGCTTATCGTCCCCGACTGCAAGGGCTTGACGGATTGCTCCCACACCTGGCTGAAGGTCGGCCACATGATGAAGAGGGTGAGGAAAAGGGAAAGGCCCATGAGGACCTGGTTGGGCGGCACCTGTTGCAAAGACAGGCCGCGCTTGACGAAATCGAGGACGATGGAGATGCGCAGGAAACTCGTAAGCAGTATGAGGAGGCTAGGCGCCAGGGAAATGACCGTAAGGAGAAGGAGGACCTGGACGGAAAAGGCAACCTCCTGTCCTGACTGGGGATTCCTGACGCGGAGGTCCACGAGGGGCACGATGGGCACCTGGCTAGCGGTGGCCGCCTGCCCCGGGCGGTTGGCTTGCGTCCGTGACGAGGACGACGGCGAGGCCGATGGCAGGGGCGTCGGAGTGAGGACAGCCGAATCCTTGGCCCTCACGGCACCAGCGGCAGCTGCGCTCCCAGGGGCGGCGGGGACGGCTGCGGGGCTGGCGGCGGCTTGCGCCGTGAGGGGAAGGCCGAACGAGCAGGCCAGCAGGAGGATGACCGCGAACCGCCTCATGGCTGCGGCCCCTGGTATTTCTTGAGCCTTTCGCGTTGCTGGCTTAAGTATTCGGAGCCAAAGGACAGGGGACCGCCCCCGGACTTTCCCTTTGCGCCAGATCGCGCCCCGCGGCCGAGGAGCCCCCCAAGGAGGGACCGGAAATCGGCCTTGGGCCGACCCGCTGCGGTGACGGCCTTGAGCTCGAGCTCGTCGATGACTTCCCTATCTTCGATCTCCGCGATGAGGGACACGGTGGATTCGGCAGCCCCGAGAAGCCATGCCTTGCCACCGAGGCCGACGACGTGGACTGCCTTGCCCTGCCCCAGGCTCGCGGAAGCGAGCACGCGCAGGGCGGAATTGTCCTCGACGGCAGGCCCTTGCGCCCGTTTCATGAATCGGAAAACGACCCAGATGGCGCCAATCACGAGCGCGAGGACGAGGATCATCCTGAGGAAATAAGCGACCGTGGAAGTCCCTGCGGTGCTTGCGCCGGGCTGAGCCTGTGCTGTCCCTTGGGCACCCAAAGCAAGGGCCGTCTCATCCACCGCCTGGGCATTCCCCAATGCCCCAACAGTTCCCGAACCGGGCGCCACGGCGGTGCCCTGCGCGGTTGCGACGTCCCCCACCCCGAGCAACCACAGCGTGGCGCACAGGACGAGAGCATATTTTGTCAAAAGACCCCTCCCAATTATTCTATTTTAAATCAATATGGGAGGAAGCGCAATACATAATCCCGCATGCGCGAAATTTTACGCGCAATTGGTGAGGAATTCCCCTGGCGGGAAAGACGCTTGAATCCCTAGCCCAGGTCGGTCATCCGCTCCATCGGGGAGACGATCTCGGTGACGCGCACGCCGAAGCTTTCGTCGATGACCACGACCTCGCCCTTGGCGATGAGCTTGTGGTTCACAAGGATGTCGACCGGCTCGCCAGCGAGCTTGTCGAGTTCGATTATCGTGCCTTCGCCCATGCCCAGGATTTCCTTGATCGCCTTCTTGGTGCGGCCGAGCTCGACCGTCATTTCCATGAAGACGTCCATGATGAGGCCGATATTTCCTGATTCCGGTGAAGCCTGTTGCATCTGGAGGCTGGCGAACTGGACCGGCTGCACGTTCGGGGGATTGCCCTGGTACATTCCCATTTGCCCTCCCATCATCTGCCCCTGGCCCGGCTGCATCATGCTGCCTTGCTGCATGCCGTAACCCTGCATTCCGCCCATCTGGCCGCCACCTCCGCCATAGCCCTGCATGTTCTGCGGGCCCGGCTGCATGCCACCCATGGCTCCGCCGTAGCCCGATTCGGCCTGTTGCCTCCCGCCGCCCGCCCCCTGGGCCTGCGCCGGACGGCCCGCGCCGCCAGAGGAAGCGATCACGTCCTTGACGAATGCGATGGAAAAAAGCTCCACGAGGCGAGCGGGAGGGTCCTGTCCGATCGTCAGCTGGTACGACGCGCGGACAATGTCGCCCGAAGGGATCTTGGCCATGGCCTTGGGGACGAAGCTGCCCTCGGCCACGGAGCTCTGGATGTTCCGGTTGCCCGTGCGTTCGCTGATGACGGTGATCTCGGTGCCCGTCAGCGTGGAAATGCACTCCTGCACGGCCGAAATGGCCATGTCATCCAATTCCGAGATGCCCTCGTCCTTGTTCGCGAGGGACGCGATCTTGAGCGCGAGGTCCTTCGACAGGATAAAGGCATGGTCGCCAGGGAGGGAGCCGGAGAAGGCCACAGCCACGGAGAGGACTTCCTCGGGGAGGTCCTTCATGACGCTTTCCCTGCCCGTGGCGTCCACCACCGGCGACCCGAGGTCCACAGGCAGTCCAGTGATCATGGAAAGATTCTGGGACTGCGAATCGAGGGTCGCGTCCAGGATCGCCCTGAAGGCCTGGACTTCCTGCGGAGACAGGGGAGAGGCCCCGCCCTTGGCCGGTGCGCTCGCGGCGCGAGTCGCCCCGTCATCTAGTCCAGCGAGAAGGGAATCTATCTCTTCCTGTGAGAGGGCGCCATCACTCATAGTTCTCTTCTCCTTCGGAAGCCAGTTCCTCGAACTCATCCTGTCCGAGGTTCTCGAGCTTCTTCGTTATCTGGACGGCCATTTTCTTCCCGATGACACCGGGACGGCAGAGGAATTTCCTCTTGTTGCCGACATTGAGGGTCATGGGATCGTTCACACGGACGGAATAGAGGCGGACGATGTCGCCTATCCTGAGGGAGAGCACGTCGCGGACGGAGATGTCGATCTTGCCGACCTCGGCGATGACCGGGATCTCCACGGACGAAAGCTTTTCCTTGAGGATCGTGAGGTTTTCCGTCGTCGCGCCTCGGCGCACGGCGGAGTACATGTACTGCGCGGACAGCTTGGAAACGATGGGCTCGATCGTGAGGTAGGGGATGCAGAGGTTCATCATGCCCTCGACCTCGCCGACCTTGGTCTCCAGGGTCACGAGGACCACCATCTCGGAGGGGGGGACGATCTGGGCGAACTGCGGGTTGGTCTCGATCGTCGACAGGCGTGGACGGAGATCGATGACCTGGGTCCAGGCCTCGCGAAGGTTGCCGAGGATGCGGACGATCACGCCTTCCATGACGGAATGCTCGATGTCCGTAAGCTCGCGGTTGAGCTTCGCGCCTTCGCCTGAGCCGCCGAATAGGCGGTCGATGATCGTGAAGGTTATCGAGGGGTCAATCTCCAGGATGGCGGAGCCTTTCAAGGGGTCCATGCTCACGATCGCGATCGTGGTGGGCGTGGGGATGGAGCGGATGAATTCCTCGTAGGTGAGCTGGTCGACCGACGCGACGTGGACGTGGGTCAGGGTGCGCAGGGAGGCCGAAAGGCTCGTGGTGGTGAGCCGGGCGAAGGTCTCGTGCATGATCTGCACGGTACGGATCTGCTCTTTGGAGAATTTGTCGGGCCGCTTGAAATCGTAGATCTTTATCTTGCGCGTGTCCGCCGCCGGCTTGATGGTCTCAAGCTCGGTCTCGCCGGCATTGATCGCGGTGAGAAGCTGGTCTATCTCATCCTGTGAAAGGACTTCGGTCATGCGCCCCCCTGCCGCCTACATCTGCACAACGGTCAGCTCTTCGAACAGCACTTCCTTGATGGCCGGTTCCGCGAGGATGTGGTTGAGCTCCTCGCGCAGCTCTGCCTTCAGGGTGACTTCCTGCTCGGGAAGGAGGTCTGCGGCATATTTCATCGAAAAGAAATTCCTGAGTTTGTCGCGTACCTGGAGCATCCGCTTCTGCAGCTCCTCCGGGCCGACCTTGTCGTTCTCTTCGAAGCCGAGGTTTATCTTGACCAGGACCGAGGCCGGTTCCTTGTCCTTGGTCTTGGCCCGGATTTCCCCGATGTTGGTCGAATAGGCGAAGATTGGCGTCGCCACCTGGTAGGATTCGGTCACGGGAACGGCGGCCATCGGCTTCTGCTGCTTGTTCATGATGCCGACAGTCACGACGACCACTGTCACGATGAGTATCACGGCGCCCAGGGCAATGCCGACCACCATGAGGATCTTGAGAATTCCGGGACCCGCGCCTTTGGGCTTGGGCGCTGCCGCCTGGTCGGTCTCGCCCTCGGCGAAGCTCATGTCCTGATCGTCGACATCGTCGGCCATCTTGGAAGCCTCCATTTGAAAAACTGAGGGACGCACGGCCCTCTATCCCCGATTATCGGAATCAGGGAAAGGCGACATTAGTATACATACACCGCGCTGGCCTGAAAAGCGAAAGAAGGGCAAGATGTGACGCTTCCGGGACTTATTCCTCGTTATGGAAGACGCCGAGGCTCTTTCGATAGGCGATCACCCGCTCCACGACTTCGGCGCAGGCCTCGCGGACAATGATATGGTTCCCCGACAACAGCCCAATAGTCGTATCAGGATTGCTTTCGATGTACTCAATTTCGTGCGGATTGAGCCAGAAAACCTTGCCCGTAAGGTGGGTGAGCTCGATCATGGCGATTCCTTCCTGGCAGCTAGCGCCAATTTGAAAGAAACGGACCGTGTAGGCGTCGCGGAGCTCCCGAAAGGGCCCTGCGCCTCCACGGTCCATCTATCCGTTCAGCTCATGCGGCTTACCGCTTGAGCTGGAGAAGCTCCTGGAGCATCTGGTCGCTCGTCTGGATGGTCTTGGAGTTGGCCTGGAAACCACGCTCGGTCACGATCATGTCCGTCATCTGCTCCGCAAGGTCGACGTTCGACATCTCGAGGGTGCCCGCCATGATCCTGCCCTTGCCCGCTATCCCCGAAGGGCCGATGTTGGCGTTCCCGGAGTTGTTGGACTGGACAAAGGTGGAGGAGCCGGCCTTTTCGAGTCCCCCTGGATTCGTGAAGCTCGCAAGGGCGATCTGGCCCACGGAGCGGTTAGTGCCGTTCGAGTAGACCGCTGTCACGAGTCCGGACTGGTCGATCTTGAAGGTATCGAGATAGCCCATCGTGTAGCCATCCTGCTCGAAAGCCTTCGTGGAGGATCGCTCCGCCTGCTGGGTCACCGTGCTGGTCGCGGACCCGACGCTGCCCACGTTGAGGCGGAAGGTCTGGCGGAGGGGCTGTCCGTCGGCGCCGGGCTGGGCTCCCGCGACGTCAAAAGCGACGCCAATATCGAGGGCTCCGGTAGCGGGAGACTGGGCGCCTTGCCCATCCGTGACGCGCTGGAGGAGGCCACGGTTGTCGAACTGGACAAGGAAGCTGTTTGCTTGGCCGCGCGCCGGGGCACCGATGGCCACCGAGGCGTTTGTCGCCTGGGGGGATTCGGGATCCATGATCACCGTGCCCCGCCACTGGTTGGTCTGGCCCACGACCTTCTGGAACTCGATGCGCAGGGTATGAGGCGAGCCGAAGGAATCGAAGACCTTTTCCTCGACGCGCCAGGTCCCGGCTTCGACCGTGTCCTGTCCGCCGCCGGCGGGGATCTCCGGTGTCCTCTTGTCAAGGTTGCAAGCTATGCTCACCCGGCCGGTGGCCTTCGCAGGATCCTTCGAGCCGACCGGTATCACGAGGTCCTGGGTCGCGCCTGAGGTTGAGAGGATTTCCCTTCCATTCACGTTCTGGCTGAGCCAGCCCTGGACCCTGAGGCCGGAAGCCGGATTGACCAGGCGGCCATCGGTATCGATGCCAAAGTCGCCGGCCCTCGTGTAGAAGTTCTCCTCCCCTTTCTTGAGGATGAAAAAGCCGTTGCCTTGGACAGCGAGGTCGGTCATGACACCCGTGGTCTGGAGGGCGCCCTGGGTATTGATCGTATCCACGGAGGCGATGGACATGCCCAGTCCTATCTCCTTCGGGTTGACGCCGCCGATGTCGCCGTTGGGCTTCGAGGCGCCGGACATCTGCTGGTAGAGGAGGTCCTGGAAGGTGACCCGTCCTTTCTTGAAGCCGACCGTATTGACGTTGGAGATGTTGTTGCCGAGGACATCCATCCGGACCTGGTGATTCTGGAGTCCGGAGACGCCGGAGTAGAGCGAACGCATCATGCTGCTAACCCTCCTACTGAAGAACCGACTCGACTTGGTCGAAGCTGTAATATTTGCCGTTCACGCCGACTAATGGCGTGGCGCCCCTGACGATCTCCGAGACCACGCCCTGGATGCGGTTGTCACCGTCCTGGATCGATACGTTCCGTCCAAGGACCCCGGACGCCTCGCTGGAAGCAAGGAGATTCGACAGCTTGGCGAAGTTCGCGCTCATGTTCGTCATCTGCTCGAGGGAGGAGAACTGGGCCATCTGGGCGATGAACTCCTTGTCCTCAAGGGGCTTCGTCGGATCCTGGTGCTGGAGCTGGGTGACGAGGATCTTGAGGAAATCGTCCTTGTCGAGGCTTGTCTTCGCGGCACGGCCGGAATCAAGGGTCTTGTTGAAGGTGTCCACTTCGATCTTTGTCCGCGCCAGGTCAGCCCCGCTCATGGCGGTATTCACGTTCACGTCGTCCTCCTCAAGGACTCTGGGCAGCAGAAAGGATACCCCCTCCTGGCCCGAAGTGCGCTTATCGAGTATTCGTCGTCCATGACGTGCATTTTTCTGGGCCGGCCATCATGGCCGCCTGGATTTCCCTTTAGCTAGGCGAGGATGTTGACGCCGGAGCGCTGCCTTCCCGCCTGGTTCATCATGCCGGTCTCGGGAACGGCGGCCGCAAGGGATTCAAGACCCCGCCTTTCCGACCAGAATGGCTTCGCCATTCCGTCGGCGCCGCCCCGTCCTTCCCCATTGCCTTGCCCGCCTCCGCCGACCTGGACCTCAAGCCTCGCGGAATCAAAACCGCTCTGCTTGAAGGCGTCCTGGAGCTGCGCCATGTTCCGCTCGAATGCGTTCTTGGCGGCATCGGTTTCGACAATTATCTTCCCGCTAATACTGTTGTCGGCAAGCTGGAGCTCGATCTTGACCCCGCCCAGCGAATCAGGGTGGAGGCGCAGGCGAATGGTTCCCGAGTCACCGTCCCGCAGGACGATCCGCGCGCTCTGGACGAGTTCGCTGTTCCCTCCGTCCTGGAGCTTCTCTGCGAGGACAGAGGCAAAATCCCTCGAAGGCTGGGATAGCTCGGCGGGGGTCTTTCCCGCCTCGAAGCCGCGCTTGCCCTCTCCCTGGCCAATGGCCTGGTTTGGGGAGAGGTCCATTTCAAGGTCGCGAACCCTTTCTGGAACCGGGGCTTGGCCGGAAACGGTCGCCGCGACCTCCCCTGCCTTGGCATCATGGCTTTTAGGATCCTTGCGGCGAAGGTCACTTACCGAGACTTTCGAGCTGTCGCCTTCGATCTTGGCGGCTTTTGCGTTGGCATTCCGAACCAGGCCGCTCGAGTTTTCATCTTCGGGGGGCGCGGCACCGTTCATCGCCGCGGCTTCCTTGGGGACAGTCCTCGCCGCCGCCATGGACTCCGGGATGACAGCTGCCAAGTCGCCTGCGCTGCTCCCTTCGATTCCTGAGGGATCCATTTTTCCGGCAACGGCCGCTTTTTCCTTTGTGGCTTCCTCATTGGACTTGAGGGCTTCCGCCTTGGATGGCTCAAGCAATGCGTCTATAGCCTTGGCCTTGCCGTCGATCTTCCCAAGCTTGCCCTCGGCCGATTCCGTGGCCTGGGGAGCGGCAGGATCGCCTTCAGCGGCTGCACCACCCTGAAGCTTGGCCGATGACCGTCCCTTGAGGCCAAGGCCCGTCAGGCTGGCAAGGAGCGCCTTCTCTTTTGACCTGGAGGGGGCTTGTGCCTTTGAATCCGGAGCCTGGGCCTTGGCGAGGAAGGACGCGAACAGCGCCCCTGGATTCCCCGCTTCGACTTCGGCCGCATCGCGACGCTTGCCCACGGCAGGCTTTTCTTGTTGCCGGATTTCGGCAGAGGCCTGGTCTTGTCCGGCTTTCTTCCCTTCTTTTCTTGGGGCGAGGGATTTCTGTGCCGCCGCCTCCCCTTGGATCCGGGGTGCGGGAGTCTGTGCCTGCAACGTAGGCGCGCTCCTTTTCGCTTTCCGCGACATGCGGTCCGCCGGAGGCGCCTGGAATTCAGTCCAGGGAACCCGGCTTGACCGCCATTTTTCTCTGGATCGTCGCTGAACGATCCACGGGCATGAGTGACAGCCAAAGCGATACGATCGACGTGGTTCCAGCAGCCTTGGCCTGGGCTTCCACGGCGCGCAATGTATCGATCATCAGCTGGTCATCCATTCCGATCAGTATTCCCACCGCGCTCTTCGGCGGCATCCCGACAAGGTAAAGCGCGTTCTGGTCGATGTTGACCTTCCTATTGTCGTACTGTTTGACCTTCTCGTTGAACGATTTCTCTCGATCATCGAGGGACTTTGCCCGATCCTCGAGTTCTTGGGCCTTTTGCGCCACCTCGGCGTCCTTTTGCGCCAGTTCCTTGTCGCGCTTGTCGAGGCCTTCGCCGCGGATCTGCAATGACTCGAGCCGCTTGGCAGTCCTCTCCTCCTCGAGGAGGGAGGGAGCGTCGGCTGGTATCGAGGCCTTCGTGCGCGTGGTGATGCCCAGGGCCCGATAGACCGGGCCGAAAGCGGACTTGAGGTCCAAGAGGCCAAGATAGTCAAACCAAACCAGGCCACCCACGGCGATGACGAGGATGAGGAGGAAGAGCACGATTGCGCGCCCGAGTACACGGGGTCTTCCGAAAGAGGCCATGGTTCAATACCCCCCTGCTTCGACGGGCTTTCGCCTCGCCAGGTCGTCCAGGGACTTGGTCTCCGCGCGCTCGGCGGCGCGATAGTATTCAGCCTGACGACGCTCCTTGAGTTTTCCGATCGCTTCCCGGTCGCGGTGCCTCTCCACGTACTCGAGACGCGCCTTTTCCAGCTCCGCCTCGGCCACGACAAGCTCTCCAACTAGACGGTCACGCTCAAGATCCAGGCGCTTGATATAGAATTCCGAAGCGCGGTAGTCGGCTAAGTCGCGACCGGGAGCGAACATGTCTCGGCTTGCCTTGGCCTTCGACTCCGCGACGGCCTGGAGGCGCCCCTCGAGCAGGGCCTTGCGCCCTGCCTTTTGGGCAAGGACGAGCTCTGCCCTCCTTTCATGATACGCACGAAGCTCGAGGAGCTTCTCGAGCTTGAAGGCGAAACGTTTCATTCGCGGCCCTGCGCAGCGAGGACGCTGGCGGCGGAGCTGACTTGGGCGGCAGGGCCTCCCGTCGTGGCCGGGGACAAGGGGAGAGGACTGGCTGCGGGGGCCGCCTTGACGGGGATGGCCGAGGGCCTCACCCGCGTATCGCCGCCGACGGCGGCTTCCGCGAGCTCCTCGCGGGGGATGGAAATGCCGGCGATGCCGCCGAGCTTGACCAGGGTGTCGGCGATGGGAGCCGGGTCATCGACGGCTTGCTGAAGGAATTGCTCGAGCGGCTCGCGTCGGGAGATGGCTTCGTCGACATTGGCGCTGGTGCCTTTCACGTAGGCGCCTATCGTGATCATGTCCTCGTTTTCCTCGTAGAGGGCCATCATCCTCCTCGCATAGCCCATGGCCTTGCGCGTCTCTGGCCCGGTGACGGCTCCGGTGAGGCGGGAGATCGACTTGAGGACGTCCACCGCCGGGTAATGGTAGCCCTGCGCAAGGCGGCGGGACAGGACGATGTGGCCATCGAGGATACCGCGCACGGTATCGGCGACCGGCTCGTCCATGTCGTCTCCGTCCACGAGGATCGTGTAGATTCCGGTGATGGAGCCCTTCTCCGAAGTGCCAGATCGCTCCAGGAGCTTGGGCATGGAATCGAATACGGAAGGCGTGTAGCCGCGCGTCGCCGGCGGCTCGCCGGTGGCCAGGCCGATCTCGCGCTGGGCACGGGCGAATCGCGTCACCGAGTCCAGGAGGAGCATGACGTCCTTTCCCTGGTCGCGGAAATACTCGCTGACCGCCGCCGCGACATAGGCGCCCCGAAGCCGCGCCAGGGGCGGCGTGTCCGAGGTGGAGACGATGACCACGGACCGTGCCAGCCCCTCCACGCCGAGGTCATTCTCGATGAACTCGCGGACTTCGCGGCCGCGCTCGCCGATCAGCGCGATGACATTGACGTCCGCGTCCGTGTTCCTCGCGATCATGCCCAGGAGGGTGGACTTGCCGACCCCTGAGCCCGAGAATATACCCACACGCTGGCCGCGCCCCATGGGAATCATGCCGTCGATCGCCCGCACGCCGGTGACGATTCGGCGCGTTATGCGCTTCCTCGTGAGGGCGTTGGGGGGGCGCGCGACGGCCGGATAGCGCAGGTCGCTCGAGATGTCGCCCTTTCCGTCCTGTGGACGTCCCATGCAGTCGAGGACCCGCCCAAGGAGGCGATCCGACACGGGCACGGAGAGCAGCTCGCCGGTGGCGATGACGGGGCAGCCGACCTCGATGCCTTCGAGGCCCTCGTAGCACATCAGCTGGACCGCGTCCTCGCGGAGGCCCACGACCTCGGCGAAGGCACTCTTGCCCAGGCGCGGCGCGACGATCTGGCAGACCTCGCCGATGACGGCCTGGGGGCCGTGGCTTTCGATGAGGAGGCCGAGGACCTTGGTGACGCGGCCCACGTACTTGATCGGGTCCGTCCGCTCGACGGCGGAGAAATACTTCGAGAAGGTGTCCATGCCGCTAGCCCTGGGCTTTCCCGCGGGCCTTGATGGGAGCCACCTCGAGGATCTTCTCCTCGAGCTCGCGCAACTGGCTCGCGATCCTCGCGTCGATCTCGCCGAAATCCGTCTCGATCACGCAGCCGCCGCGGTCGATCGTCGTGTCCTCGATGACCTGGACCTTCTTGGCGTTCTCGGTGAGCTGGACAAAATCCTTGATGTGCTCGGTGGCAAGCTCGAGGTCCGCGAGGTTGACCCGGATGATGACGTCGCTCTTGGTCTTGAGCTTGCGCAGCGCCTGGGCGATGTTCTGCACCACGACGCTCTTCTGGTTCTCGCTGATGACCTTGACCACCTTCTTGGAGATGAGGAGGACCAGCTCCACGACCTGGGCCTCGGCCTCGTCGAGGATCTCGCCGCGCTTGGTCATGGCCCGTTCGAGCACGACGTGGAGACGGTCGACCAGTCGCTGGACTTCGGCCCGTCCCTCACGGAAACCCTCCTCGCGGCCCTCTTCCCTCCCGCGCTTCGATGCCTCCCGCTCGGCGGCATCGAGCTTCGCCGCCGCCGTCGCCTCGAGCTCGGCCACGCGGCGCTCCGCATCGCCCACGACGCGGCCGGCCTCTTCCTCGGCTTCCTGCCGGAGCTTCTGCGCCTGGTTGGTCTTGCGCCGCACCTCCTCGAAGGCGGCGGCCTCGGCCTCCGCGCGGATGGCATCAGCCTCGGCTTGCGCGCCGGCCATCATCCCCCCCCGCTCCCTGTCCCATTGGGCCTTGAAAGCCTCCGCCTCGCGGCGCAAGTCATCGGCGGTCGGGCCTTCGTAGACGGCGGCCTCCTCGATGGCTTCCGGTTCGTCGGCTTCCAGGACCTGCTCCTGGCCGTGGCCGAGGAGGAGTGTCGACTGCAGGGCGACGATCTCGCCCGGCCTGAATACCGTCTTGGCCATTATGCCGCCTCCCCCGCCCTAACGCACGAGCCCAAGGCCCCCGCGACCGCGGGTCGCGAGGGGTGAAGGCGACGGATATCACTGCACAAGTTCGTCTCCTTCTCCGCGCGAGATGATGATCTCGCCGGTCTCCTCGAGGTGCCTGATGATCGATACGATCTTCTGCTGGGCCTCCTCGACGTCCTTGAGACGGACAGGCCCCATGTACTCCATGTCTTCCTTGAGCATCGAGGCCGCGCGCTTGCTCATGTTCTTGTAGATCTTCTCGCATACCTCGTTGTCCACGCCCTTGAGGGCCTTGGCCAGTTCCTGCCCATCGACCTCGCGGAGGACTTTCTGGATGGAACGGTCGTCGAGGAGGACGATGTCCTCGAAGACGAACATCTTCTTCTTGATCTCCTCGGCCAGCTCGGGGCTGTCCTCCTCGAGGGCCTCGATGATGCCCTTCTCCGAGGTGCGGTCGACCAGGTTGAGGATGCCGACAATGGAATCGACGCCGCCTGCCGCGGTGAAATCCTCGCTCGACAGGGTCGAGAGCTTCTTCTCGAGGACCCGCTCGACCTCGCGGAGGACTTCCGGGGAGGTCCGGTCCATGCTGGCGATGCGCTTGGCCACGTCCGATTGCACATCGTGGGGAAGCTTCTGGAGGATATAGGCCGCCTTGCCCGGTTCGAGGTAGGCGAGGATGAGCGAAATCGTCTGGGGATGCTCGGTCTGGATGAAGTTCAGGAGGTGGGCCGGATCGGTCCGGCGGATGAAATCGAAGGGCCGGACCTGGAGGCTGGAGGTCAGGCGGTTGATCACATCTATGGCTTTCTGGCTTCCAAGCGCCTTCTCGAGGAGCTCCCTGGCGTAGTCGATGCCGCCCGAGGAGATGAACTCCTGGGCCATCATGAGCTCCTGGAACTCGGCGAGGACGGCATCCTTCTGGTCGGGCTCGACCGTCTCGAGGCGGGCGATCTCGAAGGTCAGCGTCTCGATCTCGTCCTCGCGCAGGTGCTTGAATATCTCCGCCGATATCTCGGAACCCAGGGATACAAGGAAGATGGCCGCCTTCTGTCGGCCGTTCATGTCCTTGACGTTGCGAGGTCCCGCTTTCTTGGATGGTGCAGGGCCTCCGCCCTGGGCCTGCTGGCCTCCCCTCCCACCCTTGGCCTGGGCTTGCTGAGCCATCGTTTATTCCTCCCTGATCCAGGTCCGGATGAGCTGGGCGACATCCTCCGGATGCTCCTTGGCCATGTTGATGGCGTGCTCCTGGAGCTCGAGTCGCTTGCGCTCCTCGACGGACATCGACACCTCGATATTCTGTTCCTCCGCCTGGCGGATCGCGTTCTCCCTGAGCATCTGCTGCTCGAGCGCCCGCTTCTCCTCCTGGATGCGGCGGCGCCGCTCAAGCTCGCGGGAAACCACGCGCCAGACGATGAATCCGATCATGAGCCCCGCGAGGCCCACGAGGGAATACAGTATTATGCTGTTTACCTGCTGCTGGCGGAAGTAGCCCTGGTCTTCGGTGTTGAACTGCGAAGTGCGGTCATAGCTGATGTTCTGCACCGCGACGGTGTCGCCTCGGGCCTTGTCGAACCCTATGGCGCCCTGCACGAGGGATTCGGCCTGCTTGAGCTCCTCGGACTGGATAGGCACGTACTCACGGTCGATGCCGCCCTGGGGACGCACCTTGACCTTGCCCTTGTCGTCGTATTTCCAGCGCCAGACGCCATCGATGTTCACGGAGACCGTGACCCGCTTGATGCTCGGGGAGACATCCTCCTCGATGTTGCGCTTGTTGATCTCCTCGTTCTGGGTAAGCTGGGACTGGGTCATCTTGCCCACCGAGTTCTGGAGGTCCTTGTAGGCGGGGGCGGTCTGCCCCTCGGCTCCAGCGGGGCCCTCGGGGTTGAAGCCCGTGCCCTCCCACTGGGTGGACGAGGTGGTCTTGGACCTGGTGACCGAGGCGACAATCTCCGAATCGTCGTAGGGAGAGCCGGGGGTCCTCGGCTTGATCGTGATGGGGTAGAACTCCTCGGCCTTCACGTTCTTCTTCGACATGTCCATGTCGATCTTGATCGAGAGGTCGCGGACGCGGTCGGCGGTGTAGATCTGCTGGAGGGCCTTGAGGACGAGGGCCCGGTATTGGCTCTCGAGGTCACGGATGAGCCTCTGCTCCTTCTTGGTCCTCTCGAGGCGGTCGAAATCGGCCATGTTGAGGAAGTCGTTGAGGACGATGCCGTTCTGGTCCGTGATCACGATGTTCTCGCCCGAAAGGCCGGCTATCGCGAAGGTGAGGATCTTCTGGACGCCTTCCACCTTCTTCCGGTTGGTCGCGATGTCCGACCCCGGCTTGGGGAAGATGATGACGCTGGCGGTGACCGCGCGCTGGTCGGCCGTGAAGAGCTCCTTCTCCGGCATGACGATGGTCACGTTCGCCTTGTCGATGTCGTCGAGCGCCTCGATCTGGTTGCGGACCTGGGAGGTCACCGCGCGCTGGAGGTTGACGTTCCTCTCGAAGTCGGTGATGGTCCAGCGCTCCATGTCGAAGATGGCCCAGGGATCGGTGCCCTTCGGGATGAGGTCTTCGCTGATGAGGAGGCTCTTGGCGTGCGTGGCCGTCTTCTCGTCCTTGACGAGGATGATGTTGTTCTCGGCGACCTGGTAGCTGATCCCCGCCGTATCGAGGCGGTTGGTGATCGCCCGCAGCTCGTCCTCGGACTTTATTGGAGTGCCGATGAGCTTGACCATCGTGGGCGCCGCGGATACGCGGAGGAGGATGACCAGGGCTACGACCGCCACAAGGATGATGCCACCGAGAATCAGCTTCTGGACGAGGCTCCACTTGCCCCAAAGGGCCCGGACCTGTCCCGCGAACTTCTTGAACCACTCGTTCATGTCCCCCCCAGCGCGGATCCGCAGGGACCCGCTCCTTATTCATTCTCGCTTTCAATCCGCGACGCGCTTCCCCTTTGTCGCCCGAAGCCGCCTTCCCCAAGGCGGAATCATGGCAAGGTCGCTGCGCGCGGCCAGCCCTTACCGTATATTGATGATGTCCTTCCACGCGGTCACGACGCGCGAAAGGAGGGTCTTGGCGAGGTTGAGCGAGAGGCTCGCCTCGGCCATCGCCATCGTCACTTGGTGCACGTCGACGGATTCAGGATCCACCAGCGCCTGCTTTATCAGGTCATTGCTCGAGGCCTGGTCCGCGTTCACGCTGTCCAGGGCCTTGAGCATCGCGCTCTCGAAAGATCCCGCGCCGGCGTCCTTCACGCCGGAGGCCTTGTCCGCGAGGCCGTTCGCAGTGTAATGCAGGGGGTTGGTTCGCGCAAGCTGGACGAGGTCGCCGCCAGCGACATTGATCGGCATTATTGCCATTTATGCTACCTTCCTATCTCGAGGGCTTTCAGGAACATGGCCTTGGAGCCGTCGGCTATGGACGCGTTCGCCTCGTAGGCGCGGGACGCGGCGATGAGGTCCACCATTTCCGTCACGATATTGACGTTGGGCATTTCTACATAGCCCGCGTTCGGTCCGCTCTTGAGCGCATCGGGATGGGTCGGGTCGTACTTGAGGATGGGCAGGCTCTTGTCCTTCTCGACTCCCGAGACGATGACGCCCTTGCCTATGCCCTTGTCCATCTGTGCCGGCTGGAAAGGCAGGCGGAAATACTGCTGCCCTGTCCGCGGCCTCAGGATGACTCTGCTGCGCTTGAAGGGGCCGCCTTCGGCGGTCCTTGTCGTCGAGGCGTTCGCGATGTTGTCGGAGATGACATCGGTGCGCAGCTTCTCGGCGGTCATTCCGGAAGCGGCTATGTTGATCGAGCTGAAAAGTCCCATTTACGTCGCCTCCTTGGTCACTTGAGGACCTGGTTGACCTGGTTGAACTCGAAATTCGCCGCCTGCGTCATGAGGGTGTACTGGAGCTGGTTCCGCAGGCTATCCATGAACTCCTGCTCGGGATCGACGTTGTTGCCGTTGTTCTTGGCTGTCGTGGCCCAATCGAGCACCCGGCGGGGTTCCACGGCCTTCCAGTCAACGGCCTTGCCGATCTGGATGTGCTTAGGATTCGTGACCGCGAGCTCAAGGACCGGTTTCTGGACCTCGGACTCGAGGGCTTTCTTGAGAGAGGCCTCGAAATTCACGGTGGACCGCTTGAAGTTGGGAACGTCGGCATTCGCGACGTTGTCCGCGATCACCTCCCTGCGCATGATGGAAACGTCCATCGAACGCTTCAGGAGGCCTATGCTTTTTCCGAAGTCGCTGCCCTCGAACATCCCGTTTCTCCTCTTTCGGGAGGGAGGATTCCGGATCCCTCCTCTCCCCCTCATATCCATATCGGCGCCGGCAGGGGCCTGTATTAGCCCGAAAGTCCCTTTACAGTATGTACTTCGAGAGGTCCTGCCTCTCGGCGAAATCCTTGAACCTGGAATCGACAAAAGCCTCATCGATGACGACCGACTCCCCCGCCCGCTCGGGCGCGTCGAAGGAAAGCTCCTCGAGGAGGCGCTCCATCACGGTCTGGAGGCGGCGGGCGCCGATGTTCTCCGTCCGGGAATTGGCGGCGGCGGCTATCTCGGCGATCCGGCGCACGGCGCCTTCGGCGAACTCGATCGTGACCGATTCGGCGGACATGAGCATCGTGTATTGCTTCAGGAGGGCATTCTTCGGCTCGATGAGGATGCGCTCGAAATCCTTGGCCGAGAGCGCCTCTAGCTCGACCCTGATCGGGAAACGGCCCTGGAGCTCGGGTATGAGGTCCTGGGGCTTCGAGACATTGAAGGCGCCTGCCGCGATGAAAAGGATGTGGGTGGTGTCCACGGGGCCCCATTTTGTGTTGACCGAGGAGCCCTCCACGATGGGAAGGATATCTCGCTGGACGCCTTCGCGCGAGACATCCATCCCGCCACCGGTCCTGGCCTCGCGATTGGCTATCTTGTCGATCTCGTCGATGAAGATGATCCCGTTCTCCTGTACGCGCTCCCGGGCTATCGAGACGGTCTTGTCCTGGTCGATGAGCTTGTCGAGCTCCTCGGCCGCGAGGATGGTCTTGGCTTCCTTCACGGTGACCGATCGCCGTTTCTTCTTGCCTCCGAAAAGGCCGGAAAGGCCACCCAAGGCCAGTTCCATCTCCTCCATCTGGTTGCCGGAGAAGATCTCGATGGCCGGTCCGCTGGAGGGCTGGACCGTGACCTCGACCTCGCGTTCGTCGAGCTTGCCCTCGCGCAACAGGGCGCGGAAGCGCTCCCTTGTCCCCTCGCCTCCGGACTGTGGCGCCATGACGGTGGCCTGCGTCCTGCCCACCGGCTCGTCGGCGCTCTTGATGCCCGGGAGCAGGAGGTCCAGGAGGCGCTCCTCGGCACGTCGCTCGGCCTCCTCGCTGACCCCGGCCTGGAGCTCGGTCCTCACCATGGCGATCCCCGCGGCCATGAGGTCGCGCACCATCGACTCCACATCCCGGCCGACGTAGCCGACCTCGGTGTACTTAGTGGCCTCGATCTTGAGGAAGGGGGCGGCGCAGAGCTTCGCGAGGCGCCTGGCTATCTCGGTCTTGCCGACGCCTGTCGGGCCGATCATGAGGATGTTCTTCGGCGCGATCTCGTCGCGGATGTCGTCGGGAAGGCGTGAACGGCGCATGCGGTTCCTGAGGGCGACCGCGACGGCGCGCTTGGCCTTGTCCTGGCCGACGATATAGCGGTCAAGCTCGGCGACAATGGCTTTGGGGGTCATCGTGGCGAAATCATCGGTCATGAGAGCTCCTCCACGGTGATGTTTCCGTTCGTGTAGATGCAGATCCCCGAGGCGATCTTGAGGCTTTTTTCCGCGATCTCCCGGGCGGTCAGTCCCGAGGATTCGAGGTAGGCAAGGGCCGCGGCGTAGGCATAGTTGCCGCCCGAGCCTATCGCGATGACATCCTCGGCAGGCTCGATCACGTCGCCCGTCCCCGAGAGGAGGAGGGTCTTGGCCGCATCTGCGATGAGGAGGAGGGCATTGAGGTTGCGCAGGGCCTTTTCCATGCGCCAGGCCTTGGCAAGCTCGACGGCGGCCCTTTCCAGGTCGCCTTGGTATTCCTTGAGCTTCTCCTCGAACAGCTCGAACAGCGTGAAGGCGTCGGCCGTGGCTCCGGCGAAACCTATGAGCACCTTGCCGTCGAATATCGTACGGACCTTGCGGGCATTGTTCTTCATGACGGTTTCACCCATCGTGACCTGACCGTCGCCGGCCATCGCCACCTTCCCGCCGCGCCTGACAGCTATGACCGTCGTGGACCTGATCCTCATCTGCTTCCTTCCTTTCCTTTGGCATCGGCCCTGCCGCCGTGGGGGTGGGCCTGGTTGTATACTTTCCTCAAGCGCTCCATGTCGACATGGGCGTAGATCTGGGTCGTGGAGATGTTGGCGTGGCCGAGCAGTTCCTGCACCGCCCTGATATCGGCGCCCCGGGAGACGAGATGCGTCGCGAAACTGTGCCTGAAGGCGTGGGGAGACACGCGCTTCACCAATCCCGCCTTCCGTGCGTAGGAATCGATGATCCATTCGACGCCGCGCTCGGTGAGCCTTCCTCCGCGGCTGTTCACGAACAATGGGCCTTCCGGCTCCCTGCCATGCGGCGTTGCGCCCTTCCCCTGGATGGCGGCGCCCGTGCGGACCCGGAGCTCGGCGCGCAGGGGCAGCCATGCGGCCAATGCCTTCCTCGCCGGCTCGGCGATGAACACAATGCGTTCTTTCGAGCCCTTGCCGAGCACCTTTGCGCTCCCTCCCGCCAGGTCGAGGCGGGAGAGGTCGAGATGGGTGAGTTCGGCCACGCGGCAGCCGGTGGAATACAGGAACTCGAACATGGCGCGGTCCCGCACCGACCGGGGATCCTCGCCGGAGGCGAGGGCGATGAAGGCCGCCATCTCCTCCTCGAAAAGGAAACGGGGGAGCTTGCGCCTTTCGGGAAGGCCTTCGACATCGCGGCTCGGATCTGTGGCCAGCCCACCGAACCGCACGCGATAGCGATAGAAGCCCCGTATCGCCGAAAGCGAGCGGTTGACGCTCGTGCCCGCACGGCCGGCTCCGACCAACGAAGCCTCGAAGCCCCGGATTTCGCGGGGAGTCACCGAGTCGGCCTCCATACCTCCAAGGAAATCGTCGAACTGCGAAAGGTCCTCGCGATAGGACCTCACGGTCCTCTCCGAGAGCCCGCGGACCGCCGCGATATACGCGAGGTACTCCCCGAAATGCCGGTCCATGCTCAGGCTCCCCCGCCCTTGTCGGGCGAAATGACAGCGGCGCCCTTGGGGGCAGCCGGACCGGCGGCGCCGATCTCCTCGAGGAGGCCATCGTCACCGTGGCTGTGCAGGTAGTCGCAGTCCGGATTGATGCAGGCCTTGAAGGAACCCCGCTTCTTGTCGAATTTCTCCACGAGGAACTGCCCGCATTTGGGGCAGGTCGAACTCGTGGGCTTGTAATAGGTGATGAAGCCGCATTCGGGATAGCGGGTGCAGCCGTAGAATTCCCTGCCGCGGCCCTTGGCCCTCCGACGCGCCACGATCTCCCCGGCGCCGCAACGCGGGCAGGCTCCCAACGGGATGGAGCGGGTGCTCCTGCACGCGGGAAAGCCGGTGCAGGCGAGGAAAAATCCGAACCGGCCAAGCTTCTTCACCATCGGTTTCCCGCATTTCTCGCAGACCATGTCGGTCGGCTCGTCGAGCTGTCCCCGGAAGGACTGGAGGGTCTCCATGATCTCGTCGATGCGGATCTTGAAGGGGCCGTAGAAGGAGCGGATCATCTCCACCCAGTCGCGCTTGTCATCCTCGACCTCGTCGAGCCTCGCTTCCATGCCTGCGGTGAAGCCCGCCTCGATGACATTCGGGAAGGACTCCACAAGGATGTCGTTGATCATGCGCCCGAGCGTGGTGGGGGTGAGCTGGCGGTTTTCCCTGGTCACGTAATAGCGCTCGAGGAGCACCGATATGATAGGCGCGTAGGTGGATGGCCGACCGATGCCCTGCTCCTCGAGCGCCTTTATGATGGAGGCATCGGTGAAGCGGGCCGCCCCTTGGGTAAAATGCTGTTCGGGCCTGTAGGCTTCGAGGACGGGCGCCTCGCCGAGCCGGAGCTCCGGCACGCTGGGCGCCTCCTTGTCCTCCTTGGAACCGGAGACCTTTATCACCTTGTAGAAGCCCTTCTCGACCAGCCGCGATGATGCCACGCGGAAAACGGCCAGGCTGGCGCCGTCGTCGCCGGTGACGCTGATGTCGACGCTCATGCTCCTGACCTTGGCCCCGGTCATCTGGCTTGCGACGAAGCGCTCCCAGATGAGGGAATACAGCTTCAGCTGGTCCTTCGTGAGCGCTTCCTTCATGGATTCCGGCGTGTACTCCACCATGGTGGGGCGGATCGCCTCATGGGCGTCCTGGGCCTTTTCGTTCCCGGTGTATACATTGGGCGATTCGGGCAATTCGGCGGGATAGAGCCGGCCGACCAAGGCACGCACATCCTCGATGGCCGTCGCGGAGACCCGCGTGGAATCCGTCCGCATGTAGGTGATGAGGCCGATCCGCGTGTTGCCGATCTGGATGCCTTCATAGAGTTGCTGGGCTATCTGCATCGTTTTCTTGCTGGTGAAGCCGAGGCGGTTCGCCGCGCCTTGCTGGAGCTTCGAGGTCGTGAAAGGGGGCTTTGGACGCAGGCTTTTCTCGGTTTCCCGCAGGTCGGACACGACAAGGGGGCGGCCGCCTATCGCGTCGATGGCTTCCTGCGCATCGGATTCCTTGCCGAGCGAAGCCTTCTCGCCGCGGAACGAGACGAGCTCTCCCGTGAAGGCTCCGCGTCCCTTCTTCATGTCGGCATCGAGGGTCCAGTACTCCTCGGGGATGAAGGACTCCACTTCCCGCTCACGGTCGCAGATGAGGCGCAGGGCCACGGACTGCACCCGGCCGGCGGAAAGGCCGTTCTTGACTTTCTTCCACAGGAGGGGCGAAAGGTTGTAGCCCACCAGGCGGTCGAGCACACGCCTGGCTTTCTGCGCGAGGACCTTCGTCTCATCGAGGGGCCTTGGCGCCTTCACCGCATCCTTGATGGCCTGCGGAGTGATCTCGTTGAAGACTATGCGCTCGATCGGAAGAGCGGGTTCCTTGAGGAGGATCGCCCTCTGGATATGCCAGGAGATGGCCTCTCCCTCTCGGTCATTGTCCGATGCCAGGAGGACGAGCCTCGATTTTTTCGCCGCTTTCTGCAGCTCCTTGAGTAGCTTGGCCTTCCCGCGGATGGTCAGGTACTCGGGCTCGAAGTCGTTGTCGGGATCGATGCCGATGCGCGATTTGGGAAGGTCTATGAGATGCCCCATAGAGGCGAGCACGGTATAGTCGCGGCCAAGGTATCTCTCGATGGTCTTGGCCTTGGCGGGTGACTCGACAATGACAAGTACGCCTTTCCTGACGGCCTTCTTCGCGGCGGATTTCCTGGCCGGCGCCTTGGCTTTTGCCTTCGGCCGCGCGGCGGCTCCTGCGGCCTGGCTGTCCTCCTCAGGGTCCTTTTCGAGGAGAGCGTGCTTGGCCGTGGGCTTGGGCGCCGCCCTGGGCTTGGGCGCCGCCCTGGGCTTCATCCCAGCGGGCTTTTCGCTAGCCTTGACCGCCTTTGCGCCCGCGGCTTTCTTCACTGCCATATAACTGCTGTCTCCTCTAGCCCACGCTGGCATTCGCGCGGCGATGCAAGCCGAGCTCGGCGCGAAGCGCGGCCGCGAGGGATTGCCCCGTGGTCGGGTTCCCATCATCCCGCTCTTCAATGTACTCAGTGCCCGCCCGGATCCCGAAATGGGGGATTCCCCAGCCGTCGAGTATTTCCGCGGCGGACAGGACCGCCCAGGCGCCTTCCGCGGCCAGGCGGTCCAGGCCGGCGCTCTGCGGCCCGCCGATCCGGCAGGCGGCGACATATACATCACGCCCTTGATCAAGGGCGAAATCGGCGGTGATCAGGGCGCCGGACCTTGCTGGCGCCTCGACGACGAGGAGGCCCCTCGCAAGACCGGAGATGATCCGGTTGCGCTCGGGAAAGCTGCTTTTCCGTATCGGACTTCCCGGCGGGAACTCGGAGACGAGAAGTCCTCCCGAATCAAGGATGGCTGCCGCCAGGGCGCGGTTGCTCATGGGGTAGACGCTCTCCACGCCGCAGGGAAGCACGGCGCAGGTCGATCCATGACCGCGGAGCGAACCGCGATGGGCGGCGGAATCGATGCCGCGCGCCAAACCTGAAACCACGGCCGTCCCTGCCTCGGAGAAGTCATGGGCGAAACCCAAGGCGGCCGAAATCGCGGCACCGGTCGGATAGCGAGTCCCCACCACGGCTATCGAGGGGCGGTCGGCGGGAAGGTCCTCGCCGAGGAGGTAGAGGCCGAAAGGCGGATCGGGGAGCTCGCGGAGGGCCGGGGGGTAGGAGCTGTCCTCCGCGGTCACGAACCGGGCACCGAGGGATTGGAGGAGCCTTGAGTCGTCTTCGGCGGCCGCAAGCAAGGCGGCTCCGTCGAAGGGAATTTCCGCGCCTTGTCGCCGCCAGGACCACAGCGGCCGCCCGACGGCCATTTCGATATCCCTGCGGGAAAGCTTCATGAGCGAAGCCCCGTCGTCAAGGAGGTCGAGGACTCCCTGCTTTTCGGCCGGCCTGAGACAGCCGATCCGCTGGATGGCAAGGAGGGAAAGCCCTCGCTCGCCGTTGACGCTCCTGGCAATGTCTTTCATCTCAGATTCCACTACGTCCTTGAAAAACGATTCTGCTTGCGCGTGAGCGACTCCGTCCATCCATGCTTTTCCTCATTTCCTGGGAAAATAATCCGAATGGAATTCCTGAAGGGTTTCGGGCTCTATGTGGGTATAGATCTGTGTCGTGGAGATGTCCGTGTGGCCGAGGAGCTCCTGGACGGTCCGCAGATCGGCTCCCCCGGCCAGGAGATGGGTCGCGAAGCTGTGCCGGAATGTGTGGACCTTGGCCTCGACGCCGGAATTCCGCCGGATGAGGTCGAAGCGTTTCCAGATACCCTTGCGGGATATGCCCTTGCCCGCGCGGTTGAGGAATACCCGGTCGGAGCGCGATTCCTTCGCAAGGGCCGGACGACCTTCGGAAAGGTAGCGAAGAAGCCAGGCGGCGGCCTCGTCCCCGAAGGGGATCAGGCGCTCCTTCCTGCGCTTGCCCACTACACGGATGACGTGCTCATCGAGGAAAAGGCCATCGAAGCTCAGGCTCACCGCTTCGGAAACGCGGAGTCCGCATGAATAGATGAGCTCGAAAAGCGCCCTGTCCCGCAAGCCGCTTGTCGTGCCGGCGTCTATCATGCCAAGGAAGCGGTCGATCTCCTCGGGAGCCAGGACGTCGGGCAGCTTGCGTTCCTGCTTGGGAGTCTCGATGAGCTCCGAGGGGTCGTCTTGCCGCAGGTCCTCGATCCTCAGGAACTTGAAAAATGAATGGACGCTCGAGATGACCCTGGCCATGGTCTTGTGCGTCAGGTCGGTGGCCACATCGGCATCCATGCCGGAAGCCGAAACGGAAGCGGCGGCCCCATGGGGGCCGGCCTTCCTCCATACAAGGTAGGACAGGATGTCGGAGCTTGAGCAGGTGGCTGGATCGAGGCCGCGGCCCGAGAGCCACGAGGAAAGCGAGGTCGCCTCGCGCAGATAGACGTCGGCCGTGAGGGGTGAGCGACGCTTGGCTGCGAGGAGATAGCCCAGGTAACGATCAAGCAGGCCGTCACGCCTCCTTCCCGAGCCGGAAAGGGCAGTCCCCAGGGCTCCGGCTGTCCTCATCGGGCTTCGGTCTTTTCGCCGGCCAGGCGGCGATCGCGGAGGACGGCGGGGATATCCAGCTCCTCCTCGTTGGTGTTGCGGCCGAGAAGGTACTGCTTGCCGCGCTGGGTCGGGCTTTCGGTGATCGTCTTCCATTCCTCGCTGGAGAGGTAGTCCTCAAGACCAGTCGGGCGCCTGGCGTCCCTGCCGCTGACCTCCGGCCTCATGATGCGGTTGAAGCCAGTGGCTATCACCGTGACCCGAACCTCATCCCCGATGGAAGGATCCGTGACGCTTCCGGGAATGACGAGCGCCTCGGGATCGGCGCTCTCGGTGATGATATTGATGATCTCCTCGTATTCGGTGAGGGAAAAATCCTCGCCGCCCGTCACGTTCACGAGTATGTTGCGCGCCCCATTGATCCTGGCGTCCTCAAGGAGGGGGTTGTTGATCGCCTTCCCCGCGGCCTCGATGGCGCGGTTGTCTCCCGAGGCATAGCCGATGCCCATGATGGCGTCGCCCATGCCCTGCATGACGGTGCGCACATCGGCGAAATCGATGTTGATCTCGCCGGGTATGGTGATGAGGTCGGAGATCCCTTGGACGCCCTGGCGCAGGACATCATCCGCGAGGAAGAAGGCCTGCTTGATGGGAGTCCGCCGGTCAACCACCTTGAGGAGGTGCTGGTTGGGGATGACGATGAGGGTGTCGACAGCCTGGCGCAGTTTCTCGATGCCTTCCTCGGCCAGGCGCGCCTTGACCCTGCACTCGAAATCGAAGGGCTTGGTGACCACGCCGACCGTGAGGGCGCCCAGGTCGCGCGCCACCTGGGCGATCACGGGAGCCGACCCTGTGCCGGTGCCGCCGCCCATGCCGGCGGTCACGAAGACCATGTCGGCGCCCTTGAGAGCCTGGGCGATGGAGTCGCGGTCCTCGAGCGCCGCCTTCTCCCCGACCTCGGGCTTGCCTCCGGCTCCAAGGCCATGGGTGACCTTGGCCCCAAGCCCGAGCTTGATGTCGGCGCGGGACAGGTTCAATGCCTGCAGGTCGGTGTTGGCGACGATGAACTGCACGTTGCGCAGCCCCGCCGCGATCATGCGGTTCACGGCGTTCGATCCGCCGCCTCCGGCGCCGATCACCTTGATGATGGTAAGACTTGCGCCCTGAGCCCGGTCTTCCACGAGTTCGATATTCATGTTCCCCTCCCCTGACACGCTTTCTTGGTCCCGCCACGGCCCGTCTCCCTTCCCCAAGGGACCTGGCCGAAGCTCGCTTTCCCGAGCTAGAAAAAACCTCTCTTGAACCAGTCCACTATCCTGCTCAAGGTCGCCTCCTTGGGCGCCTTGGCCTTCTCCTGCTTGCCGCCGTCCCGACGGGTATCCATCTGGGCCGCTTCGGCGCCCAGCATCACGAGGCCGACTCCCGTCGCGAAAACCGGGCTGCGGTATTCGTCCACCAGTCCGCCCAGCGTGATCGGGTTTCCGACCCGTACAGGCATGCCGAAAATTTCCTGCGCAAGCTCGGAGGCCCCTTGCATCAGGGCGCCTCCGCCCGTCAGCACGACACCGCCCTTGATATGGCGCCAATGGCCCATTTTCTCCACGCGCTCGCGGGACATCCGGAATATCTCCTCCATCCGGGGCTGGACGATCGTGCAAAGCTTCCGGCGGGAAGTCTCCGCCGGAGCGCGGCCGCCAACGCCCGGAACGACCACGGTCTCCTCAGGATCGACGTCCTCGAGCCAGCAGGAAGCCGATTCGCGCTTGAGGCGCTCCGCGGCGTCCATGGGCACCGAGAGCATGATGGAGATGTCGTTTGTCACCTGCGCGCCGCCCACCGGAATGGCGCTCGTGTAATAGGGCGCGCCTTCGGAGAACACAAGGAGATCGGTCGTGCCCGCGCCAAGGTCCACGAGGAGGCAACCTAGTTCCTTCTCGTCAGAGGTCAGGGTGGCGCGCGCCGCGGCGAGGCTCTGGAGCACCAGGTTCTCGACCTTGAAGCCTGCCCTGTTCACGCACTTCACGAGATTCTGCACGGTCGTGACGGAGCCGGTGATGATATGGACTTCGGCCTCCAAACGGACACCGATCATGTCCAAGGGATTCCTGATGCCCTTCTGGTCATCGACGATATAGGTCTGCGGGATGACATGGAGGACTTCCCTGTCCATCGGTATCACCACGGCGCGCGCCGCCTCGATGACGCGGTCCACGTCGCTCTGGGTGATCTCGCGGCCCTTTCCGGTGACGGCGACCACGCCTCGGGAATTCACGCCCTCGATATTCGCACCCGCGGTCCCGACCAGGCAATCCTTGACTTCCCGGCCCGACATGAGCTCCGCCGCCTCGATCGCGGCGGAAACCGAGGCAAGGGTCGCCTCGATGTTCACGACCACGCCGCGACGCAATCCGGTCGAAGGCGCTGTGCCGACGCCGGTGATCTCGAGGACGCCGTTTTCGTTGTATTCGCCGATTATCGCCCTGGTCTGGGCGGTACCTATATCAAGGCCGACGATGAGGTTCTCAGCCAGTTTGTCCCCCCTTCATGCGGTACACCACAGTGCCCGTCCTGAAATCTATCTCCTCGAGCCCATCGACCATGCCGCCTCCGCGGCCACTGCCCGCGCGGGCCTTGTCCGCGAAGGCGTCGCTGCCAAGCACCTCGAGGACGAGTATGATAGAGCGGAGGGTCGACTCGTTCAAGACGGCCCCTGTCCGGACAAGGATTCGGTGATGGAGGGGAAAGAGGAGAAGCTCGAGCTCTCCATTGGCCGGCTTGACCAGCTTGATCTCGGAAAACGCCTGGAGGAGCGAGGGCGTCGAGGCTTCGATCGCCGCCAAGGCCTCGATGGTCGGGACAAAGCTCCGCGGCAGGCGGGTCCCGTACTTGAAGCCCTCGAAACGGATCCCGGAAAGCACGGGAATGTCCACCTCAGGCGAGCCCGCGCCGGCATGGTCGGAGGCGAAGGCCACCCCTTCGGCATCAAGGCAGACTGGACGGAGCCGGCCATCGACCTCCGCGAGCACAATGGCGACCGGCTTCCTTTCCATGACCGTCATCCTGACCGCATTTGGGAAAAGCCTCTCGACCCTGGCGTCCGCGATCCTGGGATCGGATCGCAAGGAAGCCTTGGTGGCGGAAGTGTCCAGGGAGAAATAGCTCTCGTTTCCGCGAAGGAGCGAGGCACGGAGGACTTCCTCCGAGCTCATGCGGGCAGCGCCGCGGATCTCGTAGCGATTCACCTTAAAAACAGGGGGCAGGACAAGGAGGACAAAGCCTGAGAGCATCGCGAAGGCGAGGGCGAGGAGGAGGAAACCAAGGCCCCGCTCAAGGCCTTGCCTGCCCGCGGCCCCGCCCGAAGCCCGCTGGGCCTTGGCGGCGAGCGCATCCGCTTTTCGAGCCTGTCTTGACTGCCCTTCCGGAGGTTTTTGCCTCGGCGCCTCATGGATCCCTTCGTCAAGACTCCAGCCAAAGCCTTCGGCGCCCGCATGGACCTTCCTGGCCCTGGGCACGCGCGTCGATACGGTGCCGTTCCACATGCCGGCGCCTTCCGATCGGCCATGGTCATTGCGGCTCGAAAGGCCACCCATGGCGTGCTCAGACATGGCGGCTGCCCATTTCCGGGTCCTTGCGGGAGAGGTTCACGAGGAGACCCACCATTCCGCTTGTCGCCAGCAAGGACGTCCCGCCGGCGGAAAAGAACGGCAGGGGGATGCCCGTCGCGGGGATGGCACCTGACGTCATTGCCACGTTCACCAGGACCTCAAGGGCCAGGAGGGTTACAAGACCGAAGCCGAGCCAGGAACGGAAACAGTCCTCTTCACCGAATGCGCGCCTTGCGCAGCGCCAGACGAGGATCGCCCAGAGGGCGAAAAAAAACAGGACGCCAACAAAGCCCATTTCCTCGGCATATGCGGCAAAGACGAAATCCGACTGCACCTCGGGCACGGACCCGAGCTTCAGGGTCCCAAGGCCGATGCCCTTCCCAAAAAAGCCGCCGGCCTGGACTGCCCTGATCGAGCCAAGGACCTGGTAGCTCTGGCCATGGGGTTCGAAAGCCGGATAGATGAAGGCGAGGATGCGGCGAAGGCGAAAATCGCTGGTGAGGACCGCAGCCGAGCCAATGGGGACCAGGAAACCCGCAAGGCCCAGGAAAAACGACAGCGGCGCCCCGGCTATCCAGAAAACGCAAAGGGCGGACATGCCGGCGATGACGGCGGTCGACAGGTCGTTCTGCAGGAATATCACCAAGGCGCCCACGAGGACCAGGACAAGGGGACCGAGGAGGGTCGACAGGCCTTCCTTGCCACAGACCTCCGCTTTCCTTCGATCCATGATGTGCGCGATATAGAGGATGGAGACGGGCTTCCACATCTCAGAGGGCTGGAAGGTCGTGATGCCGAGATCGATCCATCGCGTGGCGCCGTTCCTGTTCTCCCCAAAGCCCGGGATGAAGGGGAGGAAAAGCCCTGCCAAGGCGATGAGCGTAATTGGGCCGATTTTCGACCGGAGGCCATCGAGGGAAACGAAAGCGCAGACGGCGAAAAGCACCAGCGCGAACGGGAGGTAGCGCAGTTGCCGGACGAGGAACCAGGACGCGCTCTTGCCAAGGGAAAGGGCGTACCCGGAGGAAGCCGACCAGAGCGCGACGATGCCTATCCCGACGAGGAGGAAAAGGGAGGCGAGAAGGGCACCGTCCCTTCCGGGGACAGGCGCCATCGGCTCTACGTCGAATCCGGCAGCCATCTGTTCCTCACTGTATCTTCAAGGTGGATAGGGCCACGATCGCGAAAATGCCCCCGAGGATCCAGAAACGTGTCACGACCTTGGTTTCCTTCCACCCCTTGAGCTCGAAATGATGGTGTATGGGCGCCATCTTGAAAAGCCGCCTGCCCTTGGTGAGCTTGAAATATCCGACCTGGAGGACATCCGACAGGACCTCCATCATGAAGACGCCCCCGATGACGAGCAAAAGGACTTCCTTCTTGACGATCAGGGAAAGCACTCCGAGGACACCGCCAAGGGCCAGGGATCCCACGTCCCCCATGAAGATCTCGGCGGGGTGGCTGTTGAACCAGAGGAAGCCCACGCAGGCGCCGATTAGCGCGAGGTTGAACACCGTGAGCTCGCCAGAGCCCTTGATGAAGGGTATGGAGAGGTAGGCCGACCAGTCGGCGCGTCCGGAGAGGTAGGTGAGGATGGAGAAGGCGATGAGAGCGATGATCATGAGTCCGGTGGCCAGGCCATCGAGGCCGTCCGCGAGATTGACCGCATTGGACCAGTACACGACATAGATGATCGCCAGCGGCAGCCAGGCGACGCCGAGATCGACCACCGCGAATTTGAAAAAAGGCACGTAGAGGCGCGTCGTCTCCGGGTTGCCGGTGAAATAAAGGACGAGGGCAGCGGCCGAGGCCACCAGGACCTGGCTCCAGAACTTCACCCAGGCTGGAAGGCCGTCCGAGTTGCGGTACTTGATCTTGAGCACATCGTCCAGGAAGCCAATGAGGCCGAAGAGGAGGAGGGATCCGAGGGCCAGCCAGGTGTAGAGGTTGTGAAGGTCACTCCAAAGGAGGACTGCGACCGCCACGGCGAGGATGATGAGGAGCCCGCCCATCGTCGGCGTGCCTGATTTGCTTTGGTGGCTTTCCGGCCCGTCGCTGCGGACCGACTGGCCGAACTTGAGGACACGCAGGCGCTCGATCAGCCAGGGGCCGAACAGGAAGGCGATAAGGAGGGCGGTGACCGCAGCATAGGCCGAACGGAAGGTCAGGTACTTGAACACGTTGAGCGGCGAGAAGTACTTGACCAGCGGATAGAGCAGCTCAAGGAACATATGGGGCAGCCTCCCTCATCTGCATATCGACTCCGTCAGGCGCTCGAGGGCCACGCCCCTCGATCCCTTGAGCAGCACGAGGTCGCCCTTGCGCAGCCAGGCTTGGAGCATCGCGCGCAGGCGATCAAAATCGGTCTCGAAAAGGAGGAGGCCCGTGAAACCAGCAGCCCGTGCGGATTCGAAGGCCGGCCGAGTCTCCTCCCCGAAGAAGAAGAGGGCGTTCGCCTTCGAAACGCCGCCGAGCTCCCCGATGGCGCGATGCTCGGCATCGGACTCCGCGCCCAGCTCGAGCATGGAACCGATCACGTAGGCCCTCCGTCCCTTCCACACCAGGGAATCGCAGAACTCGATGGCCGCCTCCGCGGAATCAGGATTCGCGTTGTAGCAATCACGGATGACGGTCACCTCGCCCCGGAGGATCTCCGAGCGGCCAAAAAGCGGACGCACAGCCTCGAGCCCAGCCGCCACTTCTCGCGGAGGCGTCCCCACGCACTCCGCGAGGGCCATGGCGGCTATGGCATTGGCGAGGTTGTGCCTCCCGATAAGAGGGAAACGGACCTGGAGCCCCTCCCAGTCGACGGCATAGCCGTCCAGCCCCAGGTCCTTCGCCCCTCGGAATCCCTTGGTCGTAAGCGGGCCGAAGTCCCTGACCTCGCCCCGGACGCCTTCCTTTAGGTAGGCGTTGAAATCGTCGTCCTCGCCCACGTAGCCGACCTGACGGCCATCGAAGCGCGAGAAAATATCCTTTTTTTCTTTTGCTATCGCCGCCCGGGAGCCGAGAATGCCGATATGGGCAGTCCCCACATTCGTGACCAGGGCGATGTCGGGTTCAAGGATGCCGGCGAGCTCTTCCATTTCGCCCCTGCGGTTCATGCCCATCTCGAAGATGCCGATCTTCGCGTCCTCATCGATGCCGAACATGCTCTGCGAGAGGCCGATATCCGAATTGAGGTTGCCGGCGTTCATCGCCACCACCTGCCCCTGGGCGAAGATCGATGCGGCGATCTCCTTCGTCGTGGTCTTGCCGCTCGATCCTGTGACCCCGATGCGACGAAGCGAAGGCACCCGCTCCCTCCGCGCCTTGGCTATCGCCTGCAAGGCCCTGAGGCAATCCGGAACGACGAGGACCGCCGCGGCCTTGGCCTCGAGGAGGGAAGCGATGGTTTTTTCCGCCTCGGGCCAGCGCGCTTCGGAGGCGATGAGGCAGGGAGCGCCGGAATCCAGCGCTTGCCTGAGATAGTCGTGGCCATCGGCCTTCGCGCCGGCCAAGGCCACGAAAAGCGACGTGGAATCCGCCTCGCGCGAGTCCACTGCGGCCCAGGAGAAGCCCGCACCAGGGAGGCCCTCGAGGCGGGCCTCGGCGATCCCGGCTTCGTGGATGGCGGCCAAGGCTTCCGCGGCGGTAACGAGGACCGGGGGCCTAGCCATTGGAGCCTGCCTGCGCCGGGCCGCTTCCCGTAGGCGCCGCGGGTCGTGACGGGGGGACAATATGGATGCGGCGGTCGGGCTTGGCCTTCTCGAGCCCAAGCTTTTCCGCCCATGCGGCGATGCGCTCGCGGCTGGCAAGCACGGCGATCGAGGCGGCGAGTTTCGCGTTCTGGTCGACCCATTCGTCCTGGGATGCCTCGAGGCGATGGGCTTCGACGGCGAGTCCGGTGAAGCGGGTCGTCACGAAGACCGTACCCGCCAGGAGGAGGGGTATGGAGGCGACGAGGGCCAGGAAGGCGGGGCGTTTCATTCAGCGTCCTTTCCGGCGTCCACCGCAGACCCCGATATGGCGAGGCGGCGGATGACGCGCAATTTTGCGCTCCGGGAGGCGGGATTGCGCGCCGCTTCCTCGGGGCCGGCCTCGAGCGGTTTCTTGCACAGAAGCTCGAATTCCACCTTGCCCGGCTCTTTTCCTATCGGCTCATTTGGTTCCCAAGTCGAGCGTCCGGAGAGTTCCTTGAAAATGTTCTTGGCGATGCGGTCTTCCAGGGAATGGAAGCTTATGACCGCGAGGATGCCGCCGGGGGCGAGGATGGCAGCCGCCGACCGGATTCCCCGCTCCGCCCTCCCGAGCTCGTCGTTGACGGCGATTCGGAGGGCCTGGAAGGTCCGTGTGGCAGGATGGATGCGTGCGTGGCGATACTGGCCCGGCATGGCGCTTTCCACGATCGAGGCAAGCTCGGCTGTCGTCGTGATCCTCGAACGTCCACGGGCTTCGACGATGGCATGGGCGATGCGCCGGGAAAGGCGCTCCTCGCCGTATTCAAAGATGATGCGGGCAAGCTCGATTTCCCTTTCGCCATTGACGATCTGCGCCGCGCCGCGCGGAGCCTGGGGGTCCAGGCGCATGTCCAGCGCCTCATCCTTGCCGAAACCGAATCCGCGACCGGATTCAAGATAATGATGCATCGAGATCCCCAGGTCGAAGAGGACGAGGTCAGGCCGGCTGCCGCCAAGGCAAGGGAGGAGGGCTTCGAGGGCAAGGCCATCCCAGGCGGCCAGAAGGTCGTCGAAATATCCAAGGCGGCAGGCGAATCGATCGGAGTACGGCGCGAGCCGGGTGACGGCTTTGGCCTGGATCACGGGATCGACGTCAAAGCCCAGGTAGCGTAGGGAGGGATAGCGCCCCAGGAAGGCTTCCGCATGGCCACCCTCGCCGAGGGTGCAGTCGACCATGAGGGCGTCCTCCCGCTGCGGCACGAGGAAGGAGAGGACTTCCTCGAGCAATACCGGCCTATGAACGATTGCCACCCCTCCCCCTTACAAAGTCAGATCGCCGAGTTCTTCGGCGGCGGCGCGGAATTCGGACTCGCTCTCGTCCAGGTATTTCCTGTATGAGTCGGCGTCCCAGATCTCGATGTATTTCGTGATGCCCAGGATTACGCATTCCTTGGTCAGCCCGGCCCATTCCCGCAGGCTCTGGGGAACGGAGATCCGCCCAAGCTTGTCGATCTCCACTTCCTGGGCCGGAGCGAGGATCCTCCGTTGCACCAGCCGGGCCTTGGCCTGGAAGAGGCTCGTGGAATCCATGAGCTTTTTCGACAGGACTTCCCATTGCTCGGGAGGAAAAAGCCAGAGGCATCTATCGACGCCCTGGGTAAGGACGAACTGCGTTCCTGCCAGCTCACCTCGGAGCCGGGCCGGAAGGGAGAGTCTTCCCTTCTCGTCAACGCTGTTCTTGAACTCACCCGTAAGGAGATTCATGCCACTAAATCCTACTTTTTCCCACTGTTTCCCACTACAGCCTTATACTACCTCTCGCAGGAAAGCTGTCAACAAAAGCTAGAGAGGAATTAAGCGACAGAATCAATATTTTAATGCGCAGAGCTTCACATCTGTATAGCTGTAGCCACGATGGCTTCTTGCTATGCTCGAATAATGACCACGAGCGAGTATTTTGCGGTATTTCCTGATGGAGACAGGCAGGAGTTGGACTACCCCTTGCGGATTGACGCCCTTGTCGACCTCAATGCACGCCCCCTCCCCCTGCCACTTCCAACAAACCGGATAATCGCCTACCGAGTCGTGAAAATCCGCAAGCAGGAAAGCCGCGGCGAGGAGACGACCCTGCACTACTTGGAGCTAGTCCCCGCGGACGAGCTCCTGGCCTACCTGCGGCCGGAACGCTGAAGAGTGAGGAAGAATATAAGGGTCTCGCAGAGTCCGCGGAGTCGCAAAGAATATAGTGAAAATTATTAAAGTATTATGCTGAATAGGATTACTTATTTACTCGCAAGCGCCCTTTTCCCTTTGAGAACAGCTTTTCCCTTGAGAGCCGCGGAAAAAGGGCAATCAGCGAGCGCGCTCTCCCATTTTCCCGAACTATGTCTTTCCCCCATAAAGCCCCTTTCACCGCGTCCACCGCGTCCCTGCGCCTTCCGCGTGAAATTCCATTTCACCGTGCATCCGGATTTGCAAAAAAAGGAGGGCGACCTTTTCTGGGCCGCCCCGCTCTCGTATGCGTTCACCCAAGGCCGCTAATCGTCCTCACCCTCCAGGGAGCCAACGGGGAAAAGAAGGATATCCGGGATCTTGAGGACATGAAGGAGGGAAAATTCCTCCTTGGCGGCCCGGTCCGATACGAGGTCAAACTCGAAAAAATGCGATATTGGGTCGAAACCTTGGGCCTCCGCGCGAAGCTCACCGGAAAAGGAACGTTTTTCCCCGGCGGCGTTGCTTTCCTCGGGGCGCGGCCAAAACGTGAAGTTGCCTGCGGTGGCGCGGGCCAGGACGAAGGGATTCTGCCAGTTTCGATCCACTGTGGGCGCTTCCTTGCCATTGATGAGAAGTCGTATGTTGCCTGCGGCGAGTGGCTCGAAATTGAGGCCGTTGAAAACCCGGCCCATTATCGAGGGAAGGTTGAAAGCCGCACCGGCGGGGATGTCCCGAACGATCCGGGAATGGTGGTCCGCCGTATCCCTCGGGCTGTGGCCGACCTTGGACCAGCCTTCCTGGGCGATGGAAATGATATCGGCGCGGCGCTGCACTTTTTCAAGCATGTCCCTTTCGGAATAAGCCAAGCCCCGGCCGGAGACGATGTATTCGGGCTTGACCCGGTTGAGGACATAGCAGGTCACATCGAGTCTGCATTGTCCGCAGGTGCAGAATCCGAGGTTGTGGCGCTCGTCTTCCAGGTAGAAAAGCTCGCCGACCGTGGTGTCGACGGCGTCCTCCATGAGGTTGCGGATCTCCATTGCTACTCCTCGCCGCGTTGCTGAGCTTGCGGCAGCCTGCCCTGCCCCGCCGGTATGCGTATTCTTCCTCCGTTCCAGTGTATACGATTTCCGTTTTTTCGCAACGCCTAGCCTAGGAGCTCCTTGCTCGCGCCTTTGAGGGCTTCCGTCGGCACCGAGGCAAAGACGCGCAACCTGCGAAGGCTCGAGGCGAAACTCGATACCACCGCCGTCGAGAAGACGGTCGAGCTCGCGGAAAACGGCATGGAGGGCAGAGCCGCCCCTTGGAGTATGGAGAGGTCGGACTCGAAGGAGACAGGCTCGGGGATGTCGATCACGATACAACCGGCCCTCATGCCGATTTCGTCCGCGAGTTGCCCTTCCAGTTCGGCCCTCCTTTCAAGATCAAGGAGACCGGCATGGAGCCGCTGATCGAAGGGGAGATCGAGGGCCAATTGCCAAGGCCTCATGTCGAAGACCTCCCTGGCCGGGCCGAAAGCCTCGAAGCCACGGCCGCGGATGCTTTGCATGAAGCCGGCATCATCGAGATTGTAGAGTTCCTGGGGCTGGATGGCCCCTGCCTTCAGGCCGAGCCAGACGGCTTTCTTGACCATCGATGTGGCGGAACGGACAATGGGATGCCAATAGACCGATCGGTACATGAGGTACTTGGAAAAGAGGATGCTTTCGACGCTCATGAGGCCTTTTTCGTCCACGCCGGGTCGGTCATTCGGTCCAAGGCCCACACGCTCAAGCACATATTCCGCGTCCTGTATGCCGTAAGGGACACCGCAGAACAAGGCATCGCGGCTCAGGTAGTCGAGCTTGTCAGGATCAAGCACGCCGGAAAGCATGGCGCGGAAAAGCCGGGTCTCGCGCCTTCCCAGCCAGGGGATGGAATGGTCGATGATTGCGGCCGCAAGGTCGGGATCGGCCCCCGTGGCGGTGATCAAGGAACGAAGGGGTTCCTCCACCATAAGCATCGCGCCCAAGGCCTCGTGCGGAAGGAGATCGAGTTCCTTGAGCGAATGGGCAAAGGGGAAGTGCCCAAGATCGTGACAGAGGGCGGCGGCCAGGAAGGAAAAAAGGCCTTCAGGCGACACGAAGCCGAGATCGGCACGGTCTGCAAGGGCAAGGGCAAGGAGTCGGGCACCGTGGAAAACCCCGAGGGAATGGGCGTACCGGCTGTGGGTAGCCCCGGGATAGACAAGAAATGCCGGACCCAGCTGGCGGATCCCGACAAGGCGGGCGAAGGGTGGAGAGGCCGCAAGGGCCTTGAACGCGGGACTCAGATGGATGTTGCCCCAAAGGGGATCGCGCAAGGGTTCCGAAAAATCACGCGTCAGGGAATCGACGATCTGCTGTCGTGTCATATATGCCTGTTTGACCCTTTGAGGATAATGTAGTAAGAATTTACCCAATATGGGACATAAATGCAGCTTCCGCCACTTCCAAGGCGCAAAAGGCCCTGCCCGGGCCGCCGCGGTCCCGGTCCCCGCCAAGACAGCGGTCGCAAAGGCCATTGCGATCGTGGTCCTAGTGGCCTTGGTCGCTTGTGCCGGATGCACCCGGAGCCGAACCGAACGGCGCTCTCCGCCAGGGAAGGCAGCGCCTTCCGGCGCTGCCGATCCCGCCGAGATGAACCAAGGCCAGACCGCGCCCAGGGGACGCGCCGAGCCGGCTCAAGGGCAAGGCGACTCCGCCAAGCCCCAAAAGGGCCAAGGCCCGCAACCCGAAGCCGTAGCGCCCCTCCAGCCCGCGAGGGGCCCCGAGCCTGTTCCAGGCGCCCCAGCAGGCGCGGAGCAGGGGAAAGCCAAGAGTGCCGCTTCCCCGACCGGAGAAGGTGCCAATCCTCCCCTCCAGATGAAAGCAGCACCACCGCCGCCCCAGGCCAGCCCCTCGCAGGCTCCGCAGCCCCCCCAGGGCTCCGCGAAACTCCCCCCCGGCGGAGCCAAGCCAGCGGAAATCTCCCTGCCGGCAGCCCTGGGGGCCAGCCGTTCATTCAGCGTGCTTTCGCCGCCTGGCCCGCTCCTCCCCGAAGATGCCGTCATCGGGCCGCTGCAAGACTGGAAGGGAGTGGATGAGTCGACCAAGGCCGCCTTGGCTGCCGCCAAGGCCTTCCTGGACGGGATCGTGGCAGGCAAGATCATAGATGCAAGCGTCTCGCCGGATCGCAGCGCGATCGTCGGGACCTTCGCGGGGCCCCTCCTTGAAGCCCCGCACCCGGTAGCCTGGAGAATCGGGATCCTCGCGTTTTCGGGGGAGGGCGCTGACCTGGGCGCCCTTGCCCCAATCAGGCTGGCATGGCCCGCGGGCGACGCGAAACCAGGCAGCCTGGATTTTTCCCGCCATGGGGAGATCGGCCTGCGTTCCTTGGACGGACTGTGGTATGTTGAAAGCATAAGCCTCGCCCCTGCCGGCAAGGATGATGGACAGCGAAAGCCACCTGCAAGCAGCCCCTGAACCAGGAGCATCCATGGCGACGAGCCTTAAGAAGATCGAAAAGGAATTCATCCTCGGCTCGGCGAAGGACGAAGGAAGCCCCATCCTCCTCCTGGCGGACAACGGGGAATGGCCGGTGCGGCTCGGCCTTATCACCAATGATCGCCTGACCATGGCCCATTCCATGCCGCTCCGGCTGCTCAAACGCTGGGAAAGCTACGAGTTCCGTTTCGTCTATCGCGAGCAGGGCATCGCTTTCCGTACCCGGATAGTCGAGGTCAAGGAAGCCACCTTGATCGTCGAGATGCCCGAGCTCGTCTACAAGAACCTCGGCCGTCGCTATACGAGAAGGAAGCCGCCCCTGGACCTGGTCCTTGCCTTCGGCTTCATGGGCGATCGCTATGAACTGGCCTTTCCCACCACGGAGGCCTTCGACCCCGTCACCGAGCCGGAGCCCTCGGCAAGCTTCGATCCCGCCGACATGCGGCTCCTCGTGCGCGAGTTCAATGCCAGGGCCGAGGAATACGGGAGCGAGCGCGCCATCGTCATGTTCAAGGAGAGGAAGCCAGAAAACCAGGAAGAGCGGGTCATGGTCAGGACCGGCCATATTTTCTACCTGCCGACGGCGACTGGCGGCCTGCCGACCATCGATCCCTATTTCCAGCCCCGCCTCGTGACCCGTGCGGCGTTCGCCGAATGGCTCCGCGAGGAGGGTGTTCCCGCCGAGCTAGTCGAGGACGAGGTGATCCGCTTCGAAAGGAAAAAACGGAACGAGGGCATCATCTCCGAGCTCATGGTGCCGATCATCTTCCAGGAGTACGTGATCGGCTACGTGAACGTCGTGAACCGCCTTCCCGGAAAACCCGCCATGGATCTCTCTGTCCTCGAGACCTTCCACCAGTTCGCCAAGGTCCTTTCCTATTCGCTCAAGATCAACGGCTATTTCAAGACAGCGCCCAAGAAATCCCACGACCTCAGCGCCGACGTGATCGACGTGAGCGCCGGCGGAGTCCTCTTCGCCAATCCTTCGCGCGAACTGGCCGCGGCCCTTCTCCCCGGCAGCCGGATCGATCTCATGCTGCACACCGGCGGCAGGAAGATCAAGACGCAGGGACTGCTCAAGCGCAATTACCGGGACTCCGACCTCGTCTACTACGGGGTGGAATACCTGGACCTCAAGCCCGAGGACTTCCGCTTCCTTTTCGAGACCTTCTACGGCCGGGCCTTTTCGGATGCCGACGCCAAGAGCCTCGAAGGCCTCGGCCTCAAGGAGCCGCCCCTTCTCGGCGACTGAGGCAAGGGCCCCTATGAATTGTCCCCGTCCACCTGTACCCCGAGGCGGCGCTTCGGGAACTTCTTCAGCATCGCCACGCAATTGCGCTTCTGGTTGAACACGAATCCGCCATCCCAATACTCGAGCGCCGCGAAGAGCGCATTGCCGCCATCGTTGTCATCGGCGGCGGCGCCGCGATAGGACACGTATTCGGCCAAGGCCTCGAAGTTCTGCTTCTCGAGGCATTCCTGCCTAGTGCGGTTGAAGCTGTTCCATTTCTCGAGGTCCTTGAACCCCTCGCCCTCGTCCTCGACGATGAGGTGGGCGTGCTCGGGACTGAAGGAATACCAGACACGGACCTTTTTCTCCATGTTGCACTTGTTGCCATGTTTGACGGCATTCTTGATGATCTCGCTGATCTGCTGCTCGAGGAGGTTCACGTCCTTTATGTCCGGGGGGGCGGTCTGGACGATGAGGAGGGTGAAATACCGGATCTGGCGGAAGTCCGAGGGGAATTCCTTGTGCAACATGTTCGTCTTGTCGAAGAGGGGCGAATTCTCGTCGACGAGAATTTTCTTGACCTTGTTTTTGCTGGCTTCGGCGCGCATCTATGCCTCCATCTTCAGCAGGGCGTCTTCGATGGTCTGCGTAATGGGGAAGTAGCCCATCAGTTTTGTCAACTCGATGACCTTCTTCACCGAACCGTGGATGTTCGTGATGATGAGCTTCAGGTTCATCTTCTTTATCGTCGAGCAGATGTAGATCAGGGCGCCGATCCCGCTCGAATCGATGTAGTCCACATTCTCGAGGTTGATGATGAAACGCCCGACCTTTTTCTCGAGCATCCGCGTCACCAGCTCCTTGAGCTTGTAGGAGTTGTAGAGGTCCATTTCGCCGTTGACGTCGATAATGTAGGTCTCGCCGCTTTTTCGTATTTTCAGTTCCATTCGCTTCTGGCTCCTCTCTGGCTCAAAGCTTGGCCTTCATCACTAATACGGTCTCGTCATCATGCTGTCTTGTCTTGCCCGAGAAGTCCTGCACTTCCCCAAGTATGGCCTCCGCCATCTCCTTGGCGGGGAGATCCCGGCACCTGGAAAGGGCATTCGCCAGGTTTTTCCTTCCGAATTGCTTTCCCTGCTCGTTCATGGCCTCCACGACGCCGTCCGTGTGCATGAGGAGGATATCCCCGGAGTGCAGCCTAAGGCCCTTGGCGGAATAGCCGGTACCCCGCTCGACGCCTATGGGGATGCTCTTCATGTCCACGGTCTCGACCGCTTCCGAGTCGCGGCGATAGATGAGGATCGGCTGGTGGGATGCGTTCGAGAACTCGAGGAGGCCGGTCGAGAAATCCGCGGTCACGAGGCCGAGGGTCGCGAAATGGTCCAGGTCCATCTGCCCGGTGATGCCGCGGTTCACCCAGGTCATTAGGGTCGCCGTGTCCTTGGTCGAGTTCGTGATGAGATGGAGGATGGATGAGATCATGACCATGATGATGCCAGCCGCGACTCCCTTCCCAGCCACGTCCCCCACGGCGATGACGGCGCGATCAGGCCTCGTCTGGATGATATCGTAATAATCCGAGCAGACTCCGCGCGCGGCCAAAGTCATCGCCCCGAAGGTGAACTCGCCGATGGGGGGAAGCCTCTTGGGCAAGAGGGTGTTCTGGATGCCCTCCGCGAGTGTCGCCTCCCGCTCGATGTCGCTCTTCTCGGCGGCCTCGAGAAAGGAGAAGATATTCGCTATCGCGATGGAGCCGAAGGAGGAAAGCAGCTTGGCCCGGTCGAAATCGCTCTCCGTGAAGGCTCCATCCTTCGACCGTTCGAGGGCGAGGACCCCGATGATCCGGTCCCGGACAAGGAGGGGACAGGCGATCAAGGAGGAAAAGCTGAGCCATGCCTCCTCCCCGTTTCGGGGCACCCGCTGGTCAAGAAGGGCATCCGCGATGAAAAGCGGCTTGCCCGTTCCCGTCACGAGGCCAAGGAGCCCTTCCCCAAGCTTGAAGCGCGCATGGCGCAGGAAGGAGGTCACCCGCTCTTCGGTGCGCGGCAGGCTTTCGGGAAGCTTGAAAGGCGGCGCGAAGGAGCCATGCATGGCGCGCAGGGCAAGGACTTCCTCGAACTCCTCGACAAGGAGGATGGCCGCGCCTTCCGCCCCTGTGCGTTCGGCGATGACCCGGATCATGCTGTCCAAGGCATCCTGCATCGCGACCGCGCCTGACTTGCCCTCCTCGGAAGGCAGGAGGAGCTCGTAGAGCGAATCCACCGATTCCTCATAATAGTTAACGGCCGACACGAGGTTCTCTTCGACGATCTTCATGTACAGGAAGCTCAGCAAGATGAGGCAGGAATAGCAGAGGGGGATGACGATTCCCTGGAACCAGAAGGAGCCGATGCCGAGCGCCGAACCCGCCAGGAGGTAGACGATGGAAGCCGCGGCCATGACGGAACGCATCCGGCCGATGACCTTCCAGCCAGGGGCCGATTCGCCTTCCGCGGGCGAGGACTTGAGGGCGGCCACGACTATCGGCACGAGGGCGACGTAGCGGAGGATCTCGGAGGGAAAGCCTGGCGCGATCCCGAAGGCCGCCTTGAATCCGATGAGGACAATGGCCGCGCCATCGGCGACGATCGTGATCCAGAGGACCCAGTCCCCCCGCGGCGCGACCGAGATGGAGGCCAGCATCGCGAAGACGACGAGGTCGGATATGCGGTAGAGGTCGGGGATTGGGAAGAGCCAGAAAACGCAATCTCGGATGATGAGGAACGCGGCAAAGACGGCGTATCGGGTCAATACGCCTTCGGTTTCCTTCCTGCGCAGGGACATGAAGAGGAGGAAGGAGACAAGGGCAAGAGCCACTTTTACGAGCGAAGGGCCGCCCTGCGTCTGCGATAGACTCTCCGAAAGCATGCGCGCTCCTCGTGCGGTTCAGTGAAAACCCGGAGCGGCACCCACGAGCGGCCAGTCGTGGCTCCGGGACTCCCCCCTACTATTGCGGCGATTCTAGCATCGCACCATGGTGGAGTCAAGTTGAACGAAGGTTTCCGCCCGAGTAATAGTCCCGGATTTTCCTGAATTTGACGAGGTCATCCTCGCTGGAGGAGCCTTGCACAAGCTCGAAGCCCACCTCGCCGGCGCCTTGCGCGAGCCTGGACCAGCGCAGGACCGTCGAGAGCTCGAATGCCGCCAGGCCGAGCTCCTCAAAGGAGACGCCGACCACGAGACGGCTCCCTAGGGGTTCGAGAAAAGGCTCCGGGAAGAGGCCCTTGAATCCAAAATCGCTTACGTCGGCGATGTAGCCGACCCGTCCCTCTACGCGTATCAGGATACGCGCGAATGAACGATCCCTGCCGGTCTCGCGCCTTTCGTCGCTCACGCGCCTGCCTCCTCGAGGCTTTCCAGGGCTTCGACCTCGTCCGCATCGGCGACGCCGGAACCTCCCTTCATCAAGGGAATGCCCAGGTCTATGCGCGTCCCCTTCACCTTGCCCGAGAACCAGGGGCAGGGATGTTCGAGGCTGTCCACGAAAAAAAGGCTGAACTTCGGGAAGGTCTTCTTCGCGACATAGAGGCCCATGCCGAAGCGGCTTCCGTTATGGAGTTCGCGATACGAGCAGAAGGGATCGCTCATGACGTCAATTCCTTCGGCCGGTGCCCCGATATCGTAGGGAAGGAGTCCGGGATCGAACCCGCGGCCCGAATCCTGGACCGTGACATGGAATTCCTCGCCGTCGGTCGAGATCCTCACGTTCACCGCGTCGGCGACACCCTTCTCGCGATGGGCGCGGATGGAATTGGAGACAAGCTCGAGAAGCGCGAAGGAGACTATTTCCGGGTTCACCATCAGCGCGGGATAGCCGATTTCCGCGAAATTGTCGACAATGTCTCGGAATTTCCCGTCAGGAGGGAAGCTGAGGAGCAACGAATTATGCCTCTGTGTCCGATATACTATGTATGGCGTCATTTTGGTGTTATCCTTATCCTACGCATTCCGGCTTGTGCTTGCAAGGGTGGAAAATCTTATGATCGGCCTCTACGCGAAAATCCCGTTCCATTCGCAGATACGGAAAGCCGATTCCGTACTGGCTGCCGAGATCCTCGCATTGGCCAACGAGGCCGCCCTGAAGTTCCGCGCGCGGATCGAACCCTCGGACGAATCCTTCTTCCTGTCGTTCGACGAATCCTCCGGTTGCGTCAGGCTCAGGGCGGCCGAAGCCGCCCGTTTCCTTGAAAACCACCTCGGCCCGCTTTCCGACCGGCTCCACGGCTGGAACATCCTTTTGGCGACGACGGATGGCGCCCTTCCGCATGAGGCCTTCGCGGCGACCTTGCGACGCCGCTGGTACGGCACCGATGGGGATGGCCTATTCGTGGAAAGCGAAGCCTTGCCGCTTTTCGCCGGCTACATCGACGTGGAAAAAAAAAGCGAACGATACGCCGCGGTGGGCTTTCCCTATGCGAAGGAAGCCCTTCCCTCAAGCTGGTCGGCGCCGGCTCTGACACCCGCGACCCTCGATCGCTTCATGGATGAGACCGGCATCCATCTCATCGGCGAATCAGGCGCCGACCTCCTTCTCGCGATCGGCCCTGGCTCTGCGCCGGCGGACTTCCTGGATGCAAGCCTCCATTCGCTTTACTTGGACAGGGCTTCGGCATTTCTCCATATCTACGGCGCCGTCGCGGAGGCTTCTCCCTACGGCCCCTTCCTGAGGGCATTGTCAGGCAAGCCCGGCGTACAGGAGCTTTCGATCCTCTCGGGAACCGATCGGGAGGCTTTGTCCAACCTTGGCGCAGTCGCCGATTTCCTCCGGTCTTCCCCCTTCCGCCATGGCTTCTCCTTCGCGATCCGCACAAGGATCAAACTCCATGTAGCCGCGCGGATCCGGCTCTATGCCAGGCTGCGGAGACTCGACGGGCTTCCAGCCGTCGTCATCCTTGAAGGCCTTGATCGCTTCCCGCGCCAAAGCCTTGACCTCGTGCACGACCTTTTGGGCGAAGGCCTCCTCGGGGAAGGCCTGGTCGTTTTCGGCACGGCGGAGGAACCTCCCTCGGGCCTCAATGCGCAGAGGCTCAGGATCGTCGCCGCCCCTCCACCTTCGCCTGCGGCGATCGCGGAAGCCAGCGCCAGGGGATGCCGCCTCTTGGCGGCGCGCGAAACCGCTCCCGCCTCGACCACCCAGGTCGGAGGGCTTCCGGCCACGGCCGCGGCATTGCTCGCGGCCGTGGCGGAAGGCGACGGGTTCCGCCTCGGCCTGGCACTGCGCTTGGCGGCGATCGGCGGCCTACCTTCAGGGCATATCGATACGCCCGAACTCACCGCCAGGGCCCTCGCTACCTTTCCTGCGGAGTTCGCCGAGCTCGCCCTGGCGCTTTCCCTCGCCGATGAGGTGCTCGACACCGCGGGCCTTGATGACTTCCTTGATGCCGCTGGCTTCACCGAGGGGATTCGCCCCCTCATCCAGGCGCAACTCGCCCGCCTGGGCCTGGTATCCGATGGGTCGCAACCCCGGCTCATCCGGCCTGAGGCCGCATTGGCCGCGGCCGGACACGCCGGCGGAGGCGGAGCGGTCCTTCGTTCCCGTTTTTCGACCCGACTCCTAGCATTGCACGCCGCCCACAAGATAAGTCCCTCGGAAGCCCTGTTCCGCCGCATCGACAGCTCGGGCCTCACGCCCGCGAGGCGTTCACGGTTCTACCTCGATTGCGTGGCCGCGGACGCCCTATTTGGCCCCTCCGAAGAAGCCGATGCCGATCCACAACCCATGCCCATCGAGGGGCTTTCCGCCTTCCTTGCCGCCAGCGCCGCCGCGGACGCTCCCGCGGCGGAGATAGCCCTGCAAGCACTCGAAGGCCAGGCCTTGCGGCCGGACGCCGATCCCCTCGTCGCCACGATAGCCGCCCTTTCCAGGGCCTTTGACGAGTACGCCCGGGGCCAGGTCGTGGCTGCGACCACCAGGACCAAGCCGGCCCTCATCGGCCTCCACGGCCTTGGAGCCCGCCGGGCCGAGGCCCGTGCCCATCGGCTCCTGGGCCTCTGCGCCTTGGCCCAGGCCCAGATAAAGGAAGGCGCGGATTACCTCTCGAACGCCTACGAGCTGGCAGAGGAGGCGCCGGATCCCCTTGAATGCATCCTGGCCTCCTATGCCGAAGCGGGAGCCCTCCTGGTCCTCGGGGACCTCCGCCGGGCTTCCCTTCGCGGAGCCAAGGCGGCCGAATGGGCCCGATCGGCCTTCCGGGCGGACTGGGAGACAGCCTGCGACTTCCTCGCGGGGCGGATCGCCTTCGAGCTGGGCCGCTATGCCGCGGCCGGCGAGGACTTTGGCCGGGTGCGCGCCACTTCCCGGGTCTACGGAAATCCCAAGGCCGCGATCCGGGCGGAGCTGTGGGCGGGCAGGGCGGCGGCATATGCCGGGGACGGAGGCCAGGCCCGCGCCCTCCTTTCGCGCCATGGGGATGATGCAGAAGCGCTCTGGTTCCTGTCCGAACTTGCGTTTTTCGAAGGAAACGAAGCCGAGGCCGCCGCCCACGCCGCGCGGGCATTGACCCGCATAAGCCCCCACCCCTACCAGGCCGCGGACGCCGCGCTCTGGACCTCGGGTTTCGATTGCCTCGAGGCCAGGGCCTTGGGATTCGTGGGGCAACGGAGTTACCTCGCAGACCAGATTGGCGCTTTCGCCGACTTCACGGCCTCCCTCGGGCAGAAGCGGATCGAGCCGATTTTCGCCATCGCCCTGAGGACAAGGGAGGAGCGGCTCGCGACCCTCCATCCCCAGGCCCATCTTTATCACTATTATTGCTTTCTCGGCATCTCCGCCTCCGGAGGCGGACCCCTGGATGCAGCCACGGTCTTCAGCAAATCCTTCAAGGCCTTGCAGACGAGGACCGCGCGCATGGAGGAAGCCAGCCTCAAGAACGAATACCTGGAGAACAACCGCTGGAACCGCCTGATCCTTGACGAGGCCCGCAGGCACAAGCTGATCTAGCCGGGAAGGCCGCAGGAAAGAGGATGGAGCCCGCCTCAGGCGACAGGGAGGCATGTTGCCATCGCGCACCGGCTCCCTTGCGCTTCTTGACTCGCCCGCGGTCCTCCACGCATACTCGTCCGCCTATGCGAGAACTCGGTGGCTACGTGTACCATGCGGCTCGGGGCTGGCTGCCCCACCTCCTCGACGAACTTGGTGACCGCGACCGCCTCGACGGCGAGCTCGTGACAGTCCTCGGCCAAAGACGCCCCGCCCGATGGACCCGAAACATATGGACCAAGCCCCTCATCATCGACTTTGAATCCGTCGGCGAGGCGGCGCGCAAGCTCAAGGACATCCAGCGCAATTGGGCGCCCTGTCCCGCCCGCCTCCACCGCCGCAGCGCCCTCATCGCCGAGCGGCTTCCATCCCTGCCCGTCAAGCCCAAGCCATTCCCCTTTGTCGTGCCTGAAACCCCGATGGGAGCCTTCACCCTCCTCGATGAAGGACGGATGCTCGCCTCGCCCACCTGCACGAGCCCGTTCGCCAACGGTGAGTTCGAGTTCGAGGAAGACCACGAAGGCCCGCCAAGCCGCGCCTACCGCAAGCTCTGGGAAGCGCTGGTCCTTTCCGGAAAGATGCCTGCTCCCGGCGAGCGCTGCCTCGACGCGGGCGCCTCGCCGGGTGGATGGACCTGGGCCATCGCCGGCCTCGGGGCCGAGGTCGTCGCGGTCGACCGCGCGGACCTGGAACCGCGCATCGCCACCCTTCCCAACGTGAAGGTCATCCGCCATGACGCCTTCACCCTGGCCCCTGCCGACCTGGGGCCGGTGGACTGGCTTTTCTCCGACGTGATCTGCTATCCCCCGGCCCTCTACGCATGGATCGAAAAATGGCTCGCCTCCGGACTCGCCCGGAATTTCATCTGCACCATAAAGATGCAAGGCGCGGAATTCGACGGTGAGACCACACAGCGGTTTGAGGCGATTCCCGGTTCCCGCGTCCTCCACCTCTGGCACAACCGCCATGAGCTTACCTGGATCAAGGTGGACGGGGACCGCGGGCTCGGTTCAGCGGAAATGCCGCTCGACGGATCCGCAGGCAAAGGAGGATAGCGTCAGGGTCCCAGGCCTTCTCCGTCGATGGCCGGAGGCCGAATTCATAGTCCTTGGTCCAGGCCATGAGGAGACCGCCCGAGCCCGAATGGACCAGGGCTTTCTTGAGAGGGGAGACGACCTTGTCGCTTCCCTCCGCCAGGCCCGCGAAGGAAAGTTCCGCTTCCTCGAGGCGGAAGGTGCTCGCGTTGTGGACGATATCCCTTGCGATGCGTTTCCGCGTGCCTTTCATCGAGTTCGTCCCACGCGGCCTTGGCCAGCTTCGCCTTCCCTTCGGCTTCCATCCGTGTGCCCAAGTCGCAGTTCCTGGGGCGGTCCCTTCCGTGCCCCCTGCGGCGGCCGTGTCGGATGCCGTCGTCCAGGCTCCCGATGCGGCCATGGATGCTCGCCCTGCGCCTGATGGCATTTCCTATCTCCCCGGCAAGCTCTTCCTGTTGGCTCCGCCCCTCGGACAGTATGCAAAGGAGCGCTTCCCGGCCCCGGTCATCGGCCGGATCGCGCGCCACCGAAATGCCACCCTTGTCCTTGTCCTGGCCTTTCTACCCGAGCATGGGAACCTCCGGTCTGGATGCAAAGCGGGCAAGTGGCCCCTTGTTATTACTGACCCGGCAACCAAACATTGGCTTCAGCCCATGATTCTGACCCGTAGCGACGGGCCAGAATCATGGGAGAGTACCCGATGTTAAGTTGCCGGGTCAGTAAGCCGCGGAAGGCCGCCTGCATAGTAAAGGCATCGCCTCGAAGCCTCATTCCGGATCTGGATCCAGGTTGCAGTCCACGCGGGGAGCGAACCCGAATTCCGCAAGCCGCGCGAAGAGCGCCTCTTCCAGCCGCCGCGATCGAAGCAGGCTCCCGACACTGAGGTAAAGCTCTCCCGAATAGGAATGCATGGCAAGGTTGGCCCCTGTCGCGCTTGAGGGCGGCTGTGTCAGGTCAAGGCGGAGGATGCGGCTTGCCAGGGCCTCGGGAAGGTCTATGGGACCGAGGTTGGTGATGACGCCGGAGACCAGGTTTTCACCCATGGCGGAGAAGAGGACGCGCGCCCCGATGTCCTTGAGCCGCAAGGGCAAGGCACGCACTATGGGATTGAGCATGGCGCCCACATTCCGCGAAAGCTGGCCGGCGAGCTTCGATTCGACGTTCTCCGACCTGAATTGGCTGCGAAGGGTTTGCAGCAGGTCATCGAAATCCAGCGGACCGCCGGCCATGTCCGCGCCGACGATGGCAAAGAGGGCAAAATTGCGGTTGGTGGCCGACTCGTAATGGCGTCGCAGGTCCACGGGAATCTCGAGGGCGATCCTGGACCTTCTTCGGGCTTCCACAGGCGTCTCGAGCCATATGGCCTGCAGGGCTTCGAAATGGACCGCGGCCATGAACTCGGTGAGGCTTGCCCCGCGGGCCTTCGCTTCCGCCTGCACCTTGGCAAGGGGAAGGCGGGCGACGCTCACGCGATACTCGCCCTCCGGCAGGAGCCCTCCGCCGAGGCGGAAGGCCTTCCCTTCCATCCTGGGGGGCGGAAGGCCCGGTCGGTAGTGACGAAGGTAGGCATCTTCGAATTCCCCAGGATCGGGCAGGGCGTCGAGGTCGTAGATATCGGGGTGTCTTTCGCAGCCGGTCATCCCGCCGAGGCGGAGATACTCGGCCGCCAGGGTCTTCATGAAGCGCAGGCCCCCGCGGCCATCGGCCACGATGTGGGAGAATTCGCCGGCGAGGCGGTTGCCCTTCGCCCGTATCCTGAACAGCCGCGTGCCTTCATGTCCCGGATGGAAGCCCTGGGAGGGGCTGGGCGGGTCATCCTCCGCGACGAGCCGCGAAGGGCTCGGAACAAGGCGATACCGGAAAAAATCCCGCCGCAACTCGACCATGAAGTAGGGAAAGCGCGCCGCAAGCCTGTCCAGGGCTTGCCCGAGCCGTCCGGCATCGATCGGCTCATCGAAGTCCATGGAGATGCGGAAGAGGGAGCTGTTGCGTCCCCTCGTGACCGCCGGCATGATGGCGGCCGCGTTGTCCAGGCGCCAGGCCTTCATGCCTCGCCTTCCTTGCCGCCCTCGTCCGTCGCGTCCGCGCCGAACACGGCGTTGAGCTTGCCGAAGAAATCCTCGCCCTCCTCGTCGGTGAGCGTGGCCTCGTTCCCGCGATGCTCCACGAGGTGGGCGGGTATCTCCTCCAGGAACGGGCTCGGCTTCTGGTCCACCACCTGGTTCTGCCTGCGCCGCCGCAAGGCGCTCGTGATGTAGAGCTTCTTGCGCGCCCGGGTCACGGCGACGTAGAAGAGGCGCCTCTCCTCCTCGAGGTTGCCCTCCCCCTCCTCGAGGCTCTTGGCGTGGGGGATGATGCCGTCCTCGCAACCGGCGATGTAGACGTACCTGAACTCGAGGCCCTTGGCCGCGTGGATGGTCATGAGGTTGACCTTCCCGCCCTCGTCGTCCTCACCGTCGTCGCGCGTGATGAGCGATATGCGATTGAGCCAATTGAAAATGCCTGGGGAAAGGTTGTCGGGATCCTTCTCCCAACGGTCGATCATCTGGATGAAGTTCTCCACGTTGTGGAATTTCCACTTCGCCGCCTTGTCGTTCTGCTTGTTCTCCTCGATGAGGTAGGACCAGTAGTCGACCTGGTCCACGAGCTTCCTGACCTTCTCCGCGATCCGCTTCTTGCCCAGGATCTCCTCCCGGTGCTCCTCGATGAGGTCCAGGAAGAGGCCGATGTCGGTGATCGCCTTTTCCGTCAGGCCCCCGAAAGCCTGGCGGCCCTCCGATTCCTCCGCGCCCTGGCTGGAGAGCACGAAGCCCTCCGGGCTTTCGCCCGCGCGCACAAGCTCCATCACCGTGCGCAGGGAACAGTCCTTGGCACGCGCGATGTTGCCGAGCCGCTCGAGGGTCACCTTGCCGATGCCGCGGCGGGGGGTGTTCAGTATCCGTATGAGGTTGATGTCGTCATCGGGATTGGCGATCACCCGGAGATAGGATATGACGTCCTTGATCTCCTTGCGCCCGAAAAAGGAGGTGCCCCCGGAGATGCGATAGGGAACGTTCTCCGCGAGGAGGGATTCCTCGATCCATCGAGTCAGGGCGTTGATGCGGATGAGGATCCCGAAGTCGTCCCAGGGCACATGCTCCCCGGCCTTGGTGGCGCGGATGTTCCGCGCGATGAACTGGGCCTCCTCCATCTCATCCTCGGGGGCGTATAGCTCGATGGGAGTGCCACCGACGCCCTCCGGCGACCAGAGGGCCTTTTCCTTGCGGTTGGTGTTGTGGGAGATGAGGGCGTTCGCCGCCTCGAGGATCGTGGAGGTCGAGCGGTAGTTGCGCTCGAGCTTGATCTCCCTCACCCCCGGGAAGTCCTCCTCGAATTTCGCTATGTTCTCGTAATTGGCGCCTCTCCAGGAGTAGATGGACTGGTCGTCGTCTCCCACGGCGCAGACGTTGTGGGAGGCGATGTGGCGCATCATGCTGTACTGGATGAGGGAGGTGTCCTGGAACTCGTCGATCATGATGTAGCGGTAGCGCTCGCGGTAGCGCTGCCTGGCCTCGGGAGAGAGCTCGAAGATCTCGATGGGCATGACTATGAGGTCGTCGAAGTCCACCGCGTTGTAGATCCTCAGGGAGCGGCGGTACTCGTCGTAGAGGCCGCGGTAGGCGTCATCGGCCTTGGACCATGGCCGCTGCCCGGTCCTTATCTCGGAGAACAGCTGGCCGATGGCGTAGGGATCGAAGGCCTCCATGCGGAAGCCCAGCTCACGGGCGCAGTCCTTGATGAGCTGGTTGCGGTCGGCCTCGTCATAGATCGAGAAGTTGTCGCGCCAGCCGAGCACGCCGATGTCCTTGCGCAGGATCTTGACGCCGAAGGCATGGAAGGTGGATACGGTCACGTCGCGCAGGGGCTTTTTCGTGATGTCCTTGACCCGCCCCTGCATCTCCTTGGCCGCCTTGTTCGTGAAGGTCAGGGCAAGGATGGCATGCTGGGCCACCCCATGCTCGAGCATGTAGGCCATCCGGTAGGTGATGACCCTGGTCTTGCCCGAGCCGGCGCCTGCGATGATCAGGAGTGGACCGTCGATGTTCGTGACGGCGTCATACTGCTCGGGATTGAGCTCTGCTGCGTAGTCTATCGGCATGGATGGGCGAGTATAGCGGATGGGGGATGATCAGGCTAGGAGAGGGAGGCCCGCGACGAAAGGAAGGCGCCCAGGAGTGAACCCAGCCTGGCGGCCCCTGGCTTGAGCCAATCCCTCCCTTCCACCTCCAGGGGGACAAGGCAAGGCAAGCCCCGGAAATACGTCTCCTGCCTTTTTGCGTAGTGCCGGCTGTCAAGCTTGATGTCCGCCGCCACTTCGTCCAGGTCGGCCCGCAACGAGGGCTCGCCCGCGTGGCCGGGCCCGAAAAACTCGCTGTAGCCAATGGCCTTCATCCCCGGGGATGAGGGACCATGCCCCTTCGCGACAAGGCCCGCGACTTCGGCTGGGAGGCCCCGCCCGAACATGAGGTCGACACGGGCGTCGATGCGCGCATAGAGCTCCTCCCGCCCCCGGCTCACCTCCACGAGGAGGAAGTCGAAGTCGCCGCGCGGGGTCCGGCCTGGGGCGAAGTCGGAAGGGGGACGGCCGGTCTGGCGGAGGATCTCGCAGGCCCTGCTGATCCGATAGCGGTCATTCGGGTGGATGCGGGCCGCTGCCCCTGGATCGATGGTGAGCAGCTCCTCGCGCAATGCCTGTGGCCCCCGTCGCTCCATGTCCGCGGCGACTTCGTCCCGGATGGCGGGGAGCACGGCGGGCGCGCCGGGCAGCCCAAAAATGAAGTTCCGGACATAGAAGCCCGTTCCTCCGGCGAGGACCGGAAGGGCGCCGCGTCCGGCGATTTGGGCGCAGGCCTTCCCTGCCAAGTCCACAAAATCGCCCACGGTGTAGGCTTCTTCGGGGTCTCGGATATCGATGAGGTGGTGGGGAAGGATGCCACGTTCTTGCGGCCCGGGCTTTGCGGTTCCGATATCCATGCCGCGGTAGGCTTGCATCGAGTCCGCGCTGACTATCTCCACGGGAGGCAACCCGGTTCCCGCGGCCCGGGCAAAGAGCTCGAGCAGGAGATCGGTCTTGCCCGATGCGGTTGGCCCCAATAAAACGAGGGCGGGCCTCTTCAAGGCCCGCTCCAGTCCGTCGGCTTTTTCCTTTGTCATGGAAAGCGCCCGGGGATCCGACGGTTTGTCGGACCGCAGCCGGCCTATTCGAGGATCTTGTATTCCACCTGCTTGGAAAAAACCTGGCGGGTCGCGAGGGACACGACCTTGCCATTGTTCTTGTCCACTTCGGGACCGCGGATCACGGCCAGCTGGTAGGCACGGCGCGTCACGGCGACGGAGAGCTCGTAGCTGTTGCCATCATATTCTATAAGCTGCTCAAGAGGCATTATCATGCGGTCTCCTCGTGCGAGGGAATTGGCGGATTATATCCCATGAGGCCCTGCCGTTCAAGTCCCCGCGTTCGGGGGCCTTTCGGGCCCCAGTTCCTCATCGATGCGACCGATCAAGCGCTCTGCGACGCGGCCAAGATCGACTCCGTCAAGGGTTCCGGATTCGCGACGGAGCGATGCGATCTCGTCCAGGAGGGTGATGTTGGCCAGGATCGAGAGCTTCAAGGGATCAGAGACGCGGGTGGCACCCCGGAGCGTCTCAAGGCGTCGCTCCAGCTCGGAAAGCAGGGCTTCCATGTATTCACGGGATTCGTCGGTCTGGATCGAAAAGGAGGCGCCCAGGACCTCGATGGTCACGAGCTGTACGGGCATCCGGCTTCCCCTGGCTAAAAAATATCGAGTTCGCCTTCGATCGGCTGGACCGGAATGGATCCTGCCTGGGTCGAAGGAGCGGTGGCCGCCTCAAGTTCCTCAAGGCTGAGCTCGTCGGCGTTGAGGGTCACAGGGGCAGGCGCGTCGATCGGGGCCGATTCCAGGGTTTCCGCCTGAGCGGCGGGATCAGCGGCCAGCTCCTGACCCTGAACCGGCTCAGGGCTTGGTTTTTGCGCCGCGGGCGGAAGGACTTCGGCTGGCATCGGTCGCGCCTGCGCTGCGGTCGAAGCAGGAGGAAGGACAACCGGAACCGCTGAAGGAGCCTTGGCTCGAGCTGGGGCCGCCGTCGGCATCGACGCTTCGGCATGAAGCACGAGGTCCTCGAAGGCGTCCAGTTTCTGGAGCGCATGGATGATGCCCGCTTCGATGCTGGCCTGGTCCTTGCGGAATGCCTCCGCGGCGGCTTCGAGCTCCGCCACCCGGGAAACCGCGCTCTCCGCTTCTTCCTGGGCGGCATCGAGGTCGCGTCGGAGGCCCGCGTTCTCGGATTTTAGGGCTGCGATATAGGCTATGGCCTTTTCGACCCGATCTTCGAGGGCGCGGACCTGCTCGACGCTGATCATTATGGTTTCCTTATGCCTTGAGTGCGGACTTGGAGCGCTCCACGACGGCCTTGAAGCCGGCGGGATCGCGGATGGCCATGTCGGCGAGCATCTTGCGGTCAACCTGGACCTGGGCCTTCACGCAGCCTTCGATGAAACGGCTGTAGTTGATGCCCTCGGCGCGGCAGGCGGCGTTGATGCGGGCGATCCAGAGGGTGCGGAACTGGCCCTTCTTGTCGCGACGGTCACGGTAGGCGTAGGAAAGGGCCTTGGCGGCCGCGTCCTTCGCGACTTTGTAGTTGGAATGCCGGCGACCCCGGAATCCCTTGGTGAGCTTGAGTATCTTCTTGCGGTGGTCTTTCCGCTTGGTGCCGTCTACTGCTCTCGGCATATCTGCTCCTCGTTCGTTTGTCGCGTCGTCCGCACGGAACGGCGCTTCTTTGAGTACGGTTCGGACAGGGCTCCCGAACTCGCCTCATGCGGCATTCCCGCTCGGTCCCAGGGAACCGGAGGGCCGCCCGCTTCAACCTCGCCCCGACGGGGCTTTGGGTCTCAAGCGGCTAAGAATCCCCTAGCCGTAAGGCAGGAGCTTCTTCTTGATCTGGTAAGTTGCCACCGGGTTCAGGTAGCCGGCCGCACGGAGGCCCCTCTTTCGCTTGGTGGATTTCTTGGTGAGGATATGTCGAAGATTCATCTTCTTGTACTTCACCTTACCCGAGGCCGTCAGCTTGAAGCGCTTGGCGGCGGCTTTCTTGGTCTTCATCTTGGGCATGTTGCTCCCATCCTTCCTGACAATATGCTTACGCTTCCCCCGTGGGAAGAACCGCCGGAACCGCCGGGGTGAGCGTCTGTGGCGCTTCCCTGGGGGCTTCGGAAGCCTCCTGGGCTTCGGCGACCTTCTTGATGATCGAAGCCTTGGGGCTCAACACCATGGACATGAAGCGCCCTTCCATAGAGGGGCTTTTTTCCATGACATAGTAGCCTTCCAGCCTCGACAGCACCGCTTTGAGCACGTCCTCACCTCGTTCGGTGTGGGCGAGCTCACGGCCGCGGAAACGGATCGTCACCTTTACTTTGTTCGCCTCTTCGAGGAAAGCACGGACGTGCTTGGCCTTGAAGTCAAGGTCGTGCGTGGCGATCTTGGGTTGCATGCGAATCTCTTTGAGTTCGCCGCCCTTGACCTTCTTGCGGGAGTCTTTGATCTTTTTTTCCTGCTCGAACTTGAACTTGCCGTAGTTGAGCAGCTTGCACACGGGCGGCACCGACTGAGGAGCCACTTCCACGAGATCGAGTCCTAGCTCGCGGGCGATCCTGATCGCTTCCAGAGTGGCCACTATACCCCTCTGTTCACCCTTGTCATCGATGAGCCGCACTTCGCGGACGCGGATTTGTTCATTTATCCGCAGGTCTTTGTCTGCCAACTGCCCTCCTTATAGGCTTACTGACCCGGCACCATACTACGTATGCCCCGGCTGATCAACCTGAAGCGCGCCTCGCGCTGGATCGATCAGGCCGCGGCCTGTCCGGTTGCCGGATCAATAGTTCCCCGAACGGAACTACGAAAACGATTGTAGCATGGGGGCAGGAGCCTCGTCCAGAGTATCGGGGCGCGGGAAAATTGACATGAAGCCGCCAAAACCCTACAATGTGGCTATGACAGGCCAAAGTTTTTCCTCGATCCTCGCCGCTTCGCTCCATCGCAACCAGGCAATCGCGGCGGCCTACAAGGAGGCGTCAAGGCGCCTGCTCTCACGGGCCGTATCGGGCCTCGCGGCCTCGGCGGCCGAGCAACGCCGGGAACTCGGGGAGGAGTTGGCCGCTCTCGCCTCGTCCTTGTCACCGGAGATGTCGGCGCTTCCCCTGGAACTGCCCGATGCCGTGGTCGCCTTGGCCGACTCCCCCGTTCCCGGCATGGACAATCCGGCGACCATCATAGCCTTTTTCCGCGATGTCGAGGAAGCCGAGCACCAGCTCTACGGGGTACTGGCCACTGCCGCCGCGAAAGACCCCGACGCCAATGCCACCCTTTCCGGTTTCGCCGAGCAGGCCAGGAAACGCTCCTCGATAGCCAGTGACCACCTGGACCTCTTGGGCCTTCGATAGCCCTGTCCTGCCCTTGCGCAGATGCCCCACGCGGCCCTGCCCCGGGCAGGCTGCGCTTCTTGCGAAAGGGCCTGGGCCTATGTTAACCTCGCAAGCATGTACGCATTCCTTGTCTTTTCCCTTCCCCTCGCCATCTTCCTCCTGGATATGCTTGTCTATCCCCGCCAGGAACTGGTCTCGATGCGCCGGGCCTTTGTCCGGGGTCTCGTCGCCGCCCTGCCCATCTGGCTGCTTTCGCGCATCCCCGGCCTCGTGATCCCCTATTTCTGGGGCTCACCCTTCCTGGCCGTCAACGAATGGCTGGATCGATTCCTGCCCTACTCCATCCTTCCGGCGCTTGCCTATGCGGTTTTCTACCGTTATGGCGAACGACTCGGTCCAGGAATGGCACAGCGCCGCCTGACCTCGTTCTACGCAGGCTGCCTGGCCCTGTTCGGCCTCGGGGAAATGACCAAGGCATGGGGCCATCCTGACATCTATACCGTCATGGTCCTCCCCTTCATCCTTGCCGCAACCACCCTGGCCGCCCCTCGGATTGTCCTGGCCGCCCTGGGGTCCTGGGGTTTCCGCCGCGCCATCATCATCGGGGCAGGCGCCCTTGTGACCCTGGCGGCGGGGTGCATCCTCCCGCTTTTCCTTGCCCAGCTTTGGCCCTTGGCCCTCCTCCTGGCGGGAGTCCTCTGCGCGTCCGCCTGGTTCCTTTCAGCCGCCGGCCTTTTTGCCCGACCCTCTGCCCCGTTGGCCGCCGGATAAAAAAATCCCCGCCGCGTTCGCGACCGGGGTCGCGTTGTCGCGGCAGGGAACATGACCACCCAGGCTCACGGACCCGGGTCAGGTTTCGCGTCCGGCCCCGATCAGGCCTTGCCTGCGCTGCCAAGGACTTCCTTGTTCTTGTGCATGTAGAGCTTCTTGAGCTCGTCACGGGCGGGACCGAGATATTTGCGGGGGTCGAATTCATCCGGTTTCTCGGCAAAGACCTTGCGGACAATCGCGGTCATCGCCAGGCGGCCGTCCGAATCGATATTGATCTTGCAGACGGCGCTCTTGGCGGCCTTGCGGAGCTGCTCTTCCGGGATGCCGACGGAATCGGTCATCTTGCCACCGAATTTCTCGATGATCTTCACATATTCGACCGGCACGCTCGAGGAGCCATGGAGGACGATGGGGAAGCCGGGAAGGCGCTTTTCGATCTCCTCGAGGATGTCGAAGCGAAGCGGGGGCGGGATGAGGACGCCATCGGCCGTCCTGGTGCACTGCTCGGGCTTGAACTTCGTGCGGCCATGGCTCGTGCCGATGGAGATGGCCAGGGAGTCGACCCCCGTCTTCTTCACGAAATCCTGCACCTCGTCGGGCTGGGTATAGTTCGAGTGCTCGGCATGGACATCGTCCTCGACGCCGGCGAGGACGCCGAGCTCGCCTTCCACGGAAACGTAGTCCTTGCGGGAATGGGCGTATTCGCAGACCTTCTTGGTGAGGGCGACGTTCTCGTCGTAGGGAAGATGGCTCCCATCGATCATCACCGAGGAGAAGCCATGTTCGATGCAATCGATGCAGAGCTCGAGGCTGTCGCCATGGTCAAGGTGGAGGACGATGGGAAGGTTGAAGCCAAGCTCCTTGGCGTACTCGACGGCCCCAAGGGCCATGTAACGAAGCATGGTGGCATTGGCATATTTCCGCGCGCCGGCGGAAACCTGGAGGATGACAGGGCTTTTGGTCTCGACGCAAGCCTGCACGATGGCCTGCAACTGCTCCATGTTGTTGAAATTGTAGGCCGGAAGCGCGTAGCCGCCGGAGACGGCTTTCTTGAAAAGCTCGACCGTATTGACTAGACCGAGCTCCTTGTAACTCACCATATCAAGGCTCCTTATTTGTATCCCTTCGTTAGAATCTTAGGAAATGCGGGTCCCGGAGTCAAGACGCCGCGGGGCAATTGCCCTGCGGGCCATTCTCCGCATACGATGTTCCTGTGGCATCCCTGACCAAACGAAAAAAACGCAACGTCCCTCGCCTCGTCGCCGCGGTCCTCGTGCTCCTCCTTGGGGCGACGGGCTGGGTGTATTATCACGCGGGCAAGGGCATCATGCTCCGCGAGGGCAGGCTGGCGGCTCCCGCCGTGATCCTGGACGAAGGATTCGCCCGTTCCCGCCCCAGCCTGGCCGCCGCCCTCTCCGCGGTCGCGGCTGAACTGCCTGGAAGGAGAAGGTACGCCGAGATAAGCCTGGCTGCCGGACCAGGAGCCTTCCTCGAGGCCGCGGCGGCGAACGGCTACCTTCCCATTGGCCAGAAGGCGCCTCCCGGGATCCTGTCCCAGGCTGCCGGCATCATCGCCAGCCCCCTTTTCGCGGCCACCCTCACCGAGGCAGCGCGGCAAGCGGAAGAAAGCGGCATGCAGCCTCCGGGCGGCCCCGGCGAGAGCCGCGAGGCCCCGCTGAGCCCTGTGACGACCGGTTTTTCGGCGATAGGTGGCGAGGTGCTCGTGACTCCCGAATGGCTTGGCCAGCTTCCGGAAGGCCTGGCCACGGCGGTGACCGACGCCAGGGCCGCCTACCGCGACATGGGAAAGGCCGCAGGGCTCTATATCGTCGCCCTTAGGGCGACCGCGGCCACAAGCCCAACGACAGGAGACAGGGGCGCCGCGGGGAAGGCCACGGCAGCCATCCTTTTCCGGGAGCGCCCATCGCGACCGCGGGCCTGCCTGGATGCCTTTATAGAGGGCTTTTCGGAGCTAGGCATCGGACCACCGGTCGTGGAGACGATGATCGATGCCGCCTTGTCCGATCCCGAGCTCGACGCAAGCGTGGCAAACCTCCTGGCGGCGGATATCCGCGTCGTTCTCGTATCCATCGGCCCGCGCACGCGGGATGCGGAGGGTCGGCTCGAGCGGCAAGGGCTAGCCGTCGGCGCCGACTCCTCCGAGGCTGCCGAGGTCAGCAACCTCGCCTTTGGCATTGTCCCCGATAACGAAGCCCTGGTCCGGGGACTCGCAAGCCTTGCCGCTTCAGGCAAAAAGATGGAGAGGCTGGACATTCCGGCGCTTTTGTTTTCCGGCCAAAGCGCATCGAGCTACCAGGCCGGGGACAGCGACCTGGGAAAATGCATCGCCCAGGCGCTCTCGAAGGCGCAAAACACGAGCGGTTTCGCATATCGCAACCCTTTTTGAGGGCTCGCGGAGGATAAATCGTTTCCTTAAATGCGAAAGGTCGTCCAAGGTGATTGTATTTGACAAAGCAAGTGACGAAAAATATAATAAAATGCAACCGCTGATCTTTTATTCGCGGTACCGATCAAAGGAGTTTCAAGGATGAAACAGCACATTGCCCGGGCGCTATGCCTGTCCCTCGTATTGTTGTCCATCACCGGCGTCGGAAAGCTGTTCGCGGACGAGAATACAATCAACCTGGAATCGGTAGTGATCCAGAATTTCGATGATCCCGCCAAAGAGCCTTGGTTCCTCATTGGAAGCAAGTTCTCCACGAAAGACTTCCCCCGGATCAATTACGTCAAGAGCTGGCCCATCTCCTTGTACGGGTCCAACGCCGACAACAAGGACCTTCGGGCCCTCGGCGTGGCGATGCTCTTTGACCGCAAGGAATACAACTGGGTCGACCTTGTCCCCGGCCAGAAGACCGGCGACGCCGCGAACCCGACCTACGCCCCCGTCGAACTCCCCCTCCCCGGCCGGGTGAAAATGCTCGACATGTGGATCTGGTCAGCGAACTATGATTACTACCTTGAGGCCTTTGTCCGCGACTACAAGGGAATCGTCTATACGATCCCGATGGGGGACCTGAGCTTCGTGGGATGGAAAAATGTCCGCATCAACATCCCGGACAACATTCCCCAGTCCAGGAAGTACCTTCCCCGCCGCGAGGGCCTGAAACTCGTCAAATTCCGGATCTGGACGCGCCCGACCGAGATTGTCTCCATGCCCCCCCGGGGCGATGAGCCGATCCTTGACCCCAAGAGCCCGGATTACGACAAGAAGATGCTGGAGCGGAATATTCCGAAATCGATCAAGTTCTACTTCGACAACATCAAGGTTCTTACCGATACTTTTGAAACGCTCTTTGACGGAGACAGCCTAGCCAATCCGCAGACGACAGCCTCAGCCTGGGGCACCGGCGCCAACAAATAAGGAAGGACGACATGAAGAAAGCCATTGTCGCACTGCTCGTGATCACGGCCCTGGCCGTGGCCCCTGCGGTATTTGCCCAGACCTCGGCCACCCCGGCCGCTTCCACAGCGCCCATCATCGGAGGCGCCGATGCGACCAGGATCGGTGTCGATACAGCCCAGCAGAAGCTCCAGACAGTCTCCATCGAAAAATTCGAAGCCGCCGGATTCTGGAACGTCTATATGTCCGGCGATGAAGGCTACATCCAGGCCCGCCTCTTCGATGGATCGCCCGAAGGGAAGAAGAATGAACCGCTCGCGGAGGAGCGCTACGTGGGGATCGACCCCAAGGTCGCGGACAAATACGTCCTGGGCGTCCGGGCGGATTTCTTCCGCCGCGGCTTCAACGAGATTTTTGTCATGGCCAAGCGGCCCCTCCCCATTGAGGGAATCACGAAGACCATCACGGTTTGGGTCGTAGGCCGCAACTACAACCATCGCCTCCTGATCGTCCTCCAGGACTTCTTCGGCAGGCGCTACGAGCTTCCCATGGGTGTCCTCAACTTCCAGGGCTGGAAGAAGCTCTCCGTCGCCGTGCCGCCCCAGGCCCCCGATGGAGTCTCCGGCATCGTCCAGCGCAATTTCCACTACAACAACCACATGGGCCTGCGTGTCCTTGGCTTCAAGATCGAATGCGATCCCATGGAGGCCTTCGGCACGTATTACATCTATTTTGATGACCTGCGCGCCGTTTCCGACCTTTTCGCCGAGGACAACCGCGATCCGGACGACATGGGCGATTCCTGGTAGACCAATCCCGAACAAAAAAGGAACAGGCCCTCCTCAGGCGGAGGGCCTTCTTTTTGCCATGAATATACATGACAGCTTTGATTTCCTGCGCCGCGTCTATTTCTTCAAGGACCTCAAGGACGAGGAGATCAGGCTCGTAGCCCTGTCCTGCACCGAGGAGGAGCACGCCGCGGGAGACATCCTCTTCGTGGAAGGCTCGACGGCCAACCGCTTCTACATCGTGATCGAGGGCCGGGTCGAAGTCTGGAAAAACTACTACGATCCCAAGCCAGATCTCCTTGCCATCCATGGGCCCGGGCATTTTTTCGGCGAGATGGCGCTCGTGGATGAGCTGCCCCGGAGCGCGACCGTGGTCGCGAAGGACCAGGTCAAGCTGCTCTATCTTGGCCGTGAGGATTTCCGGCGCCTCATAAGGGAACGCTCCTCCATCGCGCTTTCGGTGATGACCGCGATCTCCTTCATGGTCCGTTCATCCAACGAGCTCTATGTCGACGACCTTCGCAAGCGCAACGCCGAACTGGAGGAGGCCTATGCGGAGCTGGAGCAAGCCCAGGCCGAGCGCCTCCGGAGCGAGCGCCTGTCCACCCTTGGGAAGTTCTCGTCCCTCATCCTCCACGACATCCGCAATCCCCTTTCGATCCTGAAGGGGCAGATCCAGCTCATGTCCATCCACCTTGAGGAACCCGAGAAACTCAAGGTCAACATAAGGGCGAGCATCTCCGAGGTCGAGCGACTCGAGCGGCTGGCCAGTGAGTTCCTCGATTATTCCCGAGGCGAAATCCGTCTGGACATGGCCATAGCCAGGCCTTCGGAGCTCCTGGCCAAGGCCGCCGACCGCGTATCGGAACGGATGCGCCGGAACAGCATCAAGAGCCAGCTCGACCCGGCCTATGACGAGCCCGTGATCCTGGACGCCGAGCGCATCCTCCGCGCCCTCCAGAACGTGGCGGACAATGCCTGCAAGGCTATGTCCAGCGCGGGAGGGATACTGACGCTCCGTAGCCAGCGGGACGACGAACTCCTCGTCTTCGAAGTGGCCGATACCGGCGAGGGCATGTCGGAGGAAGTGCTGGCCCATGTTTTCGAGCCCTTCTATTCGGCTTCAGGACTCGGAGGCACGGGACTTGGCATGCTCATCGTCAAGAACATCGTCGAGGCACATGGCGGAACGGTGCGTCTGCGCTCCGAACGCGGAAAAGGAACGAGCGTTATCCTTGCCTTGCCGCTGCGCGCCTGAGTACATTTGACGAGGCAAGGCGATGGCCCCCACCATGCGACTCAGGGCCTTCATCCTGCCACGTTTGCTGGAACATAGGAGGACTTTACCCATGCAGAGAAAAGCACTGGCCCTCATCTCTTCACTCGTGATCGTGGCGGCCTTGGCCACCGCACAGACCCTCGCCCCGCAAGCCACGGCTCCGACCATCGACGGCAATGTGCAGAAAGGCGAATACTCAGTCATGCAGTCGAGCAAGGGCTTCTGGCTCGGCGTGGCACTTTCCGCAGACAAATCGACCCTTACCATCGGGCTTGCAGCCGGCACCACCGGCTGGATTTCCGTGGGCCTCGGATCATTGCGCATGAACGGCTCCTTCATGGTCATCGGCTTTGACAGCAACGGCAAGCAGACGATCACTGAAGAGAAAGGCGTCGGCCACGGGCACTCTCCGGCCAACACCCATAAAGTCCTGAAATCGGTGATCAAGACCGCAGGGGGCCAGACTAGCCTCGAGTTCTCCATTCCTGCGGCCGAGTTCGTCAAGGACGGGAAGCTCCAGCTCATCCTGGGCGCGTCCAACACCGCTGACCTCATCTCCTTCCACCCCAAGTTCGCCTCGGTCGAGATCCCCGTGGCGAAGTAGCCTGCTTCTCCCCGAAAGTAGCACAAGCGGCCGCCCAGGATGCCAATCCTGGACAGCCGCTTTTTTTTCCGATCCGCGGGCAGGGGAACGGCCTAGCCGAAGATGCGGCGCGCGTTCTCGGAGATGCTCTGGGACAGGTCCTCTATCGGCTCGTGACGGAGCTCCGCCGCCAGGGCATAGGTCCTGCCGATATCGGCGGGGGTCGAGGGCTTTCCCCGGCGAGGTTCGGGATTCATGTAGGGAGCATCCGTCTCAAGGAGAAGCCGTTCGCGCGGCACGAGGACTATGGCCTCGCGCAGGTCCTGGGCCTTTTTGTAGCTGAGGTTTCCGGCGAAGGACAGGAAGTATCCGCGGTCCAGGAAAGCCCGCGCTTCCGATGGGCCATAACCGAAACAATGGATGATCACGGGCATACTGCCCGCGCCGCCTTCGAGGATCGCGAGGGTATCCGCGAAAGCTTCGCGGGAATGGACGACAAGCGGCAGGTTGCCTTCGCGCGCAAGGGCGACCTGCCCCTCGAAAAGCAGGGCCTGGACCGATGCGGCGGCCTCCATGTGGCGGTAATCAAGGCCGCATTCGCCAATCGCCGCCGCGTCGGGTCCCGCAAGCTCGAGGTCCCGGGCCAGGGACGCAAGGGCCGCATGCGGATCTGCCAAGGCAGGCTCACCCGGCCAGAGGCCGAGGGAAAAGCGCAGGAAGGGGTGGCGCCCCAGGAGGGCGAGGCGACGTGAAAAGTCCCCGGCTTCGACCCCTATGTCCACGAGCAAGGGCTTCATAGGGTCCTGCCATGCCTCGGCGTATGCCGCCATGAGCTCCTGAAAGACCTCGGCCTGTCCCTTGGCCAGGTCGGACAGATGCGCGTGGCTATCGGTGTATACCGGCAATCCCATGGCTAGGCTTGCATCGCGGCCGACGTTTCAAAGGCAAATTCCCCATCTCGGTAGTCGATCCGCACGGACTCGCCCTCCTTGATGGCGCCGGAGAGGATCCGGGAAGCCATGGGATTCTGGATGAGGCCCTGGATGGCCCGCTTGAGGGGACGGGCTCCATAGAGGGGATCGTAGCCCGCCTCCACGATAGCCGCCTTGGCGGCCTTGCTTACCTCGATGGATATTTTGCGATCGGCCAGGCGGGATGCCAGGAAGCCAAGCTGGATATCGACGATGGCGAAAATCCTGTCCTTGTCCAGGCGCTCGAACACCACGGTTTCGTCGATGCGGTTGAGGAACTCCGGCCTGAAGCTGACCTTGAGCAAGGCTTCGATGCCCTTCCTCACTTCCTTCATGTCCTTGGCTTCGAGGATGAGGTCGGAGCCGAGGTTGGAGGTCATGATGACGATAGCGTTCTTGAAATCGACGAGCCTGCCCTGGCCATCGGTCAGGCGCCCGTCATCGAGGAGCTGGAGGAGGACATTGAATACGTCCGGATGCGCCTTCTCCACCTCGTCGAAGAGCACCACCGAGTAGGGCCGCCGGCGCACGGCTTCGGTAAGCTGGCCACCCTCGTCGTAGCCGACATAGCCGGGCGGAGCGCCGATGAGGCGGCTCACTGCATGCTTTTCCATGTATTCGCTCATGTCGATGCGGGTCAGGGCCTTGTCGTCGGAAAAAAGGAATTCGGCAAGGGCCTTGGCCAGCTCGGTCTTGCCGACCCCGGTTGGGCCGACAAAAAGGAAGGAGCCCAAAGGCCGGTTGGGGTCTGAGAGTCCGGCTCGATTGCGCCTGATGGCGTCGGCGACGGCCCTCACCGCCGCGTCCTGGCCCACGACGCGGCGCTCGAGCTGGCCTTCAAGATCGAGGAATTTCTGGGCCTCGCTCGCGAGCATCTTGGAAAGCGGGATGCCGGTCCAGACGGAGACCACCCGGGCTATGTCCTCTTCGGAGACTTCCTCGCGGAGGAGGCGATCCTCCTCCGGTTCCTTGCGCATCTCGGCGCTGACTTCCTCAAGCCGTTTCCTTGCCTCGGGCATCCTGCCATATTTGACTTCGGCGGCCTTGGTCAGGTTTCCCTCGCGTTCCCACTTCTCGCCCTCGATCTTGAGCTCCTCGATCCTTTGCTTGAGGCCGCGGATCTCCTCGATCTTGAGCTTTTCGCCCTGCCAGCGGATGCGCATCTCAGCGCGCTTGCTGGAGAGGTCGGCGATCTCCTTCCCGAGCCTGGACAGGCGATCGAGGGAGGCGACGTCGGTCTCCTTTGAAAGTGCCTGCTTTTCGATCGTGAGCTGGAGGAGTCGGCGCTCGGTCTGGTCAAGCTCCGTGGGCTGGCTCTCGATCTCCATCTTGAGCCGGCTTGCCGCCTCGTCCACGAGATCGATGGCCTTGTCGGGGAGGAAACGGCTCGTGATATAGCGGTCGGAGAGGGTCGCCGCGGCGATGAGGGCCTCATCCATGATGCGCACTCCATGGTGGACCTCGTAGCGCTCCTTGAGGCCGCGGAGGATGGCGATGGAGTCCTCGACCGAAGGCTCCGCGCAGAACACCGGCTGGAAGCGGCGCTCCAGGGCGGCGTCCTTCTCGATGTGCTTGCGGTACTCGTCCAGGGTGGTGGCGCCCACCGCGCGGAGCTCGCCCCGGGCAAGGGCCGGCTTGAGGAGATTCGAGGCATCCATCGAACCCTCGGCGGCGCCCGCGCCCACAAGGGTATGGAGCTCGTCGATGAAGAGGATGACCTCCCCTTCGGATTTCATGACCTCCTCGATCACCGCCTTGAGGCGCTCCTCGAATTCGCCGCGGAACTTCGCCCCGGCCACGATTGCCCCAAGGTCGAGGGCAAGGAGCTTCTTGCCGCGGAGGCTGTCAGGCACGTCACCCGCGACGATGCGGCGGGCCAGGCCTTCCGCGACCGCCGTCTTGCCGACGCCAGGCTCGCCGATGAGGACAGGATTGTTCTTGGTGCGGCGGGAGAGGACCTGCATCACGCGCCTGATCTCCTCGTCACGGCCAATGACGGGATCGAGCTTTTCCGCACGGGCGAGGGCCGTGAGGTCGCGGCAATAGCGGTCGAGGGATCGGTACTTGCCCTCGGCTTCCTGGTCGGTGACGCACCGGTTGCCGCGGACGGACTTGAGGGCCTCGAGGATGGTTTCCTTGCTGATGCCGCGGGAGCGGAGAAAATCGCCGCAAACGCCTTCCGCTTCGGCCAAGGCGATGAAGATGTGCTCGGCCGCCACGAATTCGTCATGGAGGGCGCCCGACTCGACCTCGGCCTTGGCAAGGACCTTGGCGGCCGCGGGGGAGAGGTAGACTTGGGCGGCCTCGCCGAAGACCTTGGGCTTCTTCCCGAGGAGGAGCTCGAGCTCGGCTTCCATGGCCCGCCGGTCGACCCCGACACGGTCAATGAGGGCCGGTGCCACGCCATCATCCTGGCCGAGGAGGGCATGGAGGAGGTGCTCGCTGTCTATCTGCGAATGATCCCTGCGTTGCGCGTTCGAGGCCGCGGCTTGCACGACTTCCTGGGCCTTCAAGGTGAATTTATCGTAGTCCATATTTGATCGAAAGGTACTGCCAAGGGCGGCTCGCCGGCAAGCCGTATGGGGCAGGCCGATGCCGGTTTGCCTCAGGTGAGCGATATGCTATCCTTCCAACCGCATGGAAAGGTGGCAGAGACATGGAAGACTTGCTCTCGTTGTTCAGCGAGATCAGGCTCGAGGACCCGGAGGATGCGGTCATCGAGCAGATACGCGGCCTCGTTCTCGCAGGCAAGCTCCAAGGGGGGGACCGCCTCCCCTCGGAGCGCCGCCTTGAGGAGAGGCTTAAGCTCACTCGCAATGTCATCAGCCGTGCCTTCCGGCGCCTCGAGAGCTTTGGCATCCTCAAGACCCTTCCCCAGAGCGGCACCTATCTTGCCCACTTGAGCGTCGAGGCCCTGGATGGCCTTATCTCCAACGTGGTCAGGCTTGACGAGGGGCAGATCGGCCCCCTCACCGGCACCAGGGCCGTCCTGGAGTCCTACGCCGTCGAACTCATCATCGCCGGGGCAAGCGATGCCGACATAGGCGCCATCGCCGAATCTGTACGGCGCTTCCGGGAGCATGTCGAGGCCAAGGAGGTGCACTTTGACGAGGATATGGTCTTCCACCTGAAACTCGCCGCGGCTTCCGGCAATCCAGTGCTCAAATCGATGCTGACCAGGCTCATCGTAAGCTCAATGGAACTCCTGAATGCCTACGAGGCCTCCATGGGGCGTGAAGCCCTCCTTGGGAGGCTTAGGCAGGCCGTGCTGGAGCATGCCGCGGTCGTCGCCGCACTCGAGGCGCGGGATTTGCCTGCCGCCCGAACGGCTATCGCCGCCCATTTCGCCGCTGCCGGCGGCTTCCTTTCGCGCACCTGAGGTCATCGCCGTCCTTGACAGCCGCAGGGATATGCCTCAAACTGGCATCTAGTTGCCAGTAACGAGCAGCGAGATCTCCCTTTGGAGGATTCTATGGACACGGCGGAAATCAAGCGGCCCAACCAGAACGACGCGGTGCGCGCGCGCATACTCGCCGGACATAACAGGCTATCGATGAAAAGGACCATGGTGGTTGGCCGCGAGGAGTACCTCGACCACATGACCTTCAAGTCCAACGTGCGCGGCCTTTACCGGGAGCACCTCGGCCCCTTTGTCGGCCTCAAGGAAGAGTGGAAGCGGCAAGGCGCCAGCGAGGCGGAACTGGAGCTCTCGGCCTTCCGTTACAACGAAGCCCTCTTCCGCGATTGTGGCATATTCACGGGATATTTCGGTCCGGACCTATCGGAAGTCATCTCGGAAACCAACGAAGAAATCGTCTACCGCGATTTCATGGGCATCCTGCACAAGACCATCAAGGCCAGCTCCAGCCTCGGCCATCCCCTCGAGTTTCCCGTATCCACCCTCGCCGACTGGAGAAGGATCAAGCCTTTCTATGAATACAGGCCCGGAAGGATCCCCGACAGCATGGTGGAGGGCGTGGAAACAGCCCGCGCCGAAGGCTATGTCATCACCGCCTCGATCCCGGGCGGCTATGACGAACTCCGGGTCCTCCTCGGTGACGAGGGCTCCCTCATCGGGCCGTATACCGAGCCGGGGCTCCTCCACGAAATCCTTGCGACCATAGGCGACACGGTGACGCAAGTCCTCGGTGAGGCCTCCGCCTGCCTCGCCCGACGAGGCCTGTGCATCGACCAGCTCGACATACACGAGGATATGGCAGGCAAGACAGGCCCTTTGTGGGGGCCGACCCAGGTGGACGAGTTCATGGTGCCCTATTACCGAAGATGCATCGAGGTCGCCCGGAAGGATGGCTGTCGCCTATTCAATGTCGACAGCGACGGGGACTGCGGCCCCATCCTGCCCTCCCTGGTGGAAGCCGGCGTCAACATGTTCCATCCCTGCGAACCGACAGCAGGCACGGACATGGTCGAGCTCAGGCGCCGATATGGAACAAGGCTGGCACTGGAAGGCGGGATCGACAAGCACGCATTGCGGCGTGGATTCGCGGATATCGACGCAGAGCTCGAATACCGCGTGCCGCCCATGGTGAGGACAGGCGGCTGTGTGCTGGGGCTCGACCACCGGATTCCCAACGGGGTATCCATCGCCAACTATCGCCATTACCTCGAGAAGCTGGGGGAGATCATCGAACGGGAGCGGCGGCTGATGGAGGACGGGCTTTAAGGCGGCGCCTTCATTCCGCTGAGGCGGCGCCTTCAATCCGCTGAGGCGGCGCCTTTCTTGCCTGACGCGCGGACCTTGATGGCCGTCACGACGGGAGGGATAAAGGAGACAAAAATGATCCCAAGCGCGACAAGGGAGAAGTTTTCCTGCACGAAGGGCATGGAGCCGAAGAAATAGCCGCCCGCAAGGAATATCGTGACCCAGGCGAGGGAACCCACGAGGTTGAAGAGGAAGAAGCGGGGATAGCCCATGCGGCCAATGCCTGCCACAAATGGGGCAAAGGTCCGGATGATGGGCATGAAACGCGCGACGATGATGGTGATGCCGCCGTATTTCTCATAGAAGGCATGGGTCCGGTCCAGATAGGCCTTCTTGAAAAAGCGGGAATTCTCCTTGGCGAAAACGGCTGGCCCGAGCTTTGCGCCGATCGCGTAGTTCACGATGTTGCCAAGGACCGCGGCGGTGGCCAGCAGGGCGAAAAGGATCCAAGGATCAAGTCCCCCTATCGAGGCAAGGGCACCGAGGGCGAAAATCACTGAATCGCCGGGGAGGAAGGGCGTGACCACGAATCCTGTCTCGCAAAAGATGAGAAGGAACATGAAAAAATAGGTCAAGGTCCCATAGTCACGCAGGATGACGGTCAGGTAGCGATCGACATGGATGATGATGTCCAGGAACTGGCTGATGGTATTCACGGAAACCATACTAAGGGAAAGGCACTTGGCGGTCAATCGCGGCATGCCTTGCCCCAGCCCCCGCTCGACGGTACATTGGGACGATGGAAAAGCAAAAAATCATCGTGCTCCATGGTTTCACGCAGGACGAAGCCGTCCAGGCGATGCGGGCGGTCAAGGCAGCCCTTCCGCCGGCCGCCGATGCCGCCTTCGCCATGAGCACGCCGACCAACCTGGAATGGAGACTCGCGGACCTCATTGACCATGTGGCCGAGGAGCACCGACAATTCAGGGAGTCGAGCGCCAAGGCAAAAAAACCGGGCGCTTGAGCCCGATCAGTCCAGGTCGAGCTCGGGGATCTTCTTCTTCATCACGGCGATGAAATCCTCGCCGCTTACGCCCTCTTTCAGGGAGACGAAGACCACATTGTCCCTGCCGGCTATCGTCCCGAGAACCTCGTCCAGACCCATGTTGTCTATGGCCAGGGCGACGGAGTCGGAGTGGCCCGAAAAAGTGCGGACCACGGCCATGGAGGCATTCCAGTCGATCGAGACATAGCCGCGGATGAAATCCTGGCTGTAATGGCGCTCTGACTCGCGTTTTTCCTCGTCCGAGGGGATCGTGTAATAGTAGCCGGCATTGCCGTCGGAGACCTTGCCTACCTTGAGGTATTTCAGGTCGCGCGACAGGGTTGCCTGGGTGACATTGATCCCGACTTCCGAAAGCAACTGGAGGAGTTTCTCCTGGGAGTCCATGCGATTGGCTTTGATGAGGGATCGAATTGACTTCAGGCGCTCAAGGCGTTCCTTCATTGGGTCTCCGTGGGACAATCTGGGTTCTTTGGCGATACGGCATTTTCACATGTTTTATGCAAAAACACAAGGCGGAAGCGGCTGTCCAATGCCTCTCCCTCTTCCGGGATGCAAAATGCGCCGATACTTGTGGTCATGGAGAACGGGGAAGAGGCCGCCGGCCTCGCATCACCTCACGCGGAAAACTCGAACGCGGAAAAGGTCGGCGCGGGGCCATCGGCTGGCGCGGCAGCGCCGCCCCCTGGGACCACGACCGAGGAAACCGCCCAGGCTCCCGAACCAAGCCCCGCGAACGCGGTCCAAGGCGAGGCATTCGACCTTGGCCGTGCGGTGAGCTATCGGGAGACTGTAGCCAAGGGCGACGGCTTCCTTGAGCTGACCGTTACCGAAGACGGCATGAAAGCCACCGCCGACCTCTATCCGCCGGCGGAAGGCGGCGCGCCCCTGGCCATCGAGCAGGCCCAGAAGCTCTGTGCCCGCCTCGGCATCGTGCGGGGACAGGATTGGGAAGGCCTTTCACAAGCCACCATGACCTGCAACCTCGATCACGCGGTGCTTCGCGATGTCGTGGTCGCGGAGGGCCTAACGGCCGAACCCGTCGTCATCGAGCATTCGCTCGCGGTGGAGCGCTTCCGTTCCCGCCCGCAGCCGCCGCCCGACGATGCCCTTCGCTACGATTTCCATGAACGCCCGGCCCTGACCATCGTGCGCAAAGGCGAGCTTCTCGCAAACCACGTCCCGAGCTCCGTCGGGTGTACCGGCTATGACATCAGGGGAAGGGAACTCCCCTCCCCGCGCGTAAGCGCCAAGGGCGTCGTGGCCGGAAAGAACACCGAAAGCCAGGAAAATGGCATCGTGGCCATGGTGGACGGCATCCTTGCGCCATTGGACGCGGAAGGGAACGGCACCCTTGCAGTAGAGGAAGTCCTCCTCATACATGGCGATGTCGACTATCATACGGGCCATATCGTTTTCCCCGGAGATGTAGTCATCGACGGGGCCGTCAGCGACGGCTTCAAGGTCTATTCGGGGGCGACCATCCACTGCCGCGCGACCATCGATGCCTTCGACGTCAACGCCAAGCAGGACCTCATCTGCGACCAGGGCATCATCGGACGGAAAAAGGCGCAGGTGCGCGTCGGCGGGGAACTGCACGCCAAGTTCATCCAGAACTGCCGCGTGGCGGTCCGCGGCAACGTGCAGGTCCAGACGGGCATCATCGCTAGCCGGGTCTATAGCCTGGGCAGGATCGACCTGGGCGACAAGGGCGTCATAATGGGAGGCGAGGTCTACGCCATCCATGGAATCAAGGCCCACCGCCTTGGCAACCAGGCCCACCAATCCACCTTCATCCATGCCGGGACGGATTTCACCGTACAGCAGCGGCTGGACCAGGCGAACGAAAAGCTGCGGATCCTGGCGATAGGTGCCCTACACGCAAAGGCCGAATCCGCGGGACGCCAGGGTCCGGCCCTCGACCATTTCCTGGCGCGGACCAAGGAAGCCGAGGACAAGCTCCACTTCCTCATCGGGGAGCTCCTCGGCAGCCTCGACGCCGACGAGGACGCGGTCGTCGAGGTGACCGGTGAGATCTTCCCGGGCACCGTCGTGGAGATCTGCCGCGTGACGATCGAAGTGGATGAACTCCTCCCTGGATGCCGTTTCAGGCTCGACAAGGCCGCCGGACGGATCCTGGTCGAGAGGGGCAAGGCAGGCGGCAAGGGGGCTGGACAAAAGCCCCCGGCGCAGGGCGCACGGTCCCCGGCGCAGGGCGCACGGTCCCCGGCAGGCCCGGAAAAGCCCCCTCAGCCACCGGGGCAATGACGGGGATATTGCATTCCATCGGCGGAAGCCACCAATAATCCAAAGGAGGCTTGCGCGCGATGAACCATCAGCCACAGCGGTTCAGGATACTCCTCGTGGAAGACAACGATGACCAGTCGGAGCTAGTGAAGCGCTGTTTCGAGTCCAGCAATGACCGGCTCGAGCTGGTATGGCTTTCGGACGGCGAGGCCGCGATCGGCTGGCTCACGGCCGTCGAGGCCCAGGCCAGCGGCGATTAGCGAAATATGTCCAAGATCCTTCTCGTCGAGGACGATGAGGCCCACGCGGAGCTGATCCTGAGGGCATTCACGCTGGGTGAGGGGAAGCAGGAAATCGCGCGGGCTTCCTCCCTGCAGGAGGCCTTGGCCTTCCTCAGCCGCGAAGAACCAGATTTTGTCCTCACCGACTACCGCCTTCCCGATGGCGAAGGCCTCGAGCTCATGGGAGAACACGAGGCCGGAGGACCAATACGGCCGGTGCTCGTGCTGACGAGCCATGGCTCGGAGACCGTGGCCGCGGAGGCGATAAAACGGGGAGCCCTGGATTATGTCGTGAAAAGCCCCGAAAGCTTCGAGACGCTTCCAACCCAGGTCATAAAGGCAAAAAAGACCTGGGAGACGATCATCCAGAAACGCGACACGGAAACCAAGCTCAGGCGGAGCCTTGCGGAAAAGGAAGTGATCATCAAGGAAGTCCACCACCGCGTGAAAAACAACTTCCAGATCGTCTCGAGCCTCCTGTCGCTCCAGGCACAGACCATGGGCGAGGGCCCGACCAAGAAAGCCCTCGTCGAGAGCGAAAACCGCATCCGGAGCATGGCCCTCATCCATGAGAAGCTCTACGAGAGCCATGACTATTCTGGCGTCGATTTCGCCGACTACTTGAGGGGGATGGCGTCCCGGCTTGAGGTCGCCTATCGCGGATCCGAGCGCGGCATAGCCATGGCCTTCGCGGCGGAACCCCTGACCTTCTCCATCGAAACAGCCATCCCGCTGGGCCTCGTGCTCAACGAGCTTGTGACCAACGCCCTGATCCATGCCTTTCCCGGAGGAAGGCAAGGCGAGATCAGGATCAGCCTGCAAGCGGAGTCCTCACAGGCCGTTTTCAGCGAGAGCGACACCGGCGTGGGCATGCCTCCGGACCTGGATATGGCAGCCCCCAAGACCCTCGGATTCGAGCTCGTGCGGGTGCTGACCACCCAAGCCGGGGGCCTGCTCGAGCTGAGGACCGGGAGCTGGGGCACGGACGTGACGATCAGGGTGCCTCTCCCGTCCTGACCCAAGACGCGCCAAAAAAAAGCCGCGCCTTGCAAGGGGCGCGGCTTTGCCGTTTGGGAGCGATCACCTGGTCAGAAGGCCTTGATCCTCCAGCCGTCGGTGCCCGCGATGTTTCCGAAGGAGAGCGTGTCACGGGCGGTGATGGTGGAATGGGCCAAGGACATGACCGAAGGGGCGATCTCGACGCGGCCCGTGGTCAGGGTCTTGATCGTCGCGGGCAAGTAGAGGCGGAAGCTGTACACGGCATTGGAGACCGTGTCGAAGGTCGTCTCCGCTCCGGCGACCAAAGTATATGGCGTCACGAATTCGCCGGGGGCGGTCCCCGTGGCAAGGACAGTGCCCGCGGCAAGCCGCACCTTGAGCGAAGCCCCCGTGATCGTGGCCAGGTCGACCGGCGACAATGCTCCGTTGATCGTCACATCGAGGTAATTGCCGAAAACGGACGAGCCTTTCGTGACGGTTACGTTTTGCTGGGCGCCTCCGGCCGCGGTGAAGGTGTAATACCTCGTCACGTAGCGAAGGGTGTCATCCGAGGGGAGCCAGCTTGCCCGATGGATGTAGCCGGCCACCGCCTGGCTTTCGACGATGTTGTACTTGTCGACGACGACCTTGTAGGACTCGCCTTTCTTGGGGGGGGTATCGAGGGTGACAGAGGCGATGTTCCCCGCGGACGCATAGAAGAGGGTGGACGGCACCACGGTCCAGACGCCGGCGACATTCTTGTAGACGACGACCGATGAGGTGATCGACACCTTGTCTGAAACGGCTGATGAACCGGTATCCCGGACCGTGAAGGTGAGGAGGTTGGGCGAGACATAGGTGGCGATGTCAAGGACGGCGCTGGCGGCCAGCAGGCCAGTCGTGGCGAAACCCGGCAGGGTGGCACCGGGGCTGCGCGAAGCGCCCACCGTCACCGCCGCAGGGGCGGTGGCGCCGGGTGCGGTCCCGACGACCAAGGAGCCGTCATCCGAGACGGAGTCGCTCTCCTCACCGAAGCTGCCATTGCCGTTCGTGTCGAGCTTTTGCGTGCCGCCCCTGGCGGTGAGCTTGGTGGCATCCAGGAATATCTCCACCTTCGCGGTGGACCCGACGAAGCTGCCGCTGAAGTAGAGCCGCGTTCCCTTGACATCGAAAGTCAGGGGGATGGCGGTGCCACGGGTGAAGGCGGTGTAATTGTCAGCCGCGTCCGAGAGTGGGAAGATGCTGATCGCGGTCGTGGCCGTGGCGGCGTCGATCTCGTAGTTGAAATCGACATATCCCCGCTGGTCGGCCGCGTTGACGAGGGTCGCCGTGTAGCCGGTGACGGCAAGCGCCGCGCCGACAGCGGACTTCAGGGTCGTGGTCCCGCCCGCGAAGGCGGCGGTCTCCGTGGCCTGGCTTCCGCCTATCCTGTTGTCGAAGGCGCCGACGGTGGGGACGCAATCCATAGCGAGCAGGCCGGCCAATGCGATCGCGGCCATCGCAGGAACAAGGTTTCTCCGCATGTCACTTCCCCTCCTTTTTCGGTGCCGGCGACAGGCCTGGGCCGTTCGGCGGCAGCTTGATCGTGAGCTGGATCGTGTAATTGTTAAGGTTCAGGAATCCGCCGTTGTCGGTCGTGGACGAGAGGTTGAAGGCCCTCGCGTTCTTGGCGTAGAAGTCGAACATGACGTTGGGGTTGACGAAGTAGGTGAAGCCGGCGACGTACCAGACGCTGGTCACCGCGCTTGCTTCCACGATCGCGTCCGTGAACTCGCTGCCTCCGCCCGAGGAGACCGTGCTTGCCGTGGCCGAGGTGACCGTGGCCACGCCCATCCCGTCAGTGGTGGTCGTGGTGGCGGTGGCCAGGCCGGTGTAGCCCGTCCTGGTTTCCGTGCGGTCGATGAGCTTGGAGGTGGCCTGCGCGCCGAGGTTGATGCGGAACTTGTCCGGCTTCACGTAGATCTGGACACCGCTTCCGAGGCTTATGGCCAGGCCAAGGCTTGTCGTGGTCACCGCGTAGGGCTGGTCGACCGTGGATACCACGGTGCTGTAGTCGGATCCGTCGGTGATGCCATTGCCATCATCGAAGGTCGTGGTCTCCAGGCGCTTCCCGGCCGCGCTGTAGGCGATGGAGCCAAAGGTGAGGACCGGGGTGAGGCCGACCCCGAAGCGGAAGCCGGCGTTGGGCTCGACCTTGAAGCTCAAGGGGAGGCTGACCTCGCTGACCGAGGAGGCCGTATAGGCATTGGACCAATACATCCGGCTGGCATAGGTGGTGGTCTCCATGAAATGCGTGGTCGTGTTCTCGAGGTTCGTGTAGTCGACACGGTGCGAATAGCCGCCCACGCCGGAGACCTTGAGGGCCGCGCCCGCTTCATCCTCAAGATCGGCGGTCCGGCTCGTGAGCGTGAGGTTGTAGCCGAGCCCGGCTCCGAGGGTGGCCGCGTTGCCGGCGAATTTCACGGGGATCTCAAGCGCCACGGTGATTTCAGGAGCGATTTCCGTGGGTTTCGCGACGGTATCGGCAAGGTCGATGCTCCAGAACTGCGCGTCGGCGATGGCCGCCGCGGTGTTTCCGGGAAGGGCCAGGGTCGGCGTGTAGGAGGCGTAGCCTGCCCCGGTCTGGACTTTCCTTTTCTCGACCCCGTAGGAGGTGGAGGTGTCGGTGCCGGAAATGGCCAGGCCGAAGGAGCCCCGGAGCTTCACGGCACCGAGGGGGAGGACCAGGCCTGCGGAGAAGTCGTTGCTGAAGACGCTGCTGTTGGCCTTCTCGCCGACCGCGTATTCGGTCGAGTCCAGGAAGGAGACCAGCCCCGCGGTATCCATGATCTTGGTCGTCGTCGAGGATTGGAGGGCTCCGGCGGTATTGTAGCTGCCGTACAGCCGGTTGCCCCTGACATAGAGGGTGTCCTTGATGCCAAGCTGGGCCGGCCCCACGCTGAATCCGACAAGGATGGAGGGGTTGTTCATGGAATAGTTCTGGTAATTGACCTGCTCGGTCACCACCGCCGTCTTGCCCAGCTGGGTCTTGCCATCGGCGGAGAGGATCAGCGTGTCCTTTTCGTCCTGGCTCACGCTCAGCATATCGGAACCGGAGACGATGAGGCCGGTGTTCGAGGCGTCGAATCCGTAGTAGGCCCCACCGTAGACCTTGCCGAACCAGCTGCCCATGCCGATCTCGTAGGGATCGTTGACCGCCGTGACCGGAATGGCCGTGCCCGTCTTCAGCTTGAGCAGGAAAACGGGGCTTTTGACCTGGTCGAACGAAAGCGGGTCCATGTACTGGTCGGCCGCCTCGGTGAAAAAATTAGAGGTGATGGCCTTGGTCGGCGAACCGGTCAGCGACAGCGCGTTGTACTGGGCCGTCACCAGGCCGGGCATCGACAAGGCAATTCCCAGCACCACTAGGTATCTCCTGCGCATGCGTTGGACCTCCCCTTATAAGACTTGGAATAGCTCCATCGAAAACATCTTCACCAAGTATTGGCCTCATCCGAGGCTTGTCAAACATCCCGTCCTTCATTCCCATTCAATGGTCGCCGGCGGTTTCGAGCTCACGTCGTAGACCACGCGGCCGATTCCGGGGACCCGGTTGGTGATGGCGCTCGAGATGGCCAGCAGGTCTGCCATCTCGAAGGGGTAGACATCGGCGGTCATGCCATCCTCGGACACGACCGCACGGAGGGCAAGCACGGAGCCGTATTTGCGCTCATCCCCCGCGACGCCCACCGAGCGCAATGGAAGGAGGACCGAAAACGCCTGCCAGATCCGGTCATACAGGCCACGCTCGCGGAGCTCGCGGATATAGATGGCGTCCGCCTCGCGCAGGAGGTCGCAGGACTCCTTCGTGACCTCCCCGAGTATCCTCACGCCCAAGCCGGGTCCCGGGAAGGGGTGGCGGCCCACGACGCTCTCGGGGAGGCCCAGGAGGCGGCCCAAGGCGCGGACTTCGTCCTTGTAAAGCCGGTCCAGGGGTTCGATCACCTTTCCCGCCGCGCGCTTCCTCTCCACGAGGGGGCTGCGGACATTGTGATGGCTCTTGATCACCTGGGCCTTGGAGCCTACGCCCTTCCCCGATTCTATGAGGTCGGTGTAGAGGGTGCCCTGCACAAGGAGGGCATCGGGGATCCCGAGCCTGGCTACCTCCCGCTCCTGGATCTCGATGAAGAGGTCGCCGATGATCTTCCGTTTCATCTCGGGTTCGCCGACGCCTGCGAGGCGCGAAAGGAACTCGCCTTCCGCCTCCACCATGTGGAGGTGCCTGGCGCCAAGGGCACGCAGGTTCTTCATGACCTCCTCGCTCTCGGCGGCGCGCATGAGGCCTGTATCGATATAGAGGAGATGGACCTTGTCCTTCGCAAGGGTCTCGAGGAGGAGGGCTCCCGCGACCGTGGAGTCCACGCCGCCGGAGATGAGGAGAAGGACATCGCAGCCGCCTGCCCGATCGCGCAACGCGTTCCTTTCGGCGGCCAGGAAGGCCTCCATGGTCCATTCCCGCCTCGCGGCGCAGATGCGCAGCGCGAAGTTGCCGAGGATGAGGGATCCGCCCTCGCAATGGCTGACTTCGGGGTGGAACTGGAGGCCCCAAAGCCCTTTTTCCGCATGCCGCAGCGCCGCGGGAATGCCGCCTTCCGACGCGGCGAAAACCTCCCATCCGGGGGCCGGCTCGGCGATCGAGTCGCCATGGCTCATCCAGCTGGAGAACACGGGCTTCACGCCTTCGAGGAGGGGATCGCCCTGCGTCACGCGCACCGGCTTCCTCCCGTACTCGCGCTCGCTCAGGCGCTCGACGCGCCCGCCCATGTCAAGGGTCATGCGCTGGATCCCGTAGCAGATCCCCAAAAGCGGAATGCCCAGGTCGTACAGGGCAGGATCAGGCGAAGGCGCGCCTGCCTCGTAGGACGAGAAGGGGGAGCCCGAGAGGATGATCCCCTTCATGCCGCCCAAGTCCATATTCGCGACGCGGGCCTCGCCGGGGAGGATCTCCGCATAGACGCCGATCTCGCGGATCCGCCTGCCGATCAGCTGGGTGTACTGGCTTCCGAAATCAAGGATCAGGATCTTGTCCACGGGCTCTCCCTCACCATGGTCTGCCGGCGGTCGGAGCCGACGGAGATCATCGAGATCGGCGTCTCCACGTATTCCTCGATGAAAGCCACGTAATCCTTGGCCTTGCGAGGAAGCTCATCCCAGGCGGTGCAGGCGGCGATGCTCTCCTTCCAGCCCTTGAATTTCCGCAGCACAGGCTCCGCCCCTTCGAGGTCGCGTATGGCGGCGGGGAAGTCCTCGACAAGCTTGCCGCGGATGCGATAGGCGACACAGGCTTCGAACTCCTCGAGCTCGTCATAGACGTCGAGGTGGGTGAGGACGAGACGGTCGATGGAATTGGCGGCGACCGCGTAGCGCAACGCCACCAGGTCAAGGTAACCGCACCGGCGCGGACGGCCCGTGGTGACGCCGTACTCGTTGCCGGTCTCGCGGATATAGGAAGAAAGGGAGCCGGGGGAGTCGTCGGCGAACTCGGTCGGGAAGGGACCGTTGCCCACCCGCGTCGTGTAGGCCTTGAATACCCCCAGGACGCGATCGACCTTGCGGGGCCCGATGCCGCCCTGGGCCGCCGCCCCCGCGGAGCAGGCCATGCCGCTCGACACGAAGGGATAGGATCCGGTATCGATGTCAAGGAGGGCACCCTGGGCGCCCTCGAAAAGGGTATACGCGTTGCGGTGGGCACGGAGATAGGAGACGAGGTCGATAGACATGGGCGTCAGGCGGTCCTTCCAGGCCTCGACGAAGGCCCGGTCCTCGGCCTCGAGGTTGACGAGGCGGTCCGGGTCGTCGAGGTCCGCGAGGCGGACTCCGTCCCGGCAGGCTTTCATCGAATAGGCGACGCCGATTCCTCGCCCCGTGGTGCCGATGGGGCGCACCCGTTTCTGCTCCAGTTCCTTGTCGATGCGGCGGTAGCTCGGGAGGACGATGTGGGCGCGGTCCGAGATCAGGACGCGGCCGAGCCAGTCGATGCCCTTCTTTTCCAGGCCGGCCAGCTCGTTGAAAAGCGCTTCCGGGTCGATCACCATGCCGGTGCCGAGGATGACGGTCTTGTCAGGGTAGAGGATGCCTGATGGAACAAGGTGGAGGGCGTAGCGTTCCCCGCCAAGGACGATCGTATGCCCCGCGTTGGCGCCGCCGGAAAAGCGGACGATGATGCCGGAATCGGCCGCCAGGTAATCGACGATCTTGCCCTTGCCCTCGTCTCCCCACTGCGCGCCTATGACCACTATGTTCACTGCCTGCCTCCTGTGGCGATATCGATCCTGAAACGACGGAGCCCTCCATGCCAGCCTACCATGGGCAGGCCACCTGTTGAACCGGCCTCCTAAAAGCATGATTCCTTTCGGGGACTCTGCCCTTCCCCTGCGAAAGCGGGGGAAAGGGTCCACGCAGGGGTCACAATGCCCATTGGGGAGCCTTCCCCTCCTCCCCCGCTATTGCCTTGAGTAGTTGGGCGCTTCCTGGGTGATGGCCACGTCGTGGGCGTGGCTTTCACGAAGGCCCGAGGGCGTGATCTTCACGAATTGCCGGTACTTCCTCAGGGACTCGATGTCGGGGCAGCCGCAGTAGCCCATGCCCTTGCGCAGCCCCGCGACCAGCTGGTAGAGGTAGGGGCGCAGGTCGCCTTTGTAGGGCACGCGTCCCTCGATGCCCTCGGGCACGGGGCTTTCGTCCTTGGCGATGCCGTAGCGGTCCCCCGAACCGTCCTTGAGGGCGCCCATCGAACCCATGCCGCGGTATTCCTTGTAGATCCTGCCGTCATACAGGACCTCGTGGCCAGGGGCTTCCTTGAGCCCGGCGAAGAGGTTTCCGATCATCACGGCGCTCGCGCCCGCGGCGATCGCCTTGACCACGTCACCGGAATACTTGATGCCGCCATCGGCGATGACGGGGATGGAGGACTTTTCGGCCTCCTGTGCGCACCACAGGACAGCGGTGAACTGGGGCACGCCCACCCCCGCCACGATCCGCGTGGTGCAGATGGAACCCGGGCCGACCCCGACCTTGATCGCGTCGGCGCCGGCTTCGATGAGGCGCCTCGTCCCTTCCCGCGTGGCCACGTTGCCGCCTATCACGGGGAGCGAAGGCCATTTCCTCTTGAGCCCGGCCACTGCCTCGATGACATTCCTGGAGTCTCCATGGGCGGTGTCGAGGACAACGAAGTCCACCTTTGCCCGGATGAGGAGGGGCACGCGGACCTCATAGTCCTGGGGAGAGACGGCGGCTCCTACGATGAGGCGGCCGGACTTGTCCGTGGCCGCCTTCGGATAGCGCTCATGCTTCTCCATGTCCTTGACGGTGATGAGGCCGGCGAGCCTGCCCGCGGCGTCCACGACCGGGAGCTTCTCGATGCGATGCTCGTCGAACTTGGAGCGGGCGCTCTCCGGCGTGGCGCCAAGCCCCTCCACCACAAGGTCGCGGGTCATGACGTCGGCGACGAGGGCGCCGTCGTCCTTGCGGAACCGGAGGTCGCGCGCCGTGATGATGCCGCGCAGCCTGCCTTCGCCGTCCACGACGGGAAGCCCCGTCACCTTGGTCCGCTCCATGATGGATCGCACCTCGCGGAGGGTCCTGTCCCCCTCCACCGTCACCGGGCTTTCGATGATCCAGTTGAGAAAGCGCTTGACGCCCGCCACCTGCTCGGCCTGGAAGTCCGGGGAAAGGTTGCGGTGGATGATGCCCGCGCCTCCCTGGAGGGCCAGGGCCACCGCAAGCCTCTCCTCGGTGACCGTGTCCATCGCCGCGGAGATGAAGGGTATGTTGAGCCTCACTTCCGCCGCGAGGGTGATCGAGACATCGGTGTCCCTCGGGAGGACCGTGGAATATCCCGGGACGAGGAGGACGTCATCGTATGAATAGGTCTCTTCGAACATGGTGCCCCCCTGGATCTCGTAGCGTATATTGGCCCATGCCTGCGCCCCGCCGGCGGGAACCGGCTTCCAGGGAGCCCGGGCAGGGACTAGGTGCCTGGCATCGAGGCGGCCTCATGACGAAGGTCCGCCGCCGCGCGTTCCGCGAGGATCCGCGATCCGGTCTCCCGGTATTTTCGGGCTATCGCGCGGGCCTTCTCGGCGGCGTGTCCCCGGTAGGCGGCGGGGGCCGCGAAGAACTCTCCCGCCGGCGGCAGGCCGAGGGCTGCCAGCCGCTCCGAGAGGATGGCGCTCGTCTCCGGGTCCCGGGCGAGGGCCTGATGGAAGGGGACGGCATCGCGCTCCGCGGCAAGGGTGATGCGGCGCAGGCGCTCGTGGGCATCGGCCAGCCCGGCCTCGGCGAGGAGAATGTAGGCAGGCTCCGCAAGCACGGCTCCGCCTGAGAGCGCCAGGTTGGCGGCCATGCGTCCGCGGTCCACGACCAGGCCGCGCAGGACCGATAGCTCGCGGTTCACGGCGGCGCCGAAGCCGGCCAGATAATCCGCCACGAAGCGCTCGCTTGCGGAGTTGGTGAGGTCACGCTGGTGCTCGGAGACCTGGTCCATGAAAAAGGTCAGCACGCGGGGGAAAAAGGCCTTCCACAGGCTCTTCACATGTTCGGAATTCCAGGGATTGCGCTTCTGCGGCATGGTGGACGATCCCACCTGCCCTTCCCCGAAGGCCTCGCGCACCTCGCCGATCTCGGTGCGCTGGAGATTGCGGAGGTCATCGGACAGGTTGGCAAGGACGCCGAAGGCGGCATTGATCTCGAGGAGGAGGCGCAGGAGGGGCTCGGGCTCGACGACCTGGGTCGAGTGCTCGGAAGGCAGGAGGCCCAGGCGCGCGAGGAAGACGCGCTCGACCTCCTCGGGTTCGCGGTAGCTCATGGAGAGCGCGTTGTACGATCCCACTGCGCCGGACAGCTTGCCGACCAGGGAGGCGCACAGGTCCTCGATCCGCCCCACGCATTTCCCGAGCCGGCTCGCGTATTCGGAGATGGCGAAGCCGAAGGTGAGCGGCACCGCGTGCTGGCCGTGGGTCCGCCCGACCTGGGCTGTCTCGGCCTCGTTCTCCGCCAGGGTGCAGAGCTCGATGAGGACCTTGGCCAAAAGCGGAAGAAGGATGCCCTGAACCGCGTCGCGCACGCCGATGGACCTGGCGGTATCGAGGATATCCGCGCTCGTCGCGCCAAGATGGACAAGAGGGGCGAGGGCAGAGGCTCCGCATTCGGCGAGCCTTTTCTGGAGGATGTTGACGAGGGCACGGATGTTGTGCCTTGTCCGCTCCTCTTCGGCATAGACCTCTTCGGGCAGTATGCCCGCAAGCGCCTTTGCGATCGCCGCCGTGTTGGAGGCGCTCGAAAGGCCGCGCAGCTCCAGGTGGGTCTCGAGGAGGGCGGCTTCCACCTGGGCGCAGATCCGGACCTGTGCGGCCTCCGAAAGGCAGAGGGACAGCCCGTCAAAGACCTCGCCATTGGCCTGCCAATAGCGGTGGTCGAGGGGGGAGAGGTTCCGGAAAATGTCGCGGGATTCCATGTCGAATATTGCCATGGCCTCCGCGGCGCATGCAAGCCCCTGACCGGTCCTTTTGCCTACACGAGGTCGGCAAGGCCGGCGGTGACTCCCGCAGGGCCGGGTTGGCCCTCGATCGCCCGGATCAGGTCATCGGGTGCGAGGAGGATCTGGAGACCCCGGCTGCCCGCGCTCACCGAGATCTCGTCATGGAGCATGGCCGTCTCGTCGATGAAGACCGCGAATTTGCGCTTCGCGCCGATGGGAGAGCAACCGCCCCGGATATAGCCCGTCGTGGGCTGGAGCTCCTTCAGAGGCAGCAGCTCGACAGCCTTGTTGCCCGAAGCCCTGGCGGCCTTCTTGAGTTCGAGCTCGCTGTCGCCTGGAACGCAGCAGAGGAAAACCCCGGTCCTCTCGCCGCGGAGCGCCAGGGTCTTGAAGACGCGCTGGGCCGGGATCCCGAGCTTCGCGGCCGCCGACTCCGCGCTGAGGTCGGACTCGTCCACCTCGTAGGCCAAGGTCCGGAACGGCAAGCCAAGGCTTTCGAGGATGCGCATCGCGTTTGTCTTCGTTGGCATCGGAAGGCCTTCTCTCGCCTAGCGCTTTTTCCTGAACATCCGGTAGTTGATCTCGGGGAAGAGGTTGTTGCGCTTCTCCAGCTTGGTGATCCACTCCGTGCCCACGGTGTTCGAGGAAAGCATCTCGTAGATCTTGTTGAAATTGGTGACCGCATCCTCGACCTGCCGCCTGGCGAAGGAAGCCGACTTGCCCGCCCGTAGGAGGAGGGCCCAATCCGAGCCCATGGCCAGGAGCACTTCCCGCGCCGCCTGGTTGAGGATGCGCTCACGAAGGCCCGATTCATCGGGGAAGCGCTCGGAGAGCTCGATCATGCGATCGACCGACTTGAAGGCGTGTCTATATATCCAGTCGTTCGCCCCGTCTATCCAGACTTCCGCATAGCCGCCATCTCCCCAGGAGGAAAACTCGGGCACCGAGACCTGGTTTTCCGGGTAGGCGCGGCAATACTCACCGAGCGTGATGAGCTTGAGGCCGGGTTCCCTGGCGGCGCGGCGGAAAAGCGCCTCTATCCACGCCGGCCCCTCGAACCACCAATGGCCGAAAAGCTCCGCGTCATAGGGTGCGACCATGAGGGGCGGCCTGTCCATGCACAGGGCAGCATCCTTGGCCATGGCCAGCCGGTCCGCAAGGAAGGATGCGGCGTGCTCATCCGCGCGCGCGAGCGCCGCCTTCCGGTCATAGGGCTTCTTGTCAGCCGTCTTCCCGGTCACCGCCCAATACTTGAAGCCGGAAAATATACGGGTGCTTCCCGCATCCATGTAAGGGCCCACATAGTCGAGGGGAAGGTCAAAGCCGATGTCGCGGTAGAAATCCCGGTAGAGTGGATCACCGGGATAGCCCGAATCCTCCGACCAGACCGCTTCCGTGGCCGCGGCATCGCGGATGAATATCGTCAAGCCGTTTGGGCATTGCACGGGCGCGAAAGAACCGGCCTTGGGTATCGGGTCGCCGAGGAGGCCGCCGCGCGTCGCGACGATGCTGTACTGGATATTGTAGGCATGGAGGACTTCCTCGATGCCGGGATACCAGCCGAGATGGGGCAGCCAAAAGCCCGAAGGGTGCTTCCCGAAAGCCCGGCGATGGGCCACCAATGCCGTTTCGATCTGGGCGGAGACGGCTTCGCGGCTATCCCTGTAGATGGGCAGGAAGCTGTGGGTGGCCGCGGAGGTGATCAGCTCGAGCTTGCCTTTCTTGTAGAAATAGTCGAAGGCCGCCAGGATATCCCGCTCGTAAAGAACGGCGAAATCGTCCCTGTCACTTAGGTAGAGCTCTCCGTATAGCCTGGCGAGGGGGCCAAAAGCCGGATCGCTTCCTACCCGTTCGACTTCCCTGCGCGCCAGCGCGAGTTGGCCATCGAGGTAGCCAAGATAGCGCTCTCCAAGCACCGCGTCCCCGAGCATCGAGCACAGGGTGGGCGAGAGGTTGATGGTCAACCTGAAGGGGATCTCCTCCGCTTCCAAGCGCCTGAATAGACGGAGGAGTGGTAGATAAGTCTCGGAGAGGGCCTCGAACAGCCACTTCTCCTCGAGGAAATGCGGATACTCCGGCTGGCGGACGAAGGGAAGATGGGCATTGAGGACGAGGGCGAGGTAGCCGGGCTCCATGTACTCTCCTCACTCGCCGGTGAGCCCGGCCTTGATGATTCGCTGGGGATTGTCGTCGCTGACGGGCTCGATATCAAGGGACTCGAGGCCCGAAAGCCTAAGGAGCTCCGCCGCATCCGTTTCCAGCTTCGACGAAAGGCTATCCAGGAGCTGCCGCGGAACCGCAAGGTCCCTGGACTTGGCAAGCATCCGCACGCGGCCATCGATCCGCGAACAGAGCTCAATCCGATAGCGGGACTTAGGCCTGGGAAGGTTGAGGTACCATTGGCTGTCGTCTTCCGAAATGGGGATATCGAAAAAATCGCGCTTGGCGTCGGCCTTCTCGCCGTCCGTCGTCTCGGATACCCGCAGGAAGAGGGAGAGCCTTCCGTCTGCGGACGCGATGCTTGCCCGCTCTGTATCCGAGATTTCCCAGAAAGCGAATGCCCAGGAGGGATCGCGGACAAGGACCCTGATGAAAGTATCACATGTCGAAGGGGAGATCGCTGGAGGCCCGTCGCGGCCAAAATCCATGTCCACCGGATCCGAGCTGGAGAACTTGGTCTCTTCAATCCGCAGGGATGCGACGCCGCCGGACCGCCGCTCATCGCTATCTTCCTCGAGGGCGACGAGGATCTCCTCGACGACGAAGACCCGCTCCAGATCGGGCGGAATGCCCAGCCCCATCCGGTCCGCGAGGGCATGAAGGGCCTCATCGGAAAGTGATTCGAATTTCTCCAACTTCACTCCGCTATTCTGGAAAGCCACTGGGCAGTTGTCAAGGCGGGCTAGTCCCTATTCGGCTCGAGTGGACGGCTCTCCGGATGCGCCGGGAGATTTCGGCTTGCGCCGACGCTTGCGCCGTCGTTTTGCCGCTTCATCGCCGCCCTCAAGAGGGGGCAACCCGCCCTTGTCCTCAGCGGCTCTCCGCTCGCCCTGGGTTTTTTCCACAGGCGGACGGAGCCTAGGCGCGTCAGCGCCTCGCGCGTCAGCGCCTCGCGCATCGGTGCCCCGCGCATCCGCGCCCTTGCGCGCCGCGGATGGAGCATGGGGAGCCGGGGCTTTCGGGCGTGGCGAATCGGGGTTTCCGGTCGTGGCATCCCCGGATTTTTCGCCTTCCTCTCCCGTAACGCTTTTCCTGCGACGGCGGCGCGGCCGCTTCGGGCCTTCGCCTTCTCCATCCGGCCCTCCCCTCCGCGGCTTCTGGCTCGGAGAAAGCCCGAGCTTCTTGAAGACAAAGAGGACAGCGGCCTCAAGCTCCACACGGGGCAGGTTGAGGGGATTGAGAAAGTGGCGAGCCTCGCGAAGGGCGTCCTGGTAGGCTTCCGGCGTGTCGACGATGAGGCCGTCCTGGAGCTCCAGATAGGGCTTGAGGAAATGGCCGAGGAAGGTCGAAAGCTTTTTTTCCCGCACCGGGGACTGGTTGAGGAGATCGAGTTCATCGAGCTCCGCCAGGAGCCTGGTCTTGTACATCGCGTTGCGCTCGACGAGCCGCGAAGCCTCGGGAAGGATATGCTTGAGCAGGGAGTAGTCGGAAAGCGAGGGGATGATGGTCCTGGAAACCCCTGAGCCGAGGATCTTCACGAATTCCTCGGTCAGGCGGGAAGGGCTGGCGCCCGAAAGGAGCTTGGCGTCGCGTTTCAGGGCATGGCGCAGGGTGAATGCGATCCGGAAACCCGTGGTCGAGGCATATTTCACGCAACGGATCATCCGCACAGGATCCTCTACAAAGATGGACTTGAGCGGGATGACGGGTTTCACGCGGCGGGCCTCTATGTCCTTGAAGCCTCCGACGTAATCCACAAGGACGGCGGAGACCGGATCGTAGTAGAGGGCATTGAAGGTGAAATCACGGCGCTGGGCATCCTCATCCATGGTGCCGAACTCGTTGCCGACCGTACCGTTGGCTATCGAGCGGAAAGTGGAAACCTCGAAGATCTTCGGGCCTGCATACACATGGACCAGCCGGAAACGACGGCCGATCACCCGTGAATTGCGGAATATCCGCTTGATCTTGGGAGGCTGCGCATCCGTTACTATATCGAAATCCTTGGGCCGACGGTCGAGGAGGAGGTCCCTGACGGCGCCGCCGACAATGTAGGCCTCGTGTCCGCTCTCGCGGAGACGCTCTATGATCCGCAGGGCGTCAGGGTCGATCCGACCCTTGTCGATGCGATGCTCTGCCTGGGTATACACGACGGCTTTTGCCACAGGGCTGCCGTCCTCGGATCTGCGATAGCGAATGAGCAACGCGGAACCTCGTATTCACAAAATAAGGATAAATTCCGGTCGAGTATAATACGCCAGCCTGAGGGAGGGTCAAGCACAGCCGCCCGCGGGGGCCGCCTCGGCTCGGGACAAGGAAAGGGGGACTTTCGCAAAGGGCGCGGAGGACGAGAGGGTTGGAAAGGGAGAACGGCAGAATAGGGAATTGCGGCAGGCATCTTTGTCCATGGTTCCCCGCCGCGATATCACCTTACCCTGCTTCCCTTCCTGGTTTTTCTTCCCCCGCGACCCTGAGCCCTCCCGAGTTAACACAATCCGAATTCGCCAAGGACCGGCTATTTCGCCGCCTTTGCGTACTGCTTCTCGAACCAGGCCAGGAAATCGATGGCCACGTCATCCCGGTTGGTTTCATTGAGGATCTCATGACGGGCGCCCTCATAGAGCCTGTCTTCCACGTCGGAGATACCGAGGGCACGGTAGGTCGCGGCGAGGGCGGTCACGGATCCGCTTGCGCCGCCGACCGGGTCCATCGCCCCTGAAGCCATGAAGACGGGCAGTCCCTTGGGGATCAATGCAACGGCCTCCGGTGACTGGAAAGCCTTCAACCCGGCTATCAAGGCGCGGAAGTAGCCATAGCGGCACACAAAACCGCAGAAGGGATCGGCTATGTATTTGTCCACTTCCGCATTATCCCGCGAAAGCCAGTCAAAAGGGGTGCGGTTGGGCTTGAAGGCATCATTGAAAGCGCCAAAGCTCATCTTATCGGCCAGGGGCGCCAAGGCTCCCGGACCCTTGAAAAGGCAGCCCATGGCCGCGATCGCCCCCCCACCCCCGATGAGGGCGGCCGGCATCGGGCCTGCGGTTCCCGACAGGGCGACACCCGCCAAGCCTTCGCCATAGAGCGAGATATAGCCTTGGGAGAGGAGGGAACCGAGGGAATGGCCGAAGAGGAAAAGGGGATTCCCGGGCTTGGCAGCGAAGGCAAGAAGCACGATTTCATGGAGATCATCGATGACGCGGCGAAACCCTTCTTTCTCCCAAAGGCCGAGTTCCCCTGCGGTTGCCGCTGTCTTTCCATGCCCGCGGTGGTCGGGAGTATAAACCTCAAATCCTTTTGCGACCAAGACTTCGGCAAATCGCTCATAGCGCCCGCCATGCTCAGCCATGCCATGGGCGATGACAATTGCCGCCTTTGGCTCGCCTGAGGGTAGCCAATGCCGGACCTGGATGGTTTTTCCATCAGAGGCGGTGTGGGCGAAGTGCGCGTTATTCATGATGGATGCTCCTCTTCAGGGGACCCGAACTGACGGACAATGGCCGCCAAGGGGCTTGGCTAGGCCTATGTTACGCTCCATTACGTCCATTCGCAAGGAAAATACCATCTGGAGGGACTCAAGTTTTGGAGGAGTGCTGCCGATAAGAAAAAGGAAGAACCAGGGAGTGACCGGAATTGCCTTCTGGCGAGACCTTTCTTCCTCTCTTCTTAATTTTCGGAAGCGAAGCGATCGACATTAGAAAATAAGTCGATTTCCTTCCTTCCGGCACAAAAGGAGGCGGAGCGGGGCTAGCTCACTCGTAACCGTCTAAAAATGTTCATCTCCGAGGGCGCAGGCGCTCCCGGACAAAAAAACGGGGCAAGGATGCTCCGTACACAACCATCCATGGAGGATGTATATGGTCATCAATCACAATCTCAGCGCGATGTTTGCCAACCGCCAGCTCGGTGTGACAAACGGCACCCAGGCCGGCAACATGGAAAAGCTCTCCTCTGGCATGCGGATCAACCGCGCCGGGGATGATGCTTCCGGCCTCGCGGTTTCCGAGAAAATGCGCAGCCAGATCCGCGGCCTGGGCCAGGCCTCGAAGAACGCTTCCAACGGCATCTCCTTCATCCAGACGACCGAAGGCTACCTTCAGGAGTCCTCGGACATCATCCAGCGCCTCCGCGAACTCTCGGTCCAGTCCTCGAACGGTGTCTACACGACGGAAGACCGCATGCAGATCCAGGTCGAGGTAAGCCAGCTCGTCGACGAGATCGACAGGATCGCCAGCCACGCCCAGTTCAACGGCATGAACCTCCTCACCGGCCGCTTCGCGCGGGACAATGGCGAGAACGTGGTCACTGGCTCGATGTGGATCCACGTCGGAGCCAACATGGACCAGCGGACCCGCATCTATATCGGCACCATGACCGCCAAGTCCCTCGGCATCCGCGCCGTCGGCGACGGGAAGATCATGGCCCTCGATGCTCCCGACGGCGCCAACAGGTCCATCGGTGTCCTCGACGAGGCCCTCAAGAAGGTCAACAAGCAGCGCGCCGACCTCGGCGCCTACCAGAACCGCCTTGAATACGCGATCAAGGGCATCGACGTCGGCGCGGAGAACCTCCAGGCCGCCGAAAGCCGCATCCGCGACACCGACATGGCCAGCCAGATGGTCGACTACACGAAGAACCGCATACTCACCCAGGCGGGTGCCGCGATGCTCGCGCAGGCGAACCAGGCCACGCAATCGGTCTTGCAGCTGCTCCAGTAAGGTAGTATCATTACGGTGCCGGGTCTCAGTCGGAGGCCCGGTCCGTCGCGGGCGGGGCGACAGAATACGTCGAACCGCCCGTTGCCGCTTGCACGCCAGGAGATGGCGCTCAAGCGGCTGGTAGATCTTTGAAATAAACCCTCCCGCGCGCATTACGGCACGGAGGACGCCCTTTTTGAAGGGGCGTGCTCCTTGTCGCACGGGGATGAACGGACGGGGACGGCGCGGACCTACAGTTCCCGCCCCGATCGGCGTGCGCGCAAGGCATTGAGGCGGCAAGGATTGCTGCCTTCGATTCACCTCAAGGAGGGTCACATGATCATCAACCACAACATGAGTGCGGCGTACGCCAATCGCTCGCTCGGCGTCACCGGCGCCGCAACCGCAAGGAACATGGAAGCGCTGTCTTCTGGTCAGCGTATCAACAAGGCCGGCGACGACGCTTCAGGGCTCGCGGTTTCGGAAAAACTCCGCAGCCAGGTCCGCGGTCTCAACCAGGCCGTCAAGAACATCGAAAACGGCGTCTCTTTCATCCAGACCAGCGAGGGCTATCTCTCCGAGTCCCAGGACATCCTTCACAGGATGCGCGAACTCGCGGTGCAGGGCGCCAACGGCGTGTATACGTCCGAGGACCGCATGCAGATCCAGGTCGAGGTGAGTCAGCTTGTGGACGAAATCAACCGGATTGCGTCCCATGCCCAGTTCAACGGGATGAATATGCTTACGGGCCGTTTTGCGAAAGGCGGGACCCAGGAGATGCGTTTCCAGATCGGCGCGAATATGGATCAGTCAAAGCAGATCTTTATCGGCACAATGACGGCACAGGCACTCGGCCTCAAAGGCGCCCAGGGAACGAACGAGATGCTTTCCATCTCGACGACCGACAGCGCGAACAAGGCCATCGGTGCCCTCGATACGGCCCTCAAGGCGGTTTCCAAGCAGCGCGCCGACCTCGGCGCCTACCAGAACCGTTTTGAGACCGCAGCAAAGGGAGTCTCCGTGGCATCCGAAAATCTCCAGGCCGCCGAAAGCCGCATCCGCGACACCGACATGGCCAGCGAGATGGTTCAGTACACGAAGAACCGCATTCTTGGCCAGGCTGGTTCAGCGATGCTTGCGCAGGCGAATACCAGCACTCAGAGCGTGATGCAGCTTCTTGGTTGATAGTTTTCCGTTCTTTTCCATGGGGTAAGAGAGACTTCTGGACGTCATCTCTCGAATTCCCCTTCGCGCACGCCGCAAGGCAGGCGCGATTTACAAGGCAGGAGGGGTCGCGCCCCCCTTCTCGCCTTTTATCTCTACAGTTCGAGTCGGAGGCTCATATGGCTCTCGACATTGTTTCCCTGAAAATCTCGCCCCAGGCCATCCTGGAAACGGCCAGGGCCGCGAGACCATCCTCACCGACACAAGCCCAGGCGGTAGCCCAGGCTGAAGCCGCGCGCGAAAGCCTCAAGTCAGTGGCCGGGCAGATGGATGCCTCCATCGCCGCGACCAACCGCCGCCTTTCATTCAGCGTGAACTCCAAGCTCGACGAGGTGGTGGTCAAGGTGATCGACACCGATACCGATAAAGTGGTGAGGGAGATTCCGGCAGTGGAACTCCAGCACGTCTACGAGCGTATCAGAGAGGTCGTCGGCCTCCTTTTCGATCATAGCGCGTGATTTCGGCCCTCCCTCGAGGGGCTCATGTCCGATTTCAGCATTCCCGGTACCGGTTCGAGCAAGTACGGGACAGATAAACTCGTAGAAGGCCTCATGAAGGTGGCGCGCGTCCCAAGGGATCGCGCCGCCAAGGAATTGAAGGCCTCCCAGGACCAGAAAAGCGCCTGGATCGAGTTCAACCAGAAGCTCGGCAACCTCAGGAACGATGCCAGGAACCTCTACTCCTTCCAGAACCCCTTCATGTCCCGGGTCGCCAAGTCCTCGAACGAGGAGACCCTCACCGCCACCGCCACCCGCGAAGCCATGGAACAGACCAGGCCTATCCTGGTAAAGCAGGCGGCGGCCGCTGACCGCTACCTTTCCTCCGACCTTTCCAAGGATTACAAAGTGCCAGCGGGCAGCTTTGTCTTCGGCGTGGGCGACAAGACCGTGGAGCTCAACTACGGGGGAGGAAGCCTCCAGGACTTCGCCGACTCCATCTCCCGGAAAGGACGGGACCTCCTGCGCGCCTCCGTGGTCACCGTGACTCCGGATACCAAGGCCATCGTCATCGAATCCCTCCAGAGCGGCATCAAGAACCGCCTTGTCTTCCAGAAGGACGCCGAAAAATTCGCGGTCGACGCTGGCCTCCTCGATCGGGTGTCGACCCGGGCGAAGAGCCTCGACATGGGCAAGCCCTTGGCCTGGGAAGGGAAGCTGGATGCCAGCCTGGTCAAGGGTGGAAAGGACCTCCTTTCCGTCCTTTCAGGAGGGCAGGCCAGGCTCAACCTGGATTCCAGTGTCAAAAGCCAGGGCCTTGTCCTGGAACTTCACTATCGCCTGATCCCCCTTCCGGAAAATCCGCTTCCCCAGCCTCCGCCCGGCCCAAGCCTCAAGAACGTGGGCAAGGTGAGCTACGAGGGCATCGTGGTGGAAGGCGCGTCTTCGGAGACAGGGCTCCTCCCCTGGACTCCCCCGCCCCAGCCACTCCATGTCGATGACAAGACGATGGCCTTCGTCATCGGCCCGGACGGCAGCTACCGCGCCCTCCCCGCCCTCGTCGACTCGGCCGAGACCCAGACCATGACCGTCGCCATCGACGCCTACCTGCCTGAGATCTCGGCCATCGCCCTGCGCGACAAGGATACCTCCAGGCGCCTCGAGCTTGTCTCCGCGCGCGTCTACGACCCTGCGGAGACCGGCGGCTTCAAGCCCAAGCGGCCGATCTCGACCGCCCACGACGCCATCCTCACCATGGACGGCATCGAAGTGACAAGGCCCAAAAACGAGATAAGCGACCTCATTCCCGGCGTCACCCTCAACCTCAAGTCGGCGAACGACAAGCCCGTCAACCTGCGGATCGAACCGGACCGCAAGGCGGTCAAGGACGCCCTCATCGCCTTTGTCGGCAACTACAACCGTATCATGGCGCAGGTCAACATCCTGACCCGCTCCGACGAGAGCCTCATCCAGGAGATCACCTACTTCACCGACGAGGAAAAAAAGGCCGCCAAGGAAAGGCTCGGCCTCCTCCAGAACGACTCGACCCTCACCATGCTGCGCACGAGCCTCCAGTCCGCCATGATGAATCCCTACGAGGGCGGAGGGGATATCCGCCTCCTGGCCCAGATCGGGATCTCCACCGACTCGCAGAAGGCGGGTGGCGGCCAGGGCTACGACGCGACCAAGATGCGCGGCTACCTGGAGATCGAGGAAGGCACCTTGGACAAGGTCCTCGGATCCAGTTTCGAGATCGTCAAGAAACTGTTCGGCAACGATTCCGACGGCGACCTCATCGTCGATTCAGGTGTCGGCTGGAAGGTGGAAAGCATTGTCCGGCCCTATGTGGAGACCGCAGGCATCATCTCCATCAAGACCGGAACCATCGACCGGCAGATATCCCTCGAGAAGCGCAGCCTGGAGAGCCTGGACAAGCAGCTTGCGGACAAGGAAGCGGAGCTCAAGAGCAAGTACGCGGTCATGGAAGGGACCGTCAACCAGATGAATTCGAGCTCGAGCGCCATCGACAATCTCGGGAAACAATAGCGACGGCTTTACGTGGCCAGGGCACAGAGTGACCTCAAGGCCGGGCAAGGAGCACACATGGACATCAGGGTAAACGGCGAGCCCCTCGCCCTCGAGATCAATGCAGGCGCCAGCGTCGGCGAGGCATTGGCAGCCGCGGACGAACTGCTTGAGACCGCAGGCGCCGTCATCATCGGCCTCAGGATGGACGGTGCGGACCTGGACGCGGATGCCTTCCCCTCCATCCGCGACCGCCCCTTCGCGGACAAGGGCAGCATCGACATCGCGGCCGAATCGATCGCCGCGATAAAGCAGAAGGCCATCAAGACCCTCCTGGAACTCCTCTCGCTCTCTGACGAGGCGGCGGCCAACGAGGACTCGAAGGACTGGCCTGCCCTCGCGGGAAGCCTCGGGGAACTCGCCGGCGCCTTCGCAGGCCTCTTTTCCGCGGACGAGCTGTCCTTCGTGCATGGCTTCGCCGATCTCGCGGCCAAGGCCATGGCCGCAAGGGCGGAAAAGCCGGACGCATCGTTGCCCCCGGAACTGCGCGCGGAAATCGTCCGCCAGGCCGAAAGCCTCATCATCATCTTCAAGGAGCGCCTTGACGAGATCGAGCGGCCCGCAGATGAACTCAGGAAGACCGCAGCCCTCTACCGCTCCCAGGAGGCCGAGCTCTCCGAGCTTCCCGTCCTCCTCCAGACCGGGAAGGACGAGCGCGCGATGAGGGCGATCCTGTTTTTCGTCGAGATCTTCAACAAGGTGATACGCCTGGTCCCCGAGCTCGAGCATGAAGGCCTGGATACGGACATTGTCCGGATCGATGGCCTCTCCATCCCCGAGTTCTACAACTCCTTCAACGGCATATTGCGCCGCCTTTCCGCGGCCTTCGAGGACAAGGATTCCGTCCTCATCGGCGACCTCGCGGAATACGAGGTCGCTCCCCGCATGGCGCGATTCTTCACGATCATCGAGGAGGCGCTGAAAAAACCATGACCACGATGCCCTTCATCGCCCAACTCCTGGGCGCCACGGAAAACCCGACGACGACGCGGAACACCACGATTGCCCTCATTGTCGTCATCGGCGCCATCGTGGTTTTTTCCGTCATACGGCGCCTGACCGGCGGCGGATCGAGCGCCGGCGGGTCGTCTTCCTCTTCATCGGGCTCCGGCTTCAACCGGGGCGCTTTCCGGCGCGCGGGCAAGGACACCGGGCTTTCGTCCGACGAAGTCCGCTTCCTGGAGGACTACGGGAAGCTCCTCAAGGTCACGAATCCCGATTTCCTCTTCAAGAACCAGGCCAAGCTCGACGCTTTTTTCAAGGACGTCTTCCGCTCAATCGAGCAGTACTCCGAATCGGAAAGCGCGGCGGAGGAGCGGAAGACCGCCCTTTTCCAGGTGCGGGAGCACCTCAACCAAAGACATAGCCAAGGCAGCCAGGTCAGCTCGACACGGCAGCTCGGGAAGAACATGCCGCTCTCCTTCCTCTTGAAGGGCGACGAAAGCTATCCCTCGAGCGTCCTACAGGTCGAGGCCAACGGCATCGCGGCCGAGCCGCCCCATGATCCCTATGGCGAGACGATCAGGCTCAAGCGAGGCACCAAGCTCACCTGCTTTTTTTACGCAAAGGGCAGGCAAGGCTACCAGTTCGAGACGAGGGTGGTGGGCTGGGAGCTCGTGGGCGCCAAGGAAGTCATGATCGTGTCGCACAGCGACGCCGTGAAGGCCCTTCCAGCGCGCCGCCATATGAGAAAGGAGATCAAGGCTCCCTGCGGCTTCTACCGGGTAGCGGTCTCGATGGAAGGGCCCAAGGGAAAGGAGAAGAAGAAAGCCCTGGTCGAGAAGATACCCTACTCGGGGTCGATCGCCGACATCTCCGCGGGAGGGATCGGCATCCAGACCGCCAATCCCCTTGCCGCCGGCGAGTTCATCAAGATCGAGTTCGACACGGGAGCAGGCGTCCAGTCGGCCTTTGGCAAGGTGGTCAGGATGAACCGGCTCAGGACTACGGGCGGCATAATGCACATCCAATTCGTGAAAATAACGCGCAGGAGCCTGAACGCCATCATGTCCTTCGTATATGGCTACGGTGAGCGATGAAGGCGGACCTGGCCGTCCTGTCGCTCGCCTTGACTGCAGGAAGCCCTATTCCGTACAATGTGTACATGAACCTTGTCGAGATCAAGAACCTGAAGCGCAAAGAGACGCCTCTCCATTATATACGGGAATTCCATGCAGTCGCCGTCCTCGAGACGGCCACCGGCCTGCGCGAGGCGCCACTGGCCTTCACCATCGAGAAAAAACCCGTGGGTCCACCCGACATCAGCCTTCGCTTCGAGGACGAGCCCGAATGGCCCCTCCTTCCCCTCATCCTGTCGGTGAAGAACATGATCTGCCTCATGGACAAGACGGGGACACTTCCCTGATCGAGCTTTTCCTGGAGTCACGGGAAGAGACGGTCTCGCTGGGCGAGGCGATCGGACAAGCCGCACCCGGCGGGCTCGTGATCGCCTTCCGCGGCGACCTTGGCGCCGGCAAGACCGTGATGGCCAAGGGCATCGCCAAGGGCCTCGGCATCGACGACGAGGTCACCAGCCCCACTTTCACCATCATCTCGGAATATGAGGGGCGCCTCCGCCTCCATCACATCGACGCCTACCGCCTTTCCGGGCCCGAGGATTTCGCCGAGCTCGGCGGTGAGGATTTCTTATACGATGCCGGCGGGCTCTGCCTTGTCGAATGGAGCGAACGAATCGCGAAGTCCTTGCCTGCTTCGGCCTGCGAGATCGAGATGGAGGTGCTTCCTGATGGCAGGCGCCGGGCTCGCGCAAGGGGCGTAGTCCTCGAGGCGATCGCCCAGGGATGGGCGACCCGGCTCGACGCTTCCTTCGTGGACGGTGGCTCGGCCGCGCGGGAAACGCCATGAATATCCTGGCCATTGATAGCTCGACCGATATCCTTTCGGTCGCCCTCAAGACCGACCGGGGCTGGTCTGATGCCTGCCTGGACCTGGGGCTGAAGCATGCCGAGCGCCTCATCGACCTCGCGGACTTCTGCCTTTCCCGCGCAGGGCTGGTGGCCGCTGACCTCGACCTCCTGGCCTGCGCGGAAGGCCCCGGATCATTCACCGGTTTGCGGATCGGCTTTTCCACCGTCAAGGGCATGGCCTTGGCGCTTGGGAAACCTTGGGTCGCGGTCCCCACCCTCGACGGCCTTGCCTGGGGGTTGGACAGCTTCAGCGGCGCCGTTGTGCCCATTATCGATGGAAGAAGGGGCCGAGTCTACTCCGCGATCTACGAGAGGGGGCTCCGGAAGACCGACTGGCTGGATATTCCGCTTGCCAGCCTTCTGGCCCTGCTCGATACTTATCCGCAAGCCTTGGTCACGGGTCCTGACGCCGACCTCCTCGCGGAAAGCAGCCAGGAGCGTAGCGGGATCCTCGTTGACGAAAGGCATCGCCTCCCGGCGGCGAGGGCCATTGCTGCCCTTGCCCAGAGGCGCTTCCTGGAAAAAGGGCAGAACGCGGCCGAGGATGGCCCCCTCTACCTTCGTCCCAGCGAAGCTGAAGAGACCGCGCGCGCGGCAATGGGCGGCCCGGCGCATGGACGTGCAGGCCGGGACGATCAAGCCATCAATTAGGACGGAGTGCAGTCAGACATGAGCGACCGGGAAATCGAAGAGCCCCTCGAGGAGCTGGAAGTGCTGGAAGAGCTCGAGGAAATCGAGGAAATCGAGGAACTCGAAGCGGCCGCGGAGAGCGGGGAGTTCGAGGAATCGTCGACCCATGAATCACCCCTCCTTTCGTCGACCTTCCTGCGTGACCTTGCCAGGAGCTACGAGAAAAACCCGGCGCCGCTGGCCATAATGGACAGGGAGCTGGACTTCATCTACCAGAACCCGGGCTTCCGCCTGCTTGCCCGCGACTATCGCTATAATAGCTCCTCAAGCTTCCCGGCCATCTTCACCCGATGTTTCGCCGCCGACGAACTCAGGAAAATCACCGCGGACTTGATGGATCCCGCCACGAGCTACACGTGGAAGGCGACCATCTCCCACAAGACCATGGATACCCCGGTAAAGGTCACCCACCTCCTCGTCCAGCCGCTGTGGCCGGTCGAGGAGGCGTCACGGTCTCCCACGGCCTACTCGGTGTTGCTCGACGATGTGACCGCAGAGAACCGGGAGAGCCTCCGAGGCACCTTCTCCTCCCTGCTGGAAGCCAGCAAACTGAAGGACAACGACACCGGCCTCCATATCGAAAGGGTCAACCTGTATTCCGCCCTCCTCACGCAGAGGCTCTATCTGGATCCGCGCTGGCCCGAGGTGGATGTGGACTTTGTCGAGGATATCGGCTTCCTGGCGGCGATGCACGATGTGGGCAAGATCGGGACGCGCGACGATGTCCTCAACAAGGCGGGCCCTCTGAGCGCGTCCGAGTGGGACGAGATGAAGGAACACACGATCAACGGCGCGTACATCCTGTCGAGTTATCCGAATCCGATGGCCAAGCAGATCGCCCTCAGCCACCACGAATGGTGGAATGGCTCAGGCTACCCCTACACCCTCGTCGGGGCGGACATACCCCTGGCCGCGCGCATCGTGACCATCGCCGATGTATATGACGCGCTACGCATGAAGCGAAGCTACAAGGCCGCCTTCACCCATGAGGACTCCATGACCGAGATCGCTGAAGGCAAAGGCATCCATTTCGACGCCGAGCTTGTCGATGTGTTCCTCACGATCGAGGCCGGCTTCGAGGAGATCTTCGAGACGAACGCCGACCGCTAGTCAGAGCTTCTTGACGTATGCCCTTCTGCGCTTGTGCTGGCGATGCTCGAAATCATTCCAGAGGCTCTGCACTTCCACGTTCGACTCGAGCTCACCGGAGGTCTCCGCCTTCTTGACGCCCGCCTCGATGCAGCTGTCGATGAGCGAGGCCATGAGGAAGGCGATGGCGCCACGGGCAGCGGTTTCGGGCTTGACGGCGATCAGGAGGAAGTCGATGGTATCGGGTTTCCTGAGGGCCCGCAGGAGGTGGTACCAACCGATGGGAAAAAGCCTGCCCCTGCCCTTCTGGAGCGCGCGGGAGAGGTTCGGGATGGAAATGCCAAAGGCGACAAGCTTCTCATCCTTGTCCACGGCCACCTTGATGAAGCGCGGATCGGCGAAGCCAAGGTACTGAGCGATGTACGCATCGACCTGGCGCTCGGACAGCGGGGAGGTCCCGTACAGATGGGAATAGGCCTCGTCTATCAGCTCGAAGATGGATCTTGCGTATTTCCGCTTGAGTTCCTTGGCCTTCTTCCACTCGTAGAGGTGGATGCCATTCCGCTTGGCTATGAGATTCTGCACGCGCTTGACCTTGTCGGGGATGGAGGTCGGGACTGTCACCTCGAACTCGAGCCAATCCACGTCCTTGGAGTAGCCGAGGCGCTCGAGGTAGAACGGATAGTAGGGGGGGTTGTAGAGCATGGGCATGGTTCCCAGCTCGTCGAAGCCCTCGATGAGGAGGCCTTCCTTGTCCAGGTCGGTGAAACCCATCGGGCCGTTCATCAGCTCCATGCCCCTGGACCTTCCCCAGGCCTCCGCCGTCTCGATCAAGGCCTTCGCCACCTCGAAATCATCGATGAGATCGAACCAACCGAACCGCGCGCTTTTCTTTCCCCATTTCTCGATGACCCGCTTGTTCACGAGGGCGGCGATCCGTCCCGCAAGCTTTCCGTCCTTGTAAGCGAGCCAGTATTCCGCGTCGCAGAATTCAAAAGCCGCATTTTTCCCCTTCGAGAGGGTGTTCATCTCGTCAAGGAAAAGGGAAGGCACCCAATTGGGATAGTCTTTCTGGAGCTGCAAGGGGAAGTTGATGAATTTCCGCAGATCGCGCTTGCTCTCGACGCGATGGATCTCTATGGACATAGACTCTCCTGGTTCGATGGCAGCTGGCCGGCGGCCTTCCATTCGACGATGAAGGTTTCGTAGGCCGCGATCGTTGCGCCGACAATGGCGTCCTGGAGCTGGCCGCGGCCAATCCAGTCGTTGCCATCCTGGATATACAGATGGCGCAGGACCCCTTCGGCGTCCGGAACCGAAAACGCGGGGTCGATGGCCCGGCGCTTTTGCAGGCCGCGAAGGGTGCCGGAATACACTTCATCGTATTTTGCGTCACGCCAATCGGTTGCCGACATGGTCCCTTTCCTCCGAGGCGCAAGTATACCTGTGGGTCGGCATCATGTAAACCTCGCGGACTTTGGATAGAAAAAGGCCGGCATTCCTAGGAATACCGGCCTTTTTGGGCTAGCGAGGGAGGGGATTGAACCCACGACCCAGCGGATATGAGCCGCTTGCTCTGCCAACTGAGCTACCTCGCCACGCCTTGAGGCGAAGCCTTTTATATAGGGTTTCGCCCCTTTCGTCAAGGGCTTGGAGTCTGACGGACTCCAGCCATTTCCTTGAGGGCGGCGACGATGGCTTCGGCATGGCCCACGGGCGTCACCTTGGGAAAAACCTTGCGCACCACTCCGGTCTCGTCCACGATGAAGGTCGAGCGGATTATCCCGAAGGTGACCTTTCCGTACATCTTCTTCTCGCCCCAGGAACCGAAGGCCTTCATCAGCCTCTTTTCCGGATCCGAGAGGAGGAGGAAAGGCAGGGAGTATTTGTCGCGGAATTTCAGGTGGGAAGCCTCTGAATCCCCGCTTACGCCGATCACGGCGGCGCCGGTCTTCCGGATCTCGCCATGGAGGTCGCGGATGCCGCAAGCTTCCGTCGTGCAGCCGGGCGTGTCGTCCCGGGGATAGAAATAGATGACCAGTCTCCGGCCCCTGAACTCCTTGAGCTCATGCAGCTTCCCATCCGCGTCCGGCAAGGAGAAATCCGGCGCTTTTGTTCCGACTTCGATCATTTTTTCCCCCCGAAAATATCATTGAATAGGTCTTCCACATTCGGAGGCTTCGGGTTTTCCTTCCCCTCCTCGGCGCTCCCCGGCGGAGTCCCGGCGCCCTTGTTCCCGAAAATGCCCGCGCCGCCGAAGGGTCCTTCAGGACCGAAGGGTCCTTCAGGGCCGAAAGGATTCCGGCCGCCGGCCATGTCCCCATCGGCCCTGCCGGACGCCTTGCCTGCGGCATTTTTCAGGTTGCCGAAAAGCTCGCCCAAGTCGTTCATCACCTTTCCAGCCGCCTGGGAAAGCGGATCCTGCGAGGAGGAAAAATCCTTCGCGTAGGAATCCTTTGCGCGCTCGAAATCCTCGAGCGGCCTGCCCTTGGCACTCTCTCCGCGACGGGGATACTCCCCGCGCTTGACCGCGTCATAGCCGCCACCCTTCTCCCAGTCCTGGAGGGCCACCATGCGGAGCGCCGGGAAGGGATGGCTGTCGCCTATCACGTCGAGGAGCTTGAGGACGCTGTCCATGCCCTCGGCGGAAGCGTCGTAGTCCCTCGCCTGGCGGAAGAACTCGTTGAGGTCCATCTCGGCTACGCGGCCGCCGCCGGCGGTCTTCATGAGGGCACGATAGGCGGGCTGGGGATCCTGGACGGCCAGGAGGCCGGCACGGTCGGCCGAAAGCTCGCTCTTGCGGTCCCATTCGCGCAGGCTTCCCGTGAGCGCGAGCGTGGCCGCGGCGCCGAGGAGGCCTTCGCTGAGGGCTCCTTGAGCCTTCACGATGAGGTCAAGGAGGGTCTTGTAGACGGCGTGGCCGGAGAGGATATGACCCATCTCGTGGCCGATGACCGCGAGGAGCTCCTCATCGTCCCATAAATCCAGGGCAGCGCTCGTCAGCACTATGAAGGGCGAGTCGATGCCGTAGGTGTAGGCTCCAGGGCCGAGCTCGAGCCTGACGAAGACCTCCGGGCAAGGCGCGAGGTCGAGGACGCGGGCGGCTTCCTTGACAAGGCGATGCACCGAAGGGAACTGGGAATCCGAAACCCGGGCGGCACCGCCAAGGAAGCTGAGGCGGAGGGAACGCTCCGACGTTGAGCCAATGACGCGGCGCACGAGTCCTGCGGCGCCGGGTATGGCCGCGAAGGCGGAGAGGGCGGCGCGATCGGCCGGATGCTCCCAGGCCGATGGGCTGATCGCGGGAAAACTCATTCTATTCGTCATGAGGGAAAATATACTGCCTCGGCGGCCCGATCACGAGCCCTCTTGGCGAATTTCCCCGTCAAGGCTAAACTCCCGACCATGGAAAGAGGAAAACTCCGCGACCGCCTCGATGCGCGCGCACGGGAACTCAAGCGGGACCTGTATGCCTTGTATCTTGCCTATCGAAAGCCGCAGATGCCGTGGTACCTCAAGGTCCTGACCGCGGCGGTTGTGGGCTACGCGCTTTCCCCCATCGACCTCATCCCCGACTTCATACCCGTCCTCGGCCAGCTCGACGACCTCATCATCGTGCCCGCGGGCATTGCCCTGATCCTTAGGCTCATGCCGCCTGGGCTCATGGACAGCTGCCGCGCCGAGGCCATGAGGGAGATGTCCACCGGCAAGCCGAGGGCAGGAAGGATAGCGGCGGTCATTGTCGTCGCCGTCTGGCTCCTTGTCCTCGGCCTGATCGCCAAGGCAGTCCTCCTGCCGTCGGGCAAATAGCGCGGCGATAGGCCTGGGGCCCGCTTCGATCAGCCCTCGGCCGCCGCGCGGGCCTTGGCCTTCCGCACGAAAAACCCGATCGAAAGCCCCGAGATCGCCAGGATCCCCGAGGTCGCGAAGAAGACCGAGCCATATCCGGCAGCGACCGCCATGCCGGAGCCGATGGCCGGCCCGAGCGCATTGCCGCCTGAGGAGATGGAGCTGGACAAACCGTAGACGCTGCCCTGTTTCCCTTCCTCCGCGTGCTCGGCGATCAGGGCATTCACCGCAGGCATGGTTCCCCCGACGAAGAAACTGCTCAGGATGCGGAGGACAAGGAGCTGGAACGAGGTATGGACGAAGGCCTGGGGGAGGGTGAAGATGGCGGCCATCAGGGTTGAGGCGATCAGGGTCCGTCGATAGCCGATGCGCGCCGAGAGCTTCCCGAGGAGGAGGGCCGCCGCCGCGCTCGACAAGGCCCCGAGGCCAAGGATGAGGCCTGTCATCGATCCCACGGAGGCCGTGCCACGCGCCAGCGACTGGATGAAAAGGGGAAGGAAGGGCGAGGCGATGGAGCCGGAGACCTGGTTGGCGGCGACCACCGCCAGGAGGGCCCAGAGCGCCTTGGACCTGGACAGGACTGTCAGGTCGGGAATCATGCTGCGCAGAAGGGATTTGCGCTTCGCTGGCGGCGTAAAATCGTCATGGACGAATCTCGTGACGATGAAGGCCGCGAGGAGGAGCATCGCCGAGGTGGCGAAGAAATTAACCCTATGGCCGAAGGCATCGGAGACGAAGCCGCCGAATATGGGCCCAAAGGACGAACCGAGGAAGATCGCCATCTGGAGGAGGCCGAGGGAAGGACCCGCCTCCTCCCGGGGAACGTTGGAGGCCACGAGGACCGTGGCCGCGGCGATCGTTCCGGTGACGCAACCCTGTAGGCTGCGCAGGATGAGGAAGGACCAAGGATCGCGGGCGGTGCCTTGGAGGCAGAGTATGATGGCCCCGCCGAGCATCGCGCGGAGGAGCATGGGCTTCCGGCCGTAGGAATCGGCCAGGCTGCCCCAGATGGGAGCGAAGATCGCGAGCATGAGGGATGGCAACGCGGCCAGTAGTCCCGTGAAGAACGAGATGCGCGCCGGATCATGGACCCCAAGGTCCTGGATGAAAAAAGGGACGATCGGGGTGCTTGTCGCGAACCCCGCGATGGCCAGGAATTCGGCCACCCACACGGCATTGAGGGTCTTTTTCCAGGAAGGGACTCGGGACATTCTGCAAACCTCTGGGACCGATGATGCAAGCACGGACTATAGCATCGCAGGAGGATCGATGTCGACACGGCCCGCGGTGCCGATTACCGCCAAACGGCGAGGATGCTATACTTCGGTTTACCATGCGAGAAACGACGGTAAAGGCGGCGCGGCCCCATGAAAGTTGAGATCTTCACCTTCTGCGACTTCTCGCAGGACAACGCAGGCAAGCTCACGGTCGTGGGAAGTTTCGACACGATCTACGCCAAGGCCTTCCCCGTGGTCTATCCCCTCATTTCGATAGTCTCGCGGATCCGCTTTTCCCTCCAGGAGAAGGGCCGCCACACCTTCCGCTTCAGTTTCATGGACATGGACGGTTTCGAGGTCTTTCCCGCCATCCAAGGCGAAGCGATGATCGAGGATTTCAAGACCGCCACGAGCGCAATCAACCTGTCCATGAATGTCGTGAACGCCGAACTCAAGAAGGAATGCATCATCACCGCCCGCCTCGAGGTGGATGGAAAAGAGCAGTTCTTTTCGCCTCTCCACCTCGTCAAGGCGCCTATTCCACCTTCGGCTCCACGTCAGGCGGAATAGTCCCGGCAGGCTAGGCCCTTCTCCAGGGCTTCTTCCCCTCCCTCACGAGCTGCGTCCAGACAAGGACCACATGGATCGCGTCGAAGGCGAAAGTGGCCACGTAGAGCAGCGGCCAAAGGAGCCCGCCCGCCGCGGATTTGCGCTTGAGGATCGCCTCGATGTGGAGCACGGACATCACAAGGTTCATGCCGATGGCCGAATAGGCCCTGCCCATCCCGAGGGGGGTGGCCGCGCAGGTTGAAGGGCGCCGCGTCCATGCTGCCATTCTTTCCCGCGGGTCAGTAAGGGCCCGCGGACATTGTTCAGGATTCGGGGAATCCGTCGAGCGGGCGCTTCCCCCCATCGCCGTGGATTCCCGCTTCAGCCATGGATCCCCAGCGCCCAGGGTACCCAGCAGGGGTAGCCCATGCAGAGCGTGAGCAACAGGGTTTTCCAGGCTGGCCGCCCCTTGCCGCTCCGCTGCGCATACCTGCGCATCGCCCGCAGGGAAAAGGGCAACTCGGCGAGGTGGAGGGCCTCGATGGCCAGCCAGATCGTGAACCAGGTGGAAGCGGAGAGGCCGGCGACGACACCGGCCGAAGCGAGGATGGCGAGGAGGAGCGGAGCGGCCGTCACAAGCAAGGTCGTCCATGCCTGGGAAGTCCAGAAGGCCTTGGCCACGAGGTGGTCCACGTAGACCCCGCTCATGGATGCCATGGTGGCATCGTCCTCGAAAGCCAGGAGGAGCTTCCTTTCGGCGCGGTCGGTCGCGGGGAGGGGCCAGGCAAGCCAATTCGCCTCCTTGCTTCCCTCGCCCGGCTCTCCGCCCGCGGTCGGCTCGGGAGAGGTCGCGAAGGGGACATCGAGGCGCTCGCCCGCCTTGATCAGCCGGCGCCGGGCCGCGCGCTGGGCAAGCGTGCTGGTGAGGATCTCGCCGAGGTGCCGATTTTTGGCCGAAAGGACGCGGCAGGCCGTGCCGGTGATCTTGTGGATGGCCATGTGGGGGGCGTTGGCGAAGGGCATGCATCCCTCGACGAAGACATCCACCTTTTCCTGGAGGCCCTTCCCGCAGCTGCCCACCACCATTTTCTTGCCGGGCAGGGCGAGCATCGAGGCCTCGTCCCAGGACTTTCCGTCGGAATCGTACCAATGCCGATCACCCGGTCCGCCGGCCATGGAAGGAAGTCCGGGGCCGACCACGAGGACGCCGGGAGCCTTCGAGTGGATGCCCTCGGCGGCGATCAGGGCAAGGCCGAAGCGCGTCGTGGCGGCGCAGCCGCCCCAGCAGGCCTTCTCCAAGGCCCGCGCGTAGTCGGGGCCTGAGAGGCTGCCCTCTCCCGCGGGCGGGTCGCGATCGATGCCGACAAGTACCTTCAGGTTCGGGAAGTCCTTGCGCACCCGCTCCGAGAGGAGGGAGGCATCCGCCGGGCGGAAGTGGACCGGCGTCGGGTCGCCGATGACCTTCGCGCCCTTGGCGTCGCCGAAGCCGAGCTCGTCCGCGATGGTCATGAGCCTGACGGTCGAAGGATCGAAGCCCATCATGGTGGTGGCGACGCGGTCGGTCTCCACGGCATGGTCGCCCACGATGATGAGGCGGCTGTCCACCGGGTCCACGGGCGCGGGGCACTCGCCCTCGCCTCCCACGACGCCGTCGATGAGGACGAGGTCCGGCTTGAAAAGGTAGAGCATCTCGACGAGCTTCCGGTCGATCGCATAATGGTGATGCCGCTGCCGGAGGTTGTAGGGGATGACGCCCATCGCGTTCTTGAAGCCGAGGGTGACCCCCGTGTAGAGGTTGGTCTTGAGCTTGGGGACGGAGACATAGGCGGCGTCTCCCCGGATGACGTCGGAGAAGACGCGGGGCACGAGGATCTCGCGCTGGACCCTGGCCTTGGGGAGGAGGTAGCGGTCGACGGGCGTCTCCTCAAGGGCGATGAGGCCGCAGCCCCGCTTGCAGGCGAGGCGGTCGATGCCCGCGGTCAGGAAGGCGACCCTTGTGGGCGAGCCACGTCCGGAGCCCTCCACGATATCGACGCTTCCCGCCCTCGAGGAAAGCCAGAGGATGAGGGCATCGAGGACACGGGGATCGGTGGACTCGGGAGAGACAGGAGCTTCGGTTCCGAGCCTGTCGTAGACCATGACGAGGTTGGGCTTCACGAGGACGCGTTTCCCCACGAAGCGCGCGCCGATGCCGGCTTCCGCGTCGAGGCGATCAAGGGCGCCGAAGACCGCCGCGCGGATGGCCACGACTTCCGGCCGCCCCTCCCATGAGTCGCTGCCATAGTCGCGCGGCAACGCGGCGCAGCCTTCGAGATACTCGCCCTTCGTAAGGCGTTCGACAACGACAGTGGCCATCAGGAGTTCTCCTTTTTTCGCTCGACGAGGTCGCTGGCGGCGACTAAGCCGATGCAGTCGACGGGACAGGCTTTGGCGCAGAGGGCGCATCCGGTGCAGCTTTCGGGGCGGTCGAGCCTGGGGAAGGCCGTGCGGTACCGGTCCAGTCCCTGTTTCGAGAGCGAGAGGCAGCCGAAGGGACAGGCGGGGAGGCAGGAGCCGCAGGCCATGCACAGGGCATACTCGAAAGAGGGGACCTTTTTCGAGGCCATCACTCCACCTCCAGCTTGGCTGCCTGAAATGCCGGTCGCGGAGGCAGGCCGTAGGCCGCGAGGGTCTCGGGGAGGGGGACGCCGGTTTCCGGATCCCAGCCGAAGCGGCGCCAATAGTTGGAGACCATGGCCTTGATGGGCACCCTGATGCCCGCGAGGGGACCCGTTTCCAATGGAGGTTCGCCCGCCATCCTTTGGGGCATGATCGAGTCGCGCGGGGAGAGGCCTTGCTTGACATTGAAGAGTTGCCGCAGGGTCTGGATCCTCCGGGCGGCGTCCATGTAGTCCTCGCGGCTGCGCTTCACGCCAGTGGCCGCGTCGAGGTAATCGAAGATCCGCCAGTGCTGGGTGCCCGTGGCGACGGCGAAGAGGCAGCCCCCCGCGGCATCCAACACCTGTTTGAGGCAGGTGCCCGCGACCGACTTGTCCGCTTCGCGCTCCGTCGCCTCGTATTCCTCGCCCTTGGGATAGATTTTCGTGGACTTGGGCGCCCAGGGAACACCTTCCCAGACATGGGAGACGTTGTAGTAGACCGAAGCGGAGATGGTATGGCGGCCCGGCGTGGGATCGGCGCTGAAGGAGACCCCCATCATGGGATCCAGGCGGGCATCGTGCATCCCGGGCTCCTGCCCGCCGGCATGCATCGCATAACGCTCCGAACCCCTGCCGATGCGCTCCGCCGCCTTCTTGACGCCATCGGCCAGGAGGTCGCCCAGGCCCTTGCGGGCGGCCATGAGCTCGAGGAGGGCGACCATGGCCTTGCCGTCGCCCCAGCGCAGCTCGAGGCCTCCCGTGTCCGCCTTCGTGAGGATGCCGTTTTCGAAGCACTCGATCGCGAAAGCCATGGTCCCCCCGGCCGAGATGGTATCAAGGCCGGAGCGGTTGCAGATCTCGTTGCAGCGGTAGATGGTCTCGAGGTCGTCGTTCATGCACAAGGCGCCGAAGGTGCAAGCTGTCTCGTACTCGGGTTTGTGCGAATGGCTGATGCCGGGCATGATGTCGGAGACATCCACCACCCCGCCGCAGCCGATGACGCAGGAATAGCAGTGGTACTTGCGCGTCTCGCGCTTGACGATGCGGTCGGGATCAAGCTTCCCGTAGTGCCGGGCACCGAACTCGGCCACGGATCCGCCCCAGTTCCTCATCGGGGAATCGCCGTTGACCGCTCCGGCCAGGTTGTTGTAGATGGTCCCCCAGCGCTTCATGATGCCCGCGCTCATTATGCCGTCCAGGGGGAGGACCTGCTTCCCGCCCATGATCTTGCCGAGGACGGGGAGGAAGCGGCCCTTCATGAGGCCGGGCAGGTTCTGCCGCCTTACCTTGTCGGAATAGGCCTTGGAAAGGGCCTTGACGGCCGCGGGGTCGGCGCAGGGGATGGGGCGGTTGCCCTTGAGCACGAGGGCCTTGAGGCGCTTGGAGCCCATGACGGCGCCGACGCCCGACCTCGCGGCATAGCGCCCCAGGTCATTGGAGATGCCCGAGATGAGCGAAAGCCTCTCCGCGGCCGGCCCGATGGCCGCGACCGCGGGAAGCTTGCCGCCGGCATGGCGCGAGAGGATGGCCTCCTCGGTCGCGATGGCGTCCATGCCCCAGAGCTCTCCCGCTGCTTCCAGACCTGGGCCTTTCGCGTCGGCGATGAAGACGAGGGGCTCCGAGGCGATGCCACGGAAGAGGATGGCATCCCAGCCGCATTGCTTAATCGCAGGGGAGAGGTTGCCGCCGCAGTTGGCATCTCCCCATCCTCCGGTAAGGGGGGACTTGCAGGCCACCATCCAGCGGCCCGCCATGACCGCGCCGGTGCCAGTGAGGAGACCGCTCGAAAAACAGAGGACATTGTCGGGACCGAGGGGATCGGCGCCTGCCGGTATGGCATCGTAGAGAAGCGAGGCTGCCAGGCCAACACCGCCCAAATACCCGAGCCAGGTCTCTTCGGGGATGATCTCCTCCTCGAAGCTCCGTTTCTCGAGATCGACCCGCAGGATCTTGCCCATGCATGCCTTCATGAAACCTCCAGGAACAGGGATGGAAAAAGACGAGGGATCATCCACCTGCCAATAGCGAGATGAAGCTCACCGTGTCCCCGTCGGAGAGGACCCTGGATAGCCTCGAGCGCTCGTAGTTGACCATGCAGAAAAGGACCGCCCCCTGCCGCAAGGGAATGCGGAGGAGCTTGAAGAGCTGGTTGAGGGTCGATGCCTCGGGGAGTTCGACAAAGCCCTCGTCATCGATGGGCGAATGATCGCCGAGGGGCGGCGCATAGACGCGGATACGCAACATCTCCTCCCTTTGCCGATCGCATGCAAAACCGAACTAGTTCTGTTTTGGAAATTAGGCTACAATGCTATTAAAACCCTGTCAACAAGAAACCGAATTCATTCGGGAGGTGTATGCATGGCCATGGATGATCCTCCAATGGAAAAGCAGGGGCGAGCCATTCATGGTTCGCCCGTCGATCCAGCGGCGACCAGGAAAGGAAACGAGACCAAGGAGCGGATCTTCGCGACCGCGATTCGCCTGATTGGGAAAAACGGCTACGCGGCGACAACGATACCCGCGATATGCCTGGAAGCGAATGTCTCCGTAGGCAATTTCTACCACCATTTCAGGTCGAAAAGCGACATCCTCCTTGCCTATGTCCTGGACGAGGGCGATCGCCTCCTGGTCTACTATGAAGGCCTCGACGGGCTTCCGCGTTCAGAGGCCTTGCTTGCTTGTGTCGACCGCTTCTTCGGCTTCTATTCCCTGAAGGGCCGAAACTTCGTCGCGACCTTTCTTTCCATCCTCCTTGGAGAAGGAGCCTCCTGGTTCCAGCCCGAGAGGCTTTCCATCTATGCCATAATCCGCGATTGCTTCACCCGCGGAGCCGCAGATGGCGAGTTCGGTGATGATGTCCGGCTTGATGGGGCCCTCGAACTCACGAATAGCCTGATCTGGGACCTATCCTGCAGTTGGTGCGTTCGTGGCGGTCCCGCGGGACTTGCCGAGGAGGCGGTGGGGCGATTCTCCCGCCTCCTCGGGTTCGTCCGGGATTGAAGCGCTGGCCCCGCCCTGATTTTCGCTTCCTCGCCAAATGCGGGCAATGCTGTATTTTTCGCCATAGCGGATCCACCCGAGGCGCGGAGATGATTGCCGCCCCGGCTCCATAGCTTCCTCACTTGTTGTTCGGCTTGGGTCGTCCAGGCTTCCATCCTCGAGCGCAACGAAGCGCTCAGGTTCGGGGAGGTAAAGCGCTGGCGGCTTGCAGAGGCGGAGAGCATCGGCAAGGTCGGCGGTTGGGAATTGGACGCGGATGCCGGGACGCAGTAATGGACGGACAGGACAAAAGGGATTCGCGAAGTGGATCTCGACTACCAGCCAAAGGGCGAAGCAGGAATTGGATTCTACGATCCCCTGTCCCGGTCCCTCATCGAGCAGGCGATCCCGGCGCGCCTTGGAAAAGGGCTAGTCCTTCGACCTCGGCCACGGCTTGGTCACCGCCAAGGGGAAGCCCCGCCATGTGCATGCCATAGGCAAAGCCGACCCCGATCTTCGCCGGGTCCATGGCTTCTTCCAGGATATCACCGATCGCAAGAAGGCCCAGGAGAGGATCGCCAGCCTCCTCGCCCAAAAGGAGCTCTTCCTCAAGGAAGTCCACCACCGGATGAAGAACAGCATGAACGCGATCTCCAGCATCCTCTCACTCGAGCTGAGCCGAGCCGCCGATGGAGCGCGGAAAGACAGCCTTCGGGGCATCAATACCCGGATTCAAAGCATTGACTCCCTCTACGCGGAACTCAACAGTTCGGACTCGCATGAGGGTCTCGCCGCCCCCGTCTTTCCTGTCGGCGCGGGTCACCCGCATCCCCCCGCAATTCCCCGCCGCACCCAGCGTGCGTTTCGAAACTACCTCGAGGATTTCTACATCGTGGCGAAGCTCCTGCGGCTCGGTGGCCTGATCCTCGCCGAGCTCCTTGCCGACATCTTGAAGCACGCCTTCGCTGGCCATTCCGAAGGGCTGGTACCCATCTCTGACGACAGGATAGTCATGCCCGAATCAGCGGACTTCGGGAAGACCTTCGGCTTGGATTGGCGCTCATCCAAGGCCTCGCGGGGCAGATGGACGGGGACATCAGGATCGAACGCAGGGAAGGGAGGGCGGTCGTCCTGGAGTTTCCGCTCTAGCCACTTCAAGAGGACGAAAGCATATGCGACTGGTATTTCTCCGCGAAGAGGGCCGGCTGTCCGCCAGTATTCCAGAAGAGGACCGTTTCGTTTTTCGCGAATTGGCCTTTCCGTATCATGTCGATCAGCCCCGCGGCAGCCCGCCCCGTGTAGACCGGGTCCAGGAGGAGGCCCTCGAAGCGGGCGAAAAGGCCGACGGCTTCCCGCTCGGCGTCGGTCAGGACGCCGTAGCCGGAACCGCAGTACGCGGCCGTCGCGAGGACATCATCCCGCGAAAAATCGATCCGCCCGCCGAAGGAACGTGAGGCATCGGAGGCCAGCGAGGAGACGCGGTCCTTGAGCCAGTCCTCGGACTCGTCGATGCTGATACCGAGGACCTTTCCCCGGTATCCGAAAATCCGCTTCCCGAGCGTGAGGCCCGCATGGGTCCCCCCCGACGAGGTCCCGAAGACCATCCATTCAGCCTGCAGGCCCTGCTCCATGAATTCCTCGACGGCGAAGGCATAGCCGAGGACCCCTGTCGGGCTCGAGCCGCCGTAAGGGACAAAGTACGGATCCGCTCCCCCTGCCTTCAGCGCTTCGAAGGTTTGATTCTGCACACGCTCCCGGTCGGCGCGATCCGCCACCCAGACGATCCTGGCCCCGAAGAGGAGGTCGAGGAGGAGGTTTGACGACGCACTATCCGGAGCCTCTCCGTTCAGGACGAGGACACAGTCGAGGCCGTACTTGGCCGCGGCGGCGGCGGCCTGGCGGCAGTGGTTCGACTGGGCGGCGCCCGCAGTTACCAGGGTCTTCGCCCCGAGCGCCTGCGCCTCGGCGAGGAGGAACTCCAGCTTGCGCGTCTTGTTCCCGCCCAAGGCGAGGCCAGTCTGGTCGTCCCGCTTGACGAAGATCCTGGGGCCTCCGAGGTGGGCCGACAGCCGGGGAAGCTCCTCAATCGCGGTCGGAAGATGGGCGAAACGCAGGCGCGGAATCGTGGTCATGGCGTGCTCCTCGCCCGCATTGTCCTTGATGGGGGCCTCGAGCGTCAATCGCGAAAGGCCGGCGGGCAGGAAAGCCCATTGGGGGAGGGCATATTGGCATCGCCATTTTATGGCGCCATTGAAACAAGGCGAGGACGAATGCCCTGACGGGCAATGCTCCGGCACGCCCTGCTAGCCGTCGGGGTATCAAGGCTCAGGGGCTGGATGGACGGGCTGAAGGCGGGGACCTTGCCTTCACCCTTACTGACCCGGCAACCAAACATTGGCTTGGGCCCATGTTCCTGACCGTGGCGACGGGCCAGAATCATGGGAGAGCAACCGATGTTATGTTGCCGGGGCGAGTAAAGACCTTGAAGGCCCGCGCGATCCTTAGGAGATCGGATCGCGCTCGAGCGCATTCGCTTCGAACCCGGGACCCAGTGGTTAACAGTGGCTCGGGAGAGCTTTCATCAAGTTACAGCTAGATTCGATACAATGCCCTTATCCATTACTATAGCTGTACTTAGCACACAGGTCAACTTCATCTGGTTTCATCCGTTTTCACCGCGTATGGTCGCAGATTTGGAAATCTGCGACCACTTTGCGACCAGCACCTGCCGTGATCGTACGCATTATTAGGATTGCGCCGCTTGGCACCATACCTCGGGATAGGGTCGGATGACTCGGACCGGTATCATACCCTAGTGGGTATTTTATTGACATATACCCGATGGGGTATTATTATGGAATAGACCTTATCGGGTATGATACAAGCAGCATTGAGGAGACCCAATGAAGTACCTCATCTCCACCCCCAGTCAGCTTTCCCATGCGCTAAGAAGCGCCCGCAAGGCTCGGGGATGGAGCCAGGGCGGAGCGGGCAAGCTGGTCGGGCTCCTTCCCAAGACCATCTCGGCCCTGGAGAACCATCCAGGCTCCGCGACCATCGACAGCCTCATGAAACTCCTCTCGGCCCTCGAGCTGGAGCTCGTACTCTTGCCCAAGGAGGGTGGCGAATCCCCGAACAAAATGGCCAAGCCTTCCAACGAGGAGTGGTGACCATGGCCCGCCCTTCACAGCGACGCTCCCTTGGCGTTTGGCTCAACCGCATTCGGGTCGGCACTTGGTCCTTAGGCGCGCGAGGTGCTCATGAGTTTCGCTATGACGACTCCTGGCTCGTCCACCCCCAGGCCAGGCCGGTATCGCTCTCCCTCCCCCTCGCTGAGAGCGGATACATCTACCGCGGCGAGGTGGTGGCTGCCTTCTTCGAAAACCTCCTCCCGGACTCGAGCGAGATCAGGCAAAGGATACGCAGCCGCTACGGTGCGGCCTCACTGTCGGCCTTCGACCTCCTCTCAGAGATCGGCAAGGATTGCGTAGGCGCGATCCAGCTCCTTCCCGAGGTTGAAGCACCCTCCCCTATCGATCGCATCGAAGGCAGGCCGATCGACGAACACGAGATTGCGGCGATACTGAAAGGACTGACGAACCTGGGAACGGGCGGGCGCGCCACCGATGAGGAGTTCCGCATCTCCCTGGCCGGGGCGCAGGAGAAAACCGCTTTGCTATGGAATGAAGGGCGATGGCTCGTTCCACATGGCTCGACACCTTCGACTCACATCGTGAAGCTGCCCCTCGGAAGGATAGGCGGCCTCGGGCTCGACATGACTGGCTCGGTGGAAAATGAATGGCTCTGCGCCCAAATCGCGGCAGCCTTGGGACTCGAGGTGGCGCACTGCGAGATAGCCCACTTTGAAGACGTGACGGCCCTGGTCGTGAAACGTTTCGATAGACGGAGGGCCGAAGGCGACAAGCGCATCATCCGGCTACCGCAGGAGGACTTCTGCCAGCTCACGGGCACGCCTCCTGGCGGAAAATACGAATCCGATGGAGGGCCGGGGATCGAGACCATCATGGGCGTCCTTCTCGGCTCCCAGGAGGCCTCCAGAGACCGCGAGATCTTCTTTACCACCCAGGTCCTCTTCTGGCTCCTGGCCGCCCCCGATGGGCACGCGAAGAACTTTTCGGTCTTCCTCGAACGCGGTGGTCGCTTCAGGTTGACTCCTTTATATGACATCATGTCCGCTTATCCCATGTTGGGGCATGGCAATGGAATGATTCCACCGGAGAAGCTAAGGCTTGCCATGGCCTTCAAGGGCAAGAATCGGCATTACGAGTGGGACAAAACCGGCCCTCGTCATATCAGAGAGACTGCACGTCTCTGTGGCTTTGAGGGCTCCATCGATGCGGTACTAGAGCGACTGAGGCAGGAAGTTCCGAAGGCCGCCCAGGAAGTAGCCAGGAACCTGCCCGTTGATTTCTCGAGCGCGATCTCCGACTCGATTCTTCGCGGGGTCGAAGCCCGCGCACGGCTACTGCACAACGCATGGAACTATGGCCTACCGAACCGCCCCGGGTTTACCGAAGACCAGTTTAGTTGAGTCCGGCTCCAACGGCCAGATCTTGTTGTTCCGAATAATACCGCATCTCAAACTCCGAAGGCGAGACATGGCGATCGGCTCGAGCAGACGCTTGGTATTGAACCAGTGAACCCATTCGAGGGTGGCATTTTCAACGTTGTCGACTCCTTTCCAAGGGCCGCGTCGGCGAAAGAGCTCAGCCTTGAAAAGTCCATTTATCGTTTCAGCTAACGCATTATCGTAGGCATCGCCGACCGATCCGACCGATCCGCCCGATGCCTCGACTCCGGCCTCGCGCGGTCGTTCGGTATGCCGGATGGCGACGACCGCTTGAATCCGCCCTGAGAACCGCGGTCTGAATGATGAACCAGGTTCCCCGTGATCCGCCTAGCCCTGAGCGCCTGCTCCAATGCGTCGAGGGTCAACCCAGTGCTCATGCTCGTCGCCGCCGCCAGCCGACGATCATCCGCAAGAAGACCATGGGGCGACGACAAAGCCCTCCCGAACGAGCTCACGCCAGTCAAGGTGGTGGCCTCCGCGCTTTGCTCATCGATGAAGGAATGGAGCAAGCGCCGGGCCTCCTCCTTGGCCGTGAGTCCGGTACTCACCTTGCGGCGCCGGCCATCCTTGCCGAGACAGATGAAGTAGTAGATCTTGCTGTCCGACCGGCGATGCGGTTCCGGATACCTCTTCTTGACTCCCATGTTGTCCCCCCACATCTGCGACCAGTTTGCGACCAGTGGGCCTGGAAAAAGCAATAGGCCCTGGACGTCGCCAGGGCCTATCACCGTATCTAGCAATAACTTAACTCGCTCCCTCGCCCGGGTTCGCTTTGAGCCAGCTGTCGTCCTGCCACCTGGCTCAAAGCCGGGGAAAGCGCCTTCGCCCCCATCCATGGGGGCTCACGCCCCAAGCACTCCTCAAATGATCGGAGTACTCGGGGAGCGCTTTCCCTTCGAACCCGGACGGAAAAAAAAGGCCGATGAACACCAGCGGTGATCATCGGCCTTTTGCTCCCCCGCCCGGGTTCGAACCAGGGACCCAGTGGTTAACAGCCACTTGCTCTGCCAGCTGAGCTACAGGGGAACGCTTTATTCTCAAAAGCGGGCTGAATATAGCCCGAGAGAGAAACATTGTCAATATTCGAAAAAGCCAAAATCCTTGGGGCTCTCCCTATTTTTTCCTCGATGAGGGCTTCTTGGCGGGAAGGGTTTTTTTCGCATCCTTGCTCTTCGTTTCAGGTCGCGCGGCGGCCCTGGCTTTTGGCGGGGTTTTCGGCGGCTCCCATGCGCTTTTGGACGCCGGTTTTGCCTTGGAGGCAGGCTTGGCCTTCGGGGCGGTTTTCGCCGCGGCCTTCCCCGCGGCCTTGGCCGCGAGTTTCTCGGCGGCGGCAAGGAGGCCGCCCTTCTTCGCCACCGCGGGCTTGGCCTTCGTGGACAGGGCCGACGGGCGGCTTTTCGCGGTGGCGGCCCTGCTCTTGGCCGTGGAGCGAGCATGCACCAAGGGCTCGCCTTGGGCATCGAAAAGCTCGGGATCCGACTGGGGGGTGGGACCGGCGACCGAGACCGCTTCGTGGGAGGACAGGCGCACGCCGTTGGCACGGATGCCCTTGGTCTCGAAATCCTCGATGCGGAAATCCTCATCCTTGATCTTCTGGCGGGGCTTGCGCGGGTAAGCCACCGTAAAGGGCGAGGTCGAGGAATAGGTGAACCAGAGGACCTGGGCCCCATCGGGAATGAGGGGATAGTCCTTGCTCATGATCCATGCCTCGATCTGGAAGCGCTTTATGTAGGGGAAGCCGGTCACGGCGTCCTTGTAGACGAGGGTGAAAGCCACGCCTGAAAGCGCGTCCTTGTCCGCCACGGCCACGTAGAGGAGGCCTTGGTCGACATAGAGTTTTTCCGGCAGGGGAACGACGGACCAGATGCCGCTCCGCCTGACCACAAGGATCTTGTCGAAGGTCGAGACCTGGGCCTTGACCTCGCCCGAGGAAACCGCGGTGCCAAGGTATCCGCTCTGGCCGTCATATCGAAGGGGGATGTCCCTGCGCGCGACTTCCTTCGCATCCACCCGCGTGAAGCCACCGAGCTCGGTCTTGCGTCCCCAGTCGGCCTTGAGGCGCTTGGCTATGCCTTCAAGGTAACAGACCGCGTAATCGGTGAGGTGGGCAAGGTGCTTGCGCACTTCCTTGATCCGCGCGGCCAGGCGTGCCAGCTCTTCCCTGGCCCGCTCGATGTCATAGAGGGAGATGCGCCGGATCGGGATCTTGAGGAGACGCTCGACATCCTCGAGGGTGACCTCCCTTCCGATCTCCTTCTTGAAGGCGGCCAGGCCGTCCACTACGGCCTTTGTCACGCCTTCCTGGCTCTTCTTGTTCTCGATGAGCTTGTAGACCCGCTCCTCGATGAAGATGCGCTCGAGGGTACGGGCATGGATCTCGTCGAGGAGCTCCTGCTCCTCGATGCCGAGCTCGGCCTTGAGAACGGCGACCAGGCGCTTCGCATGGTGGCGGATGACTTCCGTGACCGTGGTCTGGGTAGGGACGCCGTCCTTGATGACGAGGAAATTGCAGGAAAGGGATATCTCGCATTCGGTGAAGGCGTAGAGGGAATCGATTACTTCCTCGGCGTAGACGCCCCGTTGGAGCTTGATCTCGATCTCCACCGTGTCAGTCGTGAAATCGCTGATGCCGGCGATCTTGATCCGCCCCGCCTTGGCGGCCGCCTCGACGCTCTCTATGAGGCTCTCTGTCGTGGAGCCGAAGGGAAGCTCCCGCACGACGATGCGCTTCGGGTCCGAGGTATCCAGCCGAGCGCGGACGCGCACCTTGCCCATGCCGTCGGCGTAGGCGGAGACATCGGCGATGCCCCTGGTGGGGAAATCCGGATACAGCTCGAAGTTCCTGCCGCGGAGGCAGGCGATCTCTGCCGCGATCACCTCCAGGGGATTGTGGGGCAGTATCTTCGTGCTCATGCCGACGGCGATGCCCTCGGCGCCGATCATGAGGATCACGGGCAGCTTCGCGGGGAAGGCCACGGGCTCCCGGTTGCGCCCATCGTAGGAATCGGCGTATTCGGTGACCTTCGGGTCGTAGAAGACGTCCTTGGCGAGAGCCCTGGCCTTGCACTCGATATAGCGCGGCGCGGAGGCTTCGTCACCCGTGAAGAGGTTGCCGAAGTTCCCCTGCTTGTCTATGAAAAGCTCCTTGTTGGCAAGGACGACGAGGGCCGAGTAGATGGACTGGTCCCCGTGGGGATGGTACTTCATGCAATGGCCGACGATGTTCGCGACCTTGTGGTACTTGCCGTCATCCATCTCGAAGAGGGAGTGGAGGATGCGCCGCTGGACGGGCTTGAGGCCGTCCTCGATGTCGGGTATCGCGCGGTCCTTGATGACATAGGACGCGTAGTACAGGAAGTTCTCGTCGAAAATCTTCTTGACGTAGGCCATATCCGATCCTTACAGGTCGTTGATGAGGTTCTTCATGATGTAGTCTCGCCTCTCGGGGGTGTTCTTGCCCTGGTAGAATTCCAGGACGGCCGGCACCGCCTTGAGGGTCTGGATATCCACGCGCACGAGCCTGATGTCCTCGCCGATGAACTGCCCGAACTCCGATGGGCTGATCTCGCCAAGGCCCTTGAAGCGGGTGATCTCGGCGCCCTTCCCGAGGGCGGCCTGGGCCTCGTCGCGCTCCCTGGGGCTATAGGAGTAGCGCGTGTCGCCCTTGATCCGGACCCTGAACAGGGGCGTCTCAAGGATGTACACGCGTCCCTGCGTCACGAGCTCCTCGAAGAAGCTTAGGAAGAAGGTGAGGAGGAGGTTGCGGATGTGGAAGCCGTCGTAGTCGGCATCCGTGGCGATCACGATGCGGCCGAAACGGAGGCTTTCGAGGCTGTTCTCGATCCCGAGGGCCATCATCATGTTGTAGAGCTCCTCGTTCTTGTAGATGGCGGTCCGTTTCCTGCCGTACATGTTCTCCGGCTTGCCCCGGAGGGAAAAGACGGCCTGGGTCATGACGTCGCGGGAGCTCACCATTGAGCCGGCCGCGGAGAGCCCTTCCGTGAGGAAGAGGGTCGAGACGTCGCCCTCGGGCCCGTCCCCGAGGTGGCGCTTGCAGTCCTTGAGGTTGGGGATCTTGAGCTCGATCCGCTTGGCGGCCTCCTTGGCCTCCTTCTTGACCACATTGAGCTCGGTCCGCAGCTTCTCGTTCGAGATGATCTTTTCCTGGAGGCGCTTGGCTGCGGCGGGGTTGCGCCGGAGGTAATCGTCCACCCCCCGCTTCACTTCCTGCATGATCCAGGGCTTCAAGTCCGAGTTCCCGAGCTTGTTCTTGGTCTGGCTCTCGAACACGGGATCCTTGAGCTTGACGGCCACCGCGGCCGCGATCCCTTCCCGCACGTCCTCGCCGCGGTAGGAGGCCTGGTAGAATTCGTTGACGGCCTTGAGGTAGCCCTCGCGGAAGGCGGAGAGGTGGCTGCCCCCGTCGGAGGTGTGCTGGCCGTTCACGAAGGAGAAGTACTCCTCCCCGTAGTCGCCGGTATGGGAAAAGGCGAACTCGATCCGGTCGCCCCGCCAGTATCCGATATCGTACAACGCGCCGTCGCCGACCTCGTCCTTGAGGAGGTCCAGGAGGCCGTTCTTCGAGGCGTAGTCCTGTCCGTTGAGCTCGATCGTGAGGCCGGTGTTGAGGTAGGCGTAGTGCCAGGCCCGACGCTCGACGAACTCCATGTTGAAGCTGTACTCGCCGAAGATCTGCGAATCGGGGACGAACTCGACGAGGGTCCCGTCCTTCTCCCTGGTGCGTCCCTCGTGCTTTTCCAGGAGGACACCACGCTCGAATATGGCCTCGAAGTACTCGCCCTTGCGGTGGGAGACGACGCGGAAGCGCGAGGAAAGAGCGTTGACCGCCTTCGTGCCGACGCCATTGAGGCCGACGGAGAACTGGAAGACATCGTCGTTGTACTTGGCTCCGGTGTTGATCACCGATACGCACTCGATGACCTTCCCCAGGGGGATGCCGCGCCCGAAATCGCGCACCGTGACCTTGGAGCCGCCCGCGCCCAGGTTCTCGGCCTTCACGACCACGCGGGTGCCCGCGCCCATGATGAACTCGTCCACGGCGTTGTCCACGACTTCCTTGAGCAGCACGTATATGCCGTCGTCCTTGTTCGATCCGTCGCCGAGGCGGCCGATGTACATCCCCGTCCGGAGGCGGATGTGCTCGAGGGAGGACAGGGTCTTTATCTTGGATTCGTCGTATCCGGAAGCTTTCTTGGCCATGATTGCATCGATGCTAGCACGGGTCAGCGCCCCGTGAGAAGTCCGGGCCGCTTTCGCGTATCGGGCGCCTTGGGCCTAGCGCTCCAGGTCGGCCAGGATCGCGAGCCCCTCGAGAGCAAGGTCGGGGACAAAACGCGGAATGCCGCATGACGCCAGGAAAGCCATGGCCTCCGCTGCGCCGGTGCCGAGCACCAGCGCGTCCCCGCCCAGCTCCGCTTGCATGAGCTCCACCAGCCTGCATACCAGTCCGGCATAGCCCAGCACGACGCCGGACTGGACGGATTCCTTGGTGCTTTTCCCGATTGCCCGTTCCGGCTTTTCTAGCCGGATTCCGGGTATCTGGGCGGCGACGCCCTCCAAGGCCTCGGCCGCGGTCTCGAGGCCCGGGGCTATGGACGCCCCGACGAATTCCCCGGAGGCGTTGAGGGCGGACAACGCGAGGACGACGCTCGAGTCCACGATGATGCACGCCCGGGCCTTGCCGTCGCGGGCCGCGAGGCTCCGCGCCGCGACAGCCGCGCAGACAAGGTCCGCGCCGACTTCCTGGGGAAAATCGGTGCGGAGCTTCAAGCCCGTCCTTGTGCCCGGCCCCACGACGCGTGAACCGAGCCCCGTGGCCACGCTGACAGCCTCGACGAGCCTCGGCGTAAGGGCGGGAACGACGCTTGATAGCCAGACCTTGTCGATCATGCCCGCGCGCGAACCGAGCCTGGCCATGGCGGCTTCGATGAATAGGGCGTACTCGTCGGCGCTCCTTTCCCTCGAGACCCCTACCCTGCTCTTGAGCAGCCAGCTATCCCCTTCCCGGAAACCGAGGACAGCCTCGCGGTTCCGCGCGTCGATGGCAAGAAGCATCGCTTAACTCTCCTCGTCGGCCAGGCGCGCCTTGCCACGCCGTCCCTCGACCCCCCCCCAGGCCGCGACGATCGCCGCCGTGAGGATGGCCGCCACGCCTGCCTCGACGAGGCCATTGGCGACAAGCACAGCCCCTGCCACGCTTGCCGGGATCGCACCCGCCAGGACCAGGGCGCCGAGGACAAAGACCGTGTTGGTGAGGGAGCCCACGATGCCCGCCGCCGCCGCCGCCGCCGGCCTGAGCCTGCCCCTGAAAAGGCGGAAGGCGAGCCAGGCAAGGAGGCCGATCAGGAGGCGAGGCAGGACGGAGATGAAGGGGTTCACGAAAAAGACGTCGATTGGTCCCTTGGCCGGGTTTATGACCGCCTGCACCATGCTCGTGGCCCCGAAAATCGCGCCGACGAGGATGCCGACGACCGGCCCCTCGATTACGGCGCCGATGATCACCGGTACCTGGAGGACCGAAAGCGAAGCCCCCGATATCCAGGGGATATAGCCTAGCTGGGTGAGCGACAGCGCGACGACGACGGCGCCCAGCGCGCCGGTGACCACGATCTTCCTGACCCCAAAACGAGAACCCATAATTACCTCCTGTCCTTAGGTACCCGCCCGCTCCCGCGGGTCGAATCCTCAGGGCTAGCGCAACAGCGCGTCGACCGCGAAGGCGGCCGCGCAAAAAACCAGGGCAAGGGCGCGTATCGCATCCTCGCCACGGACCTTCGGATACACGACCCAACGGGTGCGGTCCTTGCCGGTGTAGCACCGCGCCTCCATGGCCTCGGCGAGGACCTCGGCCCGCTCGAGGGCCCTCACGGTGACCGGCACGATGAGGGGAAGGTAGGCCCGCGCCCGGGCGAAGGGTCCGCCCTTGCCGGTGCCGAAATCCGCCCCGCGTGAGGCCTGGGCCTTCACAATTGACTCGAGTTCCCCGGCGATCACCGGGATGAAGCGGAAGGTGGCTGAGACGACGAGGGCAAGCCGATGGACAGGGAGTCCCAGTCTGGCGAGCGGGTCCAGGAGGTCCTCCACGCCGTGGGCGATCTCGCCCTCGCTGGTGATCGAGGTGAACACGCCCAGGAGGACCATGAGGGCGACGGTCCTGGCCACGGCCATGCCCACGGCCGCCGCCTCGCGCGCGGTGGCCGAAAGGGGCCCCAGGGTGAACAGCGCGGCGGAATGGTCGCCTGGCCAGCCGAAAAGGAACTGCAGGAAAGCGGCCAGCACGAAGAAAGGCAGGGCGGGCTTCACGCCCCGGAGGAGGAAGGCCGGGCGTATCCCGGCCCCGCGTCCCGCGCAGAGGGCCAGGAGAAGGACCATGGCCACGCCGCTTATCCCCCCGACGGCCCCCGGGATGGAGAGAGCGAACAGCCAAAGATACTTGGTCGCGGGCGTCAGCCGATGGAGGAGTGAATCCCCGGAGGAATACTGGCCGATGGAGATGTTCCGGAAAAACTCGAGGTCCTTCATCCTGCGCCTTCCTTGGCCCTGCCGCCATCCCCGGCGAGCGAGCCCTTGAGTCCGGAGACCAGCTCGCCCAACGTGAGGGGCTGGCCCTGGATTTCGATGCCGGTGGCGGCTAGCGCGATGGCCATCGCCGCGGCGAAGGGCCTGGCGATCCCCCAGGCGGGGTCGTATGCGGAGTGGAAAAGCTCGCGGGGCGGAAGCGATGCCACGAGTTCAGCCCCGCGCATCACGAGGACAAGGTCCGCCCGGGAGGCCTCCTCCATCGAATGGGTGGCGAAGACGACCGTCCTCCCCGAGGCCGCATGGCCGGCGAGGAGGGCCATCACCGCTTCCCTTGTCTCCGGGTCGAGGGCGCTGGTGGGTTCGTCGAGGAGGAGGGCTTCGCTGTCCAGGGCAAGGACGCCCGCCAGGGCGAGCTTCCGCTTCTCCCCTCCGGAAAGCCCACGGCTTCCGCGATCGCGAAAAAGGTCATAATCCAGCCCAGCCTTGTCCATGGCCTCCCGCACGCGGGCGACCAGGGCCTTCCCCGCGAGGCCCTGGTTGCGCGGTCCAAAGGCGACATCGTCCGCCGCATAGGGCTCGAAAAGCGCGGCCTCGGGACGCTGGACGCAAAGCGGCGCGCGCATGCGCAAGGAGCGCAGGTCTGTCCCTTTCGCGAGGGTGTCCTGGCCAAAGGCGATGACTCGGCCGCCCGTGGGAAAGGCCAGGGCATCGAGGAGCTGGAGGAGGGTCGATTTCCCCGAGCCGGTGCGCCCGACCACCGCGACCAGTGACGACGGCTGCAGGCAGACCGATACCCCGCGCAAAGCCACGCGCTCGTTCGCGGTGCCGCGCAGCCAGGAATGGCCGGCCTCCTCGAGCGCGAAGGCAGGCCCGACCGGGTCGCCGGCTTCCCCCGGTGCAGGCCGCGGCGCCTCATGCGATGCGCCATCGTTGTGCGACATCGAGGCGGCGCCATAGGCATCGCCTATGGCGGCGCCGGAGGCGGCTATCCGTGCGGCGAGCCGCTCGAGGCTTTCCCCGAGGCGCGGCTCGATCCCGAGCTCGCGGCAGAGGCGGAGGGCCGGGGGCAGGCCAAAACCGAGACGCTCCGCGGGCGCCGGAAGGCCGCTGCCGCCCGGGAAAAAGAAGTCGCCGGGAAGCCCGTCAAAGACGAGGCGGCCATCCTCGAGGGCAAGGATCCTGCTGGCGCGGGCGGCCTCCGACATGTCGTGGGTGGCGTGGATGATGGCCATGCCTTGCGCGTTGAGCTCGTCGATGCGGCCAAGCAGGTCCTTCCGCGCCTCGGGATCGAGCATGGCCGTGGCCTCGTCGAAGGCGATGCAGCGCGGTTCCATGGCAAGGGCACCGGCTATCGCGAGACGCTGCTGCTGACCGGCGGAAAGGAAGAGGGAGGGGGATTTCCTCTCGGCTTCCAGCCCCACCGCCCGGAGGGCCTTGTCGACCCGGCCCTTGATCTCCGCGCGGGGCAGGCCGAGGTTCTCCGGACCGAAGGCGACGTCCTCCTCGACGACGCTCGAGACGATCTGGTCGACTGGCGCCTGGAAAACCAGGGAGAGGCCGGAGCGTATGGCCGGGAGGTTCGAGCCGTCGCCGGTGCAAAGTCCAAATACCTCGACCCTGCCTTGGGTCGGGGTGCGAAGGCCATCAAGAAGGCGCAAGAGGGTGGATTTTCCCGAGCCGTTGCGGCCGACGATGGCCACGTGCTCGCCCTCGCCTATCGAAACGGAGATATCCTTGAGAGCGGCCCGCGACGACTCCGGATAGGTAAAGCCCACGCCCTCCAGGGAAATGAACGACATCGAAACACCTCGCGTCTCGGCGGCGTAGCGACTGGCACATGCCGAAGGTCGATCGTCCGTCCAAGCGTCCAAGGGGAATATGGTCAATATTCCTGGATATGTCAACCTTCCCGGAGATATGGAGCCATGGGGCCCGCCTTGGACCCTGGATTCCGCACTTCCGCGGTCCATTCCAAAAAAAGCGGGCGGAATCCCCATCCTTGCCCTATACTGTTCGCCAGAGGAGGACTACATGTTCCAAAAACAAGTGGTCATGCGCAAGGTATTGCTTGGCCTTGCGCCGATTTTCCTGTTGTCCCTCTATCTCTACGGGATACGGGCGATCGGCGTGGCCGCGGTGACCTTCGCCTTGGGAGTCCTGGTCGAATACCTGGTGGAGAAAAAGCGGGGGAAGAAACCCAGCGAGGCGGTCCTTGTGACCTGCGCCCTCTATTCCCTGTCGATGCCGCCCGCCGTTCCGCTGTGGATAGTGGCCATCGGCATCCTCTTCGCCGTCTTCATGGCCAAGGAGGTCTATGGCGGATTTGGAAGGAACATCTTCAATCCAGCCATCGCCGGGCGCCTCTTCGTCTATATCTCCTTCGCCGCCATCATGCAGGCAGGCTTTGTGGCACCAGGCGGCTTGGGCATCGGCGCGGACGCGATTTCCGGCCCGACCGCCCTCGCGGCCATGCGCCATGGAACCCCCGCGCCGCTTGTGGATCTCCTCACGGGCTTCCATCCCGGCAGCCTGGGCGAGGGCTCATCCGTCCTCATCCTCATCGTGGGCATCTATCTTGTCGCGACTAAGACGGCATCCTTCCGCCTCATTTTCTCCACGCTTGCCTCGGGCTTCGTCCTCACGGCGGGCCTCCTCCTGGCCGGCGTCGCCAAGGCCCTTCCCCTGGAATCGCTCTTGGCGGGCAGCTTCCTTTTTGTCGCGGTGTTCATGGCCACCGATCCGATAAGCGCGCCGAAGAAACCCCTCGCCCAATGGCTCTACGGCTTCCTCATAGGCAGCAGCATAGTCCTCATCAGGACCTTCAGCCTCTTCCCCGAAGGCACCAGCTTTGCCGTCCTCCTCGGAAACAGCTTCGCGAGCCTCTTCGACGAAATCGTCTCCCGGGCCACCGCGGCCAAGGCCGGGAAGGAGGCGGTTTCATGAAAAAGGACAGCGTATCGTACGTCGTCGCCTTCACCTTCCTCGCCTGCGCGGCGTTCATCGTCCCGCTTGCCATAGCCAACGAGGCGACAAAAAAACGGGTCGAGTCCAACAGGCTTTTCGCCGCCCATTCAGCAGCCCTCCGCGCCTTCGGGGTAAGCTACGGAAGCCCCGCCGAAGCGGAGTCCAAGTACGCATCCCTGGTGTCCGACCTCCCCGATGGCAAGGGGTTTCGAGCGCAGATAGACGGAAAGGCCTACATCGCCGTGAAGAAGACCGGCGGGGGCCTGTGGGGCTCGATCACGATGGTCGTGGCGGCCGACGAAAAAGGCGAGCGGCTCCAGGGCATCGAGATCCTGGACCAGATGGAGACCCCTGGCCTGGGAGGCCGCATTGACGAGGATTGGTTCAAGAAGCAGTTCCGCGGAGAGAAACTGGGCCCTGAAGGCCTGACCATCGACACTGCGGGAAGCGGAACCGGGGACGGCGACCCGGACAACGGCAGGGTCGACGCGGTGACCGGGGCCAGCCTGACGAGCGGCTTCGTGCAGGCCATCGTCAACGCCGCGGTCAAGGACATCCGCGCCACAGGAGGCCCGAAATGAAGCCCTCGAACGCGAAAATCATCAAGGACGGGCTGTGGACCAACAACCCGATCTTCGTCCAGGTCCTTGGGATCTGCTCCACCCTCGCGGTGACCAACAACGTCCGGAACACCCTCATCATGATCGCCGGCGTGACTTTCGCCACCGCCTTCGGCAGCTTCACCCTCTCCGGCATCAAGGGCCTCCTCCCCCGCAAGGTCCGCATGATCATCCAGGTCCTGGTCCTCTCGTTCTACGTGATCCTCGTGGACATTGTCCTGCGGGCCTATGCCCCGGCCATATCCAAGCAACTCGGTCCCTATGTGGGCCTCATCATAACGAACTGCATCCTCATGGGCCGGGCCGAGGCCTTCGCCGCCGCAAACCCGCCCTGGGCATCCTTCATCGACGGCATCGCGAACGGCCTCGGCTACGGCGTCGTGCTCCTCGCCATCGCCGTGGTCCGCGAGTTCCTGGGCTTCGGGACCCTGCTTGGCTTCCGCCTTGCAGGGGACTGGTTCACGCCATGGACCATCATGATCATGGCGCCGAGCGCCTTCTTCCTGGTGGCGATGGCGCTATGGGGATCCAATTCCTACAACGCGCGGGCCGAGGCCCGGCGCAAGGCGGCCGTGGCCAAGGCCGCGCCCGACCGCGCGGCGAAATAAGGAGGAAGCGCCATGCACAACGCCCCGGCAATCAGCCCTCTCATCCTCTTCCTGGCATCCATCCTCACGAGCAACATCCTCCTCTCGAATTTCCTCGGGACCTGCTCCTTCATATCCATCTCCAAGGACTGGAAGTCCTCCTTCGGCCTCGGCCTCGCCGTGACCCTCGTCATCGGCCTCTGCGCGGCCATCTCGTGGATAGTCCTGTGGTTCATTGTCATGCCCCTCGGGCTCGAGTACCTCTCCTTCGTGATCTTCATCATCGTGATCGCCGCCGTCGTCCAGGTCCTCGAGATGATCATCGACCGCTTCTCGCCGGCCCTCTACCTCTCGCTGGGCATCTTCCTTCCCCTCATCACGGTGAACTGCGCCGTCCTCGGCGCGGTGCTCTTCATGCAGATCAGGAGCTACAGCTTCATCCAGGCGGTGACCTTCGGCTTCGGCTCGGGCGCGGGCTGGTGGCTCGCGATCATGCTCCTGGCGGCGATCAGGAAGCGGACCGAGGGCAACCCCGTGCCTGCGGGCCTCAAGGGCACTGGAATCACCCTGGTAACGATAGGCTTCATGGCCATGGCCTTCCTGGGCTTCAGCGGCATGATAGCCGTCCAGTAGGGGAGGAAGGCATGAATCCCATCGTACTTGGCCCCCTCACGGTCGCCCTTCTTTCCGCCCTCCTCGCCCTCGTCATCGCCATCCTCGACAAGCTCCTCAACAACTACGGCATCGTCAAGCTGCGCATCAACGGCGGCAAGAAGGAGCTTTCGGTCCAAGGCGGCTCGGCCCTCCTCGGGACCCTCGCCGCGGAGGGCATCTTCATCCCCTCCGCCTGCGGCGGCCGCGGTTCCTGCGGCGCCTGCAAGTGCCATGTCCTCACCGATGTCGGACCCCACCTGCCCACGGAGACGCCCTACCTTTCGCCGCAGGAGATGGCGCTCAACGTCCGCCTGGCCTGCCAGGTCAAAGTGCGGAAGGAACTCGAGATCGAGCTTCCCGAGGCGCTGTTCCGGGTGAGAAAGTTCCCGGCGCGGGTGGAGCGCATACGTGACCTCACCTACGACATCAAGGAGGTCCTCTTCGACCTCGGAGGGCAGGAGATCGAGTTCGATCCCGGCCAGTATGTCCAGATCGTCGTCCCTCCCTATGAGAAGGTGGGCGAGAGCACACAACGCGCCTATTCCATGTCCTCGCGTCCCGGCGAGAAGCGGCATGTCGAGCTCCTCATCAGGCTCGTTCCCGGGGGGCTCGCCACCACCTATGTCCACAAGTACCTCAAGGAGGGGGACCTGATGGACCTGATCGGCCCCTTCGGCGAGTTCGGCGTGCGGGACACCCCGGCCACCATGCTCTGCGTGGCCGGCGGTTCCGGAATGGCTCCCTTCAAGAGCATCCTCCACCACATGCAGGAGACCGGGGCCTGGCCCGGGAAGGACATCTGGTACTTCTTCGGGGCAAGGACGGCCAAGGACATGTTCTACCTCGACGAGATGCGCGCCCTCGCCGCCATCTGGCCCCGCTTCCACTTCGTCGCCGCCCTTTCCGAACCGGGGCCAGGCGAGAGATGGGAAGGCGACACCGGACTTATCACCGATGTCCTCGACCGCTACATCAGGGAGAAGATCGACCCTTCCCCTGGCTTCGAGGGTTACCTGTGCGGCTCGCCCGGCATGATCAACGCATGCATGGCCGTCATGCGGAAGAACAATGTGGGCGAGGACAAGATCTATTTCGACAAGTTCGCATGAGGAGGGCGTGATGAAGGACACGAAAGCGCACAGGGAAGCGGAGGCGCGGATGCTTCCGGGCTCCATCACCGCGCAGGGCTTCCTCGGCGAGGAAAGCCGTCACCTGGCCGAGATCATCGAGGCCGACGAGGGCGAATTCACGCGCCTCGGCCTCGATTTCGAGTCGGTGGCGGCGGAGCTGGAGCGCCTGCGCGATGCAGGCGAGGGAGGCCTCGGCGAGCCGATGACCGTGGAGGCCACCTGGGTCGTCCAGACCGGCGACGCCCGCGGCAAGCTCCCCTGCCCCTATGAGGACGGCATCCACCACAAGAACTCCATCTGGCTGCGCCGCATCGACTCGGGCGAGTCCCTCGTGTATTCCGACCTGTCCATCCACCTCCTGCGCGCCCACCACTTCCTCCAGGGCCGCGGCTCGGCCTTCCGCCTGGACCCCGCTGCGATCAAGAGGATATTGGCTCGCTGACAGGAACGTGGACAATGATGTGAGGCCGCATTTCAGGCCTATGCTACGACTCGGCAGCGCGACTGCCTCCCGCCACGGCCTTTGACAAGGCGGCGTGAGACAGTCCATTCGAGTCAAGACTATATTGGAAATTCGTGGCGCGCCGGGTGTCCTGGGCAAATACTGACGTCGCGCCAGCGACGCCAGATTTGCCCGGGACAGGCCCCGGCCATGAAAGTCCTAGAAAGGTTCTTCCCGCCGCTTGGCTTTATTTCAGCTTCGCGTACTCAACGGCAATCGCGGCCGCCAGCCTTGCATTGCCGAGGACCAGCGCGATGTTGCTTTCAAGGCTTTCCCCGCCGGTGAGTTCCTTTACCTTGGCCAGGAGGAAGGGCGTCACGTCCTTGCCCTTGACTCCCTTGGACGCCGCGTCCTTCAAGGCATCCTCGATCGCGGCATCGATCACGAGCTTGTCCATCGCGTCCGCCTCGGCGATGGGGTTGGCGATGACGGCTCCGCCGCCAAGTCCGAGTCCCCACTTGGCCTTGAGCCGCCGGGCTATGTCCGCGGCGTCATCGGCATGCTCCTCGAGGCGAAGCCCGGAATGGGGCGTGTAGAAAGCGGGGAATTCGTCGGTGCGCCAGCCGATGACGGGGACACCCTTGGTCTCGAGGTATTCCAGGGTCTTGGGAAGGTCGAGGATGGACTTGGCGCCCGCGCAGATGACGGCCACTTCGGTGATGGCCAGCTCCTCGAGGTCCGCCGAGATGTCGAAGCTGGATTCGGCGCCGCGGTGGACGCCGCCGATGCCGCCGGTGGCGAAAATCCGGATGCCGGCGAGGGCGGCCACGATCATGGTCGCCGCAACCGTCGTGGCACCGTCCATCGGGGCGGGACCGCCCGCGGATGCGACCAGCCGGGGCAGGTCCCGGCGGCTAGCCTTCACCACCTCCCTCCCGCGCAGGCCCAGCGCGGTGATCTGTGACCTGTCGAGACCGGCCTTGAGGCGCCCGCCCAGGATGGCGATGGTCGCCGGCACGGCGCCTGCCTCGCGGACGGCGGCCTCCACCATGAGGGCGGTCTCGACGTTCTGGGGATAGGGCATGCCGTGGGAAATGATGGTGGACTCGAGGGCGACGACGGGCAGCCCCTTTGCCAGGGCTTCGGCCACTTCGCCGCCTAGGTCAAGATACTTGTTCATGGCTGACTCCTTTGACGATGTCGAGGAGGCGGGCAACGCCGGTCTCGGGACTGACGGTCTCGACCGCGGACGCGGACAGGGCGGCCGCGGCCGCGGCGAAGATGGCCCGCTCCTCGATGCCCTTGCCCGTCACGAGTCCCCAGACAAGGGCGGCGCTTGCGGCATCGCCGGCTCCCGATACGTTGACGATGGGAAGGGCCGGCGCCTTGACAATGCCCCTCTCCAGGAGGCCGTTGCGGCCGCATCCCTCGAAATACAGCCCGGCGGCGCCAAGGGAGATGAAAATGTCACCGGTCCCCTTGTTCCTGAGGGCTTCGGCGGCGCGGGGAAGGTCGGCATCGGACCTGATGGCGATGCCCGAAAGGATCTGGGCTTCTGCCCGGTTTGGCTTCACGAGGTCGAAGCAGCCGACTATCTCCGCGGCCCTCGGGGCCTTCCCGGTCGAAACGGGATCCAGTGCCAGGAGCGGCTTTTGCCGGCCGAAAACCAGGGCGCTCTTGCCACGGCCATAGCGATCCGCAAGCCAGGCAAGGCTCGCCGCCGGAAGATTGGCGTCCGCGAACACGACCTGGGCGCCGTCGAGGAGGCCGGATCTCTCCTCAAGGCGCTCGGGGGTAAGCCGCTCGAAGGCGGACATCGAGGCCACCGCGCCCAGAAGGCGCCCTGGGGCATCGCCCCCGTCGAGAAGGCAGATGTACTGGGACGCAGGCGTCGAGGACAGCCTGAGGCTTCCGCGGATGCTGATGCCGAGCCTTCCGCAGGAGAGCGCCAGTTCGGCCGAGAGGGTGTCGTCGCCCAGGACAGTGACCAACTCGGTCTTGAGGCCAAGGCGGACAAGGTTTTCGGCGATATTCCTTCCGACCCCCCCAGGGCTCATGAGGGATTCGCCGGGATTCGAGTCGCCGGCGACATAGGAACCATAACATCGGCCCTGGATATCCATGTTTATGCCACCGACCACGGCAATATACCCGCTTCTATCCACGTTTCCTCCAGAATCCGGCTACCGCGGCAATGTGGGCGGCGAAATCGAGAATAGCACCGGGAAGGGCATGGAAGGCAAGAGCCATCCGGCCAAGGGGCGGATGGAGAGCCGTCCCGGCTTGCACACGGCTCCGGCTTCCGGTAGAGTATTTTGGGAGAGTCAAAGCGCGTGGACCAAATATTCGACCGTTTAGAACGCCTATTCAAGTCCTGGACAGCTCCTGATGCCGAAGAGACGAGGTGGGGAAGGCCTTCTTCAAGCGGCAACCCCGACCTGGACTCGGCCATGAGCGAACTCGACGATTTCCTCAATGAAGACCGAAGCGAAGGCCAAGCACGGGCCGGGGAGCGAGGACGCCGCGAACAAGAGGAGAGGGAAAGGGCCAATTCCTTCCGTGGCCAAGGCGCGACCAGGCCATCGGGCCCGCCGGCCGTCGTCCTCGAGGCCTACAAGACCCTTGGCCTCCAGCCGGGCACTCCGCCACTCCAGGCCAAGGCCGCGTACAAGAAGCTCCTGATGCGCTACCATCCTGACCGGAACAGCGCGAGCATGGCCGAGCAAAAGCGGGCCACGGAAATTTCGGCCCGGATCAACGATGCCTGGCAGGTTATCGAGACCTGGACGACGACCGGCACCGTTTCGGCTTAAGTGGGGACCGGCGAAGGCCGAAAATCGATCGAGGACCATCTTGAGGGAGGACAGACCGGAATGAACGCCAATCCGCTCGCATCATACCGTGAGACTCGCGTGAAGACGGCGAGCCCCGCGCAGCTCGTCGTGATGCTTTACGACGAAGCGGTGAAGCAGTGCGATATCTCAATCGCGATCCTTAAGCAAGATGTCAGGAAAAACCCGCAGAACATCGAGAAGATCAACAAGGCCTTGGGCAAGGTCCAGGACATTGTCACGGAACTCATGGCCGGCCTCGATTTCGAGGCGGGCGGAGATATAGCCGAGGATCTCTTCTCCCTGTATGTCTGGTTCGGGCGGCAGCTCCTCGACGCCAACCTGACGAAGGATCCCGCCATCGTCGCCTCGGTGCGAAGGATGCTCGACGATCTCCGGATCGCCTGGACGGAAGCCGCCTCCAAGGTCCAAAGCGGATCACTGCCCGCCTCAAACGCGGGCGTGAACATCGCCGGCTAGCGACGGCGGGACGGCAGCGGCATGGCGGCGGAGGAAAGGACCGAGCTGGAACAGCGCACGGCCGTGCTTCGCCGCTTCCGCGAGCTCCTCGTCCAGCAAAGGGCCAAGTTCCAGAAGTACCTGGTGGTGCTGGACCACCAGAAAGGCGACATCGAATCAGGCGACGTGGACAGGCTCGTGGCCCATGTCGAGCTTGAGGAACAGATCGTCTCCGAGATCTTCACCTTCCAGAAAGTGCTCGATCCCCTCGAGGACCTCTATCGCGCCGCCTATCCCGCAGGGACCGGATCGGCCGACCATGGGGAACTTCCCGAGCTCAAGGCATCCCTCATCGAACTCCGCGGCGAGGTCCTCAAGCGAAACGCCGAAAATCGGGCCCTCCTCAAGCAGCGCATGGAGACACTCAGGTCGGAGATCGCCGGCCTCAGGATGCCGATGAAGGCCCGCCGTTCCATCTACGCCGATTCCAGCGAAGCGAGCGTCCTCGACATCAAGGGCTGATCCGTTGCGGGATCGCCTCCCACCTGTTATCCTGAATCCATGAAACGCCCCCTCTACCTCGTCGATTCCTACGCGTTCATCTACCGTTCCTATTTCGCCTTCCTCTCCCGTCCCCTGCGCAACGACTCGGGCGAGAACATCTCCGCCGTCTTCGGCTTTTTCCGCTTCCTCTTCAACCTCCTCGACGAGCACAACCCCGGCGCCTTCGCCTGTGTCTTCGATTCCAGTGGACCGACCTTCAGGCACGGCATGTACGAAGCCTACAAGGCCACTCGACAGAAGACCCCGGACGACCTCCATGCCCAGGTTCCCCTCGTCGAGGAGATCCTCGACGCCCTGCGCGTGCCCCGGTTGCGGGCGGAAGGCTTCGAGGCGGATGACCTCATCGCCACCCTGGCCATGAGGTGCAAGGCGGAAGGGCGCGAATGCTTCATCGTCTCGGGCGACAAGGACCTCCTCCAGCTGGTCGGCGGCGGCGTGAAGGCCCTGCGCCCGGACTCCAGTTTCGCCTTCAAGTCCTACGGGGAGGCCGAAGTCGAAGCCGAATGGGGCGTCCCCCCCCTGCGGATCCTCGACTACCTCTCCCTCACGGGGGACGCCTCCGACAATGTCCCTGGGGTGCCCGGAGTCGGGGACAAGACAGCCCTCAAGCTCCTGTCCGAGTTCGGGACCTTCGCCGGGGTCTATGCCCACCTGGACGAGGTGAAGCCGGAAAGCCTCAGGAAGAAACTGGAATCGGGCCGCCAGATCGCCGAGCTCTCGCTCAAGCTCATCACCCTGCGCGAGGATGTGCCCCTCGCGATCACGGACCTCGACGAGCTCGACATCGAGGGCATCGACCGGAAGTCCGCCAATCCGATTTTCATGCGGGAGGGGATGAAGAGCCTCATCGCCGCGGCCTCAGCCGCGGCCTCAGACGCGGCCTCAGCCGCGGCCGCGACGGCGGCGGGCGGCGGGCTTTTCGTCCTTGACGGCGGGAAAACCCAGGCAAGGGCGGGCGACATAGACGGCGAGACGAGCTCGAAACCTCCGGTCGGCTCGGGCAAGGCAGGCGAAGGCCAAGGCCTGCCGCCGGAGCTTGCCGGGGAAGGCGAGTACAAGACGCTCACCACGGCAGCCGAGCTGGCCCAATGGGTGGATGCCTGCCTGGCGGCGAGGGAGTTCGCTTTCGATTGCGAGACCGATTCCCTCGAGGAGCACCGGGCGGAACCTGTCGGCTTCTCGCTTTCGCACTCGCTGAAAAAGGCATGCTACGTCCCCTTGCGCGCCCCGGCGGGCGAGGCCGTGATCGACGCGAAGGACGCGCAGAGGGAACTTGCCAGGCTTTTCGCCGACGAGGGTTGCCTCCTCGTCGGGCAGAACGTGAAATACGACTTCGCCGTGATGAAGCGCTACGTCGGCCCCATGCGCAACCGCCTCTACGACACGATGATAGCCTCGTGGCTCCTCGATGCGGAATCCGATGCCCTGGGGCTCCAGGCGCTGGCACAGCGGCGCCTCGGCTACCACGGCATCGAGTTCAAGGACATCGTCCCCAAAGGCGGCACCTTCGCCGACCTGCCCCTGTCCCTGGCGGGCAAGTATGCCGCCGAGGACGCCGACCTCACCTTCCGTCTTTACCGCCTCACCAAGGCCGAGCTGGACGCGGCCGGCCTCTCCTCGATCTTCTACGACCTCGAGATGCCCCTCGTGCCCATCCTGGCCGCCATGGAACTCGAGGGCATACGGGTGGAGAAGGGCGAGCTCAAGGCTTTCGGCCTGGAGCTTGAAGTGCGGCTTGGGGCCCTCGAGAGGGAGATCTGGGGGCTTGTGGGCCATGAGTTCAACGTCGCCTCGACCAAGCAGCTCCAGGAAGTGCTCTTCGTGGAGCGCAAGCTCCCGGCCGGCAAGAAGACCAAGACGGGCTTTTCCACGGACACCTCCGTCCTCGAGGAACTGGCCGACATGGATCCCGTGCCCGAGCGCATCCTCCTGCGGCGAAGCCTGGCCAAGCTCAAGTCCACCTACGTCGATGCCCTCCTCGAGCTGGTGCAAGGCGAAGTCCAGGGCGACTTCCTTTCGCCGGCGCGGAACAACGGGATTCCCCGGATACATACCCATTTCATGCAGACCGGCACCGCCACCGGCCGCCTCTCGAGCCAAGGTCCCAACCTCCAGAACATCCCCATCCGCGACGAGGAGGGCAGGCGGATCAGGCAGGCCTTTGTCGCCGACCAGGGCAACCTCCTTGTCTCGGCCGACTACGCCCAGATCGAGCTGGTCGTCCTTGCCCACCTCTCCGGTGACGAGGGCCTCCAGAAAGCCTTCCGCGAGGGTGTGGACGTCCACCGCCGGACGGCCAGCCTCCTGTTCAAGCTGCCGGAGGCCGAAGTGACGGCCGAACAGCGGCGCATCGCCAAGACGATCAACTTCGGGGTCATCTACGGGATGAGCGCCTTCAGGCTCTCGAACGAGCTGAAGATATCCCGCGGGGAAGCCCAATCCTTCATCGATGCCTATTTCGCCACCTATTCCGGGGTGCGCGACTTCATCAGGAGGACCATCGAGGAGACGGAGAGGACAGGCTACGCCATGACCCTCTTTGGCCGCCGCAGGCCGATAGCCGCGATCAATTCCAGGAACAAGACCGAAAAGCAGGCCGCCGAGCGCGTCGCGGTGAACACGCCCATCCAGGGAAGCGCCGCCGACATCGTCAAGCGCGCGATGATCGCCGTGGACAGGTCCCTCCGCGCCGAACTGCCTGCCACCCGGCTCCTCCTCCAGGTCCATGACGAGCTCATCGTCGAGTCGCCGGAAGCCGACGCCAAGGCGGCGGCGGCCATCATGCGGCGGGAGATGGAGGGGGCGGTGACCTTGGCCGTGCCCCTGCGCGCGAGCGTGGAGACCGCAAGGTCCTGGGGAGAAATGCACTGATGCTCCTCGGACTCACGGGGGGGTATTGCGCGGGAAAGAACGCCGTCGCCTCCCTCCTCGAGGCAAGGGGCTGGCTCTGTTTCGATATCGACAAGCTCGGCCACGAGGCCCTCGACCTCGAAGAGTCGATGGAGGCCATCGCCTGGCGATTCGGCCCGTCGGTGATCCGCCCCGATGGAAGCCTGGACCGGAAGGCCCTCGGGGCCCTGGTCTTCGACGACCCTGAGGGCCTGGCCGACCTCGAGGCCATAGTCCATCCGGCTGTCTATCGCCTTCTCCGCCCCCGCGTCGCGGACGGGTTGGAGGCGGGGCGGAAGGTATGCATCAACGCCGCCCTCCTCTACCGCATGCCGGATGCTGCCGCCTGCGATGCCATCATCGAAGTGCTGGCGCCCCTCTCCCTTCGCGTGGCGCGGGCAAAGGCGAGGGACGGGCTGACCGCGCGTGAGGCGAGGTTGAGGATTGCCAAGCAAAGATCCTTTTGGGCTTTGCGCAAAAAGGTCGACAAGCCATTTTTTTATTTAAGAAACGTCCACGATATCGAATATCTCCAAGCTCAAATCGACATGATCCTTAAAAAAGTGCAATTATAAGAACGCGATTCTATCTGCCGTAACACCGTCCAGTCTGGCCTTGAAACTGGTCCGCGATCGCCACAAAGCCCGGAAAAAAAGCTTGTCCCCCGCCAAGAGTAGTCTATAATGCTCGAGGCAGGATGGGTCGAGCCATGGACTATCCTACCACCGGGTCCAGAAATCTCGAATACGCATGGCCAAGGAGTTGAAGTATGCGGAACGTCTCCAGGATTTTCCTGATGTTGCTCATCGCGGTGGTTGTCGGCTCGGCCGCTTTCGCCCAGAGCGCACCCCCCGCCGCCGGATCGAATCTCACCATCGGCCTCGTCATGGTCGGCCCCTACAATGACCACGGCTGGAGCCAGGCCAACTACGACGGCATCCAGTATGTCCTCGCCAAGGTGCCAGGCACGAAACTTGTCTACATCGACAAGGCCAACTCGGCCGACCGCCCAGGAACGACGGTCTCCCAGCTCGGCGAGAGCCTTGTCGCCCAGGGCGCCAAGCTCGTGGTGTTCAGCTCGGATGACATGACCGACGAGGCCATCAAGTTCGCCCAGGACCACAAGGATATCTTCGTCGTCCTCACCTCCGGCTCCCAGCAGTGGAAAGACGGAAAGGACTACAAGCCCCTCCCCAACATGATCAACGTCATGGGCAGGATGGAGTACATGAAGATGGTCGCCGGCGTCGCCGCCGCCATGACCACCAAGACCGGCAAGATCGGCTTCCTCGGCCCCCTCATCAACGATGAGACCCGCCGCCTGGCCGCCTCCGCCTATCTCGGCGCGAAGTACGCCTGGGTCAACTATCTCAAGAAAGACGCCAAGGACCTCCAGTTCAAGGTGACCTGGATCGGCTTCTGGTTCAACATCCCCGGCGTGACCTCCGATCCCACCCAGGTGGCCGACGACTTCTTCAACACCGGTTTTGACGTGGTCATCTCCGGCATCGACACGACCGAAGCCGTCGCCGAAGCCGCCAAGTACCAGGCCCAGGGCAAGACGGTCTGGGCCGTTCCCTACGACTATGCCAAGGCCATCGATGAAGGAAAGGGCGTCTCCCTCGGCGTCCCCTATTTCAACTGGGGCCCCGCGTACTCCGCGGTCGTCACCTCCGCGATGAAGGGCACCTGGAAATCCCACTGGGAGTGGAACGCCCCCGACTGGAAGAACATCAACAACCCCGACACCTCAGCGGTCGGCTTCAAGAAAGGCACCCTCAGCAAAGCCGCTTCCGACGGCGTCGACACGTTCGTCGGCGAGCTGGGCAAGGGCCTCAACCTGTGGAAGGGTCCCCTCAACACCCAGGACGGGAAACCCTACCTGAAGGCCGGAACCGTAGCCACCGACCAGCAAGTCTGGTACCTGCCCCAGCTCCTCGAGGGCATGCAGGGCCAGTCGGTCTCCAAGTAAACGTCCGGGGACGAAACCCTTTTGTTTCGAGCAAAAGGGTTTCTTCCCCAAACCCCATCTTCCTAAAAACGCGACCAGGGGCGCCGCAAAATGGATTGGCCGGCGAGCCCTTTGGGCCGCCGGCGCATTTATGGAAGATCGCCCCTGGACCCCGCGTTTGCAGAGTGCGCTAGAACGGAAAGATAACTCGATCCACAATTCCGCCTGTCTTCAGGGGTAGCTCATGCATGTTGAGTTGCGAAAGATTGCCAAGTGTTTCGGGGCGCTCAGGGCCAACGACGCGATAACGCTCACCGTGCCCGCCTCCACCATCCTGGGCATCCTTGGGGAGAACGGGGCGGGAAAAAGCACCCTGATGAAGATCTTCTCGGGGTTCTACAGCCCGGACTCCGGGGAGATACTCCTCGACGGCAAGGCGGTGCGCATCTCGTCGCCCGCCGACGCGATCCGCCAGGGCATCGGCATGCTTCATCAGGACCCCCTCGATTTCCCTCCACTGAGGGTCCTCGACGACTTTATCCTCGGGCGAAGGGGCGGCCTCATCCCGAACCGACGCGGCGCCGCCAAGGAGTTCAAGGAACTTGCCCTACGCTTCGATTTCTCCATCGATCCGGATGTCTATGTCGACACCCTGACGGTGGGCGAGCGGCAACAGCTGGAAATCCTCAGGCTCCTCTGGCTCGGCGCCCGGGTGCTCATCCTTGACGAGCCGACCACGGGCATCAGCCTTCCACAGAAAGAGAAGCTCTTCGCGACCCTCAAGAAGCTGGCCGCGGAAGGCATGACGATAATCTTCGTCTCCCACAAGCTCGAGGACGTCGAAGCCCTCTGCACCCAGGCGGCCGTGCTCCGCCAGGGTGTCCTGGTCGGGGAGATGCTCCCTCCCTTCCAGACCAAGGACCTCATCGAGATGATGTTCGGCAAGGAAGTGCCCCTCGCGCCAAAGCTGAAGCTCGAGCCGGGGAAGAGCGTCCTGGCGGCCAAGCACATAGCCCTCGATGGCATCAGGCTCCAGATCAAGGGAGTCGACCTCGAGGTGCGCGCGGGCGAGGTCATCGGACTGGCTGGCATGGAAGGCTCTGGCCAGGCCCTCTTCCTTGGCGCCTGCGCCGGACTCGCCCAGCCCACCGAAGGCTCCTTCTGCCTGGATGAGGACGAGCACGACATGACCGGGAGGAGCCACCACGACTTCCGACGCGAGGGCGTGGCCTACCTTCCCGCAGCCCGCCTTGAACAGGCGCTGGTGGCCGGCCTCTCCCTCACCGAGCATTTCATCCTCTCGGAAGGCATGAAGGGCCTCTTCATCGACCGCAGGAAATCCGAGGAGCTCGCCGCATCGCGAATTGCCCTCTACAACATCAAGGGCCGTCCCGACTCCGCGGTCGAGTCCCTCTCCGGCGGCAACCAGCAAAGGGCCCTCCTTGCCCTCATGCGCAGCCCGCTCAAGCTCATCCTCGTGGAGCATCCCACACGGGGCCTCGACATCGAATCGACGATCTATGTCTGGGGGAAACTCAAGGAGCGCTGCGCCCAAGGCACGGCCATCGTCTTCATCTCGGCCGACCTGGACGAGGTCCTCCAGTACAGCGACCGGGTCATGGTCTTTTTCGCCGGCCGGGTAAGCCCGCCCCTCGACTCGGGAAAGCTCTCCGTCGAGGAACTGGGCCGCCTCATCGGCGGCAAGGGCTGGGAAGCACTGCAAGGAGCTACGGAACATGCGTGACAACCGCAGCACGAGATTCGCCTTCCAGTTGGGAGCCGTGGTGCTGGCCCTCGGCATCGCGACCCTTGCCCTGCTCGCGGCGGGGGCCCAGCCGATACAGGCCTACAGGAACATAATCCTGGGCGCGGTGGGCTCCTGGGACGTGGCGGCCAATGTCCTCGTCTCGTGGGTCCCCCTCCTCCTGGCGACCTCGGGCCTCCTCGTGACCTTCACCGTGGGCCTGTGGAACATCGGCATCGAAGGCCAGATAACCCTGGGCGCCATCTTCACGACCTGGGCCCTCCGGTCCCTCCAGTCGAGCGCGATGGACCCGGCCCTCGTCATCATCCTCGCCGTCCTTGCCGGCATGGCAGGCGGGGCGCTCTGGGCGATGTTCGCCGGAGCCCTCAAGACCTTCGGGGGCGTCAACGAGATCTTCGGCGGCCTGGGCCTGAACTTCGTGGCGACAGCCCTGAACCTCTGGCTGATATTCGGTCCCTGGAAGAGGCCGGGAGTAGCCTCGATGTCGGGCACCCTTCCCTTCGAACGCGCGCTGTGGATGCCCATCGCGGCAGGTTCCTCACGCCTGACGCCCATGACCCTGATCATCGCCGTCATCGCCATCCTGGCGGTCTATGCGATGATCGAAGGCACCTATTTCGGCCTCCGCCTCAAGGCCGTCGGCAAGAACCAGAAATCCGCCTACATCCTGGGCATCCCGACCTGGCAGCACATGATGTCGAGTTTCGCGATCTGCGGCGTTTTCGCCGGGCTGGCCGGAGCCGTACAGGTCACCTCGGTCTACCATCGCCTCATCCCCTCGATCTCCTCCGGCTACGGCTACATGGGCCTCATGGTCGCCATGCTCGTGGGCTACAAGGCCAGCATAGCGGCGCCCGTGGCCCTCTTTTTTGCTGCCCTCAATGTCGGGTCGATCCAGCTGCCCATCGTGATGAAGCTCGATTCCTCGCTGGCTGGAGTCCTTCAGGGGACCCTTGTCCTCTTCGTCATCCTGGGCCAGGGCGCCCGCGGCCGCCTCCTCAAGAAAGCGAAGGTGAGAACATGACCGATTCAGCGATCCTCATCAGCCTCGCGGGGGTCCTGGCAGCCGCGGCCCCCGTCGTCTTCGCCGTCCTCGGGGAGACCATCTCCGAGCGCGCCGGCGTCCTCAACCTCTCCATGAACGGCATGATACTCCTCAGCGCGATGGGCTCCTTCGCCGTCGCCCTCGCCACGAAAAACGTCTTCCTCGGCTTCCTGGCCGGCGCCGCGATAGGCGCCCTCATCTCCCTCATCGTGGCCTTCGCCAGCCTCACCCTCATGCAATCCCAGGTCGCGGTCGGCTTCGTCCTGGCACTCCTGTGCCGAGACCTCTCCTATTTCCTGGGCAATCCCATCATGGGCCAGGTAGCTCCTCGCATCTCGCAGCTTCCCATCCCCGGCCTCGAGGGGATTCCCATCCTCGGGACCCTCATCTTCCGCCAGGACATGATGACCTATCTCTCCTTCGTCCTCGTGATCCTGGCCTGGTTCTTCATCTTCAGGACGAGACCGGGCCTCACCCTCCGCGGCATAGGCGAACGCCCGGCGGCCGCCTTCGTGCGTGGCGCCAACGTAAACCGCCTCCGTTACGTGTATGCGATGATCGGTGGAGCCATAGCAGGCCTGGCAGGGCCGATCTACTCGCTCTCCATCAAGGCAGGCTGGAAGGGAACCATCTCAGGACTCGACGGGATCGGCTGGATAGTCCTTTCCATCACGATCTTCGGCGGATGGAAGCCCTTCCGGGCCGCCCTCGGCTGCTACCTCTTCGCCATCCTCCAGTGGCTGGGCCTCGTGCTCCAGCCGAGCCTGCCCTCCGTCCCCTCCCAGGTGCTCCAGGTCGCGCCCTTCCCCCTCATGATCCTCACCCTCCTCTTCGTCAACATCGGCAACGCGGAATGGGTCGAGCGCAGCCTCGCCCGCCTCCCGGAAAACGTGCGCAGGGAGATCGCCAAGGCCCTGCGGGCGATGAACGCCACGCCTCCGGCAGCCCTCGGGGTGCCCTTCGAAAAGGAATAGACGAAGCGCACGATACCACTTTTGATGGAAAGGCGGCGCATATCGCGGCAACGCGGTTGCGCCGTTTTTTTGGAATAGCCCGCTTGAACCTTTCCAATAGCCAGTGGCTTCGGCGCTCTTCCCAAACCCGCCGCCCGCCGCGCTGCCGCGAACGCGGATCGGTTGGCCCGTTCAACCTATGGATACGGAATAGGGTCGAGGCAAGCTCTCTTGGGCCATCCCAAAAAAGGTCAGGGATTTTTCGTCACTCCTTCACTCGCGGGAAAAGGGGTCCGCCCTTGCCGTTTGCGGGGGGAACCTATATCAAAAGCCCTTGATCATTCGCTTTTCTTTGCCGATAGGAATGATGGATGCTCACTCGGCTTCTCGTGCCGGGTGGCGCGTCGCGCCAGAAGGCGCCATCAGGGAGGAAGGCCAAGATGTCTGCAGAAAACAAGAAGCTCATGGGGATCGCCGTCGCGCTCTGCGTCCTCGTGCTGGTCATTTCGGTCGCCGGTGTCCTGTTCTTCGTCCCGAAGAAAGGCGCGACGATGGCCCCGGCGACTGTCGCCAACAACGCCGCGCCCAAGGCAGCCGATCCCCAGGACTTTCTCTCCTTGCCCCCCCAGTCGATGCCCACAGAACAGGCTCCGAACAAGGATGGCGACATTATCGTCATCTACGGCGACAAGCCGGCCAGCATCTCCCCCGGCCTTGGTGCGGGCATCCCACCCACGACGGTTGACGACGCGGCCGTCCTGCAGGCTGCCGCCAACTCCGCCGCCGGCGGTGGAACGGCCGCTGCCGCTGCCGCGGCCGCGGCCAAGCCCGCCGTCGCCTCGGCAAAAAGCGGCGGGAGCCCGGCCAAGACGGCTGTAGCCAAGCCGACGGCGGCAAAGGCCGCCGCGGCCAGGCCCGTCGACGAGTACTGGATACAGGCGGCCTCCTTTTCCAGCAGGGGCAAGGCCGATGACCTCAAGGACACGATCGCTAAAAAAGGGCTGTCCTCCATAATCACCGTGAAGGACATCAACGGGAAAAGCTGGTATCGCGTCCGCATAGGACCCTACGCCAGCACCGCCGAGGCCACGGGATGGCTTACGAAAATAAAGACGGTGGCAGGCTGCGAGGAAGCGGGGATCTGGAAGGGCGCCACCGAAAAGAAATGATAACCTTCGCGGAAGCGCATCAGCCGCGCTTTCCTGAGCACCGGAAAAAAGCGCCAATCATGGCGCTTTTTTTTCGCCCCTGGCCCTCGACGCCTGACGGCGGCGATTCTTCATCTTGTCCGTGCTCCCGCTTGGGTGTATAGTTACCGACCCGGTCTCGGGACAAGGAGAAGGCGGTGACGGACAAGGACCTCATCGACGCCGCAGCTGGCGCCCTACCCTGCGATACCAACCTCGCCAACTGCTCCATCGTCGACCTCCTCTTGGGGGAGATCCGGCGAAACGCGACCATATCCCTCCGTCACGGGCGCATCGTGGGTGTCGATGACGGGCTCAGGGCCGAGCGCACCCTCGACCTCAAGGGCCTCTTCGTCGCGCCGGGACTCGTCGATTCCCATGTCCATATCGAGTCATCCTTCCTGACCCCGAGCGAGTACGCACGCATTGTCGTTCCCCGGGGCACGACCACGGTGGTCGCCGACCCCCACGAGATCGTGAACGTCCTTGGCTACGACGGCATGCGCTTCATGCTCGCGGCGAGCGAAGACCTCCCGCTCAATGTCTTCTTCATGGTCCCGTCCTGCGTGCCGGCGACGGATTTCGATACGGCTGGCGCCGCCCTTTTCGCCTCGGACATGTATCCCTTCCTTCGGGAACCCAGGGTGCTTGGCCTGGGAGAGGTGATGAACTACCCCGGGATCCTCTTCAAGGACCAGAAACTCCTCGACAAGATCGCCCTCTTCCGGGACGCAGGAATGGCCGTTGACGGCCACGCGCCCGGGCTCACCGGCAAGGACCTCTCCGCCTATGTGGCCGCCGGAATCGGTTCCGACCACGAATGCACCAAGCCCGAGGAAGCCTTCGAAAAGCTCTCCAAGGGCATGTACATCATGCTCCGCGAGGGTTCGACGGCCAAGGACCTGAGGCACCTCCTCCCGGCGGTGAATCCGCGAAACGCCTCGCGTTTCCTCATCTGCTCCGATGACCGGCATCCGAACGACCTCGTCGACGAAGGCCACATGGACCACGCGCTGCGCCTCCTCCTTGCGGGCGGCATCGATCCCATCGATGCCTTCCGTATCGCCTGCGCCAATCCCGCCCGCTGGTTCGGCATCAGGGACTCAGGCGCGATCGCGCCCGGATACCGCGCGGACCTCGTCGCCTTCGAATCGATGGAAAGCTTCGCGGCGAAGTTCGTCTTCAAGGACGGCATCCTCGTCGCCGAGGAGGGACGCCTCCTGTGCGAACCGCCGGCCTCGAAACCCCCATTGCGCGATTCCGTCAACATCAAGTGGCTGACCCAGGATGATTTCCGGATCCTCGCCGAAAGGGGAAAGCGCATCCGTGTCATCGAGGCCTTCCCCGAATCGATCATCACCGGCGCTCGACTCGAGCATCCGAAGGTCGAGGACGGCCTGTGCGTCTCCGATATCGGGCGCGACATCGTCAAGCTCTTCGTCATCGAGCGGCACAGGGGTTCGGGCAACATCGGCAAGGGTTTCATCAAGGGCCTGGGCCTGAAGCGGGGGGCTGTCGGCGGGACGATCAGCCATGACTCCCACAACATGATCATCGCCGGGGTCGACGACACCTCGATCTTCAAGGCGGCGAAGCACCTCAACAAGCTCAAGGGCGGGCTCGTCTTCGCGGTCGGAAACGAGGTCCTCCTGGACCTGCCGCTCCCGGTGGCAGGCCTCATGAGCGACCGGGACGCGGCCTGGGTGGTCGAGCGCCTGCGCGCCTTCGACGCGCTCTTCGAGATGGAAGGCCTTTCGAATCCCTCGCCGCTCATGACACTCTCCTTCATGGCCCTGCCCGTCATCCCGAAGCTCAAGATAACGGACAAGGGACTCGTGGACGTCGAGCGATTCAGCCCCGTGGAGCTTTTCGCGGATTAAAGGATGCGGACGATGAACATGGACAGCACGATAGAGTTCCTCGCCAATGCGAGCGTGATACGTGTCGAGGCCTGGCCGGGAAGGCCGGCCCTCGATTTCATCCGAGGCGACCTCGGCCTCAAGGGCACGAAAGAAGGCTGCCGGGAAGGCGACTGCGGAGCCTGCGCCGTGCTCGTGGGCGAGCGGCTTGCCGATGGCGGCTTCAGCTACCGCGCCACCCCGTCCTGTCTCCTCGCCCTCGGCGAGCTCGACGGCCGCCACCTGGTCACGATTGAGGGCCTGGCCTCGTGCAACGGCGGGTTGACGCCCGTCATGAAGGCCCTCCTCGAGGAAAACGGCAGCCAGTGCGGATTCTGTTCGCCGGGGGTTGTCATCGCCCTAACGGCCTGGCTCATCGCGGGTGAAAGGATCGACGAGACGGGAGCGGTCATAGCGGTGGAGGGCAACCTCTGCCGCTGCACCGGCTATGGTGCGATACGGCGCGCCGCGAAGCGCCTCGTCTCCGATTTCTCCGGCCTTCCCGCGGGGCCGATGCAGCGACTGGCCGCTCTCGAGAAGGCCGGAGTCGTCCCCCCCGCCCTCGCCGCCTGGGTGATGGAGGAGAAAGGGGCAGCCAACAGCGACGCGGGCATGGCTGGCGGCCTTTCCGGCGCGGACAACGGGGAGACCATGGTCAGCGCAGGCGGGACGGACTGGTATGTCCGCAACCCCGATCCCGTGGGCGGCTACCACCCCTTCTTCATCGGCCGCGAAAAGGCCTATGCCAGCATCGAGGCGGCCTACCCAGGCGCCGAGGCGAGGCAGCGCGGGCTCGTCATCGGCGCGGCGGTGACGGTCCACGAATTCTTCACCTCAGCCTTCGTCAACTCCATCGTGCCGGGCATCGATTCCTTCGAATCGCAGGTCGCCTCCTCCTTGATCAGGAACCGGGCCACCCTCGGCGGGAACGTATGCAACGCCTCGCCGGTCGCCGACCTCACCGCCATCCTCATGGCCCTCGACGCCACCGTGGTCCTGGCCGGCCCCGAGGGTGAACGCGAGACTCCCCTCGCGAGGCTCTTCCTCGGCTACAAGAAGCTCGACCTGCGCGAAGGCGAGTTCCTGGCGCGCTTCCTCGTCCCGGCCTCGCGCTCGCGCTTCAACTTCGAGAAGGTCTCGAAACGGCGCCACCTTGACATCGCGAGCGCCAACACGGCTTGCGCCATCGAGGTCGAAGGCGAGGCCGCCGCGCCGCGGGTGGTCCGCGCAGCCATCTCGGCGGGAGGCATGGCCGCCGTCCCCCTGAGATTGTGGAAAACCGAAGCCTTCCTTGCCGGCAAGATCGTCGACGCGAAAAACGTGAGGGAAGCCGCCGGTTTGGCGGTTTCGGAGACAAGGCCCATGAGCGACGTGCGCGGCTCCGCGGACTATCGCCGCCGCCTCCTTGAACGCCTGGTGATCGCCCACTTCATCCGCCTCTTTCCCGAGGCAGGCTTGGCCGAGGAGCTTTTCCCATGAACCCCATCCCCGAATCAGTCCTCAACGTGAAGGGACAGACGCGCTATATCGATGACCTCCCCGAGGCCAAGACCCTCCTCCACGCGGCCGTCGCCGCCTCTCCCTGCGCCCGAGGCCTCCTCAAGGGCGTCGACGCCGGCGCCGCCCTCGCCCTCCACCCGTCGATCCGCATTATAACGGCCGCCGACATCCCCGGAGTGAACCAGTTGGGCACAGCCGTCGCCGACGAGCCCCTTCTCGTCGCGGCAGGGAGCGAATGGGGCTTCAGGGGCCAGGCCCTCGCGCTCGTGCTCGCCGACTCCGTCTCCCTCGCCCGAAGGGCAGCCGGCCTCGTCACCTTCTCCTTCGATGAGCTCGAACCCGTGCTCGACGCGCGGGAGGCCGCCGCGAAGGGCCTCATCATCCTCTCCCCCCGCACCCAGGCGATGGGGGACACCGCGGCCGCTTTCGCGTCATGCGCCACCGTCATCTCGGGCCGGGTCGAGTCAGGCGGCCAGGAACACGTCTACCTCGAGACCCAGGCCGCCCTTGCCACGCCGGCGGAAGGCTGCGCGATGCGCGTCATCTCGGGGACCCAGCATCCGACCGGCGTCCAGGAGGGCATCGCCAGGGTGCTCGGCCTTCCCATGCACCTTGTGGAGGTCGAGGCTCCCCGCCTTGGCGGAGGCTTCGGCGGCAAGGAGGACCAGGCGGCGCTCTGGGCGGCCCTGGCCTGCCTCGGGGCCCGCGTCACCGGAAAGCCGGTGAAACTGGTCCTCTCGCGCAAGGACGACATGAGGATGACCGGCAAGCGCCATCCCTACTCGAGCGATTTCAGGATCGGCGTGGACAGCGGCGGAAAGATCCTGGCCTTCGAGGCCGACTACTACCAGAACTCAGGCGCGATATGCGACCTCTCCCCCGCCATCCTCTCCCGCACCCTTTTCCACGCCGCAAGCGCCTACCGCATCCCCAACCTCCGGGTCACGGGCTACATGTGCAGGACCAACCTCCCGCCCTTCACCGCCTTCCGGGGTTTCGGCGCCCCCCAGGCCTTCTTTGTCATCGAGGCGGCCCTTGATGCCGTCTCGAGGAGGACAGGCATCGACGGGGCGAAGCTGCGCCGGCAGAACCTCCTTTGCGACGGCGATTCCTTCCATTTCGGCATGCCGGTCGAGAACTGCCGGGCCCGCCTCAGCTTCGACCGCCTCGTGGAGAAGGTGAAGTGGGAATCCCTGCGGAGGAATATCGATTCGCACAACGCGAAGGACCCCCTGGTCAAGCGCGGCGCCGCCCTCATGCCCATCTGTTTCGGCGTTTCGTTCACCAAGCTCCTCATGAACCAGGGCGGGTCCCTCGTGCACGTCTACAAGGACGGTTCCATCCTGGTCTCCACCGGAGCCGTCGAGATGGGGCAGCAGGTCTCCCGCAAGATCGCCCGCGTGGTCGCCCTCGCCTTCGGCGTCGGGATCGAGCGCGTCCGCGTGGAACGCACGACCACCCTGACGGTGGCCAACACCTACCCGACCGCCGCGTCCACGGGATCGGACATAAACGGAATGGCCGCCCTCGCGGCCTGCCAGGAGATCCGCGCGCGCCTCCTGGTCGAGGCGGCCACCCTCCTTGGGGCGCCAGCCCCGGAACTCTCCATGGAGTCCGGCCGGGTCATGCGCAACGGCTCTCCCACTCCCCTCTCCTGGGATGAGCTTGTCACCAGGACCCACGAGGCAAGGATCGACCTCTCCGCCCACGGATTCTACGCGACTCCCGACCTAGTATACGACATGAAGTCTGAGCGTGGCAGTCCCTTCGCCTACCACGTCTACGGCTGCGCCGCCGTCACCGCAAGCGTGGACGTGCTCCGCGGGACCTGGCGCCTCGATTCGGTGAGCGTGGTCCATGACGGGGGCGAGAGCATCGACCGCGCCGTGGACATTGGGCAGGTCGAGGGGGCCCTTGCCCAAGGCCTCGGATGGGCCTTGCTGGAGGACCTCCGCTTCGACGAGAAGGGAAAGCTCCTGGCCGATACCCTTTCCACCTACAAGGTCCCCGACTTCCATTTCATGCCGGAGAAGGTCGACGTGGAATTCCTCGAGGGCTTCCCGAACCACAGGGCAGTCATGCGCTCCAAGGCCATCGGCGAGCCGCCCCTCGTGTATGGCATCGCCGGCTATTTTGCCGTCCTGGACGCCATCGCGGCGGCCCGGCGGACAGCCGTCGGCGGAGAAGGGCCAGGCTTGTACGACATCCCGCTCACGCCGGAAAAGACCCTCGACTGCCTCATGGGGGCCAGGCCATGATCGTGAAAAATGGCTTGGTCGCGCTTCCGGGTGAAGCCCGTCTCCGCCGAGTCGACCTCCGCGTCAGGGGCGAGCATTTCATCGAGGTCGCGCAAAACATCGAGGCCGCCGCCGGGGATGAGGTGCTCGACGCCTCCGGCCTCATGGTCTTCCCCGGAGCCATCGATCCCCATGTCCATTTCGACGAGCCGGGGTTCACGCAGCGGGAGGACTTCCTCCACGGCACGAGCGAGGCCGCGAGGGGCGGGGTGACCACGGTGGTGGACATGCCCTGCACCTCCCTGCCGCCCGTCACGACGGCGGCCGCCTTCGACAACAAGCTATCAATTGTGTCCAAGTCCGCGGTGGTGGACTTCGCCTTCTTCGGCGGCGTCTCCGGGCATGCGGTCAAGGAGAGCCTCGAGGGCGGGATGGCGGACCTGGCCGCGCGGGGCGTCGTCGGCTGGAAATGCTATTTTATCTCGGGCATGGACAGCTTCACCCGGGTGAGCCATGACGATTTCCCCCGCATCCTCCGCGAGGCCGAGCGGCTCAGGCGGCCGGTCCTCCTCCATGCGGAGGACCTGGACTATGTGACCGCCGCCACGGGGCGGGTGAAGGCCCGCCGGGGCGGCAAACCCGCGGAGTGGAGCGACTACGCGGAAAGCCGGGACGAAGCGGCGGAGACGGTCGCCGTCGCGTCGGCCCTCGCCCTCGCCTCCGGCCGCGAGGGTTTCCTTCACATCGTCCATGTGGGGACCGCCGCCGCTGCTGCCCTCGTGGCGGCCTCCGACGCAAGCTGCGAGACCTGTTCCCACTACCTGGCCTTCAGCCGTGAGGACTTCCCCCGCCTGGGCGCGGCGCTCAAGACGGCGCCCGTCGTGAAAGGCCGGGGGGAAGGCGAGAGGCTCTGGGCCCTGCTTTCCCGCGGCGACATCGACTTCGTGGCCAGCGACCACGCGCCCTCCCAGGCCGCGGAAAAGGACACCGGCGACATCTGGACAGCCTACGGCGGCATACCCGGCACCGGGACCCTCTTCCCCTACCTGCTATCGGAAGGGTTCTTCGCCGGTCGCCTTTCGCTCTCCCGCTTCACCGAGGCCACGGGCGGCTGCGCCGCGAAACGCTATGGCCTCGCCGCGCGCAAGGGCTCCATAGAACCTGGAAAGGACGCGGATTTCGTCCTCGTGGATCCCGCGGGGACGACGACCATCCGGGGCGAGGAGCTCCTGTCCAAGGGCCACCTGACGCCTTTCGAGGGCATGAGGCTGAAGGGCCGCATCAGCGCCACCTGGCTTCGCGGCCAGGTCGTCTGGAAGGCGGCCGTCGAGACGCCCGGGCTCGCACCGTCCGGAGGGCGCATCGTCGCCAGACCGGGTTACGGCAAGTTCCTGACATGGGGGTACCGATGAGCAAGGTTATGGTGGCGACGCCCCTCTCTTCCCTCCTCGAGCGCGTCGCCGGCGAGTTCAGGGCGAAGTCCTCGATCTACGAAATCCCCGAGAAGGTGTTCCGGGACAATTTCGAGCTTGAGGCAAGGAGCCCTGGCCTCGAGGTGATGGGCGGCAGGGCAAGCCTTCCCGTCGGCCCGGCCGCGGGTCCGCACAGCCAGATCGCGCCAAACCTGGTGGCGGCCTACCTCGCGGGTTCCCGCGCCTTCGAGCTGAAGACCGTCCAGGCGAACGACAGCCTCGACATCGAGAAGCCCTGCATCGACGCGCTCGATGAGGGCCACAATGTCGAGTGGTCAACCGAGCTTTCCCTGGTGGAGGCCCGCGAGGAATACCTCCGCGGATGGATAGCGGTCAACCTCCTGGCCAGCCTCTGGTCGGAGAGCCCCCGCGACTTCTTCTTCAACATCTCGGTCGGCTACACCCTCGATGGCATCAAGGGAGCTAAAGTCGACGCCTACCTCGAGGGGATGCGCGATCCCGCCCGCGGCCCATTCTGGGCAAGCGCGATGCGCGACCTCGAAGCTTTTGTCGACGGCCCTCTTTTCAGGAAGGCCTTCGGCGGCGAGGCGCATACCCGCGCACGCGGGCTCCTGGCGTCCTTCCCCTCCCGACCGGTCCATTCGGTCACGGTCTCGACGATGCATGGCTGCCCTCCGGCGGAGATCGAGCGCATTGGCCGCTACCTCATCGAGGAAAAGGGATTCGACGCCTACGTGAAGCTCAACCCGACCCTCCTCGGCTTCGACCGCGCGCGCGCGATCCTCGACACCACGGGGTGGAAGGACATCGCCATCAAGCGCGAAAGCTTCGAGCACGACCTCCAATGGAAGGACGCCCTCGCCCTCATCGCCTCCCTAGGGGACAGCGCCAGGGCACGGGGAAGGCGCTTCGGCATCAAGCTCTCCAACACCCTCGCGAACGCCAATGATGGCAGCCGCCTCCCGGGCGGCGAACGCTACATGTCAGGCCGCGCGCTTTTCCCGATCACCGTCCGCCTGGCCGCCGACCTCGCCTCCGCCCTTCCCGGTTTCGGCTCGCGCTTCTCCTACTGCGGAGGAGTGTCGGCCCTCAATGCCCATGAACTCGTCCGGGCGGGAGTCGGGCCCCTCACCGTGGCCACCGACGTGCTCAAGCCCGGCGGCTATCTCCGCTTCGGCCCCATCGCCGAGGCTGCGGTCGCGGCACTTGCCTCCTCGAGCGCGCTGCCGGACGCCAATCGCCTTTCGAGCCTCGCTGACGAGGCCCTTGAGCGGCCCGAATACCGGAAAGGCTTCAAGGAATCGGATTCGCACATTGCGGGCAAGCTGCCCGTGTTCGACTGTTTCGCCGCCCCGTGCGTGGAGGCCTGTCCGGCCAGGCAGAAGGTTCCCGAGTACCTTCGCCTGGCGGCCAAGGGGGATGGCGGCATGGATGAGGCCCTCGGATGCATCATCGACGACAACGCGCTCCCGCGCATCACGGGGGTCCTGTGCGACCATACCTGCCAGGCGGCCTGCTCCCGCCTCGACTACGAGGGTTCGGTGCGCATCCGCGACGTGAAGCTCGCCTGCTCGAAAGCCGGCAAGCTCCGTGTCCTCCCGCCGCAGGCGGCGGCCGGTTCCCTCGGGAAGGTCGCCGTAGTCGGCGCCGGCCCCGCAGGGCTCTCCTGCGCCTACTACCTCGCGCAGGCCGGCGTCGGGGTCACGGTCTTCGAAAAGGCCAAGGATGCCGGTGGCGTACCGGCCAACGTGATTCCCCGGTTCCGCATAACGCGCGAGGACATCGCGAGCGACATCGACCGGATCGCCGCCCTGGGCGTGGAGTTCCGCTTCGGCGCCGAGGTGCGCGACGCCAGGAGCCTTGGAGGAAAGGGCTATGGCGCCATCTTCGTGGCGGCGGGTGCCCCGGTGGCCCGCATGCTCAAGCTCGCGGGCGAAGGCATCGAGCGCACTAACGCCCTGGGCTTCCTCGAGGCCTCCTCCGACGCGGAAGGCGGAAAGCGGCCCTCTCCCTTCGCGGGGAAGAGGCGCGTGTCGGTCGTGGGCGGCGGCAACACCGCCATGGACGCCGTGCGCACCGCGCTCAGGATACCCGGCGTCGAGGAGGTCACTCTCCTGTATCGGCGCACCCGCGCCGAGATGCCTGCGGACCGCGAGGAGATCGGCGAGGCCCTGGCCGAAGGCGGGATCCTCTACGAGCTTGCGCTTCCGGAGGCAGTGGTCAGGGGTCCGAAGGGCATGGCCCTCCGGGTCAGGCGCATGCGCCTCGGCGACAAGGACGCCTCAGGAAGGCGTTTCCCCCTGCCTTCCGAAGAGACCTTCGACCTCCCCTGCGACCTCCTCGTGGAAGCCCTCGGTGAATCCTGCGATGAAGCCCTCCTTGGCGGCTTCGGCATCGAAGTCGGGAAAGACGGCAGGCCTTTGTTCGATCGCGCGACGCAAGTCGCGACGACGCAAGTCGCGACGGGGGGCAACGTCGGCATCGCCCCCTCGATCTATGTGGGGGGCGATGCCGCACGCGGGCCGGCTTCCATCATCTCCGCGATTGCGGATGGCAAGAGGGCCGCCCTCGACATCCTTGGGAAGGCAGGAATGGAAGGGCGGAAATCCTCCTATGTGCCGCCGCGACCCGATGCCGCCACCCTCGCCGCGCGCGGCAGGCTGGCCTTCTCCATCGACGACCGCGACGCGCCGGACTTCGCCGCCCGCGAGGCCGGGCGCTGCCTTGAATGCGATTCGGCCTGCCTGCGCTGCGTCGAGGTTTGCCCGAACCGCGCCAACATGGCCCTGCCCTCGGAGGACAACAGCTCCTTCGGCCAGGCCTTCCAGATCCTCCATGTGGACGGGCTGTGCAACGAATGCGGGAACTGCGGCTTCTTCTGCCCCTGGGAGGGCGAGCCTTTCCGTGGCAAGCCGACCCTCTTCACGACGCGCGCCGCCCTTGAAGGATCGCACAACGCAGGTTTCGCCATCGTGCTTCCCCCCGGCCATGAAGGCGCCGATCTTTCCGAACCAGGGGCAGCCCGGCCACGCCTCTTCATCAGGGCGGCCGTGGACGCGCCGGTCTCAAGCTACTCCTGGGAGGAGTGGGGACTCGCGGAAGCCCCGGAGAACAGCGATGGCCGCGAGGCTGCCTCCATGGCGGCGATGGCGGGCATTGTCCTACGCGACCATCCCTACCTGATAGGCGGCAAGGCATGATCCTCTTCGAGAAGGTCCGTGTCATCGATTTCTCCCTGCCTTCCGTCTCCCCGCCCGTGGATGTAGCGGTGGCGCAGGAAGGCGATGGCGCGGGGACGCTGTCCGGCATCGTCGAGGTGGGCCCTTCCCTCGCGGCGAAGTACCCCAAGGCGCGGCGCGTGGCGGGGAAGTACCTCTCGCCGGGCCTCGTGTGCTCGCATACCCACCTGTATTCGGCGCTTGCACGCGGCCTCATGGTGGATATCGCGCCATCAAAGGATTTCGCCCAGCAGCTGGCGCATCTTTGGTGGCGCCTCGATCGGGCGATAGACCTTCCCATCCTTGAATCCTCGGCCCTCGCCGGCCTGGCCGACGCGGCAGCCTGCGGCGTCACTTCGGTCGTCGATCATCACGCGGGGCCACAGTCCATCGATGGAAGCCTCACCGTCCTGCGCAAGGCCTACGAGAGGATCGGCTTGCGCGGGCTTGTCTGCTACGAGACCACCGACCGCAACGGCGGCGAAGGCGCCAGGGCCGGCATCCGCGAGAACCTCCGTTTCGCGCGGGAGATCGACGCGGACCGCGCGGCCTTCGCGGCAGGAAAGAAAGGCGCGAAGCTTCCCCTCGTGGACGGGGCGATCGGCGGGCACGCCCTCTTCACGATCGGCGAGGAGACCCTCGCCGCCATGGGCGACGCGGTAAAGTCCTCGGGCCGGGGCGCCCACATCCACGCGGCCGAGGACAAGTACGACGCGGTGGATTCCCGCCACCGCTTCGGCGCCGACCTCGCCGTCCGCCTCGACCGGGCCGGCCTCCTCGGGCCGAAGAGCATCGTGGGCCACGGCGTTTGGCTGACCGAATCCGAGGTCGAGCTCATAGCCGAGCGCGACGCCTTCGTGGCGCACAACGCGCGCAGCAACATGAACAACGCGGTGGGCTACAACGGCCTCCTCCACCGGCACAGGAACGTGGTCCTGGGCACGGACGGCATGAGCGCCGACATGCTCGAGGAATTCCGCTTCGCCTGTTTCAGGCATCGCGAATCCGGCGGCCCCTGGTGGCCGGGCGACTTCCTTCCCTGCCTTGACCGCGGCAACAGGCTCCTTGAGCGCTATTTCGCCGGCGTGGGCGAGCCTAGGAGCTTCGGGAAGGTCGAGGCCGGCGCGGCGGCGGACCTCGTGCTCTGGGATTACGATCCGCCCACGCCCCTTGAGGGCGCGAACATCGCGGGCCACCTGGCCTTCGGCCTTTCGTCGCGCCAGGTGCGCAGCGTCATGGTCAACGGCCAGTTCGTCATTGAAGACAAGGTTCCCGCCTTCGACTCCGAAGGCATGGCGGCCGAGGCGCGCGAAGAGGCGTCGCGGCTGTGGAAACGGATGGAAGAAAGGAGCTGACATGAATTCGAAGGACATCCTCGACAAGGCCAAGAAGTACCGGGACTACACGGCCACGAACCTCTCCAAGATGATCCAGGTGCCGGGCTTCAGCTGCACCGAGAAGGACCGAGTCCTCCTCCTCAAGAAGATGTGCGAGGAAGCCGGCATGGAGGACATCCGCATCGATGGCCTGGGGTCCCTCCTTGGCCGGGTGGGAAAGGGCAAGAAAGTCCTCGTGTTCGACGCCCATATCGACACGGTGGGCGTGGGCGACCCCGCCCAGTGGAAGAACCCGCCCCACTCCGGCCTCATCAAGGACGGCCTAGTCCACGGCCGCGGCGCCTCCGACCAGCTGGGCGGAGCGGCGTCCATGATCACCGCCGCCCGCATCCTGAAAGAGATGGCCTATGCCGGCGACTATACAGTGTGGTTCGCTTTCACCGTGATCGAGGAGGACTGCGACGGCCTGTGCTGGAAGTACCTCATCGAGGAGGAGAAGTTCCACCTGGACTTCGCTGTCTCCACGGAGCCCACGAGCTGCCGCCTCTACCGCGGCCACCGCGGACGCATGGAGATCCAGATAGACATCAAGGGAATCTCCTGCCACGGCTCCGCCCCCGAACGCGGGGAGAGCGCGGCCTACAAGGCCTCGCGCGCGGCCCTCGCCCTCGAGAAGCTCAATGCCGAGCTCAAGCCGGATGACGACGGATTCCTTGGCAAGGGCACCATCGTGGTCTCGCAGATGAAGGTACAGGGACCCTCGCAGTGCGCCGTGCCCGACCAGGCCATGCTCTATGCCGACCGCCGCCTCACCTGGGGCGAGGACGACAAGCTGGCCATCTCCCAGGTCGAGAAGGCCCTCTCCGCCGCCGGCGTGGACAAGTTCACCGTGAAGATGCCCGAGTACGCCCAGAGCGCCTACACCGGCAAGCTCTACAAGCAGGAGCTCTACTTCCCCACCTGGAAGATCCCGGCCGAGCACCCATTGGTCAAGTCCGGCGTGGACGCCTACGAAGGCCTCTACGGCGCGGCGCCTGCGGTGGACAAGTGGACCTTCTCCACGAACGGCGTGGCCATCTGCGGACGCCACAAGATCCCCGTGATCGGCTTTGGCCCCGGCGACGAGAACCAGGCACACGCCCCCAACGAGATCACCCGCGTGGACGACCTTGAGAAGTGCGCGGCCTTCTACGCGGCCCTGCCCTTCGCCCTGGAGAAGCGCACATGAGATGGCTCTACCGCTGCCCCGCCTGTGGAGCGGAATACCCGATCGAGAAGGGCCGCTACCTCTGCGGCCCCTGCGCCGACAGGCGCGGCCCCGGCGCGCCCATCGCCGGGGTCCTCGAGTGCGCCTGGGAAGGCGAGCCGGCGGCCGGGGATTTCCTCGATGCCAAGTATTCCATTCCCCTTCCCGTCGAGGCAAGGTTCTTCCCGCCCATTCCCGTGGGCGACACCCCCCTGTGGGCGCCCGCGCGCCTGCGCGAGGAGACCGGCTTCCCGGGGCTCTTCATCAAGGACGACACCTGCGAGCCCACGGGATCCTTCAAGGACAGGGCCAGCTACCTCGTGGCGGCCTTCGCGAACAAGCACGGGATCTCGGAGATCGCCCTGGCCTCCACCGGAAACGCGGCCTCATCGATGGCGGGAGTCGGCGCCGCGGCTGGGCTCAAGATAACCGTATTCCTCCCCGCGAACGCACCCGTGGCAAAGCGCGTCCAGGTCCTGCAGTACGGCGCCGAGCTCCACCAGGTGGACGGCAACTACGACCAGGCCATCCAGGAGTCCCGCGCCTACTCCGACCGGACGGGAACCCTCTCGCGCAACACCGCCTACAACCCCCTCACGATCGAGGGCAAGAAGACGGTGTCCTTCGAAATCGCGAAACAGCTCGCGGAGGCCGACATGAGAGCCGCCGACAGGGAAACTGACCAGGGCCTCGCGGAACAAAGTTCCGCGCCGTCAGGGGCCTGGAGGGCCCCTGACGAGGTTTTCGTGCCCGTGGGCGACGGCGTCATCATCGCCGGCGTGTACAAGGGCTTCGAGGACCTGGTGAAGCTCGGCCGGATCCCGCGGATGCCGCGGATCTGGGCCTGCCAGGCCGAAGGCTCAAGCGCCATAGCCCGGGCCTTGCTCTCCGGCGGCGCTTGGGAAACGGTGGCGGCCACCACCATAGCCGATTCCATCAGCGTCGACCTGCCCAGCAATGGCAGCCAGGCACTCTCCAAGCTGCAAAGGCATGGCGGCAGGGCGGTGACGGTGAGCGACGCGCAGATGCTTGCCGCGCAGCGGCTCCTGGCCTCGAAGGCGGGGCTCTTCGCCGAACCCTCCTCGAGCGCGGCCCTTGCGGGCTTCCTCAAGGCGAAGGCCCAGATCGCCAAGGACGCCATTGTCGTCCTCCTCGTGACCGGCTCCGGCCTCAAGGACATAAAATCGGCGATGAAAGGCCTTGGACTCGAATAGAAAACGGGGAAAGGCTATAATGGACAAGGTGCCGGCGGGACCTTAGCATCCTGTCCGGCACGGCGATGTCGAAGGCGCGCGAACTGCACGTATGAGGCCGGCGCGCCATCCTGGAAGAAGAAAGGTGGAATCACATGATCGACCTCAAGATCGACGAGAAGCAGAGGAAGAAGAACATCGAGCGCTGCAGGGAAAAGGGCATCATCCTCCCCACGTACGAGCAGATGCGCGACCCTTCCAAAGTGCCCGAATCGATAAAGAAGGAGCTCTCCGGCATCGGTCTTTGGGACGTGAACCCCCGCAACCTCTTCCGGGTCACCTGGAAAAACGAGCCCAAGGAAAAGGGCGGCGGCTTCGGCGGCGTGAATTTCGTCGAGTTGCCCTCCTCCCTCACGGGAACCAAGGCCCGCATCATCGGCATCGTCGGCAAATGGTTCCCCACGGGAGCCCACAAGGTCGGCGCGGCCCTCTCCTGCCTCCTCCCCGAACTGGTCACCGGCCGCTTCGATCCCACCACCAAGAAGGCCGTCTGGCCCTCGACCGGCAACTATTGCCGCGGCGGGGCCTACATCTCGCGCCTCCTCTCCTGCCCCAGCGTGGCCATCCTCCCGGCCGGCATGTCCAAGGAGCGTTTCGAGTGGCTGCGGACCATGGCCGAGGAAGTCATCGCGACCCCGGGCTGTGAGTCCAACGTCAAGGAGATCTTCGACAAGTGCATCGAGCTTGAGCGCACCAGGCCCGAGGCGGTGATCTTCAACCAGTTCGACCGCCTCCCCAACCACCTGTGGCACTACACCGTCACTGGCCCCGCCATGGCCGACGCCTTCAAGGCGGTCGCCCGTCCCGGCGACCACATAGCCGGGGCCATCTTCTCCTCGGGATCTGCAGGCACCCTTGGCGCAGGCTCCTACCTCCGCGACAACTTCCCCGGCGCCAAGGTCGCCGTGGCCGAGGCCCTACAGTGCCCTACCATCCTCGAGAACGGTTTCGGCGACCACAGGATCGAGGGAATCGGCGACAAGCACATCCCCTGGATCCACAACCTCCGCGACACCGACGCCGCGATCGGCGTGGATGACGAGCTACCGATGCGGCTCATCCGCCTCTTCAACGAGGAAGCCGGCAAGAAGGTCCTGGCCGAGGCCGGCATCGACCCGGCCATCATCGCGAAGCTCGCATGGCTCGGGATCTCCGGCGTGGGCAACACCCTCGCGGCCATCAAGTTCGCCAAGTACTACGAGCTGGGCGCGAACGACGTGGTCTTCACGGTCTTCACCGATTCCATGGACATGTACGGCTCACGCCTTACCGAGCTCACCGCCGAGCGCGGCAGGTACGACCAGCGCCAGGCCGACCGCGACCTGGACATGCTCAGGGGCATCTCCATCGACCACCTCCTCGAGCTCTCCCAGGTGGACAAGAGGCGCATCCACAACCTCAAGTACTTCTCCTGGATCGAGCAGCTGGGCAAGGAGCTGCCCGAGCTCCGCGCGCAGTGGGACGACCACCGCGCCTACTGGGGCGGCCTCCACGGCGAGGCCCCCGCCCTTGACCAGATGATCAAGGAGTTCAACGCGGAGGTCGCTCGTTGATACTGCTGAAGGATTGCCTCCGCGTGGCGAGGCCCTACGGCGCCGACCTGTCCGGTGTGGACGTCCTCGTCGAGGGGAATCGCATAACGCGGATCGCGGCGGGCATCGCCCCGCCGCGCGGGGCACAGGTCGTGGACGCCTCGCGCCACGTGGTGCTGCCCGGCCTCGTGAACACCCACCACCATTTCTACCAGACCCTCACGCGCAACGTCCCGGCAGTCCAGGACGCCAAGCTCTTCGACTGGCTCGTCTACCTCTACGAGGTCTGGAAGGGCATCGACGAGGAGGCGGTCTACTGGTCCTCCATGCTCGCGATGGCGGAACTGGCCAAGACGGGCTGCACCCTCTCCACAGACCACCACTACCTCTACCCCAAGGGCTTCAAGGACGACCTTCCCGGCCTGCAGTTCAAGGCCGCCTCGAGGATAGGCCTCCGCTTCGCGCCCACCCGGGGCTCCATGTCCCGCTCCAGGAAGGACGGCGGCCTGCCGCCTGATTCCGTGGTCCAGGACGAGGAAGAGATCCTGGCGGCCTGCGAGGCGACGGTGGACCGCTACCACGACGCCGCGCCGGACTCGATGCGCAAGGTGTCCCTCGCGCCCTGCTCGCCCTTCTCGGTCTCGGAGAAGTCCATGAGGGACGCCGCCGACCTGGCCAGGCGCAAGGGCGTCCGGCTCCACACCCACCTTGCGGAGACCGCCGACGAGGACGACTTCTGCGTCTCGATGTACGGCCGCCGCCCCTTGCGCGTGATGGAGGATTGCGGCTTCATGGGAAAGGATGTCTGGTTCGCCCATGGCATCCACTTCAATGACGAGGAGCTCGACCTGTTGGCGCGCACGAAGACCGGCGTGGCCCACTGCCCCTCCTCGAACATGAGGCTCGGCTCAGGCGTTTGCCGCGTGCGCGAGATGATCGACCGCGGCGTCCCGGTGGGGCTGGCCGTGGACGGCTCGGCCTCCAACGACTCCTCGGACATGCTTGGCGAGGCCAGGCAGGCCCTCCTCCTCCAGCGCGTGCGCTACGGCGCGGCGGGCATCACGGCGAAGGAAGTCCTCTCTCTCGCGACGGAAGGCGGCGCCGGCATCCTGGGCTTCGAGATGATCGGCCGCGTGGAGGAAGGCTGGGTCGCCGACCTTTCGGTCTTCGACGTGGGAAAGATGGAGTACGCGGGCGCTTTGTCCGATCCCGTGGCCGCCCTCCTTTTCTCGGGCTACGACCACGGAGCGGCCCATGTCATCGTGAACGGCCGTTTTGTCGTCAGGGACAAGCGCCTCGTTGGCGCGGACGAGGAGGAAATCAGGCGGGAGGCCGACAAGGCCTCGCGCAGGATACTCAAAATGGCAGGAGTGGAGTAACACAATGCCGCAAGACTACATTCGCCCCTCCTCCCTCGAGGAGGCGATGGCCATCAAGGCCGCCAAGCCCGAGGCTGTCTTCCTTGCCGGAGGCACCTGCCTCCTCGCTGGCGACAGCCGGAAAAAGCCCGATAGCCTGATCGATGTCGGCCGCATCCTGCCGCGCGGGATCGAACACGGAAGCCGCGGCCTGGTCATCGGCGCCGGCGCGACCTTCCAGGATCTCGTGGACTCGCGCTCGGTCCCCCCGGCCCTCCGCGACGCCGCCCTCTCCATGATCAACCGCAACGTGCGCAACCGCGCCACGGTCGGAGGCAACCTGGGCGCGGGGAAGTCCTGCGCGAGCCTGGTTCCCCTCTTCATCGTCCTCGGCGCGCGCGTCAAGGTCCTCGGCCCCAAGGGTCCGCATGGCGCCCTGGCCATGGAATGGATGGCCATCCCACGCGGCCTCCTCCTCGAGGTCGAGCTGGAGCTGAAGCCGGGCACCTGGCTCGCCTTCGCCCGCCATTCACGCACTTCCTGCGACCTCTCGGTCCTCACCTGCGCCGTGGCCTACGGCCTCGACGCGGAAAAGCGCCTTGACGGGCTCAAGGTGGCCTTGGGGGGCCTCGGTCCCCACGCGCGCGAGTTCCCCGACCTGGCTGGCTTTTTCGAAGGACAGGCCCTTCCTGGAAAGGCGGCCATCGAAGAGCGCGCGCGGACGGTGTTTTCCCCGCGGACGGATTTCCGCGGCTCGGCGGCCTTCAAATCCGTCCGCGCGGCGGCCCTCCTGGCCGACGCCCTTCATTCTGCGGAGGAAATCACATGACGCTCCACTTCACCCTCAACGGCCGCGCCACGACCTGGCAAGTCGAACCCGGCATGAGCCTCCGCGACCTCCTGCGGAGCAAGGGCATCGTCTCGGTGCGCAACGGCTGCGATGGCGAAGGCTCCTGCGGCCTTTGCTCCGTCATCCTTGACGGCAAGACGGTCAACTCCTGCCAGGTCCTCGCCCCCCAGGCAGAAGGCGTCGAGGCCTTCACGGTCGAGTTTTTCTCGCGCGACCGCGGACTCTCGGTCGTCCAGCAGGCCCTCATCGAGTCGGGCTGCGTCCAGTGCGGCTATTGCACGCCTGCCGTCACCCTGGCCCTCCACAAGCTCCTTGACCGGAAAAGCGAGCCCGGCCGCGCCGACATCGAGGACGCCCTGTCCGGAATCCTGTGCCGCTGCACGGGCTACGAGCAGTTCTTCGACGCGGCCCACCTCGCGGCGGCGCGGCTCAAGGATCCCGAACATGTGGCCCACCCCGCCCCCGAATTCCGTGACGACCTCCGCCATGTGGGCAAGTGCCGCGAGAAGGTGGACGCGCCGGCCCTGGCCCGCGGGGAGCGGGCCTATGTCGAGGACCGCGTCCCGGAGGACGCCCTCGTACTCAAGCTCTTCGCCTCCCCCCACGCCAGGGCCTGCATCAAGCGCATCGACACGACGAAGGCCGAGTCGATGAGCGGCGTCCATGCCGTCCTCACCTACCTGAACACCCCCTCACGGGTCTACACGACGGCCGGCCAGGGTTTCCCCGAGCCCTCCCCCTATGACGGGCGCATGTTCTCCCGTGTCATGAGATTCGCCGGCGACCGCGTGGCCGCCGTCCTCGCCGAGACGGAGGCTGAGGCGCTGGCCGCCATCGCGGCCATCGACGTGGAATTCGAGGTGCTGAAGCCCATCCTCACGATCGAGGAGGCCTCGGCCCCCGGCGCCTCGCCGGTCCATGCGGGACAGGTCAGCTATGTCGCGGGTTCCGCGCCAGAAGGCCGCCTGACCACGGGCGATCCCACGGTATACGGTGGCGAGGACGATCCCGTCATCTACCAGTTCCCCATCGGCGGGGATCCCTCGCACAACCTCGCGGCCAGCACGGCCGGGGGGATAGGCGACATCGCCAAGGGCTTCGCGGAGGCCGAGGTCACCATCGAGCGCGAGTACTACGCGAGGCGGGTCCACTGCACGCCCCTTGAGCCCCACGTGGTCCTCACGCGCATGGAGAACAGCCGCCTCGTGATCCACGCCTCCACCCAGGTGCCCTGGCACCTTCGCCGCATCGTGGCCACGGCCATCGGCGCGCCGGAGAACAAGGTGCGGGTCATCAAGGAACGCGTAGGCGGCGGCTTCGGCGCCAAGCAGGACCTCTGCCTCGAGGACATCGCCGGCTGGCTGACCTGGACGACGGGCAAGACGGTCTTCTTCCGCTACACGCGCGAGGAGGAGTTCATCTCGGCGCGCACAAGGCACCCGATGAAGATCGCGGTCAAGCTGGGCGCCAAGCGCGACGGCAAGCTCACGGCCATCGAGTTCAAGGTCAGGGCCGACACCGGCGCCTATGGCCAGCACGCCCTCACGGTGCCCATGAACGCCTGCTCCAAGAGCCTTCCCCTCATCCTCTGCGACAACGTCCATTTCGATGTCCGTACCTATTACACCAATCTCCCGGCCTCCGGCGCCTACCAGGGCTACGGGGCTCCCCAGGGCTCCTTCGCCCTCCAGACCGCCCTCGCCGAGCTGGCCGCCGAGCTCGGCATGGACCAGCTGGACCTCCTTGAGAGGAACCGCGTGCGCTCCGGCAGCCGCATCGAGATCCTGCGCAGCCTTGGCGAGGGTCGGGCCGGCGCGGCCGTGACCCTTGGCGAATGCGGCCTGGGCGACATGATCGAAGGCGGGCGCAAGTCCATGGCTTGGGGAAAACACGAGGCGGCCTCGGACCCGGAGTGGAGGCTCGGCCCGGAATGGAAACTGGGCCCCGAGTGGAAGCTCGGGAAGGGCGCGGTGATAATCCAGCAGGGCTCGGGCCTCCCCGGCCTCGACGCCGCGAACGCCCTCGTGCGCCTCCAGACCGACGGCTCCTTCATGCTCCTCTCCGGCGGCTCCGACCTCGGGACGGGCCTCGACACCCTCACGGTGAAGATAGTGGCGGAGGTCATGAAGGTCGATCCCAAGGACGTGGCTGTCCTCTCAGGCGACACGGACGCGACGCCCTTCGACAAAGGCGCCTACGCCTCGTCGGGGACCTTCTTCTCGGGCAACGCCGCCAAGCTCGCGGCCGAGGACCTCATGAAGAGGATCCTTGCCGTGGCCGCTGGCCTCCTCGAGGAGAGCGCGGCCGACCTGCGGGTCCTCCCTGGCGGGACGATAGCGGGCAAGCTCGGGAAAACGACCAGTTACCATGAGATCGCCCACCGCACCTCCTCGGGCGAGGGCCCCGGCGAGCTGTGCGGCATCGGGAGCTTCAAGACGGAGCACGCGGCCTTCCCCTACGGCGCCCACTTCGCGCAAGTCGCGGTCAACGGGCGGACGGGCGACGTGGTGCTCAAGCGCTACCACGTCTTCCAGGATTGCGGCACCCCCATCAATCCGGAGCTGGCCATGGGGCAGATCTATGGCGGCGTGATGAAAGCGGTGGGCCACTCACTTTACGAGGAGATGCTCTTCGACGCCGAGGGGCATTGCGCGAATCCGAATTTCCTCGACTACAAGATCCCGGGCATCAGGGAGATACCCGGGGACTTCAAGGTCGTGTTCGTGCCGGTCGAGGACCCTGTGGGACCCTACGGCGGGAAATCGATATCGGAGATCGCCCTCAACGGCGCGGCGCCGGCCATCGCCATCGCCATCCACGACGCCTGCGGGGCATGGGTGAGGGAATGGCCCTTCACGCCGGAGCGCGTCCTTCGCGCACTCGGCAAGCTATAGACTGCAGAGACGGATCGGACTTGATCCAGGGGCCGCTTTGGGCGGTTCCGCATATCACGCGAAAAGCGGAGGAAACGATGAACGAGAAGGAAATACAGAAGACCATCGAGGCGCTCAAGGGCAAGTCCATCGACATGTTCGGCAAGGACTTCCTCCTTACCTGGGAAAAAAGCCGTGATGAGCTTGACGCCACCTTCATCGTGGCCTCGGCCCTCCGCGCCCTCCGCGAGGCCAACGTCTCCACGAAGATCTGGGAGACCGGCATTGCGGTGTCCAACTTCCGCGACAACTCCACGCGGACCCGTTTCTCCTACGCCTCGGCTTGCGACCTCCTGGGCCTCTACGTCCAGGACCTGGACGAGGGCAAGAGCCAGATCGCCCATGGCGAGACGGTGCGCGAGACGGCGAACATGATCTCCTTCCTCACCGAGGCGATCGGCATCCGCGACGACATGTACCTGGGCGAAGGCGACACCTACCAGCGCGAGGTGGCCAAGTCGCTTGACGAAGGCGTCAAGGCCGGCGTGCTTCCTGCCCGCCCCGCCGTCATCAACCTCCAGTCCGACATCGACCACCCCACGCAGGCCATGGCCGACTTCCTCCACCTGGCCGACCACTTCGGGGGCCTGGACCAGCTCAAGGGCAAGAAGATCGCAATGACCTGGGCCTATTCGCCCTCCTACGGCAAGCCCCTCTCCGTCCCCCAGGGCATCATAGGACTGGCGACCCGCTTTGGCATGGACGTGGCCCTTGCCCACCCCGAAGGCTATGACCTCATCCCCGAGGTCGTGGCCCTCTCGAAGAAGCAGGCCACGGCGTCCGGCGGCAAGTTCTCCCACTCGAACTCGATGGACGAGGCCTTCAAGAACGCCGACATCGTCTACCCGAAGAGCTGGGCGCCCTACGACGTGATGCAGCAGCGCGTCCCCCTCCTCCATGCCAACGACAGCGCCGGCCTCAAGGACCTCGAGAAGAAGTGCCTCGAGAACAACGCGAAGTTCAAGGCCTGGGAGTGCACCGAGGAGAAGATGAAGCTCACCAAGGGGGGAAAAGCGCTCTATATGCATTGCCTCCCCGCCGACATCACCGACGTGTCCTGCAAGGCCGGAGAGGTCGCCGCGACGGTATTCGACCGCTACCGGGACGCGACCTATCTCGAGGCAAGCTACAAGCCCTACATCATCGCGGCGATGATACTCCTGTGCAAGGCAAAGGACCCGGCCGGCCTCCTCAAGGACTTGATGAAGCGCGGCACGAAGCGCTCGATGATCTGATCCCCGTCCAGCAGGCGACGGTCCTTCGGGCTTATACGCGCCGCCTTCGGGTCTCCGACAGGCGGCGCTTTTGTTTTCCCCCTACAGGTGACGGGCTGGCGGCTATTCGAGACCCAGGAAGGCCGCGATGGCTTCGCTGATGGCGGTGTTTTCCACGATCCGCGTCCCCGCCCTCCCCTGGCCGACATAGAGAGCGGAGGCTTCCTCGGCGGCGGTATCCCGCGCGCACAGGGATACCGGCTCGTTTGAGTGGCCAGTAGCCAGATAGGACGCCGAACCCGAGGCGAAATCTAAGGTCCCGCCACCCTGCGATGCGGGCAGGGCTCCCTTTTCCATGCAGGTGGACGACGCGAAGCGAAGGAAGCCCTTCGCATGGTCCGCGGTGACGATGGGCAGGCTGATGTCCCAGTCGATGTCGCCCTGCTCCGCGACGAGGAGGACGGCGAGCGGTACGGCCTGGCGCGCCGATCCTGACCATCGCATCCTTGCAGCATAGACCGTTTCGTGCGTCGCCGCTCGCCAAGAGGGCGATGGCCTTGCCTCTAAGCGGCTCTCGATCCGGAGCAGGGAGCCTTCCCCTGACTTGCAGAAGGACAGGGCCTCCGAAAGCTGCTCAGCCTGGCTGTTGGGCTCCTCCGCCATGGAGGCCAGCTCCTCGGAGGCCGAGGCGTTCCGCTGGACCATGGAATCCAGCTGGACGATGGCCCGGCCATTCTGGGTCACCCCCGAGTCCTGTTCACGGCTCGCGGCCGACACCTCCTGGACGACCGTGGCGGTCTTCCTGATATCCGGCACGACCCGGGCGATGCGGGAACCGGCGGCCGCGGCGACGCTGACGCTCCTTCCCGCCGAGCCGGTACGATCAAGCTCCGCTGCGCCTCCCCCTGCGCACCGGGCAAATTGCCTGTCGCGGATGGCGCTCTGGATTGTCCCTAGGGCATCTGCGAGGCTGGCGATCTCCGCCGGTGGCACCATCATTTTTTCGAAGAGGTAGGTATCCCTATCGTCAAGGGAGCTCAGGTTGGTGATCGCGAATACGCCGATGCCTGCGGCAACCAAGGATAGGGCTACGAACCAGCTATCAATTTTCCGCCAATTTCCAGCAATTTCCCCCGGTTTTCGCTTTTCTGCTCGATTTTCGGCCTTATTGCCGCTAAACCCTTCGACTGTTTTGTTGAGAATTATCAAATTTCGCTATAGAGGGCTTCTTGGGGAATTCCGGGCAGGAACGACGAGGTCAATACATTCGAGGCAGTTCCATGCCCCGAAGGCGCCTATAGGTCGATACGGCGAAGCTGTCAGTCATGCCTGCGACATAGTCCGTGATGCCGCGGAGCGCATCATAGCGCGAAAGCCCTTCCTGGGGTTCGAGCTCGGGGAAAAGCTCAAGGCGGGCAACGGCGCGTTTGTCCTTGGAAAAGCGTCCTGGGTCCTCGAGCTTTGCGAGGACACACTCAACGAGGATCTCGAGGATGCCATCGAGGACCTCGAAGCCGGCGGTCTCGATCTCGAGGACGGGGCGATAGCGATAGAGCTTACTCCTGCTCACCTCGGCGATCCGCTCCAAGGCATCGGCGCTGGGAATTTCCTGGGTGAGGCTTCCGGCGAAACTCCCCGCGGCAATCGCCTCGCTGCGAGATTCGAAGACAGAGGCGCACTGGAAAATGAGGCTGTTGATGGCCTGGGCCCGGAACTTCGCGATCCTGGCGTTGATATCGCGCGCGATCCTGGTATCGCTGTCTTCCCCGGCTTCGGCGGCGATCGGGGCCTTACGGGATCGCGGATCCGGGTTGGCGGCGATGATCTCCGCAAGCGTGTCCTCGACCTCGTGCAAGCCGATGATGCCAAGGCGCACCGCGTCCTCAAGGTCGATGATGAGGTAGCAGACATCGTCGGCAGCCTCCACGAGGTAGGCGAAAGGATGTCGCGCGAAGGCGAGGCCCGACGTGGAGAAGCGGGGCAGGCCGAAGGACGTCATCAGGGACTCGAGGATGGCGCGCTCGCTCTGGAAAGCCCCGTATTTCTTCTGATCGCGCCGCGAAGCCGCATCGGCCTGCCGGTAGCCGCCCGCGACGACGCTTTCCTTGGGGTATTTCGTGAAAGTGGCCAAGGTTGTCCGGGTCAGGCAAAGACCGGGAGCAAGGCTGGAGATGATCCTGAAACCCTGGGCATTGCCCTCGAATGAAGTGAAGTCACGGCTCTCCGCCTCGGAAAGCCCGGCAAGGACTTCCGGACGGCGCGAGAAAAAGGCCGAGATTGCATCCTCGCCCGAATGCCCGAAGGGCGGATTGCCGATGTCGTGCGCAAGACAGGCGGCCTGTATGAGGTCGCCCAGGTCGCGGCTTTCCTCCCGGCCCCAGCCTTCGCCCAGGGACTCGAGGACGCGCTCGCCCACTACATTGCCCAGGGAGCGTCCCACGCAGGAAGTCTCGATGCTGTGGGTCATGCGGTTATGGACAAAATAAGTCTCGGGGATGGGCAGCACCTGGGTCTTGTCGTTGAGGCGCCGAAAAGGGGAGGAAAAGATGATCCGATCCTGATCGCGCTCGAATTCCGAGCGGCCGCTTGTGGTTTCCCGCCCATCTTCTCCAAGGCTCAGGTAGTCGCTCCACGCCATGACCGTTGTCTCCTTGTTTCGAGGATCATACGATCGGCGGCGCGGGAGGTCAACCAAAGGGATCGGGGTTGGAGGAGAGGGGAGAGGAAGGTTCGATTCTTGATTTATAAATTGTTATTAATAGGCAAACACTACAGTCCTTCGGGAGACCTGGAAAGCGACGATCTGCGTCAGCGCCTTTCGCCTTCTCACATGGGTCCTTCGCATTCTCACAGAGGAACGCTGAGATTGAGCTTGTGAGAATGACAAAAAACGGTTTACTATCCTGTAATGACAAACCGGATCAAGGTTGCCATCCAGGGTCTCAGGCGTCCCTCCGTCGCGTGGCTGCTGGCGGCGACTGTCCTGCCCCTCGCCAATGCCCTCCTCTGCCAGGCCGTCAGGAACCTTCCCTTGTTCATGGATTCCATTTTCACCGCCGTCGCCGCGGCCATCCTGGGACCCTTGCCAGCCCTCCTGGTCGCCGTGCTGACAAATGCGTGGATCGAGGCCTTCAACGGTTTCAAGGGACAGCACCTGCCCTTCGCCCTCTGCGGCATGTCCACGGCAGCGATCGTGGCCGGCTTTGTGTCCACGCGCCGGTACTGGACGCCCGTCATGGTGGTGACCTGCATCGTGTCCGTGATGCTTGCCAACTCGGTGCTGGGTGCCATCATCGCCACCTTCGTCTATGGCGGAGGCACCGGAGTGAAGATCGATACCATCGCCTCGGGATTCTCCCTCGTCGCCGATTCGATTTTTTCCGCGGCCTTCCTGGCCCGCGCGCCCATCAACCTCATCGACAAATCGATCGCCGTCTTCCCGGCCCTCGCCTTGGCGGCATACCTTGGCGCCGGCGAGAAGCATGCCAGGTTCGACTAGGAAAAATCCATGATCCCGGCGCGGAAGGCGAGCTTCACGAGGGCGATGGGGCTCTGGATGCCAAGGGCGGCATATACGGCGCTTTGGTAGTTTTCCGCGGTGCGGTGGCTCACGCCGAGTTTCGCCGCCATCTCCTTGGTCGTGAGTCCCTCTAGAAGGGCATCGAGGGCATCGCGTTCCCGGGGGCTCAAGGCCTCGATGAGGGATCTCTGCCCCGCCTTGTCCCTGGGTTCGGCGGTCTGGGAAGTGAGGATGTCCCGCAGTATCTCGCCCTCGATATAGATCTCTCCGGCGGCGACGAGCCTGAGGCCGAGGGTCAGGGTGGTGAGCCCGATGCCTTTCGGCGCGTATCCTGAAGCGCCAAGCCTCATGGCTTTCCGTGCCACGCTCCGGTCCGCGCTCATCGAAAGCACGAAGAAATGTGGCGCTCCCACCAGCCTGGCATGCTGGTCCAGGAGGTCGAAGCCGCTTCCGTCCGGGAGGGCAAGGTCCACGACGACAAGGTCAAAGGATGACGCCGCCAATGACCTCCTGGCCTCTTCCGTCGAGCCGGCCTCCTCGATGCGTTCGTAATCTCCGGTCTCGAGGAGGGCGTTCCGTACCCCGCTCCTGAAAAGCGGATGGTCGTCCACGACAAGCAGTCTCGTTTTCATTTTTTCCCTTCCCGCGGCGAACCGGCGGGTACATAGAGCCGGACCGTTGTCGAATCACCGGTCCTTTCGATATCAAGGCGCCCACCGATGAAGTCGGCGCGCTCGCCCATTATCGCAAGGCCTGTGCCGCTGGAGAGCGAGGGATCGGGCTTTCCCCCGTGCGTTTCGCCGGGGAGGGCGGCGGGCCTGCCCCCCTCCGCCTTCCTTGATGGCAAATCGCGGACGAGGAGCACCAGGCCCTCCACGCCATCCTCCTCGCCGCCCGTGAGGAGGACCTCCACGCGGTTGCCGCTCGCGTGCTTTGCCGCGTTGGCCAGGCTTTCCTGGGCGATCCTGAACACGTGGATGGAAGACAGGTCGCGGATCACAGGAAGGCCCTCACCGGCGAAAAACTGGATGTCCCCTCCGCCGTATTTCCTGCATCGCTCGCACAGGGATTCAAGCGCCACGACAAGCCCACCCTGCTCGAGGTCCGGCGGCCGCAGGTCCATCACCAGGGAGCGGAGCTTGGAGCCCGCCGACTTGAGGAGATCCGAGGCCTCGGCCGCGCGCGCCCGGGAGGTATCGCCATCACCGGAGGCCGCCGCCCGCTCGCAGAGCATGCGGGCGGCGGCGATCTCTTGGGCCGTGTCGTCATGGAGGTCGCAGGCGATCCGCCTCCTTCCGGCCTCCTCCGCCTCGAGGGAGAGCTGGAAGCTGCGCTTGGACCACTGGGCATCGATGCGGCTCCCGCGCAGCCGCGACCAGAGCCACACGACATAGACGGCAACGACGGCAAAGCCGAGGCCGCTGCACAGGAGGAGGAGAAGGAAGGATGCGCGCAGGGACTGCCTTTGCTCCCGGAGGAGGGGGATGAAAGCCTCTATCGATGTCGTGATCTCCTCGATCATGCGCGAGGGGTCGGATGAGGCGAATGAAGGTGTGGAATCAGAGGCATCGCCAACCTGGTCAAGCATGGAAAGGTAGGGGCGCAACCGGGACCATTGGCCAATGATCTTCCTTCCGGCGCTTTCAAGGTCCTTGGCCGCCGAAAAGCTCTCCATGCGCGCGATCAGCCTCACGGCCCCGTCCATGAGGGGGCCAAAACCCCTATCCACCCCCATGCCCGCCCTGGTCAGCCCGAGGAGGCAGTCATCGAAGGCATTTTCGAGGGCCTCGTCCTTGGCGTCAATGCGTGCGATCGCTCCAAGGAGGAAGGCGAAAAGCAAAAAAGTCGCCACGAGGATAAGGCCTGCGCCGAAGATCGGGGAAAGCACGGGAATTTCCGCAGGCGGACGCATGATGGGCAATAGACGGCTCTTGCGCAGGAAATCAAAGGTCATGGCTGCCTTTGTCCTGCGCGATCCGGGAAGGATCACGGGAGCGGAGCCTTTCATAGTCCTCGGGCGTATCAAGGTCCTCGCAGGCGGCCAGGCAACCGTCTACGGACCTTGCGCCGCATGACAGCAGGAAGGGGCGCAACTTCGCTTCGGGATCGAGTCCGGCGATGGAGGCCTTGAATCGGGACGGAATGAGGACGGGATGGCCTAGCTTCCGGCCCTGCGAGGAGAACAAGGGAAGGTCGAGGCCCTCGGCGAGCAAGGACAGCCGCGCCTTGCCGAGCCGCGCATAATCTTCGGGTACGAGGCCAGGCATATCGGCGGGGGTCACGAAAAAGCATCCGGAAGCGACGAAGGGCAAGGCGCACTGGATCGAGCCGAGCATGCCCCTTTCCCATCCGGCGTTGTGCGCGATGAGGACTCCTTCGCGGTCCCGGAAAAGGGCAGAGAGCTCCTCTATCCGCCATCCGGCCACGAGGATCACCCGCAGCCCTTGCGTCGGATCCCTTCCCTCGCCGCACGCGATCCTGGCGTCCAAGGCCGAGCGGACCACGGTCTCGACAACGGTGGTGTCATGCCAGGGAAGGAGGGGCTTCCATGAACCCATGCGGGAAGAGGCACCCGCGGCGGGAATGACGCAATCGATTGCCATGGCCGGAAGTCTAGCCGCAGTTCCTCGCGCCGTCGAGGGGCAGGGGGATTTTGCCCTTTATAAGGCCTTGACGCGCTGGCGATGGAATCGGCTCAATATGCGTATGGCCAGGAAAGAGGAAATCATAACCTTCAAAGCCGATGACGAGCTTATCGCCGCCCTTGAAGGCGTGAACAACCGCTCGGCCTTCATCCGGGATGCGATACTCCAGGCGCTGGAGAACCGCTGCCCCCTTTGCCGGGGAAGCGGCCTCCTCAGCCTGGAGCAAAAAAAACACTGGGAGGAGTTCTCCCACCACCATCATGTCGAGGAATGCGGGGATTGCCACGCCTTCCATCTTGTCTGTGACGCGAAAAAATGAAGATCGGGGGCGACCCTTGGACGACAAGAAAAAGCAGGCTTATACCTTCCTCGTGATCCTCGGCATCGTGAGCCTTTTTTCCGACCTCACCTACGAAGGCGCACGCAGCATCGTCGGCCCCTACCTCCTCCTTTTGGGCGCATCGGCCGCGACCGTGGGCTTCGTCTCGGGGCTGGGCGAATTCATCGGCTACGCACTCCGCCTGGTGACGGGCTACATCAGCGACCGCACGAAACGCTACTGGCTCCTGACCATCATCGGGTATGCGATCAACCTTGTGGCCATACCTGCCTTGGCCCTTGCCCCAGGATACGGCTGGATCTTCGCCTGCGGCCTCATCGTGCTTGAGCGCTTCGGCAAGGCGGTACGGAACCCGGCCAAGTCCACGATAGCCTCATTCGCGGCGGCTGAGGTCGGGGCCGGGAAGGGTTTTGCCCTCCAGGAGGCGATGGACCAGATCGGCGCCTGCCTTGGTCCCCTCATGCTCTTCGTGGTGCTGACAGTCAAGGGAGGCGATGGAGGACCGTCGGCTTACGCCCTCTGCTTTGTCATCCTCGGCATCCCTGCCCTCCTTGCCCTAGGGACCCTCCTGCTTGCCCGGAGCCGCTACCCCCGTCCCCACGAGTTCGAGAAGGACCGCCCGGAGGGCGATGGGAAGGGACTCGACAAGGCCTATTGGTTCTATCTCGTCGGCATAGCCTTCCTGGCCGCCGGTTTCGCAGACTTCCCCCTCATGGCCTTCCACTTCACGAAAAAAAGCCTGATGGCGCCCAGCCTCGTGCCGGTCATGTACTCGGTGGCCATGGGCGTCGACGCCGCCGCGGCCCTCTTTTTCGGTCGCATGTACGACCGCAAGGGCATGAAGGCCATCATCGTGGCTTCCTGCGTCTCTGCTTTCTTCGCGCCTTTTGTCTTCCTCGGGAACTCGGCAGGTCTCGCCGTGGCAGGCGTGGTGCTCTGGGGAATCGGCATGGGAGCCCAGGAATCCATCCTTAAGGCAGCGGTGACGACCATGGTGCCCAAGAACAAGCGCGGCACCGCCTTCGGGATCTTCAACACGGGCTTCGGCCTCTTCTGGTTCGCCGGGTCCTGGCTCATGGGCATACTTTACGACAGGTCTCTCCCAGCGCTCGTAGCATTCTCTGTGCTGGCCCAACTTGCCGCGCTCCCCTTCTTCTTCGCGACGAAGCGCCGCATGAAGCCGATAGCCAAGGCATAGCGGCTCGTTCGAGCGGCTTACGCGGAAGGGGGCTTGCCTGGACCTTTTTAGACAATGGTCGGCGAGTCTCAACCCACAAGGACGGCATGCGGGAAGCTGCCACGGGGCATCACTGGCCCGGCAAATGCGGCGCGCGGGAAGGACCTCGGGGAGAGGGGAACGGCATGGCCGCGTGCGGCTATGGCGTTGAAGGACATCCATGGTCGGGCGAGGCCGCCAGCTTGCCGCCAATGGCACGGCAACCAAGGCTTTCCTTTTTTCGTCCCGATGACGGGGAGTGAACTGCAGCTAATTGCCCGTATCCATTGGTGGAGCCCCGCCCGGGCTTTCGTGGCAAGCAGCGGCGCCGCGGGTGCTGGGTTCTTGGAATGCGCAGAAGCCTAGGGCTTCTGCGACGCCAGGCGCCAGAGCGACTGGCGAGGCCCCGCGGATCAAGTCCTTAAAAGTACGATCATGCCCCACCTCGGGACGTGGCCCGGAGCTTCGGTTCATTCCCCGTCATGGCAGCCATCATGCTCGCGGCCGACAGCCACCAATCCTCCCTCGCGGTAGCGTCCCACTATGCCGAAGGTCGCAAGCAGGGCCGCCGGTTCAAGCACTTCGCTTGAAGGCCCGTAGGCGACGACACGGTGCGCCAGGAGCATCGTCATGTCGCAGGCCCCCGCCTCGTCGATGTCATGGGTCGCCACGATGCAGGCGGCCCCGGCATCGGCGGTGGCTCGCACGAGACGGCGATAGGTCTCGACGGCGGGCGCGTCCAGGTTCGAGGCCGGCTCGTCCAGGAGGATGAGGTCGGCGCGGCGGGCGAGCGCCTGCGCGATGAAGACGCGTTGGCGCTGGCCTCCGGAGAGGCGGCTCAAGGGGAGGTCGGCGAACTTGGTCACACCCATCGCCTCGATGGCCGCCCAGACAGCCTCCTCGTCCTCGCTTCCGAGTTTTCCAAGGAGCCCGTGGGAGCTGAAGCGCCCCATGCGCACCACGTCGGCGGCGCGCAAGGGCAGGGCCATGCCGGAAGGATGGAACTGCCCAAGATAGGCCACGCGCGAGGGCATGGAGAGGGGCGGCTTTCCGAGGATGGCCACCTCGCCCAGTATCGGAGGCAGGAGGCCGGCAAGGGTCTTGAGGAGGGTCGACTTTCCCGAGCCGTTGATGCCCACGAGGGCGCAGGTCTGGCCGGCAGCCAGCTCCAGGTCGATGCCCGGAACGATCACTTCGCTCCCGTAACCCACCGATAGCCCCCGCGAGAGGACGGCCATTTCACGCATGGTGGGGGTCCTCACGGCTGGCCGCCCTGCCTTTCTCGCCCAAGCGTCTCGCCGAGAAGAGCACGAAGAAGATGAGGGAAGCCACGAGGGTGATCGAAGCCCCGGCGGCCAGGTCGAGCCAGTAGCTGGCCAGGAGGCCCGCATAGACGGAGAACGCGCCTATCGCCGTCGCTCCTGCGATCATCCCTCCGATGCGGCGCGCGAAGAGGGCAGCGCTCGCGGCCGGCGCAAGGAGCATGCCGAAGACAAGGAGTGTGCCTACGGTCTTGAAGGACACGACGACAGTCAGGGCTATCATCCCGAGCATGATCCCATGGAAGAGCCTGGACGAGAAACCCGAGGCATCGGCCTGCTCGTTGCCGAAGCACAGGAGGAGGAAGGGCCGGTAGCAAAGTGCCGCGAGGAAGGCGATCGCCGATGTGGCCGCGAGCTGGATGAGGATCTCGCCCGCCGTGATCCCGAGGATCTCCCCGAAGAGGATGCGCACAAGGTCGCCGGAAAAGGATCGGGAGCGGGAGACGATCGCCACCCCGAGGGCGAGCATCGCGACAAAGAGGAGGCCAATGGCGGTGTCGGATGAAAGGCTTGATTTCCTGGTCACGAGGCTGATGCCCAGGATCATGACGATGGCGCCTCCAGCCGCCCCTACCATTCCAGGCAGCCCGAGGAGGACGGCTATGGCCACGCCGGGAAGGACACCATGGCCCAGCGCGTCTCCGATGAAGGCCAAGCCCCGCAGGACCACGAAGGTTCCCACGATGCCGCAGGCCACGGAGACGAGGAGGCCCGCCACGAAGGCGTTCTGCATGAAGACATTCGAGGCGAAGGGCGCGACGAGGAAGTCCATGCGGCTATTGTAGACTGTCGACCACGGTCATGGCGAGGGTCCGCTCGAACTCGACGTAACCGCCCTTTTCGGGGAGGAGGTGGGTAGCCAGGGGCACGGCACGGACGCCGGTCTCCTGGGCAAGGGCGAGGACCAGCTGCTTCGAGGTCCCGGTTTCGGTGAAGATGACCGGGACCCCGTTGCGGGCGATGAGGACCTTGAGTTCGGCAAGCCAGGAGGCCGAGGCCTCGGCTTCCGAGGAAAGGCTCGGGACCAAGGCCCCAACGAGGCGGAAACCGTAACGCTTCGCGAAATATCCCAGCGATTCATGGCCGGTGACGAGCACGCGCCGCCCTGCCGGCAGCGCCGCGACACGTTGGGCGATCTGGGCATCCAGCGCATCAAGGCTTTTTGCCATCGCGCCCGCCTTCGCGGCCACGTCGAGGCCCAGGACTTCCGCGATCCGCGGCGCGAGGGCCAGGACGACGGCCTTCATCGCCGAGGGATCCGTCCAGAGGTGGGGATCCTGCGCGCCCTTGGCCTGGTCGGGATCCTGGCCAGGGATGCCCTCGCCCTCCCCCACCACCCTGACCGTGACATGGTCCGCCGCCACGAAAAAGGGCCGCCCTTCCCCGCGTGCCCGATCAAGGGACTTGCCCAGCCCGCCCTCGAGGCCAAGGCCGTTCACCACGACCAGGTCGGCGTGCATCAAGGCTTCCACGTCGCGGGCCGAGGGTTCCCATTCATGGATGTCAAGGCCGTTGGGCACGAGGACTCGGACTTCCGCCGCGCCTTCCACAAGGTCCTGGACCACCGAGCCAAGGATGGCATAGGAGACCACGATGGCTTTCCGGCTGCCCGCGGGAGGAACCCTCAGGGCCTCGCGACGGGGCAGGCAAGCCGATGACAGGGTGGCAGCCGCAAGGAGGGCGAGCATCTGGACGCAAAGGCAGGATGAAGCTCGTTTCATTGGGAAAATATTACAAAGTAATACGAGACTGGTCAATAAGGATCGGCGCTTTACCGCCCTCGACCCTCGGGAGTATAGTCTGCCATGATTTTGCGAGACCGATCGGACGGGCAACGCGTTTTTGCCCTGGGTCAATACAACTCCGTCATGCCCTACGTCATGCGCGGACGCAACGAGTCCGCCGTCTATTTCGCCACGGACATCGACGTCGAAAACGCGCTGCGCTACGTCAAGGCCAAGAACGCAGAGCTGGGTGAAAACCGCTACAGCCTCTTCGGCCTTTTCCTGGCGGCGGCGGTCAGGACGATGGTCCTCAAGCCCCACCTCAACCGATTCATCCATCGGCGGGGCGTCTACCAGAGGAAACGCCTCTCCTTCTCCTTCATTGTCAAGAAACGCATGACCGAGGACGCCGCCGAAGCGAACGCGAAGATCTATTTCGAGCGCGGGGACACGATCGACGTGGTGATGGGACGCTTCAACACGGCGGTGGAAAAGGCGCGTGGCGAGGAGCTCCCTCCAGCGAGCCGGACGATACGCACCCTCCAGGGGGTGCCCGGCGGCAAGGCCGCCTTCACGGCCCTGTTCCGCCTCCTGGACCGCTTCAACCTCGCGCCTTCAGGCCTCATCGATGACGATCCGCTTTTCACCTCGGCCTTCTTCGCCAACCTCGGAAGCATCGGCCTCGAGACGCCTTACCACCATCTCTACGAGTGGGGCACGGCCAGCCTCTTTATCGTCCTGGGGCGGATGTTCATGAAAGAGGCGCCGCGCCATGGCGGCGCGGCGGGGGCGAAGCACTACATCACCTTCAAGGCCACGGTGGACGAGCGCATCGCGGACGGCATGTATTTCGCCCACTCCCTGGCCCTCTTCAGCCGTTTCCTCCTCCATCCAGAACTGCTAGAAGGCCCGCCGGACCTGCCCGTCGTCGAGGGCTAGGACCCGGCATTTTTCGCGGCCATGGCCTCCTCGTAGGACTTCTCCGTGATCGGGTAGAACTCGATGAGGACCATCGCGGCGAAGAGGACAAAGGCAGGCAAGGGACCGGCGAGGAAGCGGATCGCGAGCCTGGCCCCCGGGCCTTGGCCGGCGTTGGGGACAAAGTGGCCGAGCGAGAGCACGAAGCCCACGAAGAGGAAGGCCAGGGCCTGGCCCACCTTGGACGTGAGAAGCCACATCCCGTAGAAAGCGCCCTCGTTCCGGTTGCCCGTCCTAACTGCGTCCATCTCGATGGCGTCCGGAACCATGGCGTAAGGCGCCACGTAGCCGAAGCCGACACCGATGCCGCCGTAGACCATCATCGCCAGGAAGAAGCCCGGCCCCAGCCGATGGCCGAGGAAGAACAGGATGAGGCCGGTCGTGGCCAGGACGAAGAAGCAGATCTGGTAGGTCCGCTTCTTGCCGATCCGTTTGGAGACGACGACGGAGATGGGGATGCAGGCGATCGCGGTGACGAGGAGGATGGCCATCGCGTACATGATGAGGTCCTCGCGCACGTAGATGTACTGGAAATAGTAGGCGATCACGCTCTGCAGGAAGGCGATGCCGATGAGGTTGAGGGCGTAGGTGACGAGTACGATGACATAGGGCTTGTTGCTGAACACAGAGAGGTAGGTCCTGGCGATGCTGCCCTTCGCCCTTGGCGTCCTCGAGTGGTCGGGCTCCCGGACCGAGAGGGCCGTGATCATCGCGCTGATGAGCATGACAAGGCCGATGACAAGGCCCGCCATCGAATAGCCGCGGCTCTTGTCCCCGCCGTTGGCGCCGCCCATGGCGCTGATGATGGGCTGGACGGCCACGCCGCCCAAGAGGGTGCCCACGCCCGCGAAGACAAAGCGGTAGCCGTTGAGGCTCGTGCGCTCGTTGTAGTCCTTCGTGAGCTCAGGGGTGAGGGAGGAATAGGGGATGTTGACCACCGAGTAGACCATGTTCAAGGCGATGAAGGCGCAGGCGCCCCAGGCCGTGAGGAGTCCGACGCCCTTGAGGTGGGGGTTCGTGAAGAAGAACCACATGGCGAGGCACAGGGGAATGGCCCCGAGGAAGATGTAGGGACGGCGCCTGCCCCAGCGGGTGCGCGTGTTGTCCGAGAGGTAACCGAGGATGGGGTCCCAGGCCGCGTCGCAGAGCTTGCCGACCATCGCGATCGCGCCCGCGATCGCCGCGGGTATCCCGACGGTGTCGGTGAGGTAGATCATCGCGTAGAAGCCGAGGGCCGTGAAGAAGAGGTTTCCCCCGAGGTCGCAGACGCCGAAGCCGAGCTTGGTCCGGACGGACAGTCTTCCAGTGGTATCGCTCATCGTGCCTCCCCTTGTCAGATCATGCCATCCCAGCTGTTGCGGACCTTGGCCTCCTTGGCCTCCTCCTCCGAGAACCAGTGGGTCGTGACGGTCTTCAGCTCGGTGAAGAAGCGGACGCCGTCGCTGCCCATGGCGTGGAGGTCGCCGAAGAAGGAATGCTTCCGTCCGGTGAAGCCGAAGGTCCCGAGGGGCACGGGGATGCCCACGTTGATGCCGACCATGCCGCCGTGGGTCCGTCTCGCGAACTCGCGGGCGTAATGGCCGCTCTGCGTGTAGATCACCGAGCCGTTGCCGAATTCGTTGGCGTTCATGAGGGCCAGCCCTTCCTCGAAATCCTTCACGCGCTTCATGCACAGGACAGGGCCGAATACCTCCTGGTCGCCGATGTCCATGCCAGGCTTGACGTGGTCGAAAAGGGTGGCGCCCAGGTAGAACCCGCCCTCGAAACCGGGGACGACGCGGCCCCGTCCGTCGACGACAAGGCGGGCGCCCTCGGCGAGGCCCCTCTCGATCCAGGAGACGACGCTCTCGCGATGGGCGGCATTGACGAGGGGACCAAGCCTCGAGGCGGGGTCGTAGGCGGGACCGACAGGGAGGGCCTTGATGAGGCGCGCAAGGATGGCCACGAGCTCGTCCGCGACCGATTCCTCGACCACGACCACAGGGAGGGCCATGCAGCGCTCGCCCGCGCAGCCGAAGGCCGCGTTCACGATGCCTGAGGCCGTCCGCTCGAGGGCGGCGTCCTTGAGGACCAGGGCGTGGTTCTTGGCCTCGGTCAGGCACTGCACCCGCTTGCCGTTGGCCGCGGCGGTCTCGTAGATGTGGCGCCCTACCGCGGTCGAGCCGACGAAGGTCACGCCCGCTATGTCCGGATGGCGGAGGAGGATCTCGGCCTCCGCCCTCGAGCAGGTCACGAGGTTGAGGACGCCCGCAGGAAGGCCTGCCTCCTCCCAGAGCTCGATGATGCGGAGGGAGGTCCGGGGAGTGAAGCTCGCGGCCTTGAGGACGATGGTGTTGCCCGTGGCGATGCACAAGGGGACCATCCAGCCCATCGGTATCATCGCCGGGAAGTTCCAGGGGACGATGCCGGCGAAGACGCCGACGGGCTCGAGGTACTGGGCCGTGTCATAGCCCGGGCTGCAGTTCATCAGGGCGGGCCGCGTCATGAGGTTGGGCGCCCCGCAGGCGAATTCGATCACCTCGGTCGCCTTGAGCACGTCGCCCTTGGCCTCGTCGAGGACCTTCCCGTGCTCGGTCGCCACAAGGAGGGTGAGCTCGTCGAGGTGGCTGTCCATGAGGGCCTTCATGCGGAAGAGGACCTGGGCGCGCGCGCCGGGAGGCAGGGCCGACCAGGCTGGGAAGGCCTTCCTGGCCGCGGCGATGGCCTCCTCGACCTCGGCGGCCGTGCACTGGGGTGCCCGGGCGGTCACCTTGCCCGTGGATGGATCATGGCAATTCATGTATTTTTCCGTCTTCGAGGTCCTGAAGGAACCGTCCGCGTAATAGCGGAGCGCCGGGGCGTCGCTGTCCATGTCCACTCCTTTAAAGTCCGAAAATGTCCCTGAGCCTCAGGGCTTGGGCGGCCTCCCCGTCGAAACGGAGCCTGCCGCGCAAATAGGCGGTCTCGATCCTTCCCTTTCCGAGGAGTATCCCCGCCCAGGTGTCGGAATCGACCTTTATCGCCAGCATCGTCCGCTCCGGCAAGGGAGCCTCGAGGATCTCGAGCCTGCCCTTGGTGAAGCGCAGGAGGTAGGGCCCGCCGCCCTTGGCGGCGTCCGTGAGCACAAGGCCGATGTCGCCCTCGAAGCCCTCGGCCGCGGAAGGCCTGAAACGCTCGGCCAGGCCCAGGGTGAGCTCTCGGGAGCGCGCCCCGCTTCCCTTGGAGCTCCGCGCCCCGTTTCCCCCGATGGAAGCGAAAAACGCCGCCTTCTCGGCCCTGTCTTCCCTTCTCCGGCGCGCGGCGTAGAGCCAAGGGATGCCCGCGTCCAGCTCGTCCACGTAGACGGTCCGGCTTTCGCGGTCGGCCTTGGCGATGGCTATGTCCACAGCCAGGATATGTCGCCCCTCTTCCATGGACAGGCGCGCCCCCTCGCGGCCGAGCATCGCGGCGATGAAGTTCTTCGTTGAGCCCACAAAGCCGGCGGCCCAGTCATTCTCCGCCTCGTAGCGCTTCCAGGAGCCTTCCGAGTAGACACTGACGGCCGGCCCCTCGATTATGCCGGTCGTGCCGCGGTTCACCGTGAGGACTCCGCGGGAGCCCGCGATGTCGAACCACTCGGTGTCGCCATAGTAGGGCGAAGGCAGGAGAAGTTCCTTGCCGTACTGGAATTCGCACTGGCCGTAGCGCTTGGGAGCGCGGTGCTTCCATTGCACGACGGCGGGGGAGTCGACGACGCCGTTGGTCTCGTCCACCCAGGCGCTCACCTTGTCAATCTCCCCGAGGAAGTACCAGGCGGAGGCCCACATGTGGTGCCCGTGGTCGAAGGTGTTGAGGCCCATGCCCGCCGCGAAGTCCCTGAGCCTCCAGGCCCAGGCGGAATCGGGGACTTCCCAGCCTCCCGACGCCCCACAGACCATCTTCATGCGGAGGCTGGATGGCTCGCCGATGGCACCTTCGTCCAAGAGCCTTTTTGCGAGCACCAGGGGCGGATAGAAGGCGAAATTCTCGGCCACCTTGAGGAGCTTCCCGGCCTTCCTCGCCGCCCTGATCATGCGGTCTGCGCTCGCAAGGCTGGTAGCCATGGGCTTCTGCACCGAGACATGCTTCCCCGCCTCAAGGGCGCGGAGGGTGAACTCCTCATGGAGTCCCGTCGGGACTAGGACCTCGACCGCGTCGATTCCGGGGTCGGCCAATATCCCGTCATAGTTGTCAGTGGCCTTGGGAACGCCCCATTCCGACGCGCGTGAGCGTGCCGTCGCGATCGAGCTGTCACAGAGGACAGCCAACTCGGCGTCCGGATCGCCACGGTAGCCTGCCGCATGGAGGCCTGAGATGCGGCCGCAGCCGACGAAAGCCACTTTGATCTTCTTCAATCGCGCTCTCCTCATTGGCCCAGGCGATGCTTTTCGGCCTGGACGGCGCCGCACCAGGGGCCGACATTCCAGTCTCCGTATGCGCCCAGGCCTCCGGCCTCGTCATCCCCCGAGTAGACGTGCACATGGACGAGGCCGAGCCCCGGGAAGGCATGGGCGGCTTCAAGGGCGGCGAGCAGGGATGCCTTCGACGAACCGCCGCGGAAGCCGCGAAGGCCTGCGACGGAATCGGCCATCGCGGCATAGTCCACCTCCACCAGGTCATCGGTGCGGAAATCCGCGCCGTACTGGACGCGCTGGAGGCCCGAGATGGCCGCCATGCGCCGGTTGTCGAAGAGCACGATCATGCCGCGCAGCCCGAGGGAGACCGCGTCCACGAGGACCTGGGGATTCATCATGAAGCTCCCGTCCCCCGTGAAGGCCACCGGATAGCGCGGTCTGTCGGCGATGGCGGAGGCAAGGAGGGCGGATACGGCGAAGCCCATATAGGAGGCGCCGGTCTCCGTGAAAGTGTCCCCATGCAGGTCGTCCTCGACGAGCTGGAATCCGTTGGCCTGGACGTCGCCCGCGTCGAAATACTTGAGGGCGCCCTTCTGGGCGCAGAAGGCGGCCACCTGGGCGATCGCTGCCGGCTGGGTCAGGACCTCCTTCCCGAGCTTTGGATCCCTCAACGCCCCCATGGATCTCCGGGATGCCAGGAAAGCGTCCCATTCGCGGCGCTTCGCGGCGCAGGCAATAAACCAGCGAGTCGCCGAGCGCCCCTTGTCGACGCCCGCCGCGCGCAGGGCCGCCACGAGGCCGGCGGTGACCGCGGTGGCATCCCCGACAAGGGGAATGGTCCTGTTGTAATGGCCCGCGTCCTCGGGCCTGGTGTTGATGGATATGAAGGCCTTCGCGCCTTTCCAGGCGGTGCCCGAGGAGTCCCACTGGCAGACGGCGCGCGCGCCGATCGCGATGACGAGGTCGGCCTCCGCCATTGCCGCGTTGCCCGACACCGAACCCTTGGAGCCGCCCACCGTCATGTTGCGCGGATGCGTCCCGGGGAGGATGCCGACAGCCTGGGGCCCGTGCACGTAGGCCGCGTCCGCGCGCTCGAGGAGCTCCGGGAGAAGCTTCCCCTCCGGTCCGGAATGCGCCAGGCCGAAGGCGCCGTTCCCGGTCTTGACGACGACGCGCTCCGATTCCGCGATGAGCCGGACGGCCTCGCGATAGGCGGCATCGTTGGCCGGGGCGGTCTTCGCGAATTCCGGCGGCCTGGGCAGCTCATCGATGTTGAAGTCCGGCATGAGGCAGCCCTGGACGTTCATGGGAAGGAAGAGGTAGAAAGGCCTGGCCCCGGCGGGGTCGAAGACCGCCTGGGCGCCCCGCCTCAGCGCAGCTGGCAGGGCCCGGCCTGTGTGGAGGGAATAGGCGCTCCCCATCGTGGAGGCGATCTTCAGGAAGAGGGACTGCTCGGGTCGGGGGATCTGCTGCATGTTGTAGCCCTCGTCCTCCGTGGTCTCGTCGCCGAAGAGGTAATACAGCCCTATGCCATCGGAGAGGCCCACGAGGGAGGCGGAAAGGGCCTGAAGGGCGCCGGGGCCGATGGAGGTGAAGACGGCCGCGGTTTCCCCGTAGCTCCGCTTGAGCGCGGCGGCCATATGGGAGGCCTCGATCTCGCTGCGCACGTTGTGCACCTTCACGAGGCCCTCGGCCGCGTAGGCGCGCAGGACCTCCCCCACCTCGGTGCTGCCATGCCCGAAGATGCCGACATACTTGCGCACCCCCTGCCTGAGGAGGCCGAGGACCAGGGCCTCCGAGACCGTGAGGTCCACGAAGCCCGCCAAGGCCCCGGAGGCGAGGGCGGCTTCCATGCCTCCGGCGACGGCGATCGCGCGGGCGCGGGCCGTCCTCTCCTCGATAGTCCGGCTCATGCCTTGTACCTCGCCTCAAGCGCCGCGGCCAGGGGCTTGTCCTCGATCGGCCCCGAAAAAACCAGGTCCCGCACGCCAGGGAAGCCCAAGGCCGGCAGGATGGCCGCGTCGGGCATGGATGCGACGATGTCGCCCATCGCGCGGTGCGACGCGGCCGAGACGTCGGCCAGGAGGAGGCGCGAGACGCGCTGCGGCTCCTTGCGTTTCTCCGGGTAGCCCGAGCCGGGCTCGGCGGAAAAGAGCGCGTCGAAGATGAGGCGGAGGTTGACGTCGGCGGCCCAGCCGTAGCCTTCATTGAGCGCAAGGCTCACGCAGGAACCGCCGTTGATCCGCGAGTACAGGAAGGCGTCCAAGGGACTGCGGAGGAGGCCGCAGACAATGCCGGGATACTGGAGGACGGAATTGAGGAAACCCTGCCCGGTCCCGCAGCCCCCCACGACAAGGTCCACCCGCCCAAGGTCGAGGAGGAGGGCAGCGAGGAAGCCCGTGTGGATGTAGGAAAGCTCGGGCGCCTCCCCTCCCCGCCTCATGCCGCAGTTCAGGATCTCGTGGCCGCGGCCGCCGAGGGCGGCGAGGATGTCGGCGTTCCGGTCGCCTGCGCTCGTCTCGTTGATCACCGCTATACGCATCGCTTCAAGCTCCTGTAGGGCCGCGCCCTGCGGCCAGCCTTCTCGCAGCCGCCGCTATTCCGCAGGCGTCGAGGCCATATCGGGAAAAGATGAGGCCGTCATCGCCGGATTCCATGAAGACGTCGGGAAAACCGAGGCGGACGACCCTGCAGGGCGCCTCCTCGGCCAGGAGTTCGCAGACCGCCGCGCCTAGGCCCCCGATGACCGAGTGGTTTTCCACCGTGACAATGCGGCCGCATTCCCGGGCGGCGGCTGCCACGGCCTCCCCGTCCAGGGGCTTTACCGTCCCGAAATGGAGGACCCTCACCTTGAGGCCTTCGGCGGCCAGGAGGTCGGCGGCGGCCACAGCCCGGGCGCTCATCATGCCTTCCGAAAGGATGGCCACGTCGCCTGAGCTGCCCTTGCGCAAGACAGTGGCCTTTCCGAGGACGGGCCGGTATGCTGCATCGAAGATTGTTGGGACTTCGCAGCGGACGGTCCTGAGGTAGACGGGGCCGGGAAGGCGGGTGGCCAGCTCTGTCATGGCCCTGGTCTCCACCGAATCGGCTGGTGTCAGGATCGTCATGCCGGGCAAGGCGCGCATCACGGCCAGGTCCTCGATGGAGGAATGGGTTGCGCCGCCCCGACCGGAGGGAAGGCCGCCGTAGGAGCCGTTGAGCTTGACGGGAAGGCCCGTGTGGGCCACCGACACCCGGATCTGGTCGAGGGCGCGGGTGGCAAGGAAGACGGCAAAGGCGGAGACCCAGGGGATGTAGCCACAGGAGGCCAAGCCCGCGGCCACGCCGATCGCATTGGCCTCCGCGATGCCCATCTCGTAAAAGCGATGGGGATAGGCCGCCCGGAACAGCGAGGTCTGGGTCGAGGTGCAGACGTCCGGATCGAGGACGACCATTTCGGGAAACAGCGGCGCGAACTCGACAAGGGCCTTTCCAAAGGCGAGGCGGGGCGCGACCATCTCATCGATCATAGGGCGAGCTCCTTCATCGCGGCAGCGAACTCGGCGTCGTTGGGCGCCTTGCCATGCCATTCATAGCGGCCCTCCATGAAAGAGACGCCTTTGCCCTTGACCGTCCTTGCGATGACGGCGACGGGGCCGCCCGAGGAATCAGCGCGCGCCTTTTCAAGGGCGCCGCAGAGGCCCTCCATGTCGTGGCCATCGACCTCGATGCAAGCCCAGCCGAAACTCCGCCACTTGGCCCCGAGGGGTTCCAGGCCCACGGCATCGGCTGTCGTCGAGGCGAGCTGGACCGAATTGGCGTCGATGATGGCGACAAGCCGGGGGAGCTTCCGCGCGCCGGCGAAGAGGGCCGCCTCCCATACCTGCCCTTCCTGGAGCTCCCCGTCACCCAACAGGACGAAGGTCGCAAAGGAAGCCAGGGCGGGATTCGCCTGGGCGGCAAGGGCCATGCCGATTCCGCAGGAAAGGCCCTGGCCAAGGGAGCCTGTCGAGATGTCCACGCCCGGGCAGGTGAGCATGTCGGGGTGGGCCTGGAGCCTGGAGCCAAGGCTGTCAAAGCTCGAAAGCTCCTCGAGCGGGAAATAGCCGCGCAGCGCTAATGCTGCGTAAAATCCGGGGCTCGCATGCCCCTTTGACAGGATGAAGCGGTCCCGGGTCGGCTTGGCCGGGTCGGCGGCTTCGATCGAGCGCAGGATCCTGAAGTAGAGGGCTATGAGGATATCCGCTTCCGAGAGGGAGCCGCCAGTATGGCCCATCCCAGCCCGATGCGTCGTTTCGAGGATGAGTCGGCGTAGCTCTAGGGCCTTTGCCTTGAGTGCCGGAATTCCATAGTCAGGGCTTTTGCCTGCCTCAGGACTCATATAATGCTCCTTTAGTTGTGTATTATGCAATATCATTGTGCATATGTCAACATTATTTCCATTGCCCTAGGGAAGCGCCCAGCCTATAGTCGTTCCATGCCCAAGCGCGACGTAACCATGGTCCAATCGGTGGATCGAGCCCTGAGTCTTCTCCTGAAGATCGCCGACCACCCTGAGGCGAAGTTCGGCCTAGGCGAACTATCGGAATTCCTGGATATCGATAAAAGCTCGGTCTTTCGCCTCCTTACGACCCTCGCCGGGTACGGCCTGGTGCGCCAAGACAAAGGGAAGAAGGGCTACCTCCTCGGCTTCGGCATCTATTCCCTGGCGGCTGCCCTCCGAGAGCAGATGAAGATCACCGACCTCGCCTCGCCCTACCTGAAACGGCTCGCCCTGAATACCCAGGAAAACGCCCACCTGGCCGTCCGCTCGGGCACCAGGGCCGTCTTCATTGACCGAGAAAGGGCGACCAAGACCATTGCCGCGAACACCAACATCGGGGATTCGGAAGACCTCTATTGCACCGCCGTCGGGAAATGCCTCATCTGCGACCTCGATGAGGAGCGCCTCATGGCCCTCCTGTCAGGCGTCGAGCTCACAAAATACACGGAGAGGACGATCACCGACCCCGCCGCCCTCGCAAGGGAGCTGGCCAAGGTGCGCGAAGGGGGCTATGCGATAGACCAGGAAGAGTACGAGGCCCATGTTGTCTGCCTGGCCGCGCCCCTGTACAATTTCGAGGGAAGGGTGGAGGCTGCCATCGGCGTCTCGGGACCCAGGGAAAGGGTGGAGGCTGAACTGGATTTTTTTGTGGCCGAAATCAAGCGGGCGGGGTCGGAGATCAGCGCCCTCCTCGGTGGGGCGCGCCGCGCGAGCCGCGGCGAAAGCAAGGAGGGGAGATGAAAGACATGATCCTGGATGAGGTGGCACGTTTCTGGCGCGTCATAAAGCTCCGGCCTTTCCGGAAGACCGAGGGCGTGTCCTTCGACATAGTGCCCATGGAAGTCCTGCCGAGGATCGACGGCATCGACCGCGTGATCCATCGCCACGGCGCCTTCTCGCCAGGATCCGTAGGCGATGTGGACCGCCCCTGGTACATCCATCACCACCAGGAGGACAATCTCCTCGTGCTCCAGGGCGAGAGGACAGCGGAGATCTATAGCCTCGAGTACGGCAGTGTCGAGACCTTCGTCGCGACACCGGACCGCATTGTCCATAATGGCAAGGTGATCCACGAAGGCGCGGCGATGGTGGTCTGGCCCTGCGAGGTCTTCCATCGGATCAGGTCAGGCGCGGAAGGCTCCGCATCCCTCAACTTCGCGGTTCGCCACCCGGGCTTCGACATCAAGACGGCCTTCGACGTCTACGACCTGGACACGGTGACAGGCAAGAACCGGGTGATCAGGGAGGGGAAGCTGGACCAGTTTCCGAGCTGAATGGGGCGCGGCCGGGACGGAAGGATTCAACGAAGGGCGTTGACGAGGAGGGCCACGATGCCGACAAAGGCCAGGCCCACGGCAAGGTATACCCAGACGGGAAGTGGCCCCGCCGGAACCGGCGGGGCCTTGAAGGGCTCCGGCGCCGCGGTGGCACGCTCGGCATAGCCGCAGACGGGGCAGCCGAAATCGAAATCCTTCACTTCGCCGGAGTAGTCGCATTTGGGGCATTTCACTGAGTTGAAGAAGCGGCCGCAGTTCCTGCAGACCTTGTCGTTCCGCCTGACCTCGGCACCGCAGTTTTCGCAAAAATAGCGGGGGGGGTTCACCAGGATGCGCCCTTGAGGGCGGACTTGCCCGGGTGCATCCCTATCGTTGTCAGACCGCTTCCTTTTTTTGGCTTTCGCCTGACGTCGAGGCCGTTTTGGAGGTCGAGGACGAGGTTGAAGTCGAGGATGAGGTTGAAGGCGATGACGGCGTCATCGCCGGCGTCGATGACGGCGTCGATGACGGCGTCGATGAAGGCGTCGATGACGGTGTCGGCGTCGATGACGAAGCGGACTTCTTGCTGTCGTTCACATAAAACCCTGATCCCTTGAAAATGATCCCCATTCCGCCGCCGATGAGCCTGCGAAGGGACTTGCCACAGTCGGGACAGACCTCGAGGGGGGCGTCCGACATGCTCTGGAAGGCTTCAAAGCTCTTTCCGCAGGATTTGCACTCATAATCGTAGGTAGGCATGGCATTGAACCTCAAAAGGACAGGTATTATGCGCTCAATATACCGAATTTCGGCTCTGGAGTATAGCTATGGACAGGAAGGCCGCGGACGACGAGGGAAACGCCGGGGCAGTACGGTGGCCGCTACTTGATCAAGCCCAGCTTCCTGCCGACTTTCGTGAAGGCCGCGACGGCCTTGTCGATGTCCTCCGTCGAATGCCCCGCGCTGATCTGCACGCGGATGCGCGCCTTGCCGCGAGGCACGACCGGGAAGGTGAAACCGATGACATAGATGCCTTCCTCAAGGAGGGCGTCGGCCATCTTCATCGCGGTCTTCTCGTCATAGAGCATGACTGGGCAAATCGGATGCACGCCCGGGCGGATGTCGAAGCCTGCCGTGGTCATGGCTTCCCGGAAGCGCCGGGTATTCGCCTCGAGCTTGTCGCGCAGGGCCGTGGAAGCGGAAAGCATCTCGATGCACTTCAAGGTTCCCGCGGCGATGGCCGGAGAGAGCGTGTTCGAGAAAAGGTAGGGCCTGGCTTTCTGCCGCAGGTACTCGACGATCTCCTTGTGGCCCGAGACGCAGCCACCGGCGGCGCCGCCTAGGGCCTTCCCGAAGGTCGTGTTGATGATGTCGACACGGCCCATGACTCCCGCGTATTCAGGCGAACCGCGGCCGGTCTTGCCCACGAAGCCGGTGGCATGGGAGTCATCGACAAAGACCAGGGCATCGTATTTCTCTGCCAGGTCGCAGATATCCTTGAGCCTGGCGATGTCGCCGTCCATCGAGAAGACGCCGTCTGTCGCGATCATGCGGATGCGGCAGCCGGCGGCCTCCTTGAGGCATCGCTCGAGTCCCTTGGCGGGCTTCCCGGTGTCGGGATCGGTCTCCTCGACCTCCCGCAGGTCGCCATGCTTGTAGATCCAGCGTTGCGCCTTGCAGAGGCGGATGCCATCGATGATGGAGGCGTGGTTGAGCGAATCGGTGATGACGGCGCAATCCTCGTCCAGGAGGGGCTCGAAGACGCCGCCATTTGCGTCAAAACAGGAAGAGAACAGGATGGTGTCCTCGGTGCCAAGGAAGGTCGAGACCGCTTTCTCCAGGCGCTTGTGGAGGCCCTGGGTGCCGCAGATGAAGCGCACGCTCGCCAGGCCATAGCCCCATTCGGAGAAGGCCTCCTGCGCCGCCTTCCGGATCACGGGATCGTTCGCGAGGCCGAGGTAATTGTTGGCGCAGAAGTTGAGCACCTCCTTGCCGACGCCCTCGCCGCCCGAGGAGGCACGGATGGTGGCGCCCTGCGGCGTGGCGATGATGCGTTCCGCCTTGTAGAGGCCTTCTGCCCTGATCTGGGCAAGCTTGGCCTCGAGTTCGCCCTTGAGTGCTCCGTACATGCTGCGTTTCCCCCTTTCATGAAACGCCGTCGCACATCGACGGCAGGTCATTATACATTCCCAAGGCCTTTTCGTGGATAGAGGCGCTTCCTTTGTTGGGCCGGCGGCCTGTGGCGCCAAGCTATGGTCGACAGGCGGTCCATGACCCGCCGCGGCGCGCGGGAGCTTTCCCGGCTATTAGCGTCCCGGGATATCGCCTGCCTTTTCCCCCTTCGCCGACAGCAGGTCGTCCATGTCCCTCTCAAGGCATGCGAGCTCCGACTCGAGGCGCGCGAGGTCCTCGAGGGAGGAAGGTGCCGCCCCATCCGGAGCCAAGGACTCGAGCTTCCGGAAGGGGACATCGAGGGCTTCCTCGATGCCGGGCCCTGGCGCTATCTCCACCCCGCAATAGGGGCAGAAGACGAAATCGGCGAGGTTGATGCGGCCGCAACCCGGGCAGAAGTGCACTGTCATGGCTATAACAGGCTCGCGGCCAGCTCGGCCAGCTCGCTGCGCTCGCTTTTCTGCAATGTCACGTGGCCGAAGATGGGCTGGCCCTTGAAGGCATCGACAAGGAAGGAAAGGCCGTTCGAATTCTCGTCGAGGTACATGTTGTCGATCTGGTAGGGATCTCCCGTCAGGACGACCTTGGTGCCCTGGCCCGCGCGGGAGACGAGGGTCTTGATCTCGTGCGGAGTGAGGTTCTGGGCTTCGTCCACAATCATGAACTGGTTCGGCAGGGATCGGCCGCGGATGAAGGACAGGGCCTCTATCTCGAGGAAGCGGTCCTTGACGAGCTGCTCCACGCCCTTGACATTGGGCCGCTTGTAGAAGCCGAGGATCTGCTCGAGGTTGTCGAAGATCGGTTGCATCCAGTTGGCCATCTTCGCCGACTTCTCGCCGGGGAGGTAGCCGATGTCCTTGCCGACCGGGACGACGGGACGGGTGACGAGCATGCGCGAATAGGTCTTGTCTTCCACCACTTTCCGGAGGCCCGCCGCGATCGCGAGGATGGTCTTGCCCGTGCCTGCCTTGCCGACGAGGGTGACGAGGCGGACATTGTCGTCGAGGAGAAGCTCGAGGGCCACGCGTTGGCGTGCGTTGAGGGGAGACATGCCGGCGACATGGCCTTCCCAGTCGGGGAGGATGCGCAAGGCCAGGGTGGATGGATCCTGGCGGGCCAGGATCTCGCGCCCGGAGCTGCGTTCGCGCAGGAGCGCGAATTCATTCGGGAGGAGCTTTTCCTTCCAGGCCAGTTGTCCCAGTCCCTCGAGCTTAGCCAGGCTTTCAGCCGAGACGTCGATCTCGCGGACTCCTTGGTAAAGCGTCGCGATGTCGACCTTCTGCTTTTCATAGTCCACGGCGCGCAAGCCCAAGGCCGTCGCCTTGACCCTGGCGTTGATGTCCTTGGACACGAAAAAAACCTGCCGCCCCTGGAGCTGGAGCGCATAGGCGCAGAGGATGATCCTGTTGTCGTTCTTGTCGAGGGAAATCGCCTCGGGAAGCATTTCCGGAAGCTGGAAGGAGACCTTGAGGATCGAGCCGTTTTCCAGCTTGACCCCGTCATGGAGGTTCCCCTTCTTGAGGAGGGAATCAAGGAAGCGGATGGCTTCGCGGGCGCTCTTGCCGCGTTGGTCGGCGTAGATCTTGAGGTTGTCGAGCTCCTCCAGGACCGTGAGGGGGATGACGATTTCATTGTCCCGGAAGGACATGATCGATTCCGGATAATGGATGAGCACATTGGTGTCGAGGACAAAGGTTTTGATCGGCTTGCTGTCTTCATTCATGTCCGGCTCCTCGGTTCTCCAGTATAGTCGATGAGGTGGCGGAATTCCTCGGTACCGGGCATATTGGTGCGAAGTCAGCTCGGGCGCGGGCTTTGCGCGGGCCCGCAGGCGCGCAAAGACCAATAGGCCCGCAGGGGGATATACTCCCGGCCATGGAATCAAGTCCACGCGAGGTCCTCACCTCCATATTCGGCTATGACGAATACCGACCCCTCCAGGAGGAGATCATCCTCGCGGTGCTGGAAGGCCGGGACGTCCTTGCCGTCATGCCGACCGGCGGCGGCAAATCGCTCTGCTACCAGGTGCCGGCGCTTTCCCGCGGCGGGCTTTCCCTGGTCGTCTCCCCCCTCATCGCCCTCATGCGCGACCAGGTGGCCTTCCTCCGCGAGCTGGGTGTCGAGGCCCTTGTGCTCAACTCGAGCCTTTCGCCGGAGGAATGGCGCGCGAACGCGGAAAAGGCCCGAAGGGGGGCAGCGGACAAGGACAAGGCCACCATACTCTACCTGGCCCCCGAGACCCTCGCCTCCCCTCGCGTGCGTGACCTCCTGTGTGGCATCGAGCTCGTCCTTTTCGCCGTGGACGAAGCCCATTGCATCTCCGAATGGGGCCATGATTTCCGCCCTGAATACCGCGCCTTGGGCGCCCTCAGGGCCTTTTTCCCCGATGCGCCTTGCCTGGCCCTCACCGCGACGGCCACCGGCCGCGTGCGCGAGGAGATCGTGCGGGAGCTCAGGCTCAAGCATCCTAGGGAATTCGTGGCGGGCTTTGACCGGCCGAACATCTTCCTCGAAGTGAAGAGGAGGAAGTCGGCGCTCGAGCAGATCGCGGCCCTGGCCTCGGAGTTTCCCGAGCAGTCAGGCATCGTCTATTGCTTCTCCCGGCAGCGTGCCGCGGACCTGGCCAGAGGCCTGGATGGCCTGGGCATCCCGGCCAGGCCCTACCACGCGGGCCTTCCCGCGCAGCTGCGGTCCGAGACCCAAGATGCCTTCATCAACGACGAGATCCGTGTCGTCGCGGCCACCACGGCCTTTGGCATGGGCATCGACAAGCCCGACGTCCGCTTTGTCATCCATGCGGACCTGCCCAAGAGCCTGGAGCAGTACTACCAGGAGATAGGGCGCGCCGGCCGTGATGGCCTCCCGGCGCGGGCCCTTCTCCTCTACAGCTATTCCGATGTGATGAAGATCCGGGCGATCCAGGCCCAGAACGGCGACGAAGGCCAGGACCATGGGCCTGATGACATGGCCATCGCGGCGGAAAAGGCACTGCGGGCGATGGTCGGCTTCGCTGAAGCCTCGACCTGCAGGAGGACTGCCCTCCTTTCCCATTTCGGTGACGCCTACCCGGAAGCGAACTGCGCCAGCTGCGATGTCTGCCAGGGAGGCGGCGAGGCGCTGGAAGAGATCGAGGTGACGACGGAAGCCTACAAATTCCTTTCCTGCGTCAAGCGGACCGGGGAAAGATACGGGGCGGGACACGTGATCGACGTGCTCATGGGATCGAAGAACGAGCGGCTGCTCGCGCTCGGGCACGCGCAGCTATCGACCTGGGGCATCGGCAAGGAATGGCCGAAGGCGAGGTGGACCGAATTGGCCAGGGCCCTCCTGGCCAAGGGCTACCTCGCCCGGGATCCCGAATACAGCGTGCTTTCGCTGACCAAGAAGGCCTACGCCGCCTTCCGGGAGAAAACGCCCATCAGGGCCGCGGTCCAGGCAGGCAGCCCAGGACCGGGCAAGGGCGGCAGGAAGGCTGTGGCCGCGCGGGCCCTGGCCGCCAGCCGCGCGGCGGTGCGGGCAGCCCTCGCCGGCACGGATGGCCAGTCGGGAAATATGGAGGAACCCGCGCTTGAGCGCGAGCTACGCGCGCTGCGGAGGAGGATCGCCGAGGCGGCCGGCGTCCCCCCCTATGTGGTCTTCGCCGACCGCACGTTGTACGAACTTGTGGCCATGCGCCCCGCTTCCCCTGCCGGCCTCATCGAGGTCTTCGGCCTCGGCAAGGTCAAGGTGGAACGCTACGGCGAGGCCATCCTCGAGGTCATTCGTCGGGGAGATCGGTCTCCTCGATAGTCGAGAGGAGCTCGGCCGTGAGCTCCGCATAGGGGGCCAGGCGATCGGCCTGGCGCTCCAGGCTGCGCTCGAAATAGTTGCGGACGAACCTGCCGTTGCCGAAGGCGTCGTTGCGCTGGTCATAGGAGACCTTGAGGAAGACGCGCAGCTTACCCAGCGCCGCGTCGGTGAGATTCATGCCCGTGTCCTCGACGAAACGCATGAAGATCGTCTCGAGCTCCGTCGGCTCGAAGTCGTCGAAGGTGAAACGGCGGCTGAAGCGGCTCGCGAGCCCGGGGTTGGAGTCGAGGAAGCGCGCCATCTCCTCGGGGTAGCCCGCGACAATGACGATGAGGCGATCGCGATAGTCCTCCATGCGCTTGAGGAGTGTCTCCACGGCCTCGCGGCCAAAATCGTTGCCGCCCTCCTCGGGGACGAGGGTATAGGCCTCGTCGATGAAAAGCACGCCGTCGAGGGCTTTGCTCACGGCCTCGTCCACCTTGCCTGCCGTCTGGCCCACAAAGCCCGCCACGAGGCCCGAGCGGTCGATCTCCACGAGGTGGCCCTTCGTGAGGAAGCCCTGGGCGGCGTAGACCTCCCCAAGGAGCCGGGCCACCGTGGTCTTGCCGGTCCCCGGCCTGCCCGTGAAGACGGCATGGAGGGCGATGCGCGGCACCTTCATGCCCAGGGCCTCGCGCCGGCGATGCACCCGCATGAGGTTCGAAAGGCTTTTGACCTGCTCCTTGATGGGCTTCATGCCCGTGAGGGTCTCGAGCTTGGCGAGCGCGGCGGCAAGGGCCTTCTCCTCGGCCTCGAGGGCCTCCGCCCCGGTCGCGGCCTTGGCCTCGCCACGCCAGGCGACGGCGCCAGCGGCGCCCGCGCCGGCGCCGGCGACGGCGTTTCCGGCAGGGGCTCCACCCGACGGCCCGCGGGGGGTATTCTTCATAATTGTGATATTTTCCGGGGTGAGGGAGGCGGGGTTGAGGAGGTTCCGAGCGAGGGCTTTGAGGAAAGCGCTGTCGCCCTCGCGCATGCCGCCGGACGTGATGTAGACATTGGCCCATTGGATGAAGGCCTCGGCGGCGCGGTGGAACCGGGCGCCGCCGTCGACATCCTCTCGGGCCTTGAGCCCGGCCAGGCCTGAGCCCCAAGGCTTGAGCCGCTTCGCGGCGACCCTCGATTCGACTTCCACGGTGTCGCCCAGGAGCGCGGCGCGCTCCTGGGGATCGAGGACCTCGTCACGGAAAAAGGGCTTCATGCCTTCCGCGCCCGGTCCGGCCTCGGCGATGAAGGGCAGGAAGGAGAGGGAGGAGAAGACCCTCCGCTCCTCCTCGCGCATGCCCACGCGGTCATAGCAGACCGCGGCGAGGCCCCAGGCGTCGGGGAGGAGGAGGTCGAGGTCGGCGGTGACGGCCTCGATGAGACGGCGGGCGCTGGTCACGATGGGGGAGACCGGAGCCTGCCGTCCTGGAGCAGGGGGGGCTTCGGGACTCCGGACCGGCGCGACCGGGGCCTCGGCCACAGGCGCCTCGAGACGCCAGGCCTGGCCGGAGGCCGACCAGGCAGAGCCTGTCCCGAGCCTTGATCCGGAACCGGCATCCGCTGGCGCGGCGACAGCCCCGCCGTCCAGGCCGCGGATCGACCAGACACGCAAGGGCCCGGGAGCCGGAGCGGCGAAGACGAGGTTGGAGCCAGCCATGAAGAGGAGGCCATTGACCGCCGCCGAGCCGAGGGAAAGGCTTCCCCATGCGGCGTCCTCGATGGGAGTGTCCTCATCGATGGCCAGATCCTCGAGACGGTCGACAAGTTCCTTGGGCCGAGGACAAGGCGAATAGGCCTCAAGCCCCCGCAATTTGCGAATCCATGCATCCCGCTTCATGGCTCGATACTACCGGCGCAAGGTTGATAGGGCAAGACCGTTGCAACCTTCACGTCCCCTCGGTTGTCTTATGGACAGCGGGGGCATGGTTCCGCCCGATACGGGACTTGGATGCCGGGTCCGCCGCGAAGTATTGTAGAGGGACAATCACTGCGTATGCGAGGAGTGTTGATGCGCATCCTCTTTTCGAGCGATTTCCATGCAAGCGCGCCGGCGGTCAGCCTTTTCGCCGATGCTCTCGCCATGGGCCCATTCGATGCAGGGATCATCGCGGGAGACATCCTGGATGATTTCTGGGTTCCGGACGGCTCTGCCGGCGGCATCGAGGAAGTCGAGCGGCAATTCAAGGAAATCCTCTCGGCGGGAGGAAAACCCGTCTATGTCATCCCTGGGAACCATGACCCGACCGCCTGGGAGGATTTCGGCAACGTCATCAACATCCACGGAAGAAGGCTGGAGCTTGATGGCTATTCCTTCGTGGGCTACCGATGGACCACCCTGGAGCGCAGCGAGGAGGAGCAGAAAAAGGAGCTCCGCGGCTATGACGCCCTGATGGACCGCAAGACCATCCTGGTCACCCACGAGCCGCCTTTCGGCAAGCTCGACCTGACGGGCTATGATTCCCTCCACCACGGTTCCAAGGCCATCGCCCATTTTGCCTGGCGGAACAGGCCGCGTTTCCACCTGTTCGGGCACGTGCACGGAGGCTTCGGTGTGCGGTGGCGGGCGGTCAACGGGAGCTATCCTAACTCTCGGTCCTTCTATGACATCGACCTGGCCGAGGGAATGGCCCATGCCATCCCTGCGGAAGTCGCCATGGAGGATACGGCGGAAGTCTGAAGACGGGGAGAGCCGCCGAAAATGAAAGAAGCCGTCCCGGAAGCGATCCCAGGACGGCCTTTTTTTGATCGGCAGGAAGGCTGGCAGGGCCGGACCCCCGATACGGGAAAGCCCCGTCCCGACCCTGGGCCCGACCCTGGGCCCGACAGCACCCAACTAGGCGCATTCGGTCCCGGCGCAGGCCTCCCGCCCCCCGGGCAAGCCCGCCTTCATTCGAGCTTTTTCCGCGGCTTGAGGAAGCCGAAGAAGGAACCCGAGAGGCCGCCCAGCACGTGGGCGAATTGCGAGATGCTGTCCTTGTTCGCCAGGGCGTTCCACACTTCCCGACCAAGGTAGATGACCAGGATCAAAATGAAGGTGAGGGGAACCTCGCCCTTGTTGAAATTGGTGAAGGAGGCCAGGAGAATCATCATGAAGACCACGCCCGAGGCCCCGAGGAGGATGGTGTTCGGGAAAAGGAAGACGTTGAGCCCACCGGTGACCAGGGCGGTGACCGCCATCATGAGGAGGAGGGAGAGCGAGCCGTAGCTCAACTCGAGGATGGGCCCAAGGAGGAGGATGAAGCTGAAGTTGGAGAGGTAATGCTCGATGTTGGCGTGCCCCAGGACGTGGGTGAACAGCCGCACGTAATCCTGGGCCTGGTTCGCGCGGAAGGGCGCGGGCGTGGAGAACCACGACTGGGTGAGCCCGGGCAGGAGGGTTCCCGAGAGCAGCAACACGAGGCCCGAGATCAGGGTGAAGGTCAGGGTGGTGGGCGCATTGTACTTGATCCTCATGAAGCCTCCGCGAAAGTCCCTGCGATAAGATACTGTGCCCACGCGAAATGCGAAACGAAAGAAGCCCCTCTCCCGGACTAGAGATCGAGGGTTATCGTCACCGGGCAGTGGTCCGATCCCATGACCTCGGGCCGGATCGTCGCCTTGAGGACGGCGGGCATGAAGCCCTCATCCACGCAGTGGTAGTCGAGGCGCCAACCGACATTGCGCTCGCGGGCGCCCCTCACCCGATAGGTCCACCAGGTGTACTTCTCCGGGTCGGGACAGAGGCGGCGGAAGGAATCGGCGTAGCCCGCCGATGCCCACTTGTCAAACCAGGCCCTTTCCTCGGGGAGGTAGCCCGGATTGCCCCCGTTGCTTTCGGGATGGGCCAGGTCGATGGCTTCATGGGCGATGTTGTAGTCCCCTGCCACGACGACATGCTTTCCCGACGCCACGATGCGGTCGCACGCGGCAAGGACGCCGTCGCAGAAGCGGAGCTTGTAGTCGAGGCGGGCGCCTGCGTCCTGGCTGTTGGGGAAATAGGCGGATACCAGGACAAAATCCCCGAAATCCGCGAGGAGGACGCGTCCCTCGTCATCGAATTCCTCGACGCCAAGATTCGTCACCGAGAAGGGCTCCCGCTTGGAGTAGATGGCGACACCGGAATAGCCGCGGCGCTTGGCGTCGGCGAAGCGGCTCCAGTAGGAACCGCCTTTGCCGTCGGAGGGAGAGAAGAATTCCTTGGGGAGCTGGTCGACCTGTGCCTTGGTCTCCTGGAGGCAGAGGATGTCCGGACTTTCCGCGGCAAGCCAATCGAAGAGGCCCTTTCCCGAACAGGCCCTGATTCCGTTCACGTTCCACGACACGATGTTGAGCACGGCCTGCCCTCCTAGGGACTCTCCTGGACCACGAGATCTACCTGCAGCACAATACGATAGGCCTTTCCACGATAGGCGGTGAATTTGCGGGTCACCACGTAATCGCCGATCCGGCAGGCGACGACATGCTCGCCTGGCTCCACCGTGCTGCCCTGCTTCGCGTCGCGGCCCATTTTTTGGCCGTCAAGGGTGAGCAGGGCGGAATCGGGCGCCTCGATGGTGAGGATGGGCGTCGTATCCTGGAGCTCGATGACAAGCTCGAGGGTCCGGCCCTGGTCGAGGGTAAAGCTGCGGTTTTCGTCCCGGTAGCGGTCCGAGCTGACCCGCAGGTAATGGATGCCGGACTTGAGGACGAGGGCTTCCTTCCCGTCAAGGAAGTGCCCCTCCGGCAGTTTCTTGTCATCGATGGTCACGGAGAGGGGGCCATGTTCGCCGGCAAGGTCGGGATAGCGGAGATTGAGGCGTATCGCGCCTTCGTCGGTGAGGAGGGGCCGGACCCTGACCTGGAATTGGGCGTTTTCCAGGTCCGAAGGGATGCCCTTGGCCACCGCGTCGAATTTGAAAAGGAAGGGAAAGTCCTTCTGTTCGAGGACGAGGGGCAGGACAGTCGCGTACGGCCCGCTCTTCAAGCCATGATCCCTGCGAACCGGCACCTGGAGGACCAGGCTGGCCCGGGCAGGCAAGGGCTGGGTGATTAGGCGTTCGCCCGAATAGCCGTAGCGGTTCTTGTCCGGCGCGGGCTCCACCTGCCGCCATAGCTCGTAGGCAAGGGCTCCAGGCATGGCGAGGGCGGCCTGAGGCAGCTTGATCTCTATCTCGAAGCCTTGGATGAAGGGGGAATCCTTGGGCCAGATAACGGCGAAGGATTCGTTGTAGGCGATCGAAAGCCGGGAACCCTCGGCGGCCTCCGGACTCAGGCTTATCGTTCCCGCGATGATCGCCCGCAGGTCGTCTGCGGGAAGGGTGTGGAGGGAAACGCCGAAGGCGAACATGGCAAGCAGGATTCGTGTTGCGTGGGCGCAGGACCTGGGTTTCATCGCTTTACCTTCGGGATGAGTGCTTCAGGGTCGCGGGCCTCGCCATGGATCCTCACCTCGAAATGAAGATGGGGACCGGTCGATTGGCCCGTTGAACCGACACGTCCGATCATCATACCGGATTCCACGCGGTCGTTCAATCGGACAAGCCGCAGCGACAGGTGGCCGTAGACAGTCTGGAAATCGCCTTGATGGTTGATGATCACATATTCGCCCAGTATCGGATCAAGGCCGCTCGCGGTGACCGTTCCGTCCCTCGCGGCGTAGACTTCGGTCCCGGTGCGGGCGGCGAGGTCGATGCCCTGATGGACCGCGGATTTGCCTGTGATCGGGCTCTTTCGCGCGCCAAAACCGCTGGTCAGGGTTCCGGCGGCGAGCGGAAAACGGAAAAGCAGGCCGAGGAAAAGCGCCCGCTCCTCCGCGCTGAAGCGATCGCCACGGTAGAAAAGGAAGCGGTCGCTCCCCTTGCGCGTCGCCAGCAGCAAGGACTCGCCGCCCGGCTTGTCATGATAGGAAAGCAAGGATTCCAGGTCACTCTCCCCTTTTTCGGGCACGAAGATGCCGGGTGCCGACGGAACCAGGAGGCGCTCCCCTGGAACTATTGAGCGCGAGCGGTCGAAACGGTTGAGGGTGGCGATGGTTTCATAGGGAAGGTTGAGCCTGGCGGCCAGGCTGAAAAGGTCGAAGCTCGACTTCGCTTCATAGCTGTAGATGACAAGCGAGGGCCCTGGCGATCCACCGGCCAGGGCGGAATAGGAGGCCTCTAGCTGCTCCTGTTGCTGGCGGTAGATCGCGTCGTCGGGACCAAGGCTTGTGAGGGCCGGATAGGCGGAAACAGGGATGGATCCGAGGCAGAAGGCGATGAAGAAGGCAAAAGCCGGCGCGATCCTCATGGGTGCATGGCCTTGGTCTTGCCCGGACGCCGCGGGCCGAAGCGGCGGAAGCAAAGCACAAGGACGATTCCGAGGACGGCGACGCCGACGGCCCGCGAAAAGAATCCGCCATGATTGGTGGCGAGGTACCAAAGGGGCCAGCTCAGCACCAAGGCCACGGCGGCGATGGCGACCGAATAGCCGAGGACGGAGGCAAGACTCCGGGAAAAAAGACCGCCGCCCTGAAGGGAAGCCGCTCGGGTCCATCTTCTTCGCCGCGCCTGGGTATCCGGGGAAAGGTCTCCCCCCTTGCTTCTGGTCATCGCAAAAAACTAGACGAGGAGGATGAGCGCGTCAAGACCCCGAACCTTCGGAGAGGCGGTCGGCATCAGGATGGGAATCCAGACGTGGCCCTAGCACCTGGTTCGCGAGGCCAAGGAGATCCGCATCCAAGGCGAGCGGCCGCTTCTCGTAGTCGTCGTCCACGCGGAAAAGGCCGTCACGATACACGATTGGCCCGTCCACTTCCTCAATCGCCTCTTCGTCAAAACCCGGAAGGTCCATCGCCTCCGCGGTCGCGGGAGCCCCTCCCAACGAAGCCAGCTCGGCGCTTTCAAGTTCGTCGATGGCCTCGGCCTCGAGGATCTCGATGTTGCACTCCACCTGCCCTTCCTCAGCGCCCTCAATGCCGGACAGCTCCTCCACGGGGCCGCTATCCCGGAAGGCAGCCGCCGGGAACCATCTCTCGGGAGGCATATAGGCCTGGATGCCGGAAAAAACCATGCTGCCAAGACCGATGTCCTCGACGTCGCTCACTTCGCCTTCTTCATCCTCCGCCTCGAGGGCAAGAAGGTCCGGGCCCTCATCGATCGCGGTGACAAAACCGACATCTTCCGGAATTGGCTCTGCGACCAGCTCCAAGGCGGGAGCGGCGCCGACGGCGGAAACGAGATCGTCGGCGTCCATAAAGCCTGGTACGAGCTCCTTGGCGGAGTCATTCTTCGACCGGGTCGCGTCCATCTCCCGGGCTCCCGCCGGGCCATCGTCCCAGACTTCGAGCTGCGTGAGATCGAGCGAGCCGAGGGAAAGCAGGAACTCCCCTTCCTGACCTTCGTCCTGTTTCGCCTCAATCGGCGAGAGGCCCCCGGCCTCGGAAAGCTCCTCGACTTCGGAAAGCTCCTCGACTTCGGAAAGCTCCTCGACTTCGGAAAGCTCCTCGACTTCGGAAAGCTCCTCGACTCCAGAAAGCTCCTCGACTTCGGAAAGCTCCTCGACTCCAGAAAGCTCCTCGACTCCGGAAAGCTCCTCGAGCTCCGCTGGCTCCTCGACGCCCGAAAGTTCCTCGAGCCCGGAAAGCTCCTCGACCTCGGAGGGCTTGCCGAAGGCTTCGGTTTTTTGTGGCTGCCCTTCCATGCCCCGCGGCTGCTCGGCCAGGAGCCCTTCGCCCAGGCTTTCCTCGAATTCGGCGAGTTCCTCGAGTTCCGCCTCGCCTTCAACGTAGCTTCCGATGAAATCGCCGTCGGAGGACTGGCCGTAGATGTTCGATCGGTCGAGCTCATCGCCTTCGATGAAGCCGATGATGTCGCTCATGTCCCCTTCGTCAGCGAGCTCCAGGCCGCTTGATTCGGGAATAAGGGGAATATCCTCGTCGTCCGAGGCAAGGGCCAGGGCTTGGGCGGCGGCGGCCCGAAGGTCGCCGTAGGGAGTGATGACTTCGTCGGGCATATGGAGATCGAGGACAAAATCCTCGCTGATGGGCTCGGGTACAGGCGTGGCCTCGGCTTCGACGCCCTCGAGTTCCTCGAGCGCTTCAAGCTCCTCAAGTTCCTCAAGTCCGGCATCATCTGCCGCTCCAGGTTCGCCCAGCCTTCCAGGGGCCGCGGGAGCTTCGTCAAAAGCCCGGGGCAGCGGTGCAGCGGCGGCCTTGGGAAGGTCTTCCGGCGAGACGGGACCTTCCTCGAGCTCGTCCAGCTCTTCAAGTTCCTCAAGGTCTTCGATCTCCTCGAGCTCCTCGAGCTCCTCGAGTTCCTCGAACTCCCCGGCCTCCGTTTCCGTTTTCTCTGCTTCCCTAGCCTCTTCAAAAGCTTCGGTCTTCCCGACAGTTTCGGCTTCTTCGGCTTCCTCGACGGCCTCCGCTTCCTCGACCGCTTCGGCTTCCTCGACGGCCTCCTCGACGGCCTCCGCTTCCTCGACGGCCTCCGCTTCCTCGACCGCTTCGGCTTCCTCGACGGCCTCCTCGACGGCCTCCGCTTCCTCGACCGCTTCGGCTTCCTCGACGGCTTCGGCTTCCTCGACCGCTTCGGCTTCGGAGGGGCGTGGGACGGAAGGAGGCAGGGATGCCGGCCGCGCGGATTGCACAGCGGGAACAGGGGATGGGGCGGTTTGAGGGGCCGCGGCGCCGATGGCCACCGGAGACGGACCGCCAGGAGCCGAGACCGTGATCTGCTGCGGGTGGACCGTGATCCCGCCCTTGAGGGCTTCGGATATGAGGCGCTCGATCTCCTTGACCGAGGGCAAGGCTTCAGTATCGTCTTTTCGCCCCAGGATGGCGAGGATCTCGTCCCAGCTCTTGTCGATGAGCGCATCGACATCGGCGTCCTTGCCCTTGGGCCGCCGGCCCATCGAGCGCTTGAACCCATCACGCACATCGCCGCGACGGGCTTCAAGTTCCTTGCTCCAGCGTGCGAAATCGATATCGGCCTTGTTGGCGAGGGATTCCTCGAGAAGGTTGATCTGGAAGCGCTTGATCCGGTCGGACAGGACGGCCATCCGATCCTGCTTGAGATTGAGGAGGAGAAAGGCCAGAAGGTATGCGGTCATGAAAAACGAGGCGAGAAGCAGCCATTTCATCGCCTGGGGGAAAACAAAAGCCGAAGCTGGGATAAGGAGCCCTATGACGCCAGCTCTCGAGCTTGCCTTGGAAAAAAGCACGAGGGAGGCCGACTGGCCTCCTTCGGTGAGCGTGTAGGGGCCATCGGATACACCGCCAGCCCATAGGTCAGCCACTCGGGCGACCAGAATGTCACGTCCCACCAGGGGTGGCTTGAGCAGCAAGCCCTTGCCGCCGGCCAGGACGGTATCGTCACCGACCGCGAGCAGTCCCGCACGGAGGAGATTCGAAACCAGTCCGCTTTGACCGACCAGGAAAAATGCGCTGCCCCTGTAGACGCCGAAACTGTCCTGGAAGGGCAGGGAATAGATGAATCGACCGCTTTTCGGGTCAAGACTGATGCGCCCCGTGGAAGATGGCCCAGCGGAGATCGACTCGTAGGGCAGGTCCCCGGCTTCACCGTAATTGCGGTAAAGGGTCTCGGATTGGCTCTGCCTGATGATGTCGCCGGCCAGGTTGCTGAAATGGATACGCTTTCCGGCTTCATCGACAAGGCGGATCCCAGCCAGGCCGGGGGTCTCTTCCTGCAGTTTTCCAAAGGCGTTGACGCGGTTGAAGGCATCCTCGGCGCTCATATTGGGGAGGAAGCTCCGCTTTATCGCCTCGTTCGAGAGGACTGCGGCAAAGCGCTCGAGGTTGAGCCCGTGGTAGAGGTCCGAGGCTTCTGCGGCGGCGGCAAGGCTCTTTTCGAGGCCGCGGGACACCTGGGGATTGTAGAAACGGGATTCGACAAGGTCAAAAAGGCCGGAGAAGGCCGCCACGGTGAACGCGGCAAAGACGAGTACAGCGATGAGTAGGCTGAGACTTGCTTTCTGGCCAACCGTCATTGAGCTGCTGCCTCTTCCTTTCGACCTGTTAGAGTCCATTGATCGTACACCGGCAGGCCAAGCCATGACCGAATGCTCCGGGCCTTCCCTTTTTTATCGGAAGTCCGCGGTCCCCGCTGGAGCCTAATCCATCCGTGGGCGCCCACCCAGGGGACCGGAAGGGGGCTTGGGGCGGCTCGCTTGTGAAAGCCGGGATAGGCGAATATACTGAAGACCATACCCCGCGCCAAGGAGCCGTTGATGCACATCCGAGACTTCAGCCTGAAAACGAAGGTCCTGGTTTCAACGCTCGGCGGTATTGCCGCCATCGCCCTCATCATAGCTTCCATCTATATTCGTGATATCGGGGTCATGGCGGGCACCGCGATCCTCGAGAAAAGCCGTGCGGTCGTCTTTACCGCGGAGGCCACCCGGGATGCGATGGCGGAGAGGCTCAGCTCGGGAGTGATCACCAACCTGGAGGAGCTCGCCAAGTCCGGCGACAGGGCCAGGCTGGTGCAGGCCATCCCCATCTTAACGGCGATCGAGGTCGCGGCCAAGAACGCCACGGAAAACGATTATACCTTCCGCGTCCCGAAAATATCTCCCCGGAACCCCGACAATGCCCCCGATGCCGAAGAGGAAAAGGTCCTCAAGCTCTTCGAGGAAAAACGCGACCTGACTGAATACGTCGTCAGGGAAAAGGGCCAGATCCGCTATTTCCGCCCCATCGTCCTCACCGCCGATTGCATGACCTGCCATGGCGATCCGGCAGGGAGCCCCGACATCGTCGGCGGGGTCAAGGAGGGCTGGAAGGTCGGGGAGGTCCACGGCGCCTTCGAGATCACGTCGTCCCTCAAGAAGGCCGTCGAGCAGAGCGCCAAGGCGAGCTTCAATATCGGTGCCTTCACCCTGGGCATCATGGTCCTCCTGGGCCTGGGCCTTTTCTTCCTCATCCGCCTGGTGCTCAAGCCCTTGGGACACTACATCGCGACCTTCCAGAAGGCCGCCACCGGCGACCTGACCGCCCGCGCCGATGCCACCTCGAAGGACGAGATCGGCCGCATCGCGGGCTCCTTCAACGACTTCATCCATAACCTCGAGAACATGGTCCGCGAGTTCAAGTCCGTGACCAAGAACGCAAACGCCATCTCCGACGACCTGGCTTCGAGTTCGGAGCGCACCGCGGCGAGCCTCCACGAGATCCGCATGAACACGGAAGGCATGAAGGACAAGATCAACCGCCTGGATGACGAGGTCTCCGCAAGCGCCCGCTCGGCCCACGATGTCAAGGACTTCATCTCACGGCTGAGCGAGCTCATCCAGTCCCAGGCCGCAGCCATCAATGAATCAAGCGCGAGCATCGAGGAGATGACTGCCTCCATCACCAACATCGCCAAGGCCTCCGAGGAGAAGCTCCGCATCGCGAACGAGCTTGAGGCGTCGGCCCTCGACGGGCAGACGGAGATGGAGGAGACCGAACAGCTCATCAAGAAGGTCGCGGATTCGACGAGCGTCATCATGGAGATGATCCAGATCATCCAGGACATCGCGAGCAAGACCAACCTCCTGGCCATGAACGCGGCGATCGAGGCGGCCCACGCCGGGGAGTTCGGCAAGGGCTTCGCCGTCGTGGCCGACGAGATCCGGAACCTGGCCGAATCAAGCGCGGAGAGCGCGCGGGCCATCACCGATTCCCTCGGTGAAGTGACTGAATTCATCAAGGTGTCGGAGACGAGCACGGCCAAGACCGGCGAGGTCTTCAGCCGCATAGTCGGGCAGATCAAGGAAGTCTCCCAGTCGATGTCCGAGATGAAGAACGCGACCTACGAGCTTTCCATCGGAGCCGAGCAGATCCTCGAAGCACTTTCCTCCCTCGTCGAGACGACGGAAGAGGTCAAGTCCTCCTCCTCGGAGGCGAACGAGCGCATAGGCTCCATCACCGTCGCCCTCTCAAGGGTGAGCAACATATCCGCGGACACGAAGTCGGGCATCGCCGAAGAGGCCATCGCGATGGGAGAGATCTACAAGGCCGCGGAGGACATCTCGAAAGCGGGCGTGCATAACTCCGAGTCTGTCCACAACCTCAGGCTCCTTGTGGACCGTTTCATCGTCCAGAACCCCGATGCCGACGGCCCGGCCCCCGTCCCCCAAGCGCCGGCCGCGCCCAACCTCGGGATCGCGGTCAAGGCCAAGGCCAAATTGATCACCAAAGAGGAGAAGCGGAAATAGCGCTGGGCCTTGCCAGGGGGCTTTCGCATCCGCGCGCAGCGCATGTCCGACACCGGAACAATGGCCCGGGCCCGCCGTCCAGGCGGGACCCGGGCTTTCCTTGCCATAGTCCTCCTGCTTTCGGCCTTCGGGGCTCCCCTGTCGGCCCAGCTAGTCGCGGCGGGCCGACAGCTCTACGTGGCCAGGACAGCCTACTTCGACATCTACTACCCCGCGGAACTCCGCGCGCAAGCCGGCCGCCTCGCCTCCTTCGCCGACTCCGTCCGCGCCGGCCTTGTCCCCCTCTTCGACGCGACGGCCGCGCCTCGCCTTCCAGTCCTCCTCATCGATGGCCAGGCCGAGACGAACGGCTACTTCACGATAGCCCCGAGCTACCGCATCGTCCTGTATATCTCGGCCGTGGTCCTTGATGAATCCATCGGCGGCTTCAACGACGACTTGCGGAAGCTCTTCCTCCACGAACTAGCCCACTACCTCTCGCTGACAAGGATGAACGCCCCATGGAAGACCATGGACGCCATCTTCGGCGACCTTGCCAGCCCGGCGTACTGGATGTCGCCCCTCAACTTCACCGAAGGGGCGACCGTATCCGCGGAGAGCGACGATGGCTATGGCAGGATCGACGACCCCGAGGCCCTTGGCATCGTGAGCCAGTCCCTGATCGAAGGCAAGCGCCCCGGCTATTGGCAGACCGCGGGCGCGCGCGACCTCTATCCTTTCGGTTCCCAGTACTACCTCTTCGGAGGGGCCTTCGTGACCTGGCTCCGCGCGCGCCATGGCCAGCGGGCCTATGCCGCCTTCTGGACAAGGCTCGGCGAAGGGCGGCTTGACGACAGCATGGAAGGAGACCTCCTTTCGCGCAGCGTCTTCGGCGAGCTCTTCGGGGAAAGCCTCGAGACGGCATGGCAGGCCTTCCTTGACGAGGCGACGCCGCGCACGCCCCCCCCCGACCTCTCGCGTCGCCTTGTCAGGGCCCCCGGAAGGATCCTTGCCATGGCTGTCGGCGACACGTGGATCTATTGGGCCGACGCATCGAAAGGATGGATCCTGCGCATGGACAGCAAGGGCGGGAAACCTGAACGCGTCATTGCCTGCGATGGGTCCGTCAACGCCCTCTCGCTCTCTCCCGACGAAAAAAGCCTCCTGGTCTCCGCAAGCGAAACCGCTGGGCCAGGGTCCCGCCTCATTGTCCGGGAGTATGACCTCAGTGTGAAGCGTTTCCTGGAAGGGACCCAGTACGGCATCAGGGAGGCGGCCTATCTCAGGGCGCCGGGCTCGCCTGGTGACTTCGTGGCGATCGCGATGCGCGGCCTCCAAACCGACTGCGTCCTCGTCTCGCTCGGGAAAGCCAGGGTCCTCCTGCGAGGCAACGAAGAGCTCGCCTACGGAAGCCCCCAATCCGCCGATGGCAGCGAGCTGTGGGCGATCGCGAAAGTCTCGGGGGTGAAGCGCATCATGCGCATCGCCGCCGGGAGTGATGGAACCCCGGATCCGGCAGGCGCCGAGTTCCTCGCCTTCCCCACGAACGCCGCCTTCACGCGTGGCTCCACGCCGGTGAAGAACCTCTCACTGGATTCAAGGGGGCTGGTCTTCTCCTATGCCGTCCCCCTCGACCAGGAGCTTGCCTTCCCCGGCTTCGCCCTTTACCGCATCGCCACGCTGGAGCCCCTCCCTGGCGGCGGCATGCTGCTTTCGCGCTCCAAGGCCACGGTATCCGGCGGCGCCAACATGGGCAAGCGTGACAAGGACGGAGCCCTTTTCTACATGGGTCGCTTCTACTCAGGCGAATATCCCTGCGCCGCTCCAAACGGGAGCGCGGCTCCTGGCGGGAGCGACTCCGACTGGCTCCGATCCGAGGCGGTATTCGATCCGGCTCCGGCTCCCCTGGTTCCGTCGCCGTCCATTGTTTCCGCGCTCGAGACCAAGGAATACCCCGCCCCGGCCTATCCCCTGCTGTTCCGTTCGATGCGCCGCCCTTATATCAGCCCGGACCTTGACTCGGCAGGAATCGAATTCCAGGGGCAGGATCTTCCTGGCCGCCTTTCCTGGCTCGCGGGAGCCGGTTATTCCTGGGGAGCCGGTGCCGCCAACCTTTCGCTCTCCCTCGCCTTTCCACGCGCGCCGCTTTCCCTCTCCCTCTCCGGCGGGGACCGTTTTGACCTTGCCGCCGACCGCGCGTCCTATGTCCGCCAAAGCTCCCTGGCGCTCGGCGCGACCCTGGATCTCCCCTCCTGGCCGGGAAGACGGGAGCTTTCCTTCGGCGCCTTCTGCCAGCTCGGCCTCCTCGCGGCTCCGGCGGCGGGCGCCCCCTATGCCTCCGGCTACGACTACAGCGAGTGGGCCCTCGGCGCAAGCGCCTCCCTCTCGGACCTCCGCACGCCGCGCTTCCCGCCCTTCGTGCAGGAAGGTTATGCGCTTTCGATTACCGCGGACATGGAGCGCCCCTCCTTTGGACTAGGCTCCCCGATGGCCGTCGGCATGGCCCTCGAGCTGCACTCAGGCCCCCTGCGGACCGGGCTCTGGCTCTGGGGCATGGCGAGCCTTGATGGTTCTCCGCGCTTCGCCACCTCGGGTCGCTACTTCCTCTCGGAAGGCGAGGCATACCACGCGTCGATCGCCGCCCCCTGGCCCGCGTACCACGAGTACCTCGGGGTCGGCAGCCTCGGAAGCCTCTATGCCCAAGGGCAGGTGGAATGCCTCCTTCTCCCCATCGAGATCCAGGCCCGATTCCTGTGGGGGTTCTACCTCCGTCGACTAGGGCTGTCCTTGGGCGCGCGCGGCGCCTATATCGGAGGCATAGTCTCGGACACGGCCGCGGCCACCGGATCAGGGGCCCCCATCCTCCTGGCCTCGGCGTACGCCAGCCTTTCGATGGAAGCCGCGCCGCTTGCCGGCTCCTTGGCCCGCATCGGCCTCATACCCAGGGCGGAGCTTTCCTGGGCACTCACGGGCGCTTACGTCACGGGATCGCCCATCGCGTTGCGATTCACCCTCGGGAGTTCATACTAGCCATGGAAATCAAGGAACGATTCACCGATGGGGCCGCCGAGGCCCTCCGCGAAGCCATAGAGGAAGCCGGCGGCAACGAGGTCTTCGCTGCCTGCCGCCTTGACGACGACGGCCTCCTCTTCGAGGTCCTCATCGCCGCCCGCGGCAACAAGGGAGCGGTCCTCGCCCTCGAGCCCTACATTGAGCGAGGGGACGTCATCGTCCACAACCATCCCTCCGGCGCCTTGCATCCGAGCGACGCGGACCTCCAGGTCGCGGGGGAAGCCGGACAGAGGGGCGTGGGCTCCTATATCGTGAACAACGGCGTCTCCGAGGTCTACGTCATCGCCGAACCGGCCCGCCGCAAGGCCTACACGATGCTCGACGAGCACGAGATCCCAGGCGTCCTGGATGCCGGCGGCAAGATGGCCTCCATGATCAGCGACTACGAGCCCCGTCCCAGCCAGGTGCGCCTCACCAGGGACATCGTGCGCTCCTACAACGAGTCGCGCATCCTTGCCGCGGAGGCGGGCACGGGCGTCGGCAAGTCCTTCGCCTACCTGGTGCCCTCCTTCGCCTGGGCCATCAAGAACGAGGAGAGGATCGTCATCTCGACCGCGACGATCAACCTCCAGAAGCAGCTCATCGACAAGGACATACCCGTCGTCCAACGCCTCTTCCGCAAGCCGACGAAGGCTGTCCTCGTGAAGGGCCGCGGCAACTACCTCTGCCGTACCCGGCTCGGGGAGGTGCTCGACGAGGAGGGCCTTTTCACCGAGGAGACGAGCCCCCTGCGCAGCATCGCGGCCTGGGCGGAGACAAGCACCACAGGCGACCGCTCGGACCTCTCGTTCTGGCCGGAGGAAGGCCTGTGGACCCGCGTCGCGAGCGAGGCGGACAGCTGCCTGGGCTTGCGCTGCCCGCATCGCGAGAAGTGCTTTCTCCTGCGCATGCGCCGGGAGGCCGCCGACGCCCAGGTCATCGTCGCCAACCACCACATCCTTTTCTCCGACCTGTCCGCGCGCATGAACGGCGCCGGCTACGAGGGGACCGCCGTCCTGCCGCCATTCCGCATCCTCGTCCTGGACGAGGCCCATGCGGTCGAGTCGAGCGCGACGAGCTTCTTCTCCATGGAACTGACCCGGTTCTCGGTGAACAAGCAGCTCTCAAGGCTTTCCCGGAAAAGGGGCACCCGCAGTTTCGGCGTCGCCCAACGCCTCCTCGAGATCCACGACTTCCCTCGCGCTGGCCTCGACGCCCTGCCCCAGGCCATGGCCCGCGCGCGCGAGGCGATGGACGCCCTTGACAGCAGGGCCATCCTCCTCTTCGAGGGGAAGGAACGCAGCTATCGGCTAACCCAGAGGACGCCGGCCATCGAAGACAACCTGGTGCGCCCGATGGGCGAGCTTGAGCGCCGGCTCCTCGGCTGCACGGAGATCCTCCGCGCCGCCCTCGAGGAGGCGCCCGAGGAGGCCGCCCAGGACCGCTCGGTCTACGAAGCCAAGCTCGCGATGAGGCGGCTGTCTGGCGCGGCGGAGATCTGCGCGAAGTTCAAGGACTTCGACCAGCACCCCGACCTGGTCTTCTATCTCGAGAAAAAGAGGACAAGCCAGGGGGAGAGCTTCGTCGAATACGTGGCGAGCCCCTTGGACATCACGGGCCTCATGGAGGAAGCGGTCTTCTCCAAGTTCCGCTCCGTGATCTGCACTTCTGCGACCCTGTCCGTGGGCGAAAGCTTCGACTTCTGGAAGGCCCGTGTCGGCCTCAAGAAGACGGACCTTCCCGTGGACACCGCCACCTATCCCTCGCCCTTCCCCTTCAGGACCAACGCCCTCCTCGCGATCGACAAAGGCGCGCCGCCTCCGGAGAACCCCGCTTTCAAGTCCTATGTGAACAAGGCCGTGGTGGAGCTCCTCAAGGCCTCGGGCGGCCGGGCCCTGGTCCTCTTCACCGCCTATGACGCCCTCAAGGAAGCCTACGAGAAAGCCCTGCCCGTCATGGCACAGATGGGCATAGCCTGCATGCGTCAAGGAGAGGGCGAACGGGGAAAACTGCTCACGGCCTTCAAGGACGACATATCGAGCGTGCTTTTCGCGACGGATTCCTTCTGGGAAGGCATCGACGCGCCGGGTGAGACCCTCTCCCTCGTCATCATCGCCAAGCTTCCCTTCAAGGTGCCCACCGATCCCGTCCAGATGGCCAGGAGCGAAGCCTGCGAGAAACGCGGGGGCAACGCCTTCATGGAGATCTCGCTGCCTGAGGCGGTGATCAGGCTCAAGCAGGGTTTCGGCCGCCTCATACGCCATTCCATGGACAGGGGAGCCGTCGTCATCCTCGACTCGCGCCTCATCGCCAAGCGCTACGGACCGCTTTTCGTGGAGAGCCTGCCACCCTGCAAGCTGGTGGCAGAAGATCTCCCAACTATCACAAAAGCCGTCAAGCGCTTCCTGGACGACTAGGAAGGGAGGCCGGTGACGCGCAGCCCGGGCCGACGGCTGGGCGCTGTCGGCTCAGGCACCGTTGCCAGCCGGGTCGCTCCCGTGTAGAATCGGCCAATCATGCGGCTATACCGGCTCGAGAATCCCGTCCAGCGCTATTCATGGGGCAGTGTCGAGGGTCTCAAGGACTGCCTGGGTGTCCCCAATCCCGGGAATGAACCACTCGCCGAGATCTGGATGGGGGCTCACCCCAGGGCGCCGTCCCTCATCCGGGCGGGTGACCGGCTCCTGCGGCTGGATGACTTCATCCAGGAAGCGCCGGAAGCCTGCCTCGGGGCCCGGGTGGCCACGCGATTCGGCGATTCCCTCCCCTTCCTCCTCAAGGCCCTTTCGGCGGCCGGTCCCCTCTCAATCCAGGCCCACCCGGCGAAGCGCAAGGCGGAAAGCGGCTATGAGCACGAGAACCTCGCGAGCATCCCCCTGGACGCGCCTGAACGCAACTACCGCGACCGGAACCAGAAGGCGGAGATGGTCGTCGCCCTTACGAGGTTCGAAGGCCTCTTCGGTTTCAGGCCGATAGCGGAAATCATCGCGAACGTCAGGCTCCTCATGCCCGCCGGATCGGAAAGGCTCATCGGCCGCCTCGAGAAAAACCCCGGACGCGTCGAGCTCAGCGTGCTTTTCTACAGCGTCATCGCAAGCGACCAAGCGACCAAGGACGGGATCTTGGCCCGCACCGATCCCATCATCGAAGGCCTCCTCAAGGGAGGGGGCCTTGACGAGGTGGAGACTGCGGCTTTCCGTCTCACCCGCCGGCTTCGCGAAGCCTTTCCGGGGGACATAGGCGCCCTCGCGCCCCTTGTCCTCAACCATGTCATCCTTGAACCGGGTGAATCCCTCTATGTCGCGCCCGGCGAGCTCCATGCCTACATGCTGGGCGAATCGCTCGAGCTCATGGCCAACTCGGACAATGTCATCCGCGGGGCCCTCACCAAGAAGCATGTGGATGTCCCTGAACTTGTCTCCGTCCTCACCTTCGATTCGGACAAGGCCGTGCCATTCATGGCCAAGGAAATGCTTGCCCATGAGGAGTTCTACCCCCTCCTCTCCCCCGACTTCAGGCTTTCGCGCATCACCCTCGATGGGTCGGACAAGGTCGTGAAGGCGCCGACGGGACCGGAACTCCTCCTGTGCGCGCGGGGCAGGATGTCCCTCGAGGGCGACGGAGGGAGGCTGGAGGTCGAGAGCGGAGGCGCAGCCTTCGCATGCGCGGATTGCGGCGGGTATTCCATCTCCGGCAAGGCCGTCGTCTACAGGGCCTTTGTCCCCGATGGCGAAGCGGTATCTTGAACGTCTACGCCGACGGGGACAGCCTCCAGCCCGAGATCAGGGCCCTCCTTGGGCGCAGGCAAGCTCGAGAGGAGGGACGCGCCGCAGCCGCAGGCGAGGAGCCGAAGTGGGGCCTGACCTTCGTCGCGGCCAAGGCCATCCCCATCCCGGCAGGAGGTCGTCTCGTCGTGGTCGAAGGCGGCCCCGGCGCGGCAGATGACAGGATCGTGGAAATCGCCGAGGCGGGGGATCTCGCGGTCACCCGGGACCTGCCCCTGGCGGAGCGCCTGGCCTTGAAGGGACTGAGGGTGCTCAATGACCGTGGAGACGTCTTCACGACGGAAAACTCAGGCGAGAGGCGATCGATGCGCGACCGCGCCGAGGAGCTTCGCGGCCTCGGCCTGGCGCCGGAATCCCGCAAGGGCAGGACCTGGGGGCAGAGGGAATTCAAGGCCTTCGCCGATGCCCTGGACAGGGAGCTGGCCAGGGCGCTCAGGAAAAACCAGTAGATCCCAGCCTGTTTCCGCCGATGCTCCCGGCATCCTCCCGGATGCCGGATCATTGCGCAATCATGGCGGCGCGGCTTTCCTCCTCGGAAGCCTCGGGCCCGCCATCAGCGGCGACGGCGGCCTCCCCCCCCGGCTCGGGCGTGGCGGGCGGCTTGGCGACCGGCAGGACAAGCGGCGAGGCAAGCGGATCGCCGGCGCCGGCGCTTGCGGTGGGGGGCTCAGGGTTCACATACCGGTGGACCAGGTAGGCGAAGCGCTCGCGCACTATCGCGCTCTTGCCGATCGTATCGGGGTTGAAGCGGATGGGCGACGAGAGCAGGGCAATGAGGCGCGCCCCCTCCTCCCGCGAGATTTTCTGCACTCCCACCCCGTAGTAATGCCGTGCCGCCGCCTCGATGCCGAAAAGGCCCTTCCCCCATTCGGCGTAGCCGAAGTAGAGCTCGAGTATGCGCGCCTTCGGGAGGAAAAGCTCCAGTTCAAGGGCGACGATCACCTCTGCGTATTTCCGGACATAGCTCTTGACCGGGACAAGGAAAAGCGTGCGCGCGACCTGCATGGTGAGGGTCGAACCGCCGTAGAGGGGCTTGCTGAGGCGCTGGTTTATTTCGTAGGCCCGCTTGAAAGCCGCGGGATCGATGCCGTGGTGTTCGTAGAACTTGTCATCCTCGATCGCCACCAGCATGGAGCGCAGGTAGGCCGGAACCTGGCGGAGGCTCAGGTCACGGGGCCTTTCCAGTTTCCAGCCGTCATCCCATTTCCGGTAGGCCATGAGGACGGTGGCCGAGGGATCGACAAAGCGGTAAGCCAGGATGAGGAGGGAGGTCGAGAGGATCCAGGCGAGGTGGACGAGGATCACGCCCAAAAAAATCGCGCGGAAGACCCGCCGCGGCAGCCCTGGGCGAGCTAGGTACGGAGCGAGCCTGGCCGCCTTGAGCTCCGGGGGCAGGTCGAAGCCCAAGGCACCAAGGCGAAGGCGGGATTCAAAGGCGCGGGCGCTGGCCTTTTCAAAACCAGCCCATGAAGGAAAGGCTGTTTCGCGGCGGGATGCAGGATTCATGAGGGTGGAGGAACGATACCACGGGGAAAGAGCGAGGGGCAAGGTGCGGGAGGAAAGCTGACGCCCAGGCGCGAGTATTGCGTCGAGGAAGCCTTTATAATAGAACTAAGCGATGAAAGACGCCCCGCTATCGCTTTTTTCCGCCAAGGCCATTGCGGCCGCTCTCCTTCTCGCCTCGCTGTCCATGTCCCCTGTCCTTGCGCAATCCGGAGATCTCGGCTACTTCCTTCCCGCCAAGGGCGGTCCCATCGCCATCTCGCGCTTCGCCGCCGACGCTGCCTACCCGGCGGCGGCAGCGCCCGATGCGACGGCTTCCGCGACCGCGTTGCCGCCGGCTACGACCGCGTTGCCGCCGGCTACGGCCAGGTTGCCGACGGCAGCGACCTTCCTCGGCTTTCCGGACAAGATCGCCTTCCACCGCTTCTCCGGATGGGCGGCAGGCGGGACCTTGCTGGCCGCGGGCATTGTAGGAGGCATCCATTTCCTCGGCATGATGGACGAAGCCCATGCCTACCGCGATTCCCTGGGCATCGACGAATTCGACTCGACCCTCTGCCCGCCCAAGGTCGAAACCGTCTGGGGCGGCAGCGTCCAACAGGCCTTGAGATGGACCCATGTAGGCTTCCTTGGCCTGGGCGAGCTGTTCTATGCCGCCAACGCGGTGACGGGCACGAGCCTCATCGGCCCTCTCCCGCCCGGATGGACCAAGTCCAGGATCCATCGCTACGCCTTCTTTGGCCATGCGACCCTCATGGTCTCGGAAGCGATCCTCGGCATCTTCATGTCGGATGCCCTGAAACGGGGAGATCACGAGACGATGCGGGCCCTCGGCGCCGCCCATGTGGCGATCGGCATCGCGATCCCGACCGTCATCCTCGGGGCCGGGGCGATCATGGACCGATAGGTTTTTTCCAGGCGACCAACCGCGGCGAGCTAGCCTTGTAGGGCAAGCCCCGCTTTCCTTGACATTGGCAAATCGCCGCTTTAGTATGTCCCGCGCCCTGAAGGCCTGGCCTTCCCAAGGACGGAAATGCCGCACAGGAGTGGCTGACGATGAAAAGGACCTCGCTCGCGCTGCTGTGCGCCCTCGCCCTCCTCCTACCCCTCGCCGGCCAGGAGAGCGCCTTCCCCGGCCTTTTCCGGTACAAGCTCGACAACGGCATCGAGCTCTATGTCTATCGCGACCCGGCCGTTCCGCTTGCGCGCGTCGAGGTATGCTTCAGGGCCGGGGCCAGCGCCCAGACCCCCGAGACCGCAGGGCTCTTCCATCTGTACGAGCATCTCATCTTCGGCGGTGACGCGTCCGGAGGCGGATCGGCGCAATTCAAGTCCGATCTCGCCAGCCTCGGCGCGGCGAAGTGGAACGGTGGAACCTCGGCGGAGCGCCTGGATTGGTGGCTCACCCTTCCTTCGGACCGCGTGGAGAATGGCATCCGATTCTGGGCGGACCGGCTTCGTCCCGCCGTCATCGACCGGGGTGGCTTGGATGCCGCGCGCGGATCCGTCATAGCGGAGGTCAAGGCACTCGCGGCCGATCCGGATCGGATCTTCGAAGCGGCCATCGACAAGCGCCTCTTCGGGAAGTACCCCTGGCGGCGGGACCCCGCGGGGACAGAAGCGAACCTTGCAGCCGCGACTCCCGAAGCCTTGGCGAAGATTCGTGACACCTGGATCATCCCCAACAACATGGCCCTCATCGTGTCGGGGGACGTGGATATCGAGGCGGTGGCGAAAATGGCCTCTGCGGCCTTCGCGGCCTGGAAGCCGGCCGACGATCCCTGGAGGAAGCCGCCGCCAGCGCACCCGAAGCCGGGCGTCCCCAGGCCGACATGGTTCGTCTATCCCGATCCAAGCATGCCCGAGGGCTTGGCCCTCGTCGAACTGCGCTACCGTGGGCCTGACCTCGGCACGGATGCCCGCTCGAGTTATGCGGCCGATCTTTGGACCGCCTTGGTCGCCGATCCCTCGGGCAGGTTCAAGAAAAGCGTGGATGCCAACATCGCCGGGCTTTTCGGCGCTGACCCGATCTCAGCCTGGTATCTCTCCCAACGGGAGGGCGGCACCCTGAGCATAGCCGCTTACTTCAAGACCGATCCGGCCTCGCCGGCCGTGGACCGGGTCAGGGCCTTCAAGGAACGTGTCCGCGGCACCGAGATCACGACGATGCGTTCCGACCCCGGCTATTTTTCGTCCAAGGACTACGATGCGGCCAGGCGCCGCCTTGAGTCGGCCCGGCGCATCGCGCTGGAGACCGCCGACGGGGTCGCGGACTCCCTGGGCTGGTGGTGGGCGGGCGCTTCGGGCGACTACTTCATCGGCTACGCCGCCGCCCTGGCCAAGACCGGCAGCGAGGAGGTCGCGGGCTTCCTCGACGCCTATGTCATGCGCAACCTGGAGGTGATAGCCCTCAGGATGAATCCCTCAGACTACGAAAGGGAAAAGAAAAGCTTCGCCAACTCGGGCTTCGACCTGGTGGGTCCGACGAATGCCTGGTGGTGGCAGAAGTGAGGCCTCCATGTGGTCCGGGGAGGATGGCAGGGATCGCCTTGGCAGGCGGACTCCTCCTCCTCCTTGCCTCATGCTCCACCGCGCCGCGCAGGATCGCGGAGCCCGCGGCATCCGCGGCGGCGGGGAAGCCAGGTGCCGCAGGGACAGCCGCGGCATCGACCGGGATAGCCGGCGGGACTTCGGAAGGTGCCAAAGGCATCTCCAGCGCCGCGGCGACGCCTGACGCATCGGCCCCGACGCTTCCACCGCCCGGAGAGGGGAAGCCCTCCGAAGCAAGCCCGGCTAGGCAGCCTCCCCAGGATTCGCATTCCCTGGCACAGCTGCCCGCGCAGGAACCGGTAGCCAAGGCCGTCATCCCGATACCGCCCCCCATCCTGCCCCCACCCACGGAGCTTCCCAAGCCGCTGGCCCCCAGCGCATGGCTCGCCTCAGCGCTTGGGAGCACGTTGAATCCAGGCCTCCCGGGCGGTGCGCGGATTGTCGTACGAGTCCTCAAGAACAGGCCCCTGGCCGCGGCGGAAATCTGCCTCGTTCCCGCCGCCCTGCGCGTCGATCCTGCGGGAGAAGGCGCCCTCGCCCTCGGCATGGCCCTCGCCGCCCGGGGCAAGCGCGGCGAAACGCCTGGAACCATGGACCGTCGCCTCGACGAGGCAGGAGCGCGGCTGGAGCTCAAGGTCTTGTCCCCTGATGGAATGGCCCTAGAAGTGGTGGCGCCGCCGGCAGCCCTCTCGGGCCTCGTGATCGCCCTGTTGGACGCGTTGGCCGATCCCGCCTTCCTTGCCGAGGACTTCCCTGCCGCGCAATTCGATTCGGTCATGAAAGACTTCCGCATCAAGCGCCTGCGCGACGATGGCGACCCGCTGCTGCGGGCGACCATGGCGATCAGGGCCGGCCTGTACGCGGACCACCCTTACGCCGCTTCGCCGATGGGCACGGAGGCCAGCCTCCTGTCCCTGGATCGCCGCAAGCTCGCGGACCGCTGGAAGGCCGATCTTGGCGCTTCCCGCGTGATGCTGAGCGCCGCGGGGGACCTCGACCCGGCCATCTTCGCCGCGGGCGTCGGTTCAAGGCTAGCCGCCCTGGGTCGGAGCCCGGCGGCCGCCTCGCCGAAGGCGGTTGTGCCGACGGCCGAACTGCCGATACGCAGCCGGCTCTTCCTTGAGACCGTGCCCGGTGCCGCGGGAGCCTACCTCAAGGCCGATTTCACCGCGCCTGCGGCGGATGACCCTGATTATCCCGCCCTCCTTGTGGCCCTGGCGGTGCTCGATGACGTGATGATGGAGGAGCTCCGCGAGTCCACCGGCAGCGCAGGCGCCATCGGCTCCGGAAGCGCAGGCGCCGCAGGAGGCGCCGCAGGAAGCGCCGCCGGAGGCGCCGCAGGAGGCGCTGCCGGAGGCGCCTCCGGCGGCGATGGGCCCGTGGCATATTCGGCATGGTCCCGGCTTTCGGCTTCCGCTGCGCCATTTGGATCCCTGTACGTGACCCGGGCTGTCTCAGGCAAGCTTGCCAAGGCCGCGGTCGAGCGGGCGATAGCCGTGGTCGCCGGGGGACAATGCCTCTCCCTGGACGGCATCGGCCTCAAAGGCGCGTCGCCATCGATCTATGCACCTGTCGCCGCCGCCCTGGAGGCCTACAAGGCTCGGACTATTGCGCGGATCTACGGCAACGCCGCCAGCGCCTCCGAGATCGCCCTCTCCATGGCGCGCGACCTGTGCGCCGGAGGCGACGGCCGGTCCTCCTTCCGCATGACCGACCGCGTCGCTACGGTCACGGCCGCCACCCTTGTCCGCGTCGCGCGCGAGCGCCTTCTCGAGGGGCCGGTGGCCTGGTCGATAGCGGGCCCTGAGCGCCTCCTCGTTGGCGTCGTGGGCGCGGGAAAATAAAAAAACCGGCCCAGATGGGCCGGTTCGATTTCCAGTCCCGAGTATTACTTAACCTGTCCGCAGGCCCACTCAAAGGCGTCCTGCACCAGCTTTTCGGGCGGCTGCTTGATGAGGCCGGCGTCGATGAGGGCCTTCACGGTCGCGCGCGACTCGTCTATGTCGTGGCGGGCGCGCTCGAGGACTTCCTGGCGGCTTAGGTTGATGCGGGCCACCCCTTCCTTGACCGCCTGCTCGGCGACGTCGGCGGCTTCCTCGGAGAATACCGCAACGTCATCCATGGTCGGCATGATGTGGTCGACGTCGATGCCCTTCTTCTCGGCGAAGTCCGCGAGGGAGTGGGAGCAGCGGATCGCCATGCCGTCCGTGACCTTCTTCGCGTGGACGAGGAGGGCAGCCTTGAGGAGGCCGGGGAAGCAGACCGAGTTGTTGACCTGGTTCGGGAAGTCCGAGCGTCCGGTGCCCACGATGTAGGCGCCGGCTTCCTTGGCGGCGTAGGGATAGATCTCGGGCACCGGGTTGGCGCAGGCGAAGACGATGGATTTCTTGCCCATGCCGGTGATCCAATGCGGCTTGATCGTGTCCGGGCCGGGGGTCGAGGCGCCCAGGAGGATGTCCGCGCCCTTGAGCGCCTCTTCCTCGTTCGCATAACGCTCAGGGTTGGTGGTCTCGCAGAGCTCCCACTTGCGGTAGTAGCGCGCATCCTTCTTGATGTCGTCGCGGCCCTTGTGGAGGCTGCCCTTCGAGTCGAATAGGACGAGCCTGGAGGGATCGGCGCCGTCGGTGATGAGGAGGCGGGCGATCGTGGTCATGGAGGCGCCGGCGCCGAGCATGGCGATGCGCACCTTGGAGAGGTCCTTGCCCACGAGCTTGAGGGCATTAAGGACGCCGGCTAGGGTGACGCAGGCAGTGCCCTGGGCGTCATCGTGCCAGACGGGGATGTCGCAGGCCTCGCGGAGGTCGTCGAGGACCTTGAAGCAGTTAGGCTGGGAGATGTCCTCGAGGTTGATGGCGCCGAAGGAGTGCTGGACCATCTTGACGAACTGGATGATGCGCTCAGGGTCGTTCTTGCCGTCGGGACCGCGGGAGTCGATGCACAGGGGCACGCAGTCCACGCCGCCCAGGTACTTCATGAGGAAGGCCTTGCCTTCCATCACGCCCATCCCGCCGGGAGGGGTGCAGTCGCCGTCACCCAGGACTCGGGTGGAATCGGAGACGACGGCGACCGTGTTGCCGCGGCTCGTCAGCTCGAAGGAGAGGTCGTTGTTGTCGCGGATGGCGGTGGAGATGCCGGAGACGCCGGGGCTGTACCAGGCGCCGAACCACTGCCAACCGAAGACTCCGCACTTGGGCACGGTCTGCATCTTGCCGCCGTAGAAGCGGTGGGCATCGACGGAAAAGCGCTTGAGAAAAAGAGTCTGGGCCTTGGCCTTCTGGGCATTGCTGAAGTCCGCGGGAAAGGCCTCAGAAAGGTTGTCAAGGGCGAGATTCAGCTTCTTCATGGAATTCTCCTTCTCCTGTAACGGCTATCGATAACTCTTGAGCGAATGCGTATTGGACACAATAGACCCAAAATGCCGGAATGGGGAAGGGGGAAATTGTTTCATTGAAGAAAAAATGCCGCGCTGCCGCTCCGGACCCGCGGCCTAGTCGTCTTCCTCTATCGAAAGCACGGATGGCAAGGAGCGCAACGACTTGAGGGCGCGCTTGACGTCCTCCCTGGACTCGACCTCCATCGTGAAGGAGCCGGCCATGGTCCCGTCGCCGCGCTCCCCGAGACGCCCCTCCCTGAGGTGGCCCTGGAATTTCTTCACCGCCGCCTCGATCTCGGAGAAGAGGAAGGCCGACCGGCGGGCGATGAGGCGGAAGCGGGCGGTGGTCGAGGAAGCGCCGGACTCCCAGCTCACCTCGATGCGGCGGTCCAGGAAGTCGGGAATGGCCGCGAGGCTCTTGCAGTCGGCACGGTGCACGATGATGCCCCGCCCCCGCGACACGTAGCCGAGGATGGCGTCCCCCGTGACGGGACGGCAGCAGCCCGCGATCCTGATCATCACGTTTTTCGCTCCGCCGATGGCCACGCCCGCCGAGTCGTTGCGCAGGGCCTGGCCCGGCTCGACCCGGCGATACACCGTGATGGTCCCCGGCGGGCCGGAGGCCAGGGAGTGCAGCCTTTCGGCCTCCACCCTCCTCTCCTCGGCCTCCCGATCCTCCTTGAGCCTTTTCTCCTCGGCGTGGTCCGCCGGGGCGGCGCGCTTGCCCGCGACGATATTGCGTTCAATTGCGATCACTTGCCCCGAGGCGACAAGGGCGGCCCTGATCTTCTGCCTCGCTTTCGAGGTCTTGGCCAGGGGCAGCCAGTTCATCGTCGGATGGGCCTGGGGCGAGGTGAGGATCTCGACTATCTGGGTGTTGTGGAGCTCGCCGTCCAGGGGCACGATCTGCCCGTCGGCCTTGGCTCCCATGCAGCGGCTGCCCACGTCGCTGTGGATGGCGTAGGCGAAGTCCAGCGGGCCGGCGCCGGCGGGCAGCTGTATCACGTCGCCCCTGGGGGTGAAGACGAAGATCGAGTCCTTGAGGAGCTCGCGCTTGATCTCCTCGAGGTACTCCGCGCCCTGCGAAAGGAAATCGCCCCATTCCTTGAGGCGGTTCACGATCGTGAGGTCCTCGGGACGTGGGGCTTCCGCGGCGTTGCCCTTCTTGTAGAGCCAGTGCGAGGCGACGCCGTACTCGGCCACGCGGTGCATGTCGCGGGTGCGGATCTGGATCTCGAGGAGGCGGCCGTCGAAGCCCATGACTGTGGTGTGGAGGCTGCGGTAGCCGTTCGCCTTGGGCATGGCGATATAGTCCTTGAAGCGCCCTTCGATCGGTTTCCAGACGCGGTGGATGAAGCCGAGGAGCGTGTAGCAGTCGTTGTCCGTCTCGCAGATCAGGCGGACACCCAGGAGGTCGAAGAGCTCGTCCGCGCCTTTGGCGCGCTTGCGCATCTTCTGGTAGATCGAGTAGAAATGCTTGGCCCGCGCCTGGATCTCGACCGAGATGCCCTCTGCGCTGGCGGCCTCCGTGATCGCCGCCTCGACGCGGACCAGGTAGGTCTCCCGCTCGCCCTTCTTGGCTGCGACGATGGACTTGATCTGGTCGAAGGCCTCGCGGTTCAGGTGCTTGAGCGAGAGGTCCTCGAACTCATCCTTCATCCATGACACGCCCAGGCGGTCGGCCAGGGGCGCGAAGATGTCCAGGCACTCGGTCGCGATCTCCTTCTGCCGCTCCTCGTCCAGGTACTTGAGGGTCCTCATGTTGTCGAGCTTGTCCGCGAGCTTGACGATGATGACGCGGATGTCCTGGGTCATCGCGAAGAGCATCTTGCGGATGGTCTCCGCGGCCTGGACGGTCTTGTTCTTGGCCTTGAGGGCCGAAAGCCGCGAGACGCCCTCGACGATGAAGGCCACGTCCTTGCCAAAGCGCGCCTCCAGCTCGTCGACGACGGGAGAGCGCGCGAAGGCGTTGCGGGCCGTCGCGCCGCCCTGTTTCTTGCCGGGTTTCGCCACCGCCGCCGGATGATGCTGCCGCGGGGCCTCGTCCGCCAGGGCGCCATGCGCGGCGGTCGGGGCCGACATTGCCGCCGGGTCGTCCTTGCTTGCCGGGACTTCCCCCTCCCCTCCAGGGGATCCCGGCGCGTCGTGGAATATGCCTGCGATCACGGAATCGGCATCCATGCCGAGCTGCATGAGGATCGAGGCGATGCGCCAGCAATGGGTCACCGCCGGCTCGCCCGAGGCGCGCATGGCCCCCGCATGGCGTAGGGCCGCCCAATCGGCCGCATCGCCCATGCGCGCCACGTCCGCTTCGGCGTAGCGCTCTTTCGCCTCCGCGATGAGGCTTTCCCTCAGTTCGTCCACGGCTTCCTCCCCAGGGTCACGCGGGCAAGTCCCGCAAGGTCGGCACGTGTTTCTACCGCGAGAAGCCCCACGCTGGCTAGGATGTCGCGTAGCTCGGCGGCCTGGCTAGGGTCGGCTTCAAGGAGGAGGCAGCCGCCTGGGCCCAGGATCGCGGAGGCCTGGGGGATCAGGCGGCGATAGGGCCCGAGGCCGTCCGGGCCTCCGTCAAGGGCCATGAGGGGCTCGCCCCAGGCGGCGGAAAGCCCGAGCGCTTCGGCGCTGCCCACGTAGGGGGGGTTGGCCAGGATGAGGTCGAAGCATCCGGCTGATCCGAGGGGACCGGCCAGGAGATCGGACTTGGAGAGCGCAAGGGCCGCGGCGCGGTCGCCAAGGAGGAGGCGCGCGTTGACGGCGGCAACCTCGAGAGCGTCCTCGGAGAGATCGGATGCCGAAACCAGCCATCCGGGCCTTTCCATGGCCAGGCTGATCGCCACGCATCCGGAGCCGGTGCAAGCTTCATGCACGCGAAGGGCCGGGCGGCCGCTCCTGTGTGCAAGCTCGTCCCCGAAGGCGAAGGCAAGCTCCACGAGGAGCTCGGTGTCGGGACGGGGGATGAGGACCCGCCGGTCCACATGGAAGTCATGGCCCCAGAACTCCTTGCCACCCAGGAGGTAGGCGACCGGGGCACCCGCGGCCCTTTGGCCCAGGAGATCCTCGAACTTCCGGAGATCAGCCTCGATGATTGGGTCGGGAGCGGAGGCGAGGAGCTTGTCCCGCGTGATGCCGAGGGCGCTGGCAAGGAGGAGGGACGCATCGAGGGCCGGGGTTTCTGAGGCGGATGGCCCTTTTTCGGAAAGGAAGGCGCTCCCTTGCCGGAGCGCATCCCGCAAGGTCATGTCTGGTCTGCCCGCATCATTTCCTCCCTGGCCGAGAGGATGAGGGCATCGATGATCTCGTCGATGTCGCCTTCCATGCATAGCTCAAGCTTGTAGAGGGTCAGGTCCACGCGGTGGTCGGTGAGGCGGTTCTGGGGGAAGTTGTAGGTGCGGATGCGCTCGGAGCGGTCGCCGGAACCGACCTGGCTCCTGCGCTCCGCGTCCCGCTCGGCCTTGACCTTGGCTTCCTCGAGCTCATAGAGGCGGGCACGCAGGATGCGCATGGCCTTGGCCTTGTTCTTGATCTGGCTCTTTTCGTCCTGGCAGTGGACCACGAGGCCCGTGGGGATATGGGTGATCCTGACCGCGGAGTCCGTGGTGTTGACGCACTGCCCCCCCGGCCCCCCTGCCCGCATCACGTCGATGCGGAGGTCCTCGTTGCGGATGTCGATCTCCGTCTCCTCCATCTCGGGAAGGACGGCGACCGTGACGGCGCTCGTGTGGATGCGGCCCTGGGCTTCGGTGGCGGGCACCCGCTGGACGCGGTGGACGCCGGATTCCCAATGAAGGCGCTCGTAGGCCCCCTCCCCGATCACGGAAAAGACGATCTCACGATAGCCGCCGAGCTCGGTGGAGGAGCCGTCCAGGACCTCAACCTTCCACCTTCGGCCTTCGGCGTAGCGGGAGTACATGCGGAAAAGGTCGGCGACGAAAAGGGCCGCCTCGTCTCCGCCCGTGCCGGCGCGGATCTCGACGATGACGCTCTTGTCGGCCAGCGGATCCCGGGGGATGAGGAGCTCCATGAGCCTCTTGTCGAGCTCCTCGCGCTTCAGGTCCAGTCCACGAAGCTCCTCGCGGGCCATCTCTCGCATCTCCACGTCGGCTTCGTCCTTGATGAGGGCTTTCGCGTCCTCGATGCCGGAAAGCGTGTTCTTGTACTCGCCATAGGCCTCGACAATGATGCCGAGCCGGGAGCGCTCGCGCATGATCTCGCGGTAGCGCTTCGGATCCCTGGAGATATTGGGATCCGCGACGGCTTCCTCAAGTTCGCGCCAGCGGGAGGAGACCGACTCAAGGCGATCGATCACGGGCGCACCTTTTCGACAAAGGAAGGGCAGGTATAGACGACTATCTCCATGCCGGAGTCCGAGGAGTCGGTCTCGCCATCGATCGAGGCCGCCAGGATGCGCTTGAGGTGGCAGGAGGCGTCGCGCTTGCACAGGGGACAGGCGCCGTTGCCGCGGGGATTGATATCGAGTCTCATGGCGGCAAATGTACCCCAAAGAGGGGGCGCGGGGCAAGGCGGCGGCCGGCGCGAAGGCGGCTCAGCGGGGAAGACGACTCGCTGGAACCTTTTTTAAGGACAATGGAGGGCGGGGCCTGTAGGGGAAAAGTGAGGCTGGATTCGGGAGAGAGAGGGGGATCACTCCTGGCCGAAAGTGACCTTCGTGCCGGCGGCGGGCCAGGAGCAGCGGCCGGGGAAGGCGGAGGCAATGGCGGCGTAGGCATCGACGCCGGTGCAGTGGGAGAGCCTGATCTTCCGCACGTCGTATTTTCGAAGCGCCTGGACCGTATTCGCGAGACGGGTGGGGGAGGCGGCCACTAGGTGGGTGCCGCCCATGAGGGCGTGGATCCTGCTCTCGCCGGTGAGGAGGCTCACGTAGTCCATGGTGTTGACGAGACCCGAGTGGGCGCATCCGAGCACGATCACGAGGCCTTCGGGCACGCGGAAGAAAATGGACTGGTCGTCAAGGACGAGGTCAGGCATCGTCGCGCCTTCATCGAGGAAGGCGTGCCTGCCGACGCCTGTGTCCTCAAAGCCGTTCAGGCGGGGGACCTGCCCGGTGACATAGAGCCCGTCGCCGATCATGGTCGGCTCCCTGGTCTCCACAAGCCGCCTGACCCGCCACCGCAGTTGCCGTCGGGAGAGGGGAAGGCTATGGGGTTCGGCCAGCTCGTCGTCCTTCCAGTACCGGGTTTCGAAGCCTGCCGGATGCGCATAGAGGTCGACCCGTCCGCACGCGCGCAGGGCGGCCTTGAGCCCCGCGGTATGGTCCTGGTGCTCGTGGCTCAGGACAATGGCGTCTACGGTGCGCAGGTCCAGCTCGAGGGCGCGGGCGTTCCCGATGAGGGCCCTCCCCCCGCCCGTATCCAGAAGGAGCCGGAAGGCGCCGGTGTCAAGGAGGAGGGAGAGTCCCCATTCCCCCATCACATGTCCGTAGCCGGAGAAGTTGTCCACGATCGCCGTGACGCTCACCCGGGGAATCACCTTCAGGTCCATCTATCGCCCCTTCCCAGGATCGCGGCGACAAGGGCCTTGATGTCGCAGGGTTTCTCTAAGGTCGCCACGAGGGGGACTTCGGCCTGGAGGGCCAGGATCTGCCCGCGTTCGGCATACCCGGTGAGGAGGATGAGACGATCGGAAAACCGTCCTGCGTGGACCCGTCGCAGGAACTCATCGCCTTTCATGCCCGGCATGAGCCAATCGCTGACCACCGCGACTATGTCCTTCCCCGCCGCTTTGAGCTCGGCGATGAGCTCGAGGGCGGATTCGGCGCTGGTCGCGGTCTCGCAACGGAACCCCTCGCCAAGGCTCACGCACAGTTGATGCCGCAAGGCCAGGAGGATTATCGCCTCGTCATCGACGCACACCACCTGTCTATCAGCCATCACCGCACTCCGTCGCCGTCCCTGCCAAGGCAGGCGGCACGGCCGCGTGGCCGGGGAGGGTGACCGTGAAGACTGTCCCGCCAGGCCCCGAGGTAAAACCGATGGTTCCCCCATGCGTGCTCACGATCTCGCGGGAGATCGACAGGCCCAGGCCTGTGCCTTTCCCAAGGGGCTTTGTCGTGAAAAAGGGTTCGAAAACGCGGTCCTTCGCCTCTGCGGGAATGCCGCTTCCCGAGTCCTCCACGCTGATGCGAAGCTCTCCCCCAAGGCAGACGCCGCGGACCACGAGCCTTCCGCGTTCTCCCATGGAATCGAGGGCATTGCCGATGAGGTTGAGCCAGACCTGGAGCAGCTGGTCCGGATAGCAGCGATACTCGGGCAGCCGGTCGTAGTCCCGCTCGACATCGATGCCACTCTTGAGCCTGGTCGAGAAGAGGGCCAGGGCGGAGTCGAGCTGGACGCGCAACGAAACGACCGAAGCTTCATCGCCCTTGTCCTGGTGGGAGTAGATCCTCAGGGCCTTGATCACCTGGCTCATCTGGCCGGCGGCTGCGCTCATGATCTCGAGGGCCTCGATGCGATGGGTCTCCGCGCGTGCCGCTTCGATGAGGGGGGCGCTTGCGCCGCTGAGGATCTCCAGTGTTCCGAGGTCAGGCTCACCGATGCCGAGGTCCAAACAGAGCTCGAGGACCCGGGCATCCACGGGCTCACCCAGGCCCTCCAGGTGGGAAAGAAGGTCCCTCTTCTGCGCCCGGGAATCCGCGTTTTCCGCTTTTCGGCCCCTGGCCCTTGCATTTAGCAGCTTTCCAAGCCCCACCCAGTCCTGCGAAGGAAGGGGATCGCGTCTGTGGCCAGGGCCCTCCTCCACGGATTCCGCCATGGTCTCCACGCTCATGGCGAGGGCCTGGAGGGGTGTATTGAGCTCGTGGGCTATGCCGGCGACCAGGCTGCCGAGGGCCGTGAATTTCTCGGACTTCACAAGGAGGGCAGAGCGTTCGGCCACCTGCCGTTCGAGATTGCGGTTCAGGAAACGGAGCTTCCTCGTCAGGACCTGGATCACGACAAAGCACAGGAACGCGGCCAGGAAAAGCGCGACCAGGCCGCCGATGAGCCAGACGGGGACCACCGTGGTCTCGGTCCGCTCGAGGCCCAGCCACTTGGCCTGGAGGTCGTAGTACCAGGAATGGGGATCGTCCACGAGCTCAGTATAGCGGGCGATCATGCGGTTGAAATCCGCGATATGCGCGCTCTTGCGCGACACCACGGGAAAGGAGCGGAACGGGGCGAAGACGACGGTCGTGGGGGCCACGCGCTTTTCCACCGCCACGAACCAGTTGGACTGGACGCCGCCGAATACCTTCCCTGTCTGCACCGCCTCCACGAGGCTGTTGAAATCGGGATATTCGACCGCCTCGAAAGGGATGGCCAGGCTTTCCATATAGGCCTTGAAGTTGACGCCGTTGCGGTCATCCTTGACCATGCCCAGGCGCTTGTGCTGGAGTTCAAGGACGGACTGGAATTCGGTGCCCACCGCGACGAACAGCTGGCCCCATCCGGCGGCCACCCCCTTGTCGGGAAAGATGAACAGGCCCTCGCGCTCGGCGGTCTTCTGCAGGGTCGTGAAGAAATCCACCTCGCCGGAGATGAGCTGCGGGTAGATGGCGGGGAAGTCGGCCACGCGGAACTCGTAGGGGATGCCCAGCTCGTCCATGATCCGGCCGTAGAGCTCCACGAAATATCCGGTGGGCTTCCCCGCCGCGTCCACATAGGTGGTCGGGGGGGCGTTCGGGACGAGGCCGTAGATGAGTTTCCCCTCATCGGCCGACGCGATGGAAGCCGCGAAGACCAAGGCCATGACAAGGAATCGCGCTGCTTTCATCGAGGGCTTCCGCATCTTCGCTGTCTCCTCCCAAGTAGTATATGCGGCAGGAGGCAAATTGCCAGCACCCTGGGGCGACCGCTTGCCCCCGGGAGCCCGGGAGGGCTATTATGGCCCATCATGCTGGACTACAAATACATCAGGGACAACCTCGAAGCGGTCAGGAAAAACATCGCGGACAGGTACATGAAGGCAGACGCCGACCTCGTCGCGCGGCTCTACGACGAGCGCAACGCCGCGCTCAAGACCCTCGAGGAGGAGCGGAAAAAGCGGAACGACAACGCCTCCGCGATGAAGGCCAAGCTCGAGCCCGACGCCCGGCAGCGCCTCATCGACGAAGGCAAGGCCCTCAAGGCCCGCATAGAGGTCCTTGAGAAAAAAGCGACCGACCTGGAATCCAGGCTGGAGGAAGAGGCGCGCAGGATCCCGAACATGGCCCATCCCTCAGCCCCCGTCGGCAAGGAAGACAAGGACAACCTCGAGGTCAAGCGCGTCGGCGTCCCCACAAAGTTCGATTTCAGTCCCAAGGACCATGTCCAGCTCGGCGCGGACCTGGACATCATCGACTTCGACACCGCCACCCGCGTCTCGGGCACGAAGTTCTACTACCTCAAGAACGAGGCCGTCATCCTCGAGCTGGCGTTGGTGCGTTATGCGCTCGATATCCTGATGAAGAAGGGCTTCACCCTCTTCACGACCCCGGATGTCGCCAAGACCGAGATCTTCGAGGGCATCGGCTTCAACCCCCGCGGCGAGGAGTCGAATGTCTACACGGTCGAGGGCGAAGGGACCTGCCTGATCGGCACGGCCGAGATCACCTTGGGCGGCTATTATTCCGGCGCCATCATCGACAAGGCGAAGCTCCCCTTGCGGCTCGCGGGGCTTTCCCACTGCTTCCGCCGCGAGGCGGGAGCCGCCGGCCAGTTCTCCAAGGGCCTCTACCGCGTCCACCAGTTCACCAAGGTGGAGATGTTCTCGTACTGCCTTCCCGAGGACTCCGACCGCATCCACGAGGAGTTGCGGGAGATCGAGGAAGAGATCTTCACGGGACTGGGCATACCCTTCCGCGTCGTGGACACCTGCACCGGCGACCTCGGGGCCCCCGCCTACCGCAAGTGGGACCTCGAAGCCTGGATGCCCGGCCGAAACGGCGGAGAGTGGGGCGAGGTGACCTCCACGTCCAATTGCACCGATTACCAGGCGCGACGCCTCAACGTGAAGTACAAGGACGAGGACGGAAAGAACAGGTTCGTCCACATGCTCAACGGAACGGCCATCGCCTGCAGCCGTGGCCTCATCGCCGTGATCGAGAATTTCCAGAGAAGCGACGGATCGATCGCGATCCCCGCCGCCCTCGTTCCCTATTGCGGGTTCACGGAGATCAGGAGGGGATAATCGGGATTGATGGGGGAATCCGGCCCTTCACCTCGAGAACACCCTGTCCACCGCGCGCTCGTACGCCACCAGGGTCTTCGCCTGGGCTATCCTTGCGAGCAGCTGTTCGCAATTGGGAAAGGACTTCCCGATGAAGGTCCAGACTTCCTTCATCTTGTCCATGACATGGGCCGGGCCGAACAGCACCTTGCGGTAATCGGCGTAAAGCTCGTCGTGGAAGGCCTGGAGGATCCCCCTCCGGCCGGTTGCCACCGGCCCTCCCTTGATCCTCCCGGGCAGGAAGGGGTCGAAGATAGCCCATCGGCCGATCATCCATTCCCTTACCGTCGGGAACCGGGAGCGCAGCATCTCGAAGGTCCGGAGATCCTTGATGTCGCCGTTGTAGGCGACTTCATGCGAGCACAGGCGCGAGGCCGCGGCGAAGCCGTCGAGGTCCACCTCGCCACGGTACATCTGTGTGCCGACCCGTGGATGGATATAGACCAGCTTCAGCGGGAAGGAGTTCAGGATCGGCATGAGGTCAAGGATATCCTGTGGATCCTTGCGCCCAAGCCTTAACTTGACCGAAAGGGGCAGGCACAGGCGCGGGCACGCCTGTCCAAGGAAGCCCTCGATGAGGTCGGGAAAGGGCAGAAGCCCCGATCCCCTGCGCTTTTTGGCGACCATGGAAAAGGGACAGCCAAGGTTCCAGTTGACTTCGGCATAGCCAAGGTCCGCGAGGATTTTAGTCGTGGCCACGAACTCGGTGGCGTCATTTCCCAGGATCTGGGGAACCAGGGGGATGACTTGGTTCACCTCGGGAAGCAGGTCCTTGAAGTGATGGGCCGTCGGCTTGGCGGGGTTCACAGAAGCGATGAATGGCGCCATCGCCTTGTCCATGCCGGGAAAGTGATGGAAATAGGCCTTCCTGAAAATCCAGTTGGTCACGCCATGGAGCGGCGCAAGGGTGAGATCGATCCGCAAATTGGGCCTCGCATAGGGAATTGTCGGCACGCTGCCCTCCATGATACCCGGCGGAATGCCCGGCATTCCAGTGCGCGCAGCGCTGTTTCGCCGATTTGCCGCTTCATGGATGCGGCAAAGCCCAAGGGCTTGCCCTTGACAAAACCGACTGCACCTGTAGCCATCGGCTGGTTCGAGCACACAAAGCAAAGGCGATGGGCGAGGGCATAGCCATATGCGATGCGAAATGGGAAGTCATGCGTTCGCTGTGGGGCGCGGGCGCCTTTGTCTATTATCCGCAGGCTAGCGAGGAAGCCTGTGTCCGCAGTGAAATGCGGCGCGCCTTTTCTCGGATCTATGGTGGAAGGGTGAACAGGGATAGTCCCCACTTCAGCTTCTGCGGCATGGATGACAACGACTCCATCGACCTTTGCTCAGAGGCGCTGGAAAGTTCCCTCGCCCTGATCCTGGAGGACCTCCGCTGCCAGGATCCCGGAGAGGTCCGGGTCCACATCCACCAAAGCCGGACGCGCCTCCACTCCGCCCTGGGCGTGGCCGCCGCTCCGGATTGGCTCAGGGCGGGCTGGGCCTGGGGGATCATCCACATCCTTCCCGCTTCCTATTTTCCGGACCCGAGAGCCTGTCTGCGATCGCGGAGATGTCCGAAGAGGGGCTGAAGGATTCTTGGGAAGGCTGGCTTGGGGCGAGATACAAAGGGGATGCATGAAAGCGAAGGCTCGGATCGCAAGGGGGAGGTCGGCCGAGTACGCCCACACCGTCACACTCCTCGACAACCCGCGGATCTACGAAATCCCCCGCTGGCTCTGGGAATCGGTGGCCGCCCGATCAAGGACGGTGGCGACACCGAGAGCAGCCTCGGCCTCGGCGCCGCGGCATTCGAGAAGGCGTGGAAGCGCTATGTAGAGGCGAAGCATCGCATTCCCGGGTGGATCAAGCCAGGTCCTCGACCCTTTTTTCCACCCCCGCCACAAGCCACCAAACCCAGGCGACCAGGCCAAGATGGAGCAGGTCGTTCTCGTTAAACCAGAGGCCCTTCGCCCAAAGCGATCCAGACAGGCCGGAAAGGTAGAAGCCGAAGTACGCCACGATGACGGCGAGAAGCCCGAACCAGGAAAGGAGGAGGCGGAGTTCGAGGGGCCTTTTGGTCCTCATGTACCGCAGGACGTTGACCGCAAAAAGGAGGAGGAAGGAGGGACAGACAAAAAGGAGCATGCATTCGAAGGAGGCCAGGAATTGCCTGGGCATCAGGGCACCAACAAGGACAACCGCGAAATAAACGACGCCATCCAGGGCCGCGTAGGCCAGAAGGGCCCTCCGGATCCATCCCTTCGCGCTTGAAAAGGCGACAGCGGCGACGATGAGGTCCATGCTCGCCACGAAAAGGACGAGGTACCAGATCTCCCACCAGCTGGTCCAGGCGCCCACAGCCCTCGATGCGTACTTGATCTCGTAGGAGAAGGCCTGGTAGCTCGTCCCCGCGCTGAAGGTGGCGACCGACCAGACAAGGAGGGCCGCCCCCCACAGGAGCTTCGAGACGCTCCGGCCACGCCTCCGGAGGAGGATGGAGGCCGCGACCGCAAGGACGACGCCGAGGCCGTAGACGAAGAGCGTCGAGCTGGGCTCCGCCAGGATGAATCTCAGGCCTGCCGCACGGACGGCCAGCCAGGGATGAGTGGAGAGCCATTGGTCGGGCGTCACGGTGGTGGTGAGCATTTCAAGCCGGCCGCAACCGGCAAGGGCCAAGGACAGGGGGACAAGGCAATTCCTTCGTCGCATTCGATCTCCTCGCCTTGAAGGATAGGTGACCCTGACCGACTGTCAAGGCGAAGGGCGGTTCCTACGCATGTCAGTCTTTCAGGTGGACTTGCCTTTTTCCGGCTGCGAGTCGTTCCGTGTGCGCAGGGCGAGGTTGGGGACAAGCATGGTGAAGGCGAGCATGAGGGACATGATGACGACCGAGATGAGCCAGACCTTGTGGATGGCGTCGGAGAAGGATTTCCGCATCCCGTTCACCACGCTGTCCGCGACCTCTGTCCTGGCCTTGGCGAAGGCTTCGCGGATGGGCACCAGGGCGGCCGCGTTCGCTTGGGCTATCGCCGCGTCGGCGCCTTTTGCCAAGCCCGAGCGTATGCCCGAAAGGGCCTGGGACCTCGCCGCGGGCGGGGCGAAGACCAGCGCGAGGACCTGGCTCTTCTGGGCGGGACTAAGGCTTGCGCTTAGCTGGGGTGAGGCGAGGACGGCGGATACGGCGCGCGGGTTGCCCGAATTGACCGCGGTTTCGAGGGAGTCCCCCAGGGCCTTGAAGGCCGCATCTATCCGCATCGCCGGGGTTCCAGCCGCGAGCTGGCTCTTCATCTGGGCCGGCATGGCCGCATCGGCCTGCATCGCGGCGAGGGCCGTGTCCGCCTCCTTGCCCCTGAGGGCAAAGATCCTTTCGATGCCGGCCATGCGCTGGTCAAAGCCCGACTCTATGTCGGAGCGGATCTCGGCGAGCCCTTTGGAGTTGAGGCGCCCCTGGCCCGCAGGCGCGTTGGCCGGCATCGCGCCGTTCGTGGGCATGTTCGCGAGGAAGGACGCGCTCAACGCCGCGGTGAAGACGGCGCCGACGAAGGCCGCGCCTACGGTGGAGCCTATCTGGCGCATGAACTGGCTGGCGCTCGTGGCCTGCCCAAGCTCCTCGCGGGGGACCGAATTCTGGACGGCCAGCGAATACAGCGACTGCGCAGGACCGAAGCCCATGCCGACAAAGACCATGAGGGTCACCACCGCCCAGTAAGGCGTGTCCACGCCAAGGAGGAGGGCCATGAGGACCGCGGCCGTGACCGCGACCACCGCTCCGCCTATCATCATCCCCTTGTACTTCCCGAGCTTGGTGACGAGGAATCCCGACAGGCCCGCGCTGAGGACCATGCCCATCGAAAGCGGGATGACGCTCGCGCCAGCCTTGGTGGCGGAGACGCCCTGGACGTTGACCATGTAAAGGGGAAGGAAAATGATCACCGAGATGAAGCCCGCCCCGAAGAAGAAGGATGCCAGGTTGCTGGTGAGGAAGACCTTGTTGAGGAAGAGCCTCAAGTCAAGTATCGGATGCTTTGAATTGATGGTATGTCCGATCCAGAGGCCGAGCATGGCCAGGCCCCCGCCAAGGAGGCCGAGGACCGTAGGGGAGGTCCAGGCATACTGGCTCTTGTCGAGCTGGAGGGCGAGGATGAGGGGTATGAAGGAAAAGACCATGAGGAGGGCCGAGGTGACATTGAGCTTGTGCGAATTGTCCGGCGGTGTCAGCTTGGGCATGCGCAGGACGATAAAGGCGAGGGCTGTCATGCCGAGGGGCAGGTTCACATAGAAGATCCAGCGCCAGCCTTCCACGTGGGCGATCCAGTTCCCCGCATGGTCGGTGAGATAGCCGCCGACCAAGGGACCGACCACGCTAGCCAGGCCGAACACGCTTCCGAAGATCCCGGATATCTTGCCGCGCTCGCGGGGCGGATAGAGGTCGGCGACGATGATGAAGGCAAGGGCGAAGATGCCTGCGCCGCCGAAGGCCTGTATGCCACGGAATATGATGAGTTGGTTCATCCCGTCGCCAAGGATGGGGAGGGCCCCGAATTCCCCGGCGAGTCCGCAGAGGAAGGAGCCCAGCAGGAAGACGGAGACCGACCAGAGCTGGAGGGTCTTCCGGTTGATGAGGTCGGAGAGCTTGCCGTAGATCGGCACGAGGATGGTCGAGATGAGGAGATAGATGGTCGTGACCCAGGTGTAGCGGTCGAGGCCGGAGAGCTGGTCCACGATCCGCGGCAGGGCGGTCGATACGATCGTCTGGTCAAGGGCCCCGAGGAACATGGCCAAGGCGACGCCCAATACCGTATAGAGCCGAGTTTTCTTTTCAAGTGCTTCGTTCATATTTTTCAATATATCCAATTTCGCTTTCTTAGTCCCTAAAAATCGATCTCCATGGGAAAGTTGGCTTGACGCTTGGGTCAAGGAGACCTATGGTGGCAAATTATGGATGTGCACATGAGATTCAGCTTTCGACATGCAAAACCTGGTTTTGTTTTCGCGCTGGTCCTGGCGCTCTGCGCTTTCGGCAATCCGGCCTGCGGTGAAAGCCCGGCCTCCCCTGCCCTCTCCCTGAGCAGCTTCGGTATCCAGACCACAGTGGAGGAGCTCATCCAGCTTGAAAGGCTGAACCGTTCCGTCCGCTTCGATTCCGCGGCGGCCATCGCGGCGGACTGGGAAAAAACCTATGACCGCGTGACAGTCGTGGAACTCCCTTCCGTGGAGAACCGCTACGCCCTCTTCGAGGATGAGGCAAACCGGCGGGCGGACGTGGCCATCCGCGGCACGGCCAATTTCAAGAATGCCGTTTTCGACCTGGAATTCCTCAAGAGCAAGAGCGCCGTCCTGGGCATTTCCCTCCATTCAGGCTTCGAGAAGGTGGCATTTGCACTTTACGCGGACCTTCGTCCGCGGCTCATCAAGGATTACATCATCAGGATCAGCGGCCATTCGCTCGGCGCGGCGGAGGCGATCATCGTGGGCATGCTCCTCCAGGTCGATGGTTTCGATGTCGAGAGGGTAGTCGCCTCGGCTCCACCCAAGGTGACTGATGCCGAGGGCTGGTCGCGCTTCAGCGGCTTGCCCTTGGTCAGGATGGTTGGCCCCTTCGACCCCGTCCCCTTCCTCCCTCCGCAAAAGCCGTTCTATGAGGATCATCCCTATATCCAGGGGGGCAAGCTCCTCCTCCTCCTCGATGGCAGGAAATTCACCGTCCTGGATCCTTCATTCTATGACAGCCTTCCGGCGGCGGCGAGGCAAGCCTATGCGGACGGCAAGCATTTCGACGCGGCCGACCACCTCTTGCCCAAGTACCTTGAGCGGCTCTTGCCCAAGGGCGAGGGCATCGAGTTCGTGGACGCGGCGGCATGGGAAGCATACGCCCAGCCGGCCGGACGCCAGCAAGGTCCCGCCAGGCCATAAACCGTACTAGTAGTGAAGACCCAAGGCCACCACCGTCAGCTTGTCCGTTCCCGATGGCGTGGTCTTGACCACCGCGTAGCATTCGCCCTTGTTGGCGTTGCCGCCGCTCGGCCCCATGCCGATCCAGGCTACCGTCGCATATCCCGGCAAGGAATAGGTGAAGCGGAGGACCGGCTCCGTGATGACGGTCGCTTCCACTACCCATATCGTGGCAGCGCCGTTCTGGGTCCCGCCGACCATGACCAGGGGCCAGCTGCCGGAGGAATCAAGGCATTGAGCGAGGTTCCCGTGCTTGAGCTGGAATTCTCGGACGCGAAACGTGCATCAAGGGAAGCTCCGGCTTCGAGGGCATAGAGCCCAGCGGGAAGGACGGGAAAGGCGACATGGGGCGAAGCGGAAAAGGAGAGTCCTTGGGCATAAAAACCAGGCAAAAAAATCATGGCGGCAATGGCCATCGACCAAAGGAACTTGCCCCAGCTCAAGCTTCTATTTGACCTTTTCCACCTTGTTTGATACATATCACTAATATTATGTAACATTTATCATATATATGTTATTTTTAATTTATTGTTTCTATGCCGCAAATCTGCGTTCGCGCACGGATGTGCATTGGCGTTTTTTCCCACCATTCGCACAGTGGAAAACGCAGGGGCCAACTGCCCTTTCCTGGCCTTTCACGCCGCTCCCGTCCCGATGCACGATTGTTTTCGTCCACTTCCTCGCATAGTCTTGTGGAGCGATCGTGTGGAATCGCAAGGGTCCATCTGCCATGAAAAGCGCCTATGCGGGTTTCGGGAATCGAAAAGGAAGCTCTCGGGCAGGCAAGGTGAGGCGCTTTTGCCTGGCGGCTTGCCTCGGCCTTCTGGCCCTCCCCTTCCCCGCTTGCGGCGAAACTGGCAACACCGATGCGGTTGCCGCGGAAAACCCGGTCCGGAAGGTCCTGGTCCTCCACCCCTATGACCGCGGCTTGCCCTGGGGAAGGCCGGTCAGGGCCGGCTTTGACGAAGCGATCGCCGAACCGGGAGAAGCCACAGCCCCTGAACTCTTCGAAGAGACACTGGACGGCAGCCGGCTTGGCGGACCTCCAGGTCAAGGGACCTGGGCCGGCTACCTTGCGGAAACATACCGCAACGTGAAGATCGATGCCGTATTCACCGAAAGCACCGATGCCGCGGCCCTGCTCCTGGGTTGCCCGCGGCTCTTTCCTGGCGCCTACCGCTGTTTCTTCAATTTCGCGCTGGCAAGCGACAGCTTCCCCGCCGCCTTGCGAGAAAAACGCTATCCATCGATCATCGACCTGGGAAAGGCGGTCGACAACATCTGGCAGGTCCTTCAGGAAACGAGGGAAGTCATCGCCGTGGTGGATCACGGCAACACGGGGCTGGCAATGGACGTGAAGAATGCGCTTTAGCCTGGCCTGAACACGAGCGGACTGGTGACCGACTGCCTCAAGCACGCATTCGTCGATGGCAGGCAGGGCCGGATGCTGGTCGACCTCCGAAAGGTGAATGGACACATCGCCCTCCGTGTCGAGGACGACGGCATCGGGCTTCCCGCGGACTTTGACCCCGATGACACGAAAGGCTTCGGCATGGTACTGGTCACCATGCTATCCGGACGGCTCGGGGGATCCTTTTCGGCGAAGGCCGGAAACGGCTCTCGACTCATCCTGGAGCTTCCCGCCAGCGGAGCGGGCGACTAGACCTGACAGGGAGACCATATGGCGGGCAAGATTCCGATCGGGACCAAGAGGATGCCGGTGCCCAAGGGCTACCGGCTCAAGATCTACCTTCGGGTACTGGGATGGATACTGGCCGTTTCCACCCTCGTCTTCGGCCTCCTGGCCGTGGCCCAGATACTCTTCCATCCCTTCGATATCGTGATCGAGACCGCGGACAAGGGACTGGCCATCGCAGACCGCACCCTCGCGAGCGACGCGGTCGCGGGCGTCTCCATAGGCACCCTCGCCCTCGTGGCCATTGTCGCCGCCCTGCCCCTCCTCAAGAAAGGGGTCAGGCGGAGACAGTACGCGGTCTCCTTCTGGCGCGGCCTCCTCTCCTCGGCGATATTCCTGGCCACCGACCGGCTGTACCGCTATGTCCAGAGCCTCGGCCTGTTGTACTTCACCGCGACCCTGGCGCTATTCATAGCCGCGACCATCGTCCTCGTGGAGGTCGTCTCGCGTGCGGGGAAGGTGGAGGAGGAATCCGACACCCGGACGGAGCTCATGGCTTCGATCGTCTCTGGCCTCGTGTTCGGCCTCATCGTCCAGCTGGCGGAATACGCCATAGGCGCGATCGGGAGACTGGGCCTTTACTGACCCGGCTGCCTGGCGCCGGCTGCCGGTCCCCGCGAGCGCGGATCGCCGCCGGACCTGCTGCCGGCCTCGCATCAGCGGGCGGCGACGTCCTTTTTCCTGCCGATGTTCATGGCGGCGAGGAGGAACTTCACCATCCCGTATCCCAGCTTCCCTCCCGAGAGGGCGCAGAGGTCGCGCAGGGGCAGGTCGCCCACCATGGCCTCCGCCATCCGGACAAGGCCCGCGTCGTCGCCGCCCAGGCCCTGGGATGCCACGCCGAGGACGACCTTGCGCAAGCGGCGGCCGAGCCAGTTCCCGGAAACGTCGCCAAGGGTGCTGTTGAGGCTCCAGCGCAGGCGGGGGTCGGCTTCCTTCGCAGGGAGGGCCCTGCCCAGGAGGGCCGCGAACTCGGCGTCCGTAGGCCGGAAAGCGGGGGAAAGTTCATAGTAACTATGAAGATCGCCGCGCCGGTCGACGGGGCGGTGGGCGGTGTCGGAGGCTTCCGCCTTCACAAGGGCGCGCAGGCGGATGTCGGCGCTCGATGAGGCCACGAGGAGCTCGAAATCCCCGCTTTCGACGTACCAGTCCCCGAGCTCCGCGTCCCAGTACGCGAAAGACCTCGCGTCGAGGGCGAACTCGACGGTGGCCTTCTCCCCCGGCCCGAGGGCAACTTTCTCGAAACCTTTGAGCTCCTTGGCCGGGCGGAACACGGTCGACTCGACATCCCGGACATAGAGCTGGACAACCTCGGCGCCGGCGACCTTTCCCGAGTTCCGCACGGTCACCCTCGCCCTGAGGCTCTCACCCTGCCTGAAACGGTCGCTCGAAAGCGCGAGGTCGGAATACTCGAAACTCGTATAGGAAAGGCCGAAACCGAAGGGGAAGAGGGGCTTCCTCCCCGAGGCGTCGAACCATCGATAGCCTATAAAGAGCCCTTCACGGTATTCGACGGTGAGGGGACCCTCAGGGAAGCAGGCGGAAGCGGCCAGGTCCTCGAGGGCGACGGGGTAGCTCTCCGCCAGCTTGCCCGAGGGGCAGGCTTTGCCGAATAGGATGTCGAGGGCGGCGCCGGCCGCGGCCTGGCCTGCCAGGAAGCCTTCGAGGACGGCTTTCACCTTGCCAAGCCAAGGCATGGCGACGGCCGAGCCGTTCTGGAGGACGACGACCGTATTCGGATTGGCCGCCGCCACGGCCTCTACAAGGCGGTCATGGCTGGCCGGAAGGCGGAGGTGGCTCCGGTCGGCGCCTTCGGTTTCGTAGGAAGCGGTCAGGCCGACATAGACCAGGGCCACCTCGGCGCCGCGTGCCGCCTTTACCGCTTCCTCTAGGAGGGCCTCGTCGGGAAGGTCAGTGGATTGTACATAGCCTTGGGCATAGACGACAGAGGATGACCAGGCCGCGATCTCCCCGCGTGTCGTGTCGAGCCTTGTGGGGTTTATGAGGGAGGAGCCTGCTCCCTGGTAACGGGGATGATCGGCGAAGTCGCCGATCAGGGCTATCCTGCTTTCCTTGGCGAGAGGAAGGATACCGTCCTCGTTCTTGAGCAGGACCATGGACTCGGAGGCGATCTGCCGCGCCAGGGCGTGATGCGCGGCCGCGTCGTAGGTGAAGCCTTTCTTCTTGGCCGCCTCGGACCTGGCGATGAGGGCGAGGAGGCGGCTGGCGGCGCGATCGAGGCATTCCCTGCGCCCGGGGCTGCGCGCGAGCTCGAGGAGGCACTCCCGGTCGTTCCGGGGGCCAGGATAGGGCATCTCGAGATCCTGGCCACAGACAAGGCCGAGGAAACGGTCGTTGCAGGCGCCCCAATCCGTGACCAGCACGCCTTCGAAACCCCATTCCTCGCGGAGTACTTCGGTGAGGAGCCACCCGTTCTCCGAGCAGTAATGCCCGGAGAGGCGGTTGTAGGCGCACATGACCGTCCAGGGCTTGGCCCTCTTGACGGCAGCCTCGAAGGCAGGCAGGTAGAGTTCGCGAAGGCTGCGCGCATCGACGATCACGTCGATCGTCATGCGCCGCCCTTCCTGGTTGTTGGCGGCGAAATGCTTGAGGGAGGTCCCGATGCCCTTCCCCTGGACACCGTCGATCCATGCAACCGCCATCTCCCCGGCGAGGAAGGGGTCTTCGGAGAAGTACTCGAAATTGCGGCCGCACAAGGGTGAGCGCTTCATGTTGACGCCTGGACCGAGGATGACGGAAACGCCTTCCTGGAGGCACTCCTCGCCCAAGGCCTCGCCCATGGACCGCAGGAGGGCCCTGTTCCACGAGGAGGCGGTCGCGCTGGCAGTGGGGAAACAGGTGGCCGGCAAGGATGCCAGGATCCCTGCATGATCGGATTCGCCGGCTTGCTTTCGGAGCCCATGTGGACCATCGGCGAGCATGATGGAGGGGATTCCAAGACGGTCTATGCCTTTGAGGTGCCAGAAATCGGCTCCAGAGAGGAGGCTCGTCTTTTCTTCCATGGTCAGCTCGCGCAGCAGGTCAGGGACGGCTTTTTCCATGTGCGCTCTCCGTAGCGAAGCAGGTCAAGAAATGTTGCCGCCCCTAGTCTAGCCAGACAAGAAGGATATTCAAAGGGCAATACGGGAATTCTCCAGGATTTCCTTCACGACCTCCGCGGCGATGATGAATCCCTCGACCGGGGTGACGAAGGAAAGTGAACCGGGAGTGCTGCGCCTTACCGGGGAAGGGCCGAGGGGCTCGGGAATGTCCACGGGCGTTTCCCGCGAATAGACGACCTTGAGGGCGGTGACACCGCGATGCCGCAGCTCCCGGCGTATCACCCGCGCGAGGGGACAGATCGAGGTGTCGTAGATGTCGGCGACCTCAAAACGGGTCGGGTCGAACTTGTTTCCGGCGCCCATGGCGCTGATGACAGCCAAGCCCAGGCCCTGGGCCCGGACTATAAGGTCGAGCTTGGAGGAGATCGAGTCTATCGCATCGACGACAAAGGAAAGTCCAGGCCTCAGCATTCCGGTCGGATCGCCGGGAGCGTAGACTTCCTCCCGGGCCTCCACCCTCGCGTCCGGGTTGATCTCGAGGATCCGCTCCCGCATCACCTCGACCTTGGCCCGGCCGATCGTCGACCGCAAGGCCAGGATCTGCCGGTTGATGTTGCTCGAGGCGACCTGGTCGCAGTCCACGAGGAGGAAACCGCCGACCCCGGAACGGGCCAAGGCTTCGCCCACCCAGGACCCCACGCCCCCGAGTCCGAAAATCGCGACGGTAGACCGGGCCAGGGCCTCGAGGCCCTGTGCTCCGATGAGCAGTCCTGTCCTGGAAAATGCGTCGCTCATGACCTCACCCATACTGGTTTCCGGCTGCCTCCCCGTCAAGGGCGATCCACTTTTTTGCCTGCGCAAGCCTCTCCTTGACGAAGGTCAGGGGGCCATGATTCCATTCGTCCCTTCACCTTCGGGGGCATCCATGTACGGAATCGATTTCGGCACTTCCAATACCGTCGTCACGGCGGGCAGCGGGGGCTCGTCGCGCGTCCTGGACCTTGGTGAAGGCGGAGTCCTGCCCTCCCTCCTCTATTTCGAACGGGATCGCCGGGCCTCTGTCGGGCACGAGGCAATGGCCGACTATACCGATGCGCTCCTCCGTTTCAAGGAGGCAGGGAACCTCTATAGCCGTTTCCGTTTCTTCCAGGCGCTGAAGCTCGCCCTGAAAGACCGCTACTTCGAAGGCACGGCCATCTTCGGCGAATACATGAGCGTGGAAAACCTCGTGGCCATCTTCCTCCGCGAAGTGAAGCGCCGGGCCGACCTTGCAGGTGGCATGGGAAGCGGGGATGACCGGCTTGTCCTTGGGCGTCCGGTCCAGCTTTCGGACGACAATGCCACCGATCGCTTCCTGCAGGACCGCTTTGCCAAGGCCTGCCGTTTGGCCGGTTTCAGCCATGTGGATTTTGTCCATGAACCGGTGGCAGCCGCGGTCGGTTTCATAGGGGAAAAAAAGGAATGCGTGTTGGTCTTCGATTTGGGGGGAGGAACCCTCGACATCAGCATCGCCCGGATGGAAGGCTCGGCAATCCGCATCCTCGCGACGGCTGGCCAGGACCTGGGAGGATACCTCCTGGACGAGGACATCTCCCGAGCGCGCATCACCAGGCATTTCGGTTCCGAGGGGAAGTTCCACACCATGACGGGCAGGGAACTTTCGATGCCCCGATGGATAACCGACCAGGTGGCTTCGTTCTATGCCTTGCCCCTCGCCGACCTTACGAGGACGCGCAAGGCGATCAGGGACCTGGTCTACGACGCGCGCGATGCGGACAAGGCCAAGCTCAAGGGACTCATGGAATTCCTCGACAAGAACCTCGCCTTCGGCCTCTTCAAGGAGATCGACGAAGCCAAGATCGAGCTCTCCACTGAGGAAAAGACCGCAATCCGCTTTGAGGTCAAACCCTTCGTGGCTTTTTGCGAGGAAGTGACCCGGGACGACTTCGAGGCCCTGGTGAAGCCGCGGGTGGATTCGGCAATGCACCTGGTCATGATAGCCCTCGGCAGGGCAGGGCTCGACCCCCACGACGTGGCGCGGGTTGTCAGGGTAGGCGGCTCATCGAGGGTTCCCGCATTTGTCGCCATGCTGGAAGGGCTTTTCCCCGGCAGGGTCGAGGAAGGGGAGGTCTTCACGAGCATCGCGGCGGGACTGCTCGAGGCCAAGGAGAGGGGCCTGGTCGTGGCACCCTAGAAAAAAAAGGCGGACCGGAGGTCCGCCTTTTCCCGCTTTTTCCCCGGTCGCCGCCGGCAGCCAAGCCGCCTCATCCGAGGGTAGGCTCGCTCTCTCCGCCATAGAGGATCTTGCGGATCCCGTCGGAGGAGAGGCCGTATTCCTCGGCCAGGTCGTCGATGCGCATACCCTGGGCCTTCCTGGACTTGATGGCAGCGTTCCGGCGGTCGAAAAGCTCCCGTGCGCCGCTCCTGGCGCCCCAGCTCAGCTTCTGGTTGTCAGGGCGGGGGATATAGAGAAGAGATCCTTGGACATATTTCTGCACCTCCAGAAGAAGTTCCGGGGGCAGAAGGTTGTCCGCGTTTATATACGGCATACATGTTCCTCTGAATTGAATGGGGGGCTTGCCACATCCAACCTCGGGCCTTTGAAGGCTCGCACCGCAAGGGCGGCATCGAGGAACGCAAAGAAAAGCTATAGTCTTATGCGCTCCGTCAGAGGCCGAGGTCGGCGCCGTCAATCGCCGATACAACATCAAGGTATTTCATCAACACATTGCGCCTCCATAGAGCTTAGGATTCGTCATTTTGCCATAGGTCCAGCGGCTTTGTAAACTGGATAAAACACGTTTAGTCGATTCCTCCTGCCGGGGCAGGAAAAAACGAGTTGAGTCAAAATATCGCTTTCCGTTCCGAGGAAAATGAGGCATAGTTTGTTTGCCGGCAGAAATCCATCGTCGCGCGAGTCCTTTTAGGCGAGAGCCGGGGGACAAGAGGCGGCAAAAGGAGGTGTATAGATGATTGGATACCAAAAGAGGGCTTTCGCCCTCTAAAAAACCCGGGCCCTTGGGAGTCTTTGGACTTCCGCCTCGGGCCTCCGGCCGGTCTCATCAACCGGCCGGTTTTTTTTCCCCCTTGCCCACATCGCCGCGGCTCATTTCCAGGCGCCGCTCACATAGGCATAGAGGTCGCTGACCTGGGCCTCGCTCAGGGCGTTCGCTCCAAAGGCCGGCATCTCGCCTACGGAGCCGTCGGGCATCGCCGGAAAGCGGACAAAGGCGAGCAAAGAGGCGGAAGAAGCTAGCTTTCGCGACGACTTGAGGGGGAGCGAGGCCTCGATCGCATTGCCTCCATTGGCATGGCAGGACCTGCAGTTGGATTCAAAAAGGGCTAGTCCCCTGGAGGAGTCTCCCCTTCCCTCGGCGCCGGCGGCCAGGGACGACGATGACAGCTTGGACGATGCTTCCGTCCCGGTGCTTCGCCCATAGATTATGCTGGATCCGAACCATCCCAGGCCCATGACCGCGACAAAAGAGAGCGTGTAGATGGCCAGCTTCCCGATCCTTCCAAGCCTGGTCTTCCCGCCGAGGATGAGGCCAAGGCCGAGAAGGACGAGGACGGAAGCGGCCAGGGCCATCTTGATCTTGATGGCGGGCATGAAGATGCCATGATAGAAATGGAGCCAGTCAAGGACACCAAGGAGGATGGTCGGGAAAGCGAAAACCAGGGCCAGGATCGACACATGGCGGGCCGAGAGGACCAGGATGTCCTTCCGGAAAATGATGGCGACCAGCAAGAAGACCAAGGCGCCGACGACGAGGCCGATGGGCATGTGCGTGATCGGCGAATGGAGAGGCTCGCTGAATCCGAGGCTGGACAGGAATCCGTACAGTGAATCGATCAATGTGCCTCCCCTTGGGGATGTGTGGGCATCCTGGCACAAAGCCCGTTTCGCCCTTGCCCACTCCACCGACAATAGTCGCCTGCATCGCGCTTCCAGTCAAATGCCGTGCCGGCCCTGGCCTTGCGCCTTCCTTGCCGGGGCACTAGTTGCCCCGATTGCCGGAGTGTATGCTCCATCAATCATGCCTGCCCTAAGTCCCCTTGCCTTCGCCCTCCTTGTATTGGCGGCCGCCGTCGCCGGCTTTGTCGACAGCATCGCCGGGGGCGGCGGCATAATAACCTTGCCCGCCCTCCTTGCCGCCGGCCTCCCCCCCCACCTGGCCCTCGGGACCAACAAGCTCCAGTCCAGTTTCGGAAGCCTGACCGCGACGCTGCGTTTCCGCGCGGCGGGCATCGTCAGGTTGCGCGACCTCATTCCCGGCATCCTCGCCACCGCCCTTGGTGCCGCCGCAGGGGCCTTCGCGGTCGGCGCCGTCGACACGACCTTCCTCAAGGTCCTCATACCGGTCCTCCTCCTGTGCATCGTGGCCTTCCTGGCCCTGCGGCCGCGCTTCGGCTTGAAGGCGGGGACCAGGCGCGTCGCCTGGGTCCCGTTCTGGATCGTCGCGGGCCTTGTCCTGGGTTTCTATGACGGCTTCTTCGGTCCTGGCACGGGAACCTTCTGGGCCATCGCCTTTGTCGGGCTCGCGGGCCTCGAGATGCAAGGCGCCACGGCCCACACGAAAGTGGCCAACTTCACGAGCAACATCGTCTCCCTTGTGGTCTTCTTCTTCGCGGGGACAGTCCTCGTCCCCATCGGGCTCGCGATGGGCCTTGCCCAGGCGGGGGGCGCCTACCTGGGCAGCAAGATGGTGATGAAGCGCGGGGCGGGTTTCGTGCGGACAATCCTCATGGTCATGTCGGTGTGCATCGTGGTCTACATCATCGTCCGCTACTGGATCCTCAAGTAAGGGGGAAGGATGGCCAAGGCGCTCTTCTTCATCGAAGCCCTTGTCGTCGCGGCGCTCGCCGTCGTCATGCCCATCCTGGCTGCCGATCTCCGGGACGCCTTCCTGGCGCCCATCGGCGTCGCCCTCCTCCTTCCCCTCGCGGCCTCCCTTGCCGTAAGGCCCTTCGCCGAGATGCGCTCTGCCTTCGCCTGCGCCTTTCTCGGGAAGCGGGCCGTGGGCAAGGCGGCCGTGGCGCCGCGGGTCTTCGCGGAGCTCGCGGATTTCGCGCTCTTCGGCGGCGCCCTCGGGATCGTCGCCTCCCTCATCCTTGCCGCAAGCCGGCTCGGACAGGAAGTGAGCGCGGGCCACTGGCTCATGCTCGGCGCCTTCACCTTCCTCTTCGGCCTCCTGGCCGCCATGGCCGCCCGCATCCTCCGGAGCGTCGTCGAGCGTGGCCTCGAGCCATTTGCCAATGCGGACACCGGGACGGCGGCCGCATTGGCCTTCGCGGCGCGCTACGGCCTCACCCCGAGGGAATGGGAAGTCGCGGCGATAATCGCCGGAGGGGCAACCTACAAGGAGGCGGCTTCCGACCTCGGCATCTCGATCAAGACCGTCAAGACCCATATCACGAGCGCTTACAGGAAAACGGGAACGGGCGACAAGGTCGCCTTCATCCTCCTCCTCAGGGCGGAGAAAGGGAAGGAATAGGCCGTCTCCTACAAAAGGCCGATGGCCGGCCCGCCGGAGATGGGTGAAACTAGGCGCATGGCCGCAAGCCCGCAATGGAGCGGCGGCCGCAAGGAGGTATTCATGCTTCGCTTCATCCTCGGGAGTCTTGCCTCGATCGGCGTGGTCATGGTCGGCATCGTCATCGAGGGGGGAAACCTCCTCTCGTATTTCGCCCTGACCGCCTTCGCCATCTGCATCCTCGTGCCCTTCTTCGCGACGCTCGCGGTCTGGAGCCTGGCCGAATGGTTCGAGGCCTGGCGCGACGCCTTCGCGACAGGAGGCCAGTCGCCCTCCGACAGGCTCTCCGCCTCGGTGTGGGCTTTCTCGGAAAAGGCGGCCTACGCTGCCGGGGGACTGGGCTTCATCGCCGGCCTCGTCCTCCTCCTCTCCCGGCTCAGGGCGCTTTCGGAACTCGGCCCCCTCCTCGCGATAGGCCTGACCTCGCTCCTGTACGCCATCCTCATCGGCCTCGTATGCCGCATCCTCAGGGCGCGGGTCGAGGCCAAGGCAGACCGGAAGCGCTAGGCGAGCGCCAAGAGGAGCATCCCTGGCACATAGAGGATCCAGGTCGCGAAAAAGGCGATCTCCGATAGTCCCGGCACGTTCAGGTTATAGATGAGGCCGATGAGCTCCATCACGAAGACGAGGCTCGCGCCGAGGGCGATCATGAGACCCCGTGGAGCGGCGTGGGCCTTGTTCCTGAACGCTGCCCAGCCCGTCCACAGGACCGTGACTAGGCAGGTCCCATAGGCGATCCCCAGGCCGAGGAGACCCACCGAGGCAAGGCTCTTTCCGAGCGCGGCCACAAGGACGGCGAAGGGCAGGTAGAATGCCAGCGCGAAGGCGGCCTCTTTCGGCTTGAGCTTCCCCGCTTGGAAAAGGAAGGTAAAGAGGCCCGCGTTCCTCGTCGCGATGAGGAGGAGGGCGGGGACGAAGAGGTAGCCTCCGACAGCGAAGACCATGGGCGCGGAGAGGATCCTGTAGGTGTTGAGGAGGACGGCGACGTCTCCTAGGAAGGCCAGGCTGAAACCGAGGGCACGCAGCAGGTCAGCCGGACGCCGTCCTGCCTCCTTCCACGCCAGCCATGAGACGGCGGCGCAAAGGAAAGAAGCCACGCCTTTCAGGTAGATGGTATAGGGCGAGACCTGCCCCGAGAGGTAGGCAAGGACATCCAGGGCCATGAAAAGCGCCCAGAGAAAGGCAATGACGACGGCGAATGCGCGGATGGAGGCATTCCTTCCCCTGAGGACGGCAGCGCCGCTTCCCGGACCATCGCGCTCGGCGGCATCCAACGCCATGTTTCCCTTGACTGACATCCCATCACCTTCCTTTTTTTTGCCTCTCCGCGGCACTGGCGCCGGCCGCGAAAATGGCCTGGCCTAACGTATGAACAACCTGGCCTTCACCGCATCAGCGAGCCCGGGCGGAAGATCGGCATCGATGGACTCCATCACGCCTTTCCTCGTCACGACCTCGCGCAGTGGACCGATTTGGGCCGCATCCTTGGTGGCGTCAAAGACGACACCGACGCTCCCGCCGGCCGCGACGGCTCCGGCCGCGTCCCGGGGGCGCCGCGGCCAGGGGGGCAGGTCTGCCGCGGAGTTCGGGTTCCCGGTCGCCACGAAGGAGGCGAGGTAGGCCATTATGTCGGCGGAAAGCGCCTCGCGCCCCTTCCGGTTCGCGCCGGTGAAAAGGGTAGACGTGAACAGCGGCCCCAAGCTGGTGCCGGTGCCCAGGAAGAAGGACACTTCGAGGGAATGGAAGGCCCCAAGGCGTTGGCCCCAGTCGCCGGGCATGGGGCTCGAGCCCGAGGCATCCGGCGCGCCCCAGTCGAATCGGTACACATAGACGGGCGGCGCTTCCTCTTGCGCCGAGATCGCATCTGCCACTTCGTCCACGCCGGAGGCCTTCCAGGTCAGCGAGCCGTAGCGGGCGGCGGCCTGGTAGAGGGGAGCCTTCCAGGAGAGCTTCCTGTCGAAATACAGGAAAAGCTTGAGCTCTTCCTTGTTCGATCCAATGATGAGGGGAACCTTGTTGGGCCACTGGCCGCCCTTCAGGAGGTCATAGCCCTCCAGGGGAAGCACCCGGCCGTCCCTGATGATGTTCGGCCAGCCCGTCATGCCCGTGACGCCACCCTTGCGGAGCCCCACGAGGTCCCTTGCCTTCGCCTGCCTGAGGAGGGCCGAGAGCTCCTCCCGGGGCAAAGCAAGCGCCGCGCTACGCGCTTCCTCCTTGGTCCTGGCCCTTCCCGTTCTCACGAACCAGGAAGAGACCAGATCGGCGCTTGCGGCCTCCGCGGCCTCCCTCGAGACCGAGTTCTGCGCGCCCGACTCCGCGATGGCAGCCTGGAAGAGGCCGCGCGCGGAGGGGGCAAGGAGGAGGGAAAGGACGTTGAAGGCTCCGGCCGATTCTCCGGCGATGGTGACGCGCGCCGGATCCCCACCGAAGGCCTCGATATTGGAATGGACCCACGAAAGGGCCTTGATGATGTCGAGGGTGCCGAAGTTTCCTGATGCGGAATCCGCACCATCGCCATCCGTGATGGCATCGCCATCCGTGATGGCGGCGCCATCCGTGATGGCGGGATCCAGGAACCAGCCGAAAGGCCCCAGGCGGTAGTTCATAGACACGAAGACGAATTTCGATTTCGCGGCCACGCCCCATCCAAGATAGTCGTTGATCATGCTCGATGAGCCCGTCGTGTTGCCGCCGCCGTGGATGTAGACATAGACGGGCAGCTTCGTCTCCTTGCCGGCGGGGCGCCAGACATTGAGATAGAGGCAATCCTCGGAACCGATGACGCCTCCCACCAAAGGCGCGAGCTGGACCGCCGGTTTTCCGAAGGCGGCGGCATCGCGCAGGCCCTTCCATGGCAATGGATCGCGCGGCGCCTTCCACCTTAGATCCCCCACGGGCGGGGCCGCATACGGCAGGCCTTTCCAGGAGAGCGTCCCAAGGCGATCGGGGTAACCGCGCAGCTCTCCGAAGGCGGTGCGCACGACCGGGCCTCCCGTCCAGGCCGATGGGGCGAAAGTGGCGGACTTGCCATTGGCGGATCCGGGAGCCGGACGCGGCGCAGCCGAGCAGGCGACAAGAAGGAGGCAGGCCAGGATGCCGGCGGCCGTGAACGCGCCGGCGGCCGTGAACGCGCCGGCGGCCCTGAAATCGCCAGAGACCGTAAACCGATTTTCACCGCGCCGCATGTCCAGCCTCCTTGCTCCTCGAGTTCACCATTATCGACGCGGTCTATGCATCTGTCGATACCGGTCAATGGCCGCCCAGGACAGATTCGATGCGGTCAAAGGCCGCCTCAAGGCTCGCTTCGTCCTTGGCGAAGGAGATGCGCAGGCAACGGTCATCGCCAAAGGCGGAACCGGGCACCGTCGCGACCAGGGCCTTGTCAAGGAAAAGCCTGGCCACAGCCTCGGAGCCCCTTCCCTCCTCTGCGGACTTCCAGGCGTCCAGGCCGGAAACCTCGGGGAAGACATAGAAGGCGCCCTCAGGCGGGAAGACCCTCAATGCCTCGAGACGCGACAGGCGGGAGAGGACGAGGGAGCGCCGGCGGGCATAGGCGGCGACCATGTCCTCGACGATCCTGGGATCGGAACCCAGGGCCGCGAGGGCGGCGCGTTGGGCGACCGTGGCAGCGCTTGTCGTGGTCTGTCCCTGGATTTTCGCGCAGGCCATGGCGAGCTCCCGCGGCCCGGCGATCCAGCCGAGCCGGAAACCCGTCATCGCGTAAGATTTCGAGACTCCGCCGATCACGGCGGTCCTTCCGGCGAGGGCGGAAAAGGCCGCGGGGCTCAGGACCTTCCCCGAATAGTCAATGCGCCCGTAGACTTCATCGGAGAGGATGAAGAGCCCCGGATGGCGCTCGAGGACCGGAAGCAGGCCTTCAAAGTCGGCGCGGGACATGACGGCACCGGTCGGATTCGAGGGGGAACAAAGGACAAGGACCTTGGAGCGGGCGGTTATCGCCGCCTCTAGCCGGTCGGGGTCCAGCCGATAGCCGTCCTTCCTTTCGGTCGGGACGAAGACGGGCTGGCCCCCGGCGAGCTTGGCCATCTCGGCGTAGCTCGACCATGAGGGGTTCGGGATGATGGCCTCGTCCCCGACGTCCACGAGGGCGAGGATGGCATTGGCCAAGGCCTGCTTGGCGCCGCAGGACACGACCACGTCCTCCTTGCCGTAATCGAGGCCGCAGTCGCGGCGCAATTTGGCGCAGATCGCCTCCCGCAGCTCGGCGAGGCCAGGCACCGCGGTATACCTTGTGTAGCCCTCGTCCAGCGCGCGCTTCGCCGCGTCGATGATCGGCCTCGGCGTGGGGAAGTCAGGCTCTCCGACCGTGAGATCGATGATGTCGAGGCCCTGGGCCTTGAGTTCGCCCGCCCGCTGGTTCATGGCGATGGTCGGCGAGGCCGTCATCCGGCCCGATCGCGAAGAGAGAATGAGGGACATGGTTCCTCCGACTTGACCGGCCTGGGAGCCGTCACTATAATGCTGACGCATCTATTAATAAGAACAACAGCGTGATATGTATAGTACTCGCGCACGATTTCCTCTTCAATCGGATGGATGATGAACAATTTGAAACTGGTGGCGGCCCGCCCTTCCGGCGAACGGACCATCGTCGATGTGCTTGGCCTTAGGGTCGGGGAAGGGCTCTGCGTGATCGCGGGACCCTGCGCCGTCGAGTCCGAGGACCAGACCATCCGGACCGCGGTCGCCGTCAAGGCGGCAGGCGCCAAGATGCTTCGCGGCGGCGCCTTCAAGCCCAGGACCTCTCCCTATGCCTTCCAGGGGATGGGGCTCAAGGCCCTCAAGATCCTGGCCCTGGCAAGGCGCGAGACGGGGCTGCCCATCGTCACCGAGGTCATCGACACGAGGGACGTCTCCTGGGTCGGCGAATACGCCGACGTCCTCCAGATCGGCGCGCGCAACATGCAGAATTTCTCCCTCCTCCGCGAGGCGGGCAAGTCCGGGAAGCCGATCCTCCTCAAGCGCGGGATGTACTCCACCATAGAGGAATGGCTCAACTGCGCCGAGTACATCCTGGCCGAGGGCAATGACAAGGTCATCCTGTGCGAACGGGGCATCAGGACCTTCGAGACCTATACCCGCAACACCCTGGACCTCTCCTCCATCTGCGCGGTGCGCAAGGAGACCCACCTGCCGATCTTCGTCGACCCCTCGCACGGAACGGGCATCCTCTCGATGATCGAGCCGATGAGCCTCGCGGCGGTGATGGCGGGCGCCCAGGGCCTGGAGATCGAGGTCCACATCTCGCCCTCTTCGGCGCTCTCCGACAAGGACCAGCAGCTCACGCCCAAGGAGTTCGCCCTCCTCATGAGAAAGCTGAACCGCCTTCATGAATTCCTTCCCGAGCTCGCGGCGATGAAGGGCGAGGAGCCGTGAAAAACCGGGGAGAGACGCGCATCGCCTTCGGTCCGCTCTCGGGCGTGACGCAAGAAATGAACCCGGCCCGCACGGTCATCGTCACCGACGCGGCCATCCGGGCCTTGCATGGGGCCTCCTTCCCCTCCTGCCCCGTCATCGAGGTGGAGGCGGGCGAGGCCGCCAAGAGCCTTTCCGGCCTGGAAGGGCTGTACGGCAAGTTCCTCGAGCTGGGCGTCGATCGCGAATCGACCGTCCTGAGCGTGGGAGGCGGATCTGTCAGCGACCTCGCAGGCTTCGCCGCGAGCACGTGGATGCGGGGCATCGACTTCGGTTTCGCCCCTTCCACCCTCCTCGCGATGACCGACGCGTCCGTCGGCGGCAAAAACGGCATCGACTACCGCGGCTACAAGAACTTGGTCGGCACGATCGAGAAGCCCCGCTTTGTCAGGTTCGACACGAGCCTCCTGGCCACGCTGGGAGAGGCCGATTTCGCCTCCGGCATGGCGGAGGCGATCAAGCACGCGGTCCTCGAAGGCGAAGGCCATTTCGGCTTCCTCGAATCCCGCTGCGCGTCCTTCGCCTCCCTCGCGGAGCCCGACCTCGAGGAGCTCGTCCGGCGCTCGGTGGCCTTCAAGACCGCTGTCACGGACCGCGACGAGAAGGAAGACGGGGAGAGGCGCAAGCTCAACCTGGGGCACACGATCGGCCATGCGCTAGAGGCCACCACCGGGGTCCGCCATGGCGAGGCCGTCGCGGCGGGGCTGGCGGCCGCCTTCGAGCTCTCCGTCTCGCGCTACGGCGGCGACGCCAAGGCCAGGGACAGGACCCTCGCCCTGCTTTCCTCATGGCGCCTTCCCGTCACGGTCTCCGGGTGCGCCGCGGGCGGGCCACGCGGGGAAGGGCAGCCGGACGGCGGCAGCCTCAGGGAAAGGGTATCCGCCGCCCTCTTCGCGGACAAGAAGCGCTTCGGGAAGGAGCTGCTGTTCGCCCTCCCCCTCGGCATCGGCGACGTCAGGATATGCCCGATCTCGATCAGCACGTTGTGCGATTTCATAAAGGACCTGCCATGAACGCCACAGGAAGGATATTCAGGGTCTCCCTATTCGGGGAATCGCACGGCAGCGCGATCGGCGCGGTCGTGGACGGCTGCCCCCCGGGCATCCCGATCTCCCCCATGACCTTCGCGGCGGACCTTGCCCGTCGCAGGTCGGGCGCCAGGGGGACCACCCCGCGGGCTGAGGCGGACTTGCCCGAACTCCATTCAGGCATCCACCTGGGCTTTTCCACGGGGACGCCCATCCTAATCCTCTTCCGGAACCTTGACACCAGGAGCCAGGACTACGCCCGGTTCGCCTCGGTGCCGCGGCCGGGACACGCCGACTTCACGGGGGCGGTCCGCTATGGCGGCTTCGCCGACCCGCGCGGCGGTGGCCATTTCTCCGGACGGATCACGGCAGGCCTCGTGGCCGCGGGCGCCATCGCCAAGCTCGTCATGCCCGGCGTCGCCTTCTCGACCCGCCTCCTCGAGGCCGGCGGCGGCACCGACATCGACGCGGCGGTGGAGGCGGCCCTGGCGGCAGGGGACTCGATCGGCGGCCTCCTCGAGCTGCGCGTCGCGGGGCTTCCCGTGGGCCTCGGAGAACCCTTCTTCGACAGCGTCGAAGGCCTTGTGGCGCACAACGTGCTTGCCGTGCCCGCGGTGAGGGGCATCGAGTTCGGCGATGGCTTCGCGGCGGCCAGGATGCGCGGCAGCGGGCACAACGACGCCTTTGTCTCTCGCGAGGGAAAAACCGCCACCAACCACTGTGGCGGCGCCAACGGCGGGATCACCAACGGCAACGAATTCGTCCTCCGGGTCGCGGTGAAGCCCGCCTCCACCATTGCGCTCCCCCAGGACACCCTCGATTTCACTACGGGGGCGATGACGAGCCTGGTCGGGGAGGGAAGGCACGACGCCTGCATCGCCCTCCGGGCCGCCGTCGCGGTCGAGGCCGCGGCCGCCATCGCCCTGGCCGACCTCGTCCTCCTCTCGCGCTGCCACGACCTTCCCCAAGGAGACCATCCATGACCCTCGAAGAGCTTCGCAAGGACATCGACACGATCGATGCCCACATCCTCTCCCTCCTTGGCTCTCGCATGGAGAAGGCCCTCCTCACGCGCCGCCTCAAGGCGGACATAAGGGACAGCGACCGGGAAGCGTTCGTCCTAACCCACATCGCCAACGCCTCCCGGGGCCTCGTGAAGCCAGCGTTTTCGCGGGAGCTTTTCGAGAGGGTGATTGTGGAGAGCAAGGCGATGCAGACGGAGAATCCCGTGGTCGCGGGCTTCCAGGGGGAGCACGGGGCCTTCAGCGAGATGGCCATCCGCGCATGGGACGGCAAGGCGGCCGCCATCCCCTGCCGCGAATTCGAGGACGTGTTCGAGGCGGTGGAATCGGGCCTTTTCGACGTGGGCGTCGTGCCGGTGGAAAACACCCTTGGAGGCGTCGTCGGCGCGGTCGCGTCCGCGCTCGCCTACACGAGCCTCCATGTCGTGGCGGCGATCGACCTTCCCGTCGAGCACTGCCTGATCTCCCCTCCCGGCGCGGACCACCGCGAGATCAGGACCGTGTACTCCCATCCCCAGGCCCTCGCCCAGTGCCGGAGGTTCATCGAGCGCAACCGCCTGCGGCCCGAAGCCTATTACGACACGGCAGGGGCCGCGCGGATGCTCCAGGAGAACGCGCCGGCGGGCGCCGCCGCCATCGCGAGCCGCCTGGCCGCCGAGATCTACGACCTCGACATCATCAAGGAAGGCATCCAGGACGCGAGCATCAACCGGACCCGCTTCTTCATCCTCGCCCGGGAGAAGGCCAGGGATGAAGGGGACAAGTGCTCGGTGGTCTTCCGCGCCGAGGACAAGGCAGGGGCCTTGTTCAAGGTCCTCGAGCTTTTCGCGAAGAAGGAGCTCAACCTCACCCGGATCGAATCCGTGCCGGACAAGCCGGGCGACTACGCCATCTTCATGGACTTCGAAGGCTCGGCCGGTGACGATCCAGTGAAGGCCGCATTGGACGCCGCGGCCAGCCTCGCCCGCGATTTCAGGCTCCTCGGCTGCTACCGCGAAAGGAAGATATAAGCATGCGCATTTTCATCCTCGGAACCGGACGGATGGGAGCCTGGCTCACCGAGGAGCTTTTCCTCGAGCACGAAGTCGCGGTCCATGACGCTGACATCGAAAGGATGAAGTACTTCATCAAGGTCAAGCGGATCATCGACCTCGCGGAACTCGGGGACTTCAGGCCCGAGATCTTCATCAACTGCGTCACCCTCGGCTCCACGGTGGAGGCCTTCGAGCGCGTCGTCCCCTTCCTTCCGGAGACCTGCATCCTCTCCGACATAGCCAGTGTCAAGGCAGGGATCGCCAGCTACTACGCCGGCCAGCGCCGTCCCTTCGTTTCGAGCCACCCCATGTTCGGACCGACCTTCGCGAACATCCGCGACCTCCATGACGAGAGCGCCGTGATCATCTCCGATTCCTGCGAGCAGGGCAAGGATTTTTTCCGGAGGCTCTATGGCAAGCTCCGCATCAGGATCCTCGAGGAGAGCTTCGACGAGCACGACCGGACCGTCGCCTATTCGCTGGCCACGCCCTTCGCCTCGACGATGGTCTTCGCGGCCTGCATGAAGAAGCAGGACGCGCCGGGCACGAACTACAAGCGCCACATGGCCATCGCCAAGGGCCTCCTCTCCGAGGACGATCGGCTCCTCTCGGAGATCATGTTCAATCCGCACACGACCCGGCAGCTCGAGCTCATCAATTCGCAGCTGGCCTACCTCTCCCACATCATCCGCGACAAGGACTATGACGAGATGACGAAATTCCTCGCGCGCCTCCGGGAGAACATAGCCACCTAGGGCTCAGTCGGGCTGCCGGGCGTGGCTGATCCCCTCCAGGTCAGCGAAGAACGAGGGCCAGGACTTGGCCACGCATCCAGCGCCGGTGATCCGGACTTCGCCGCCTGCCGTGAGGGCGGCGACCGCGGCTGCCATCGCGATCCGGTGGTCACCCCGCGCGTCCAGCTCCCCCCCGTGGAGGGGGCCGCCAGCGATGCGCATCAGGTCGCCATCGACCTCGATGCGCGCGCCCAGCTTGCCAAGCTCCTCCTGGAGGGCCGAAGCACGGTCGCTCTCCTTGCCGCGGAGCCGGTGCGCGCCGCGGATCGTCGAGACGCCTTCGCAGGCCAGGGCAAGGGCCGCAAGGGGCGGGAACAAATCGGGGCAGGCGCTCGCGTCAAAGTCGAAAGCCCTGAGGCCGGCTTTCCCCACCTCGAGGAGACCTCCTTTCCACGCGATGCCCGCCCCTGCGGCAGCAAGGACCTCGAGGACGGCCCGATCCGGCTGTGCCGAATCCGCCTGGAGTCCCTCCACCTCGAGAAGGCCGCCATCGCGTCCGGCGATGGCGGCGGCCACCAGGAGGAAGGCGGCGCCGCTCCAGTCCCCTTCGACCGTGAAATCGCCGGCCCGGTAGGACTGCCTTCCGCCTATCGAAAACCGCTCATAGCTCGTATCCTGCGCGACATGGACCCCGAACTGGGCCATGGTCCGCAAGGTAAGCCCCAGGTAGCCCTGGCTCACCGCGTTCCGCACATGGAGGGTCGAGTCGCGCGCGGCCAGGGGCAGCGCGATGAGGAGACCGGTGAGGAACTGCGAGCTGGCGGAGGCGTCGACCTCGGCCTCGCCACCGGCGATGGGACCTTCCACGACGACGGGAGGGAAGCCATCCGCCGTGGCGCAGCTGCCGCCGAGGGCCATGAGGGGAGCCTCGACGGCCGTCACGGGCCGATGGGCGAGGCTGCCGCGGCCCACGAGCCTGGTCCCTCCCCGAAGGAGGGCGGCGATCGGCGTGAACATCCGGAGGCAAAGGCCGGACTCGCCGCAATCCAGGGTCCTGCCGTCCGGGCCGGGCTCGAGCGCGGCGATCGCCGCCAGGCCAGGGGACCTGATCTCCACGCTCCCGGGACCTTGGGTCAGCTCCGCCCCGAGGCAGCCCGCGATGCCGAGGGCCGCCATCGAATCGGCGCAATAGCTTGGAGAGGCGAGCCTCGAGGTTCCCGGGGCAAGAAGGGCGCAGGCGACAGCCCGCTGCATCGAGGACTTGGAGGCAGGGGCCCTGACCCTTCCCCCCACTTCAGCCCAAGCGCATATACGCGTCAAGGATCACCTCCGCGATCTCTTCAGGACTTCGCGCTCCGGCGGGCACGAGGATGTCGGCCGAACCCGCGTAGAGGGGGAGCCTTGCATGGTAGATGCTTTCAAGTCGCCTGACTGGATCACCGTCGGCTAGAAGGGGCCGCGAGCCGCCCTTCGAGCGCTCCGCAAGGATCCTGGGGTTCGCATGGAGCCAGGCCACGAAACAGCCGGCAGCGAGGGCGGCGCGGTTGCTTTCCTTGAGCACAACGCCGCCACCCGTGGCGATGACGCTAGGGGCAAGGCCGAGGACAGCAAGGAGGGCGGCGGCTTCGCGTTCACGGAAACAGGGCTCTCCCTCATCCTTGAATATCACGGGGATGGAAAGGCCGCATGCGGACTCGATCACCTGGTCGGTGTCAAAAAAGGGGAGGCCGAGCCTGGAGGCAAGAAGCCGGGCAACCGTGGTTTTTCCGGCGGCCATGGGCCCGACCAAGGCGATCGAAGGCCTGGGCTTCCTGTGCGCGCGTGGAAGGCCGAGGGCATCCTCATCGAGGAAGCGCATCAAGGCGGCGCTGGCCGTTTCCTCGGGATGGGGGCTTTGGAGGGAAGGCCTGGCCTCGGAATCCGGCATGGCGGCCATGAGGGCTGACATGCTTTCTGCCATGCCTGGAGGGAGGAGGAGCGACTCGATGCCGCACTCGACCGAGGCGGAGAGCACATCCTCGGGACGGCTCGATGCCAGGCGAAGGAGAGCCTTGCCCTGCGCGGCGAGCACCGAAGGCCCAAGCTCCCTTCCCGCGTACCCGGCAAGGAAGGAAGGAGGGCCAGCGATCGCGAACAAGGTGGCCGGGCCAAGGATGCTCATGTTCCGGGGCTTTCCTGGGAAGAGGGGGACCTAGAGGTTGGAGATCCGCGAGGAAAGCGTCTTGCGCCAGTCCTGCTTTTCGCCTTCTTTTTCCCATTGTATGCGGCGCTTCACTACAAAGGAACTCTCCGCCTTGTCCTTGAATTCGACGACACCGAATCCACCCGAGCCCATGTACACGAGTTTTTCGTTCGAACCCAGGCTTTCCATGGCCGTAAGCCGTTCCACGACGCAGTCGAAATGGGCAGGCATTGGCTTTTCCCTATCCGAAGAAAGCGCGGTGGAGAGATCGTAGACTGGCTTGCCGCAGAGGGGGCAGTCGACAGGATCGGCCTTGGGCAAAGGCGGCGGGAGGTTCTGCTCGAGCGCCTTTGAGGAGGAGGAGGCCGAAGTTGCCTCATCCGTCTCGGCACCCTGTCCCTGTGCGGGGCCTTTGCCGAAACGCCTGCGGCCAAAGCGCCGCCTGTCCTTGGGTCCCTCGCCCTGGCGCGGGTCCTGGGGACGTCCCCCGCTAGAGGGCTTGCCGCCATCGCCCGGCTTCGCGCCCTCGTTGGGGCGTCCGCCCTCGTTGGGGCGTCCGCCCTCGTTGGGGCGTCCGCCCTCGTTGGGGCGTCCGCCCTCGTTGGGGCGTCCGCCCTCGTTGGGGCGTCCGCCCTCGTTAGGGCGTCCGCCCTCGTTAGGGCGGGCTCCGTTGGGCCGAATTGGCCCTTTATCGCGTCTTTCGTCCGCCACTTTCATATCCTTCCGCGAGCCGCGCGCTCAACACGGTGGCAATCCTGAGGATCGCCCCCGCCATATAGGCTTCATCGCGCAGCTTGATCTTGAGTTCGGCGATCCGAGCCTTCTCGGTCGCGAGATCTCCCCGGCCCGTCATAGCTCTCCCGTAAAAGCGGATTCGATTCGCCGTTCAATCCGTCCCTCCCTCATGAGCATGAGGTCGAAACGAATTCCGACGTTACTATATTCTCGATGCCGAGCGAGGAAGATTTGAGCCGTTTCGACAATTCGGCGTCGTTTATCCTGTCCGACCGAATCCGCGAGGTCGCCTGGGCCAAAAACGCTCCACGACTTCACCTCGACGAAGGCGAGTATACCATCCCGGAGGGCGATCAGGTCTATCTCCCCGGGCCATGCGCGCCAGTTGCGTTCGATGATGGACCAGCCCTCGGAGGCGAGGAGGGCGGCGGCGGCCTCCTCCCCTTCCCGGCCAAGGGCGGCGGCTCCTGCCTTTTTCACGCCTGGGTGCTTAATTCCTTGGGATCGAGGGCACGGGCGATGAAAAGGCTCTTTTCCGAGAGCAGGTCGACCGTTTCGCCCCTGTCGCCGTCGAATCGATTGCCGAACTCGTCCACGATGAGCCGGATCCTCGGCCGCAAGGGGGCGTCAGGATGGGTTTCGACGACCCTGGCGATCGCCGCGTTGTTGAGGAGGACGGTCGAGCCCAAGGGATAGACCCCCATCGCCTTGATGAAGGCCTTGAGGATCTCCGGATCGAAGCGGCGTGAATTGTCGGAGAGCAGGGCCTTCATCGCGGCATAGCCGATCATCGAGTTCCGGTAGGGCTTCTCGCTCACCATAGCCTCGAAGGCGTCGGCCACCGAGACGATCCTGGCAAGCGGATCTATCTCCGTCCCCGAGGTGCGGCGCGGATAGCCGTCCCCGTCCCAGCGCTCATGGTGCTGCAGTCCGATGAGGCCCACGTCGTCGGGATAGAGGAGTTCCTTGGTGATGACGCGGTAGGAGAGCAGTGGATGGGCGCGGATCTTTTGGGATTCCTCCTCGGAAAGCCGGCCTTCCTTCTTCACGATGGAATCGGGAATGCGCAGCATGCCCGTATCGTGGAGGAGGGCACCTGTGGCGAGGTAGGAAAGCTTGTAGGGGGGCAACTTCAGCATCTGGCCCATGACCACGGAGAGGATGGAGCCATTGACTCCCGAGCGCGCGAGGTCGGAGCCCTTGCTTTCGCTGCCGAGGATGGCGGAGATCGCCGCGTCGCGCTCATCGCGCACCAGCTGGAGGAGGGATTGCGAAAGGACATCGACGTTCTTGGGCTCCACGGCCTCGTTTCGCTTTATCTTCTCGAAGAGCTGCGAAAGCCGGTCCACAAGATCGGCGTAACGGCCGTAAAGCTCCCTCGAGCCGGCGAAGCCTTGGGGAAGGAGCTCGGCGATCGGAGCCTCTCCCTTTGCCTCCACCTTGGATTTCCGCTCGGCCTCGTCGCTGACCAGCTCGCCCTCGGTGATCACGTAGGCGACGCCCCAGCGCTTGAGCGCCTCGAGGTCCCTCGGCTTGACCGCGATGCGCGCCGGCACGAGGAGGTTGCGATCGTCGATGAAGACGTCTTCGGAAAAACGCGAGCCGGCGGAGATCTGGTCCAAGGCTATTCTCTTCTTCATATTTCCTCTATGCGCTTCACGAATGCGAATACTTTCGCGACGATCTCGAAATATTCAAAGGGCACATACTCCCCGATATCCAGGGGATAAAGGGCGTCCGCCAAGGCGCCATCCCGCACGACCGGCACCCCCGCGGCCTGGGCGATGGCCACTAGCCGCTGGGAGGCCTTGCCATCCGCCTTCGCCACCAGAAATGGGGCTTCCAGCTCCTTCACATAGCGAAGGGCCACGCTGCGCCCCTTACGCATCGATCACGACCGACCCATCCAGGCCACGGGACTGCGGAAAACCCATCTCGACCGCGCATCCGCTCCCGGCGAGCGTCGCGCGCAGATGGGGCAGGAAGCGCTCCAGTTCCTTGCGGCGTCCCTCCGCCCCTATGACCAGGCGGGGCTTGCCCGCGCCGAAAAAAAGGGCGAAATCCCAATCTCGAGCCTCGGCCGGGCTGCCCGCGTCGCCGTCGATCCCTGGACCGGCCCGGAAGGATGCCTCGATCCTGCCGGGACCACCGGGCATACACGGCAATAGTATACGAAAGCTTCCTGTGAATGCAACCGAATCAAGGGCGAAGCTGAAAGGGACAATTATCCAATTGTTCGCGCCTTCCGCCGCCCGGGCATGGTTGAAAAGCCGGAGGATGGCGGCCATGGAAAGGCTGTCATCCCCGTCCTTCGCAGGCCCGTTTCCTTCCGTCCGGCCCCCGAAACAGGCCTCCTTGATGAGGCGGCCCAGGATAGGCGGCAGCCCGTCCGCGCCCGCGGACTCCTCGGGCGCGGCTCCGCCCGGCAGCTCGCGGCTTTGGGAGCGGCCCTTGCCGCCCTGGCCTTGCCCGTCAGCGTTGCCTTGCGAAGGGCCCTGTCCGCCACGGCCGGCAGGGCCGTCCATCGCATCCACCAAGGCGTCGATCGCGCCTGCGGTCGCGCCAAGGCCCTTGGCCTCGAGCCTGGCCCCGAGGCGGAGGCGCTTCTCGAGCGTGTCGGGGCCTTGGGAAGAGGCGGCGGCCTTCCTCAGCCTGAGGAGGGCCTCGGCCTCGGGCTTGAGGCCTTCGGCCAGGAGGGCCGCGGCCGCGAGCCGGCCAAGCTGGTCGGGGACGAAGCCTTCGCGGCGAAGGATGGAATCATATCGGAGGAGGGCATCGCCGGGCGAGGAAGGGGCGGAAAGGGCAGTCTCCAGCCTGAAGACCAGTCCGCCTGGCGCATGTTCGACCCGGGCACGGAGGAGGCTTCCCACGGAAAGGTCGGCCTGGCTGCGCGCGGCAAAGACCTGGCCGGCACCGGAGATCCTGTAAAGGCCGGGAGCGAGCTTCTCGAGCACGGCCAGTGAAACACGAACGCCGGCCCGAAGCTTTGCTGCTCCTGGACCGGCGCTCTCGACAAATACCTGCGCCCCGGTTGAACCAAGGGGACGCACCATGCGATCCCTAGACCTTGGCGGCCTTCTCGACCTTGGCGGCCTTCTCGACCTTGCGGGCGGGAAGAAGCTCCTTGATCTTGGCTTTCTTGCCGACCTTGGTGCGGATGTAGTAGAGCTTGGCGCGGCGCACCTTGCCGGCGCGGACAACCTCGACCTTCTCGATCCTGGGTGAGTTCATGGGAAAGACACGCTCCACGCCGACTCCATAGGAGTTCTTGCGGACCATGAAGGTCTTGCCGATGCCGGCGTTCTTCATCGCGATGACGAGGCCTTCGTAGATCTGGACTCGCTCGGTCTTGCCTTCGATGATCTTGAAATGCACTTTGACGGTATCGCCCACCTTGAAACCGGGCACTTCTGGCTTAATCTGCTCTGCCATTATCTTCTGGATCAGGTTCATGACGTCCCCCTTCGACAACTATTTCCGCGAGCAGCTTCTTGACCTCTTCGGGAAGACCGGCCGAGGCAAGCAGCTCGGGCCTGAAAGCCAGGGTTTTTCTCAAACTTTCCCTGAGCCTCCACCCGGCGATTTTCGCATGGTGCCCCGACGTCAATACCTCGGGGACTTGCATTTTATCATAAAGGGCAGGCCGTGTATACTGGGGATACTCGAGGAGGACGGCCTCCCCTTCCCCGCCGAAACTCTCTTCGGCCAGGCTTTCACCCGAGATCGCCCCCGGGATCAGGCGGAAAAGCGCGTCCACAAGGACGAGGGCGGCCACTTCGCCGCTTGAAAGCACATAGTCGCCGATCGAGATCTCGTCGTCCACGTACTCGTCGATGATGCGCTGGTCGATGCCCTCGTAATGGCCGCAGATGATGACCAGCTCCCCTTCGCGCGACAGCTCCCGGGCGTAGGCCTGGTTGAAAAGGCGGCCGGAGGGCGACACGAAGACCGTGCGCTGGTCCCTCGCTCCCGCCGCCTCGAGGCAACGGCCCAGGGGATCGGGCAGCATGAGCATGCCCGCGCCACCGCCGAAAACCAGGTCATCGCACTTGTGGTGCTTGTCCACCGCGTAGTCCCGGATATTCACGAGCTCGTACTCCACGAGTCCCTTCTTGACCGCCCGTGCCATGATGGAGCTTTCGAAAAAGCCCTTCATCATCTCGGGGAAGAGGGAAAGGACCGTGATTTTCATTCCAGGATCTCAGGCGCCACCAACTCCACAAAGCCAGCCTTGATGTCCACCGTGCCTACGTATTCCTTGCGGAAGGGCACGAGGGCCTTCCGGCCATCGGGAAGGAGGGCCTCAAGCCAGGGATCGGGCCCCCCCTCGACCACGGCGATGATCTTGCCAAGTTCGGTCTCGGCGGTGGGCGATCCCGAGGGACCGCGCAGGGCCAGGCCGACGAGGTCGACCACGTACCACTCGTCCTTGCCCAGGGGAGCCGCGGCCTCGCGGTCAGCCCAGATCTCCATGCCGACCAGGGCCCTGGCCGTCTCCGGACTAGGATAGCCCTCGAAGGCGATCGTCGTGCCGTCGGGATTCACCGCCGAGCGGATGACCTTGACGATCAGGCTGTGGCTTTCGTCATGGAGTTCCAGGGTCTTCTTCTTGACGATATGGTCGAATTCGCCCGAAAAGCTCTGCAAACGAAGGTCGCCCTTGATGCCACGGGGGGCGCCAAGGCGCCCGAGGATCAGTTTGTCAGCCGACATGCAGGCCCGCTTTAGTCGAGTATCTCGAGGACGATTCGCTTGGTGGCGCCGGAGGCGGATGCGGAGAGGATGGTCCTGATCGCCTTCGCGATTCGGCCCTGCTTCCCGATGACCTTGCCGATATCCTCGCTGGCGACCCGGAGTTCGAGGATGGTGGACTTGTCCTCCTCGATGACGTTGACCGTCACGGCGGAGGGATCGTCCACGAGGCTCTTGGCTATGTATTCGACGAGATCGCGTTCCACGATTGTCTCCTTGCTATAAAACGAAGCGCCCGGCCGCCGTCAGCGACGACAAGCACGGGCGCTTACTGACCCGGCAACATGACATCGGTCAGCAGGTACCGCCCAAGGAACCGCCGAAAAGCGGCCCCATGGAAGCTATTTTACGTGAATGTTCTTCTTGTTGAGAAGTCCACGGACGGTATCGGAAGGCTGGGCGCCCTTCGCGAGCCATTCCTTGGCCTTGGCCTCGTCGATGAGGAGCTGCTTGCCTTCCACCTCGATGGGGTGATAGAGGCCGATCTCCTCGATCGTGCGGCCGTCACGGGGCTGACGGGAATCCATGATGACGATTCGGTAGAATGGACGGGCCTTGGAACCGAAACGCTTTAGCCTGATCTTCACGCTCATACGATTGTCCTCCGAAACAGGATTGTGGGCCCACCTTACGACACGCTTCCCCGGACGGGGGGCCCGGAGCGGGGAAAGACTAGCTTGTATACACCGGAAGGCGCCCCCTCGTCAATGCGGGTGGGAGCCGTGTACACTCCCGCCGTGCCCGAACTCCTACCCCCCGATGCCCTCCTCCTCGCTCCCATGGTGGCCGTGAGCCACCGGGCCCTGCGCGAACTCATCCTCGATTTCGGCGGACTTGACCTGGCTTTCACGGAAATGGCCAGCGCCGCGGCAGTGGTAAGTGCTTCCCCCTACGAGGAATGGTACCTGGACGCCGAGCCGGAACCGGCGAAAACCTGCATCCAGTTCTACACCGTCAAGCCCGAGCGCCTCGTGGACGCCCTCAAGTATATCAAGGACAAGGCCGTTTTCGGCGCCGACATCAATTTCGGCTGCTCGGCGCCGGCCATCAGGCAGGCCGGGGGCGGGGTCGCCTGGATGCAGGATCCGGCCGCCGCCGCCGACCTCGTGCGCCTTGCCCGCGCCACTTGGCCACGTGTGCTCTCCGCCAAGCTGCGCCTCGGGGAAAGCGAGGACTACGGCGCCCTCAAGGCTTTCTGCGAGGGCCTCGTCGAAGCCGGCCTGGATTTCCTCACCCTTCATCCCCGCCTGGCAAGCGAGAGGTTCAGGCGAAAGGGCCGCTGGGACCATGTCGGCCGGCTCGCCCGCGACCTCAAGGTCCCTGTGGTAGGCAACGGCGACATCCTGCGCGTGCGCGATTGGGAGGAGAAGAGGCGGGAAGCGGCCCCCGCGGGCTTCATGCTCGGCCGGGGCGCCGTCATGAGGCCATGGATCTTCGCCCTCATCAAGGGGCGGCAGGCCTCGCCGGACTTCAGCCTCGAGATTGACCTCGAGGCGACGGCCCACCGCTTCCTCGACCTGGTCGCCACCCGGCTCCCCCCCGACTTCCACCTGACCCGCGCCCGCCGCTTCTTTTCCTACTATTCGTCCAACTTCAGCTTTGCCCATCACCTGCAATGGAAGCTGGACAAGGCGCCAAGCCTTTCGGCCATGCGGGCGATCCTCGCCGACTATTTCGCCGAGGTTCCGGGGGACAGGACAAGGGTCGAGGCGGACTAGCGAGCGAAAAAACCGTGCCAAACATGGGCGGATCCGAAACCAAGATTTGTTTGTTTTTATTAACTATTAGTAATATAATTACGCCTAAGCGGGGCAACCTGAGTCTGACTTCTCCTAAAACCGCGGGAGGGGTGGGAAATGAAAAAGGCACTCTTCGCGCTGCTTGCCATTTTCGCGAGCCTGATGATCCTTAGCCAATGCAAGAATACCCTCCTCGATTCGGTCAAGAAGGTCAACGAGCAATACGTGGCGACCCTTTCCGCGCCGGTAGCGCCAGGCGCGCCGACCCTGCAGGCCAGCGGCGCGCCGAAGCCGGGGCGGGCGAGAATTTTGTCGAAGCTCTCGATCTCGAGGAGGCTATGCGGGATCCCGGAATCCCTGAAATTGAACTTGGGGCTCCGGACGAGCCGCTTCCCGAGATTGGCCCGCCATGGCGGAAGGAGGCGGAAATGGCAGGTGCGGACGAGGATTTCGAGCCAGGCCCGCACGGTATGGCCAGAGTGAACCGAGCGAACTCCCGGGGGGCCAACTGGTTGACCACCTGCGTGCGACTGTAAAGACCGAACCAAGCCTAGAGATCTTCCGAAGCAGAAAAACCGTTTGTTTTTATTAACCACCAGCAATATAATTGCGCCTAAGCTGAGCAACATGGATTTGACTTCTTCCTGATATCGAGAAAGGGGAAATTGGATGAAAAAACGGCTCCTTGCGCTTTTGGCCATATTCGCCTGCCTGGCGCTTCTCACCCAATGCAAGAATACCCTCCTGGATTCCGTGAAAAAGGTGAACGAGCAATACGTGGCGACCCTCTCGGCGCCTGTCGCGCCGGGTACGCCGACGTTGACAGCCGCCGACGGGCAATTGACGGTCAACTGGACCGCGGTCCTCGGGGCCACAAGCTATGAAGTCTATTGGAATGGTTCCGCCGATCCGGCCACGGCCAGCGGGCCCCAGACAGCCACGGGGACCTCGTCGGTCATCGCCGGGCTGAGCAACGGAAATACCTATTATGCCTGGGTCAAGGCTGTCAACAAGATCGGGAAAAGCGCGCTGGGCCTGCCAGGAACCGGAGTGCCGGTCTCGGCCACCGGCGAGCCATCCGCGCCAGCCACACCGAGCCTGGTCGCCGGAAACGGGCAACTCACGGCCTCATGGGCGGCGGTAAGCGGCGCCACGGGCTATGATGTGTACTGGAGCAGCTCCAACGATTCGGGGACAATACCGCCCGCCAACACGAAGGGCTCCACGGAGCTCTCGGCCACGATCACGGGACTCGCGAACGGGACGACCAGCTTCGTGTGGATCAAGGCGAAGAACGCCTTCGGATCGAGCGGCTTCAGCATGTCAGCCAACGGCGTTCCCATCCCACCGCCAGAGGCTCCCGCCGTCCCGACGATACACGCCGGGAACGGCTACTTCGTCGTCTCCTGGACCGCGGTCAACGGCGCCTCCGGTTACGCTGTGGCCTGGAGCGGCACCAACGACCAGGCCACCATTACCGTGTCGAATATGAAGAGCACGACCGAGGCGAATTGCCAAGTCACCGGCCTTGTCAACGGAGGCACCTATTATGTCTGGGTGCGGGCTTCCAACAGCGCCGGAACGAGCGGCTACAGCTCCTATGCGAGCGGCATCCCCGTGCTACCGCCCGCCGCGCCGGGAACCCCAACCCTGACCGGGGCGGACGGGCAGGTCAGCGTGTCGTGGCCGCCCGTGAGCGGGGCCGCCGGCTATGACGTCTATTGGCACACCGAAAACAACAGCGTCAAGATACCGGCGGCCAACACCAAGCCCTCATCGGACACTGCCTACGTCATCACGGGGCTCGCGAACGGGACGGCCTACTATGTCTGGGTCACGGCGAGGAACGGGGTGGGAGACTCAAGCGGCTTCAGCCCATCCGCGAGCGCGACGCCTATCGCCGCTTCCACGCCTCCGGCCACCCCCGCCGCGCCGACGGTTGTCGGGGGCGACGGGAACATAACGGTCTCATGGACGGCCTTGAGCGGCGCCACGAGCTACGCGGTCTATTGGTCGAAGGTGAACGACACATCCATCCTCGTGTCGGGCGGCAAGCAGGAGGGCATCACCAAGCTCTACGCGGCGATCTCCCCGCTCGCGAACAGCCAGTTCTACTACGTCTGGATCAAGGCCTCGAACGCCATCGGCTCCAGCGCCTACGGCCCGCCCTCCGGCGCGGAGACCATAGCCACGCCGGGCCAGCCCACCCTGACGATGGGCGACCGGCAGTTCGACGTGTTGTGGCCGGGGATCGCCAATGCGACCAATTACGACATCTTTTGGAGCACGAACAACGACAGCTCGACCATCCCGGACAGCAACCTCCTGACCTCGACCAACCTGTCCGGACTGCATGAGACGGTATCGGGGCTGGCGAGCGGCACCACCTACTACGTCTGGGTGAAGGCCAAGATCCAGAACAGCGCGAGCAAATACAGCCCCCCCGCCAGCGGTACGACCAAATTCGATCCCACCCTTGGCGGCTTCCCCTCCATTGCGAGCAACTTTGGGGACGCGCCCTTTGCTCTGGCGGCCCCGACCAGCGACAGCGCCGGCGCCTTCACCTATACGAGCAGCGACAGCTCGGTCGCCACCGTCAGCAGCAGCACCGTGACCCTCGGGGCCGTCGGGACCACGACCATAACCGCCAACCAGGCGGCCGCGGAGACTTTCGCGAAAGGCTCGATAACGGCCCAGCTCACGGTCAGCCCCATACTGCCCACCGTGACGACGGCCACCGCCAGCTATACGGCTGCGGCGACCGCCTCGGGCGGGGGCAACGTGACCGCCAACGGGGGCGCTGCCATCAGCGCACGCGGCGTCTGCTGGAGCGCAACAAGCGACAGCCCGACGACGGCGGACAGCAAGACCAGCGACGCGACAGGGACCGGAAGCTATTCAAGTGTCCTGACCGGATTGCAGGCCGGCATCCTCTACCATGTGCGCGCCTACGCCACCAACGCCGCGGGAACCGCCTACGGCCCGGCTGTCTCCTACCTTCTCCCGACGGTCAGCTTTGACCTGAACGACGCCCTGGCGACCGGCTCGATGGCTCCCCAGGCGATACCTGCCGGGACTCAGGCGAATCTCACCGCCAACGCTTTCGCCAAGCCCGGGTGGACCTTCTCCGGCTGGGCCACGAGCTCCAGCGGGACCGCCAGCTACGGCAATGGGGCGGGCTATGCCATCGGGAACGCCAATGCCACCCTGTTCGCGAAGTGGACAGCCAATCCCTACACGATCACCTTCCTCAAGAACGACGGCGCGGCGACGGGCACGATGGGGACGCAGACGATCAGCTGTGGATCCTCGGCCAACCTGAGCGCAAACGCCTTCGTGAAGACGGGCTGGTATTTCGCAGGCTGGGCGAGGACCTCCGGCGGGGTGGTCGAATACGCCGATGGCGCCAGCTACACGATGGGCAGCGCGAACGTCTCGCTGTACGCCACGTGGAGCATCCACCAATACACCGTCTCCTACAACGGGAACAACTACGACGGCGGAACCGTCCCGGGACCCTCGAATTACGACTACAACGCCAGCGTCACCGTCGCCGCAAACTCCGGGAACCTCACAAGGACCGGATATACCTTTGATGGCTGGAATACCCAAGCCGACGGCAACGGCACGAATTACGTCGCGGGAACGGGCAGCTTCACCATGGGCGCCGCTTCCTTGGTCCTGTACGCGAAATGGAGCCCGGTCACCTACACCATCACCTACGTGCTCAACAGCGGCACCAACAACGCGGGCAATCCCGCCAGCTACAACATCACGACGGCCACGATCAACCTGCTCTCGCCGACGAGAACCAGTTACACCTTCGGCGCATGGTACACCGAGGCGTCCTTCACCACCCAAGTCACGCAAGTTGCCCTGGGCAGCACGGGCAACAAGACCTTCTACGCGAAGTTCACCGGGTCGGTCAGCTTCAACGGCAACGGGGCGACGGGCGGGAGCACCGGAGCGCAGACGATCACGGCGGGCGCCACCGCGGCCCTCGTGGCCAACGGCTTCACCAGGACAGGCTTCAGCTTCAGCTCCTGGAACAGCGCCTCGAACGGATCCGGCACGAGCTACGCCAACCTGGCCAGCTACACGATGAACGGCAACGCCACGCTCTACGCCCAGTGGAAAGGCATGGTCACCTTCAACGGCAACGGAGCGACGGCTGGGAGCACCGGTCCACAGACGATCGCGGAAAACGCCACGGCGGCACTCCTGTCCAACGGCTTCACCAGGACCGGCTACAATTTCGCCTCGTGGAATACGCTCTCGAATGGAACGGGCACGATCTACGCGAATTTGGCCAACTACACGATGACCGGCGGAAACGCCACCCTCTATGCTCAGTGGACGCCGGTCACCTACACCATCACCTATGTCCTGAACGGCGGCAGCAACAACGCGGGCAATCCCGCCACTTACAACATCACGACGCCGACCATCACCCTCCTTCCCCCGACGCGGTCGAACTTCACGTTCAACGGTTGGTACACTGAGCCGACATTCACCAACTTGGCTAGCCCGATAACCCAGGGAAGCACGGGCGACAAGACTTTCTACGCGATGTTCTTGGGGACGATCACCTTCAACGGCAACGGATCGGGTGGTGGGTTCACTGACTCGGTGCCGGTCTTGGCCGAGCAAACCGCGTCGCTCCCGATCAATGGTTTTTCGAGGGCAAACTTCAGCTTCACGGAGTGGAATACTGCCCCGGACGGCAGCGGCACGAGCTACTTGTATTACTACACGATGACCGCAGGCAACATCACCCTCTATGCGCAGTGGAGCGGGACGATCACCTTCAACGGTAACGGGGCGAACGGTGGGAGCACCAGTCCTCAGACAATCGTGGCCAACCATACCACTCCGCTCCTAGGTAATAACTTCTGGAGGGGGAACTTCAACTTCACCGGTTGGAACACCAACTCGAACGGCAGCGGCACGAGCTACAGCAACTATGCCAGCTATACGATGACCGCTGGCAACGTTACCCTCTACGCGCAGTGGAGTGGGACGATCACCTTCAATGGCAACGGGGCGACTGGCGGGAGCACCGGTCCGCAGGAGATCGCTGCAGGCGCCAACGTGTCGCTCGTGGCCAACGGCTTCACAAGGACCGGTTGCACCTTCGCCTCGTGGAACACCGCCGCCAACGGCAGCGGCACGAGCTACGTCAATCTGGCTTCCTACTGGATGAACAATGGCAATGCCACGCTCTATGCCCAGTGGACGCCGATTCCCTACAACATCACCTATTTCCTAGACGATGGCAGCGACCCTGGCAATCCTACGACCTACAACGTCACGACACCGACAATCACGCTGCTCAATCCGACAAAGACGGGCTACACTTTCACCGGATGGTCCCCTTCGTCGACAATCCCCCTAGGCTCGACGGGAGACAAGAGCTTCATAGCCAGCTGGAGCATCACTTGGTATACCGTCTATTACGACGGTAACGGCGCGACCTGGGGCTCCCCTCCAATGCCAAGGCCGTATGCCTATGGCGCCACCGTGACCGTATCGGCCAGCAATTTAATCAAGATCAACGACGGCGGGATTTCCTATAGGTTCAATTGCTGGAATACGCAGGCTAACGGATTCGGGATTAGCTATTTCCCAGGCGGCACCTTCACTTTAGGAGCGAGCGATTGCGCGCTTTACGCGAAGTGGTCGCCCATCGCCGTGGGCGACATGGGTCCAGGAGGCGGCTACATCTTCTATGACAAGACCTTCTATTCCGGCGACCCCAGCTGGCGCTACCTCGAGGCTGCGCCATCGGATCCCTGGGAAAGCCTAACTTTCGCATGGTATCCAGGGGCTCTCTTCGCGACAAGCTGCACAGCGACGGCGATAGGCACAGGAAAGGCCAACACCGATTCCATCGTCCTCCAGCAGGGGCCAGTCCTTACCTATGCAGCACGCTCTGCGCAGGAGGCGAACATCAATGGCCTTACCGGCTGGTTCCTGCCGTCCAAGGACGAGCTCAACCTGATGTATATGAACCTGCACCCCTTGGGAGAATTCAATTCTGGTGTATACTGGACTTCCTCCGAGGCCAGCATCGACTGGGCTTGGACGCAAGCCTGGTATGGAGAGCAGTTTACGGATGGAAAGGGATGGGAACGTACAATACGCCCGGCCCGGCAGTTCTAGCCCTGCGGCTTGCCCGCAGGGAAAAGCTCTAGCGTGCTGTCAGATACCGATTGCCTTAAGCCTTGGCCCGCCCCCGGAGTGCGGGCCAAGGCTCTGCGTCGATCGCGGTTGAGCGAAGCGAATCTGACAGCACACTAGGTTCCCGATAGCCTGCTGGATCTACTAGCCGGGCCCGCTTTCAGGGACTGTCGAGCTCACCGCCCAGCGCATTAAGGAGGCTGGGCAGACTCTCGACCTCCGCCCCCTTTCCAAGGGGCCATCCCGACTCAACAGCTGCCACGATCCAGGAGCGCTGCACCTGCTCGAACACGAAACCCTCCCATGACGGGCCGAAGGCGGGATGGCCGTGAAGCCCGTCGAAACTCTCCGTCTCGAGGAGGCTGTGCAGGATGCCTGAATCCCTGAAGTAGAACTTGGGACTCTTGACGAGCCGATTCCCGAGATTGGCCTGCCATGGCGGCAGGAGGGGGACATGGAAGACAAGCTATCACGCTAGGCTGCAGAATTGTTCCTCAGACGCCTCACCCAGGCACGCCCCACCCACCATTGGCACAAGGCAGACCAGAGATTCGAAAATGCTCGTCCAATGGAATGACTGGATACGCTTCTCGCACTACCTCACTCAAACCCTGAACTCTAAGGGGCCCCCCGCGGTCAGCATCGGCTGTCCTTCGTAGCGGCCATTATGCCGTCCAATTGAAGTCGGACCTTTTCGCGATCGATGTCGGCCAGGCGGCCAAGACGCTCCGCCTCCTTGCTTTCGATGGTGGCGATCTTGGCAGCGCGGATCACCGATTCCACCGGCAGCCCGGCAGCCATGAGGTCAGACACGACCACGTCTTCCTGCCAACCCTGATTTCCAAGGCTCGTGATCATGAGGACCCAGAGCAATCCGTGGCGGTCTTCGAGTCCTTTGGCCGCGACAACCAATGCGGGTCGATGTTCGCGCACAGGGCGATCGGTATAGGGAAAGGGCACCTTGACGACGTCCCAGGCATCAAAGGTCGGCATAGGCTTCCCTATCAGCCTTCGAATCCCATTCTCCGAAGGTCGCAAATGGATCATCCTGCGCTTCGGTCGGAAAGCGCGTCAATATCACTTTTTCGCCCTCGATGGAATAGGCGAGTTCGTCACCTGTTTTTAAATGAAGCGCATTCCGTATCGGCTGAGGAATCGTCGTCTGCGCCTTGCTGGAAAGCTTGCTGGTGATCATCAGGGACCTCCCTCTGAAAGGAAATTCCTTACATAGAGCAAATGGTAAGGGAATTCTTTACCTTCGTCAAGGTTTTCAGGATGTTCGCAGGTCTGACCCTTGGGTTGTCCTCGTCTCAGACATTGCTCCCGAACACCGCCCCGCCCACCATCGGGATGAGCCACACGAGCCACACGAATATGCTGAACCTGTGGAAGGACAGGATGAGCTTCTCATCCTTCCGGACAAGGACGATGGTCGCCCAGGTGGCGTGGAAGAGCATGAGGATGATGGCCGCCATCCCGGTGACCCCGTGGATCGTGGACTTGAACATGCCGCCGGCGATGATGCCCATGGCGCCGGTGCCGACCGTGTCACAGACGAGGCCGCACCAGAAGACGATCGCATGCCACCATTTGAGGCGGCCCTTGATGCGCTCGGCCCAGACGCCCACGGAGTACAGGGCGAAGGCAGAGAGGATGAAAACCATGGCGATCGTCAGCATTGGATGCTCCTAATGGAAAGTATTGCTTGTCTTGCGGATGCTTGGGCCATGATCAGGAAGCGTCGACCTCGACGATGACCTCAGCCTGCCTCTTGCGGCGGTCGTGGCGCATGCGCAGGACATTCAGGCAGATGATCGCGACGAAGACGCCGAGCCGCCCCACCAAGGGAAGTGGCAGCGCGAGGGGAAGGACCACGAGGGCGACGCCCACCAGGGCATGGGAAAGGAGGTTCTTCCAGTTGGAAAGGTAGGCCACGAGGCCGCGGATGGGTGGCGGGAGCTTCATGTCGTTTCTTCCTTTGCGTTGAGTGTTTCCGCCTCGAAGAGGCGGTCGATTATCGGAACCAGCCCCAGACAGCCTGAGCCGGCCTTCATGCTCATGCGCAGGAAGGCCCGTCCGACGATGTCCAGGGCGAGCGTGCGGTCGATTCCATCCGATGCGGGCCTGGTGGAGAGGATCTGGGCAATGAGGAAGAAAACTTCCTGTTCCAGGTTCTCCATGCTTCGCGCGTGGTACTGCTGCCCCTGGGCGGCATGGGCGAAGCCACCCTCCTCCCAAATGCGGCTATAGACCGTCATGAATTCCTTGAGCGAGGCGAAAAGCAGGGCAATGGCCTCGTCGGTGCTTTTTGTGCTTTCGAGCCCAAGCCTTACGTTCGAAAGGAAGGCGGAAAAGTCCTCCCCGACCACGGTGAAGGCTATTTCCTCCCTCGAGGAGAAATAGTTGTAGATGGTCCCGGGCGCGACTCCCGCCCTGGACGCGATGGTGCGCAGGACCAAGGCGTCCCAGCCCTCCGCCTGGATATGGTCGCGAACAGAGGCAAGTATTTTTCCGCGCGCATCCTCGATGATCTTGGGCATTTCAGTCCTTATATGAACATTGTTCATAATCGCCATTTTCGGGAAAAGAGTCAAGCATCCGATGGCCGACAAGCCTTAGAAATACAACACGGTCAGCCATGCCCAACGTGCTGCCGAAGGCGGACCGCGGCTTTCCATAGGTCCAGGGCAACTACCCGATTGCGGAAGCGGCCCTCCTTTTCGCGGGGAACTGGAAGATGGTCCTTGCCGGAATGAAGGAAGTCCTTGCGAAATAGCCCCTGCTTGTGTGGCACAGAGCCCAATTATTGTCTTGCACAGTTTTACACATCGCGTTACTATGTAAAACAAGGAGTCAAGCATGCCGAACACCATTCCCCAGCTCTTTTTGGAAGTGGTCCGGGCCAATCCGGACGCCGTCGCCCAATACGCCAAGAACGCCAAGGGCGAATTCATGCCCACCAGCTACGCCCGACTCCTTGATGACGTGGCCCTCTTCGCCGCAGGGCTCAAGGCCATCGGCGTGACGCGGGGCGAGCGCGTCGGCCTCATCTCCGACAACAGGCCAGAATGGCTTGTCGCCGACCTGGCCATCCTGGGCCTGGGCGGCGCCGACGTCCCCCGCGGCTGCGATTCGACCGAGGACGAGATCCGCTACATCCTCGGCTTCAGCGAGTGCCGTTTTTCCATCCTCGAGAACGAGAAACAGCTGCGCAAGGTCCTGTCCTCGAAGGCCGCCCTTGGCGCGATCAAGGAGATCATCCTCTTCGACGATGCCGGCGAGGACGCCAAGAAAGAAGCGAAAGCGGCGGGCTTCAGCCTCCACAGCTACGCCGAGATCCGCGGCATGGGCCTTGCCTCAGGCGCGGAAGCTAGCGATCCCAAGCGACTCGTGGCCTCCTATGAAGGGGCTGTGGCCGAAGGCCATGACCGCGAACTCGCCACCCTCATCTATACCTCGGGCACGACGGGCGAGCCCAAGGGCGTCATGCTCTGCCACCGCAACTTCATGCACCAGACCGACCAGATCCTCGAGATCGTCCCTGTCCAAGCGGGACACGTGTTCCTCTCGGTGTTGCCCATCTGGCACGTCTTCGAGCGCATCGCCCAATACATGATCCTCGCGGCGGGGGCCGGCGTGGCCTACTCCAAGCCCATCGGCTCCATCATGCTCGCGGATTTCCAGACGGTCAGGCCCCAGTGGATGGCCTCGGTGCCCCGCATATGGGAATCGGTCCAGGACGGCGTCTACCGAAACATCAGGCAGCAGGGCGGCGTCAAGAAGGTCATGTTCTCCTTCTTCGTCGGCGTGGCGGAGACCTATGCCTACTTCAAGAACCACTTCCTCGGGCGGGTTCCCGACTTCGACCACCGCTCGCGCATCCTCGAGGTCGCCGCGTCGAGCCTGCCCCTCCTCCTCCTGGCCCCCCTGCGCGGCCTCGGCTGGCTCCTCGTGTTCAAGAAGATCCAGACCAAGCTCGGCGGACGCTTCATCGCAGGAATCTCCGGCGGCGGCGCCCTCCCCCGCTCCGTGGACCGCTTCTTCGACTCCATCGGCGTCCGCATCCTGGAAGGCTACGGCCTCACCGAGACAGCCCCGGTCATCGGGGTCCGTCCCCTGGCCAAGCCCACGGGTGGGACGGTAGGGCCGGCCCTCAAGGGCACCGAGGTCCTCATCGTCGACGAGACCGGCAAGTCCCTCGGCTTCGGCCACAAGGGCCGCATCCTGGTCCGCGGACCCCAGGTCATGCTCGGCTACTACAAGCAGCCTGAGCTGACGGCCAAGGTCCTCCGCCCCGATGGCTTCCTCGACACGGGCGACCTCGGGGTCCTCACCCGCCACGGCGAGATCAGGATCGCGGGCCGCATCAAGGACACCATCGTCCTCCGCGGCGGCGAGAACATCGAGCCCACGCCCATCGAGCAGCGCCTCTGCGAAAGCGCCCTCATCAAGCAGGTCATCGTCCTCGGGCAGGACATGCGCTGGCTCGCTGCCCTCATCGTGCCGGACGAGGACGCCATCATGGCCTTCGCCACGGAGAACAACGTGCCCATCGTCGACTACGAAAGCCTCCTCAAGCAGCCGGAGGTCCTGGAGCTCATCGGGGACGAGATCAGCACGAGGGTCTCCGCGAAGACCGGTTTCAAGAGCTTCGAGAGGATTTTCCACTTCGCCCTCCTGGCCAAGCCCTTCGAGGTGGGCAAGGAGCTTTCGGCCAAGCAGGAGCTCAAGCGGCACACGATCAACGAGCTGTACGGCCACTTGATCGCAGGGCTGTTCAAGGAATAAGGCTTTTGTCCGGCTGGAAAAAAACAAGGGGCTGCCCATGCGGACAGCCCCTTGGCACATATGGGGAAGCGGATTCAGAAGTCGATGTCGATGTCCCCGGACACGCTCTTGGCATGGAGGCGCCTGCCGCCGCCGGCCACGGAAAGGGCGGCACGGCGCGGGCCGGCATTGTTGCCCACTTCGCCGTTGGGCGTCTTGAGCCTCCCGGACAAGGTCTCCGCGCGCAGTTCCAGGGAGGCTCCGGCCAGGGAAAGGCCGATGTGGCCCGTGGAAGTGTTGGCTTCCCCGCCGCCGAAATTCCCCGGCGCCTCGATCTCTATGTCTCCGGCGTGGCTGAGGGCGCGGACCCGGCCCTTGGGCCTCGATATCGAAATCTCGCCTGAGCCTGTCTCCAGGTAAAGGTCAGCGGTGGAATCCTCGATCTCCAGGTCTCCCGAATCGCTTTTGGCCGTCATCCTGCCTTCGGGCTTGGCGGCCTTGATGTTGCCCGAGACCGTCGAGATCTCGCAACTTCCCGTGGACTCGATCTCGATGGATCCGTCTCCGCTCCTGGCTTCAAGCGAGGCCGCGCCCGCGACCTTGATGGTCCCGGAGGAGGTCTCGAGGAGGAGGCCGATAGGCAAGCCGCGGACTTCGATGTCCCCGGTGCGGCCATGGATCTCGAGGTCATTGATGGATACGGGGAGGCGGACCGCTATCTCGGCGACCTTGACCCTTCCCCCCTCGTCCCCTATCACAAGGATGCCTTCGATCCGGCGGACCGAAGGCTGCCAGGCAGCGACGGCCTCGCCGCTGCCGCGGAGCTCGAATTCCATGGAAAGGTCCGTTCCTTCAATGAAGGTGGCGGAAATATCGGCGTCTGCAAAACGCAGGACAAGTCTTTCGGCGCCATCGGGGGCAAGCTGCACACGGTAAAACCCGGGGGCATTGTCGGTATCATCGGCCATGGCGAACTCCGTGGATTAAAAATAACGTGCCATCATAGCATAACCACGGCTTTTGCTCGACCCCCAAACGGCTGCTAGTCGAGGGAGACCTCTATGTCACCCGAGACGCTCCTGAGGACGAAGGCTTTCCCGCCCCCTCCGACGCTGGTGGTGATCCGTCGAGGGACCCTGTCATCGGCCTCCTCCTCGCCGACACAGAGGTCTCCAGAGACGCTTTCCGCGCTGAGGTCGAGGCCATTGGCGCTGCCTGCGGAGCCGATGCCTGAGAGGTCTACGCCGATGTCGCCCGAACTTGTGGCAATCTTGCCGCCGCGGAAGTCCCTCCCCGCCTCAAGCTCGACGGACCCTGACGATGTGTTGATCGACACCGAGCCGGCCTTGATCGCCAGCTCGACCTCGCCGGAACTCGTGATGATGACGGCGTCCCCGGAAAGGTCCTTGACCTCGATGTCGCCCGAGGCAGTCTTCACGCGCAGGGCTCCCATGGCGTCCTCCACGTTGACATCGCCCGAGATGGTGGCGACAGCCAGGCTGCTGCACGCGGAGATCTCGACGTCTCCCGACGCCGTCTCCACGCTGAGGCGCCCCGCGGACTCGATGGAAACGTCTCCAGACCTGGTCACCACGCGGCAATCGCGGTCTCCGGCGTCAAGCTCGACGTCGCCCGAGGAAGTCTCCGCCGAAATGCGCTGGATGGCCCGGGGAAAGCGCAACCTGAGCGTGCGGACCCTTGTCCCGTCCCGGTCCAGAAGGCTCAAGGCCTTGCCTTCCCGTCCCAGTTCAGGGGAATAGTCCTGGAGGCAATCGTCCTCGCCCTCAACCTCGATCTCGATCTCGATGGCGGACAGGGAAGAGGACCCTTGCGAAATGGCCAGGTCCGCGCTCGCGAATTCGAGCCGGAGGTCCTCCGCCCCGTCGAGGGAAAGCTGCCCCTTCCAGTCGCGTGAGGCAGCGGAAGATCCCCCGGCGAAGCCGCGGAGGGTCGACTTGAGGCTGGATGCAAAGGATGTCGGGCCGTGGTGGGGCTCCCTTGAGCCATCCGCCGGCCGTTCGCGACAGAACTGGGTTGTCCCCAGCTCCTCGAGGAGGCCTTGCGCCAGGATTTCCGGAGGCGTCAGGCTTGCCACGACCTCCTCCTCGGGAAGTTCCGGATGTCGAAGGCAGGATTCGTCGATATGGCTTTCCATCTCGACAAGGAGTTCTCTGCGGAGGTCGGCGTCGATCGCGATGAATCCGCCATCCTTGCAGCCCAGAAGCGCGGCCTCGAGAATCGCCAGATACTCTTTCCTGTTCATGCGTCCCTCCCTATCTGCCTGAAGGCTTCATAACCTGCCTCGTATTCGCCACGCATCGTGCCGAGCGCTTCCCTGCCCGAGGCGGAGAGCCGGTAATATTTCCGCGGATGTCCCCGTTCGGGGGTTTCCCATGACGCCTCGAGGGTGGATTCACGCGCCATGCGCGCCAGGAGCGGGTAGAGGGTCCCCTCGCCCACATCGATCCCCGCCACCCGGAGGCCTTCCATGAGGTCGAGGCCGTAGGTTTCGCCCTTGGCATCAAGCATGGCCAGGACGCAGAGTTCGAGAAAGCCCTTTCGAATCTGGGCGCGCCATTTTTCCAGATCGACCGCATGGCTTGTCATGACTTTCCCTCCATAAGACATCATACTATGCAATGTATAGCATAATGTGGGATATGGCAACTCATTTAAGAAACCCAATCTCGTTTTTTGTCTTGACAGAAATCCACAACTTTCATAAACTAGTTTATGATATAAACCACAAGGGGAGATAGACATGACCGAAACGGAGCTTAGAGACCTTGCCGCATCGGTTGAGGACCTCAAAAGGGCAGTCAAGAAGAACAACCCCCTCCTTCGCGGGATGATGACGACACGAGGATGGATACCCCTCACGGCCCTTGCAGGCATTGGGGTAGCCCTTTTTTGCCTACCGGCACAGGTCCTGGTCGTCGCCTATGGCAGCTTTGCCGCCATCCCTGCAGCCTACCGCGCAGCACTCTGGGCCGTCATTGTCCTCGTCCTCGTGCTGAGCGCCGTCTGGAAGGTCGTCCTCCTCACGCGCAAGGCCTCGGAAATGGAAAAGGACGCAGGGCTCGGCTCGGTGCTCCGTGCGCTTTTTTCCGGAGAGAATTTCCACATCGGCGTGCCCTTCATCCTCACCATGGCCGGCACCTCGGCTTTTGCCATCCTTGGCGGCCATCCCTGGTTCATCGTTCCCTCCATCGCCATCCCCACCTGCTTCTGGGCCAACTTCATTTCGACCCAGATCGGCCAGCCGATTTTCAAGGCGAGCGGCTGGTGGGTCCTGGTCACGGGGTTGGCGAGCCTGTTTTTCATTGAAAAAGCGCCTTTCATCTGGCTGTTCATCGTGTTCGGCGGCGTCTGTCTTGTCTTCGCGGGAACCATGATCTTCGCTGGAAGGCATGAGCGGGGCGAGGGGCGATGAAGGAAAGGCGCATACTCGGGGAGCTCAGCCTGGACAGGCTGGTCCACGAAAGGGCGAGGCTCATGATCCTCACCCACCTGGCCTCGAGCGAAGGGGCCGAGACCGGCTTCACCGACCTGAAGAACGCCTTGGGTCTCACGGCAGGCAACCTCTCGGTGCAGCTGCGGACCCTCGAGGATGCGAATTACGTGAAGATCGCGAAGGCCTACAGGGACAACAAGCCCTGGACGGGCGTCGCATTGACCGTTGAAGGAAAGAAGGCCATCGAGGCCTATGTGCGTGACCTGGAAGTGATCGTCGCCTCCCTGAGAGGCGGCCCTAAGGAGTGACCATGGCGATGTTGAGTCTCGAAAAGGTATCAAGGATCTACCGCAAGGGCGAGACCGAGGTCAGGGCCCTGGACGCGGTCAGCCTCGTGGTGGAGGCGGGGGAATTCCTGGCCATCGTGGGGCCTTCGGGCTCGGGCAAGACCACCCTCCTCAACATCCTCGGCTGCCTCGATTCACCCAGCTCAGGCGTCATCGTCTACGACGGGACCGACCTCCACAGCCTCGACGAGGTGAAGCTCTCGGCCTACCGACGCGACCGGATCAGCTTTGTCTTCCAGTCCTTCAACCTCGTGCCCGTCCTGACCGTGCGGGAGAACGTGGAGCTGCCCCTCGTGATCGAGGCCCGGGCCAAGGGCAGGAAGTTCGGCATGAACGATGCCCAGATCAAGGCGGTGGCCCTCGAGATGATCGCGGCCGTGGGCCTTTCGGGCAAGGAAGACCGCTTTCCCCGCGAGCTCTCCGGAGGCCAGGAGCAGCGCGTGGCCATAGCGCGCGCCCTCGTGAAAAAGCCCCTCGTGGTCCTGGCCGACGAGCCGACGGCCAACCTCGACTCCAAGACGGCCGGCGAGATCCTGGACCTCATGCGCGACATCAACGCGAAGATGGGCACGACATTCATCTTCTCCACCCACGACCGCCTTGTGATGGAGAGGGCACGCCGCATCGTCAGCCTCCACGACGGGAACATCGCCTCCGACGTTTCCGGAACGGCCAACGGAACAAGGGTCGCCGCTTCAGCCGGAGGCGTTTCCGTGGCCAAGGAAGGGCCGAGTCCCGCCAGCGGGACTCGCGGATCAGTCTCCTCCGAAGGAGGGGACTGATCATGGATACCCTCTGGAAAATCGCCATCCGGAACGTCTTCAGGCATGGCAGGCGCACGGCCATCACCTGCATAACGATGGCAGTGGGGATCGGCATCTTCATCATGTACGACTCGATGATCGCGGGCATGGACCGCGTGGCCATTGACGCGATGGTCAAGTACAGCGCCTCCTATGTGAAGGTGCGGACGCCCGCCTACATCGCGGACGAGCGGGGCGTGCCGCTCGACCACGGCATCCCCGACCCCTCAGGCGCGATGGCCGCCATCAGGAAGGCCGTCCCATCGATCAAGGGCGCCGCGCCCCGCACGATGTTCTTCGGCCAGGCCTCGAACTACAGGGACGCCGAGCCCGTGCTCTGCGCCGCCGTGGACCCCGGCCTCGACCCTGGTGTCTTCGCCCTTTCCTCGAGCGTGAAGCAGGGGAGCTGGCTTGCCGCAGGCTCGACATCGAGACAGGTCGTCATCTCCGCGGTGCTCGCGAAGGACCTCGGCCTCAAGCTCGGCGACGCCGTCCTCCTCTCGGCCCGCACGGTGTACGACAATGACAATGCCGACGAATTCACCATAGTCGGCCTCCTGGACGGGGGCGTCACGCTGCAGGCGGGCCTCTACATGGGCTACGGCGACGCCAAGGCCTTCCTCGGCGACAGCCTCCCGGTCACCGAGATCGACACCTCTGCGCCCCGCGAGGTCAACCTCGAGGCGGAGCTCGCGGCCTCGTCCAAGGCGGCCGCCGCCATGGTATCCGCCCTTCCGGGCCTCTCGGCCCAGCCCGTGGGCGACTTCGCGAGGGACTACCTAGCCCTCCGGAACTCGAAGTCCAAGGCCTCCTACATGATCATCCTGGTCATCCTCCTCATCGCCGCCGTCGGCATCGTCAACACCATCCTGCTGAGCGTGTATTCGAGGGTGAGGGAGATAGGCGTCCTCCGCGCCTATGGCATGACTGCCAAGGACGTCAAGAGGCTCTTCGTCCGCGAGGGCCTCGTGACGGGGCTCATCGGCAGCGTGGCCGGCCTCGTCCTGGGGGCGGGCCTTGTGGCGTGGCTGGACTCGCTGGGTATCAGCCTGGCCGAGGTAGCGGGCAACATGGACCTCGGGGGGCTCCCGGTCAACGAGGTCATCCGCCTCGAGTGGAGGCCCCAGACCTTCGTGGTCGGCCTGGTCTTCGGCATCGTGGCTGCCTGGCTTGCGGCGAGAAGCCCCGCCAAGCGGGCGGCGCGGCTCGAGCCGACGGACGCCCTGCGGTTCGTGTAAGGAGCGGCACATGAAACTGACGACAATGGCGCTCCGCAACCTCGGGCGCAACAGGCGGCGGACCTTGATGACCGCGCTTTCCATGGCCATAGCCATGACCCTCGTGATGTTCATGAACGGCCTCATAAACGGCATGATGGACAACCTCATCTTCAACGCCTCCAAGGACGACTTCGGCCACATCAACATCACCACGACGGGCTTCCGGGAGCGCTCGAAATTCCTGCCCGTCGAGGAGTACGTGCGGGACTCGGGGAAGGTGGCGGCGGCTATCCAGTCGATGCCCGGCCTCGAGGGCAAGGTCGACGTGGTCGCACAGCGGGTGCGCTTCGGGACCCTCCTGGCCAACGGCTCGAACACCAAGCCTGCGCTCTGCATCGCGGGGGATCCCGGGACCGAGCGGAAGCTCCTCATGCTGGATAGGAGCGTGAAGGAAGGCAGCTACCTCACGAAGCCCGGGGAGGCCATCATCGGGACGGGCATCGCCAAGGACCTCGGCCTCAAGGTCGGCGACACGCTGAAGGTGGTGAGCCAGAAGGCCGACTTTGGCCTTGGCATGAAGAAATTCCGCGTGGCAGGCATCTTTTTCACGAATGTCAACTCGCTGGACGGCAATGTCTTCCAGATCGGCCTGGCCGACGCACAGGACCTCCTTGGAATGGAGGGCGGCGCCTCCCAGGTCATCATGATGCTTGGCGACTATACCAAGGCGGCGCGGGATGCCCCCCTCGTGGCCGCTGGCCTCGAGGGACTCGGCTACAAGGGGCTTTCCGTGAGGTCCTGGGAAAATGAAGGAGGGGCCGTCGCCTGGCTCAACCAGTTCAGGCCGGTGTACAACATGATCTACGTGGTCGTGGCCTTCCTTGGTGCCTTCGTCATCGCCAACGTCATGCTCATGGTCGTCCTCGAGCGCAAGCGCGAGATCGGCATCCTCAAGGCCATGGGCATGCCGCCGCGCGAGATCCTGGGCCTCTTCCTCATGGAGGGAACGATGCTCGGAGCCATCGGCTCGGCGGCGGGGGTGGTCCTCGGCCTCCTGCTGAACGTCCTCGTCCGCGCCGTGGGCATCGACTACACCGCGGCCATGGCCAGCTTCGCCTGGCCCATCGACCCCGTGATCCGCACGGCGGTCAACCCCCTCGCGGGGCTGGTCCTCTTTTTCGTGGGCACGGCCGTGGCCATGGTCATCGCGTGGCTGCCCTCCAGGAAGGCCGCGAAGATGGATCCTGTCGAAGCGATCAGGTCAGTGTAAGGAAGGCAAGGACATGAAACGAATGCTGAAGTTTTCAATTCTCATGGCGATGGCGGCTGCCACGCTCCTCGGCGCCACCGCCCAGGCGGCGCCGGCCGCCGCCGACATCCTCGCACGACTTGACGCCAACGAGTCCTTCAAGGCAATCCGCTACGTGGGCCGCATGGAGATCAGCCTCGGCGGCCAGGTGCGGGTCAAGACGATGGACGCGGTGGCCGTCGCCAGCTCCGCTGGCGACGG
>JANYKC010000011.1 GCA_025358255.1 Spirochaetaceae bacterium
GGAGAATGCGATCGTGATACGAAACGCCCCGGATATCGCGAAAGTCTATGCGGTCGAGTGGGCGAGGCTGTGGGAAGAAGCGAAGGGGAAGTAGCGTCCCGGAACTGTCCAATAGTACTTATTATAAAAAGGGTCAACGACCGTCCGATTGACGAGGCCGATCGAAACGACGCGGGAGGCCATGACCTCATGGGCGCCGTTTAGCGAGCAGCAGATGAAGCGCTCCTGCTTGCGGTCGGCCCAGTGAGAGATGAGGGGCCAGACATCCCGCGGCGAGGCAATCCTGGGCTCGCGTAGCCCGTAGAGGCGCCGGCCGAGTTCGAGCGCGGCCACGATCGCGCAGGCCTTTGCCTCCCCTATCCCCGGCAGGCGCTGGAGGAGTGAGGATTCCGGCACGGTCCTAGAGGCGTCGATGAGCTCGAGGACTTCCGCGGCGAGGATCCGGACTCCCTTGCCGCGCGTCCCGGTTCCGAGGAGGGCTGCGAGCAGCTCCTCGTCGGAAAGCGCCGCCGGACCTTCCTTCGTGAGGTGCTCGCGGGCGTCTGATCGGGTCGATGTCTCCCGGGCTGTGAAATCGTAGAGCCTTTCGTGTTCCATCCGCTGCCTCCGACCATAGCTACGCCGTGATCCGGCCGGGACGATTGAGAGCGGAAGGATTTGACAATTCCTCGGATATCCTATTGAATTCAGGTTCGGCACCCAGGACGGCGCCCGGGTGCCGAGGCGGCTTGGAATGGACAAGATTCCCGGGGGGACTGTTACCTTTCTCTTCACGGACATCGAGGGCAGCACGCGGAAGTGGGAAACGCAGGCCGGCATGTCTGGCGCATTGGAACGCCATGACGTGCTGCTCCGCAATGCCATCGAAGGAAACGGAGGCTACGTCTTCAAGACGGTGGGCGACGCGTTCTGTGCCGCCTTTTCCGATCCCCTTGACGGCGCGAAGGCCGCCCTGGATTCCCAGGTCCTCCTCGGCGCCGAGCCATGGACGGTCGCCGGCGGCATACTGGTGCGCATGTCGCTTCACTCGGGCGTCGCACAGGAGCGGGACGGCGATTTTTTCGGCCCGGTCCTCAATCGCACCGCCCGCCTCCTCTCCCTTGCCTCGGGTGGGCAGGTCCTCCTTTCCTTGGCCACGGCCGAGCTTCTCCACGACCACCTGCCCGAAGGCTGGGAGCTGAGGCCACTCGGGCAGTTCCGGCTCAAGGACCTTTCGCGCCCCGAAGCCGTATCGCAGCTGGTCGCCCCTGGCCTGCGCGAGCGCTTCCCCGTGCTGAAGTCGCTCGACCGCCAGCCGAACAACCTGCCCTTGCAGCCGAGCAGTTTTGTCGGTCGAGGCCCCGAACTTGAGGCGGTGAGACGGGCACTTGCCAATTGTGCCGATATGGGCGCCGATGCCTCCTGCCGCCTCCTCACGATCATCGGTCCCGGTGGCGCTGGCAAGACGAGGCTCGCGGTACAAGCCGGCGCAGAGCTCCTGGAAGGCTTCGAAGGCGGCGCATGGTTCATCGACCTGGCTGGGTGCACGACCGCCGCCCAGACCGCGGCCGAGATCAACCGGATCCTGTCCGTCCGGGAGGCCACGGCGCTCTCGAGCGCCCAGAACTTGGTGAAGCACCTCAAGGACCGCAATATCCTCCTCATCCTGGACAACCTGGAACAGGACCTGGACGCGGGAAGCCTTGTGGCGGAAATCCTGGGCTCCTGCCCGGGATTGGCGATCCTTGCCACGAGCAGGGAAGCCCTGCGCCTTCGTTGGGAGCGCCTCCTTCCCCTGCCGCCCCTGGGATTGCCGGAATCAGGCGCGGTCCTGGACCCGGCACGGCTTCGCCAATATGAAGCGGTCGCCCTCTTCATCGAACGCGCCATCGCGGCCAGACCGGACTTCGAAGTCAATGCGCACAACGCGCCTGCGCTGGCGGAGCTCTGCACCAGGCTCGACGGAATACCCTTGGCCATCGAACTCGCCGCAGCGAGGATCCGCGCCTTTTCCGTGGAGGAAATCCTCAAACGGCTGGAGGCGGACTATGATTTCCTCGAATCGGGAAAAGCCGACTTGCCGGCGCGGCAACGGACCCTGCGAGCCACCGCTATGTGGAGCTATGGCCTCCTTGCCAAGAGCGAGAAGGAAAGCTTCCGCGCCCTTGGCGTTTTTCGCTCGCGTTTTTCCCTCGAGTCGGCGGAAACGGTTTTGGCCGATTCGGGAAAGCGGAGGTCGCGCATCGCGGGCGACATCGCCTCCCTCGTGGAGAAGAGCCTTCTTGTGCGCGAGGAGGGCGAAGGCGGGACGGGCTATAGGATGCTCGAGACGCTTCGGGCCTATGCGCGGGAAAAGCTGGAGACGGGCGGCGAAGCCCAGGCGATCGCGGCGGCCCACGCCCGGCGGTTCCTGTATCTGGTGGAAAGGGGAAGGGATGACGAGGCCGGGGAAGCCATCACCGAGGAGGAGTATTTCCGCCGGGTGGATCGCGAATATCCCGACATCGCGGCGGCCTGGGAGTTCCTGCATGCAAGCGGTGATGGCCAGCCCCTCCTTTCCCTGACCTGCGGCATCCATGCCTACTGGCGTGTCCGCGACCTCCTGAATGAAGGCAGCTCACGGCTATCGGGCGCCCTTGCCCTTGCCGGGGAAAACGCGGATCCATGCCTGCGCGCCAAGGCCCTGCGCTCCCTTGCGGAGCTCAGGCTCCAGGCGGGCAAGACCGCGGAAGCCCTCGATGGCTACCATGAAGCCTTGTCCCTTTCGGTAGCGGAGGGCGACGCGCAAGGGGAGGCTGAGGCTTCGCTTGGAGAGGCCTGGGTCCATTACCGCTCGGGGAACTTCGCGCTGGCCCGAGAGGGTTTCGGCCGGGCGAAGGAACCCTGGCCCGAAGGGGAGGACCGGTCCTGCGCGCGGGCGCGGGCTCTCCTTGGCCTCGGAACGGTCGAGCTCGCGGAAGGCAGGCTTGCGGAATCGAAGTCACTCCTCGAGGAATCCCACCGGTCCCTGCTGGCCGCGGGCCGGGTCGAGGCGGCGGCTATGGCCATAGGCAACCTTGGCATGGCCGAAATGGGCCTTGGCGAGCGAAGCCTGGCAATCGGCCATTTCCAGGCCGCTCGGACCATGGCCGAGCGCCTGGGCGACCGTGAAAGCCTCATGACCGCGGACAACAACCTCGGCTATTTCGCCGCGGAGGACAGAGAGCATATCCAGGCAATTGGTCATTATAGGAGACTCCAGACCATGGCGCGCGGCCTTGGCCGCTTCCCCTTCCTTGTCAACGCGCTGAACGGGGAGGCCGAAAGCCTTGTCGAACTCGGCAGGATGGAGGAAGCGAAGGACCTGGCCGAGGAGGCCTTTGCCCTGTCGGCGAAAGGCACGGCCAGCCTCAGGCTCGGCTTGGGAATCAGCCTGCGCCTCCTGGCGCGCATCCACGGCGCCGAGGGGAAACGGATCGAAGCCCTCGAATTGGCCCGGCGTTCCAAGGAGGCCCTCGGGGGCTCCGGTGACGCGCTCGAACTCGGAAAGACTTTCGAGGTCATTGAAGCCCTGGAAAAGGCGCAGGAAACATAGATGAAAAACCGGGCACGAAAAAAAGGGAGGACAGGGATGAAAACATGGGAACGGGGAGTGTTCGCGGCATTGGCCACGGTCTTGCTGGCCGTCGGCGTCGCTGCCCAAACAGCGGCCCAGGCCAATGCACCGGTCGGGCAGGGACAGTTCCTTGCGGCCGATGAAAAGGAAGGCGAGGTCCTTGTCCTGTACCGGAACGGGACCTTGCTTGCCAAGGTCCTCTGGAAGGGTAAGGCGGGGTTCGAGAAGGACGGCGACAAGGTCTTCGTGAACCTCTCTGCCCAAGACCTGCCGTCGACTAGGCAAAAGGGCATCGCAAAAAGCCTTGTCGGATGGCAGTTGCGCCTTGGAGCCTGCCGCGTCATACCCGGCAAGGCGATAGGTGAGGTCACGACCTTCGAAAAATTCGGTTTGGTCAGGCTGAGGGCCTACCTCCCTGCCGGCATTGAAAAAGAGGTCGGATTCGGCCTTGATTGGCTCCTTGTCGGAACCGCAGATGGCAGATGGATTCCCGCGACCACGATCCAGAAGAATTGCAAGGCCACGGATGCCTTGCGCATATCGGCGGTAAGCCGGGTCTTCGCCGACGGGAAAGGTCCCGAAGCGAACTCTCCCCTCATCGCAGTGGATATCGACTTCCTCTCCTGGCCCGCGGGCGACCCGCCGGTCACCTGGGGAAGGCCTGGAGAAGACTGAACAAAGTCAAGGAAAGCCAGCCGGGCCCTGGCATCCGCCTCCCTCTTGCCTTTCCCTTCTCGGAAGGGCATTCTTTCCTTTCCAAGGGAGGCGGAGTGAAGAAAGAAACCTGGAAGCGGATCGGCCTCATGATCCTCGTGTTTTCCCTCAATTACGGGCTCGACCGCATAACCAAGATCCTCGCCATGGCCAAACTCAAGGGCAGCGGCATCCATTCCTTTTTTGGTGGCACCGCCCTCCTGGTCTATGCCGAGAATGACGGCGCCTTCCTGAGCATGGGGTCGTCCTGGCCCTATCTGGTCAAGGTGGCCGTCTTCATCATCCTTCCGCTTGTCGTCTGCCTCTACGGCCTGTGGTATTCCGTGGCCAAGGAATCGAGCCCGTTGCGTGCCCTTATCATCGTGACCATCGTTGCCGGCGGCATCGGCAATCTCCAGGACCGCCTCTTCAATTCCTTCCGGGTCGTGGATTTCATGAATTTTGGCATCGGCGATTTCCGGACCGGCATTCTCAATTTCGGGGATGTGTCCGTCACCTTCGGCGTGATTGCCCTGGCCATCGCCGTATACCTGGCCGACCGGCGCGAGGCGCTGGCCGCCGGAAAGGCCGGAAGCAGTCCGGAAGCCGGGAAGAGGCCCAAGGGGCGTTGACTTCCCTTTGCCCCCGGAAGCCCAAGGTAGTATAGTTATTCCGGGCGGCGACTCTATCGTCGGCCAATCCTTAATAGAGGAGTGTTCCATGAAGAGCTTGAAAGGCACTGAAACGGAAAAAAACCTCATGGGGGCTTTCGCCGGCGAATCGCAGGCCAGGAACCGCTATACCTTCTACGCGTCCAAGGCGCGGGAGGAGGGGTTCTACCAGATCTCCCTCATATTCGAGGAGACGGCCAACCAGGAAAAGGAACACGCCAAGCGCCTCTATAAATTCCTCGAAGGCGGGGAGACCACGATCACGGCCACCTTCCCCTCGGGCACGATCGCCCCTACCGTTGAGAACCTCCTCCATGCCGCCGAGGGCGAGAATTATGAGTGGAAGACCATGTATCCCACATTTGCCAAAAAAGCCCACGAAGAAGGCTTCGAGGCCATCGCTTTCGTGTTCGAGGCCATCGCGGTAGCGGAAAAGCAGCATGCCCGCCGCTACGAGAAGCTCAGGAAGAACCTCCAGGAAGGCAAGGTCTTCAAGGCCGACACCAAGGTTGTCTGGCGTTGCCTCAATTGCGGCTACCTCTTCGAGGCGGTGGAAGCCCCCAAGGCCTGCCCCGCCTGCCAGCACCCCCAGGCCTATTTCGAGCTCCTTGGGGAAAACTACTAATACCGTTGTCCCGGGCGATCCGGGAATTCTCACCGATGTCAGGAGGCTGATCGTGGCTCAACTGCTCAAGATCTATCGCTGCGAAATCTGCGGGAACATTGTCGAAGTCGTCCATGCCGGCGGCGGCGAGCCCTCATGCTGCGGGCAGGCGATGACGCCGCTGGCCGAGAACGGAGTCGACGCTTCGAAGGAAAAGCATGTCCCCGTCATCACGAAGGAAGGCGCCCAGACCAAGGTCTGTGTGGGCAGCGTTGCCCATCCGATGGAGGCCGACCATTATATCGAGTGGATCGAGCTCCTCGAGAAGGCGGCCGATGATACGGTCCTCGCCGTCCATCGCGCCCACCTCAAGCCCGGCGACAAGCCCGAGGCCTGGTTCACGGTCAAGTCCGCGAAGCTCGAGGCCCGGGAATACTGCAACAAGCACGGACTGTGGAAGGCATGAAAGGCGGGCCCGCTGACCTGGCAACCAGGCATCGGCGGCCCATGGTCCTGGCCGGCGGCGACCGGACCGGATCATGGGAGGGCGCACGATGTCAGGTCGCTGATGTCAGCAAGGGGCCTTCTTCCAAAGTGCCTGACGACGACCATCAATAGCGAGCGCATAAGGAGCACACCATGAAGAAGTATGTCTGCGATGTCTGCGGTTATGTCTACGATCCGGCGGTTGGCGATCCCGACGCGAGCATAGCCGCCGGCACTCCCTTCGAAAAGCTGCCAGCCGACTGGGTCTGCCCCCTCTGCGGCGCAGGCAAGGACAGTTTCTCCGCCGAATGAAAGCGCCCTCCCGCCGCGCCGTTCCGGTGTGGCGGGGAGCGAAGCCACCGTCCGCCACTAGCCCGGGTCACGCGCTGACCCTCAACCTTGGAGACCCGAGTGATTTCCCGCGAGGATTTTATCTTTACAATTGGTTATGATGGAGAGCGTGCCGTCGTGGATTCGAAGGCCAAGCGCCAGTACGGCGCGAATTCGACCATGGAACTCGCCGAGCTCGGCCTTTACCGCGCCGCCTTCTCCTCGGCCCTGTATTCGAAGGACGAAGCCGAGATGCGCGCCTTCATCGAGTTCTTCAACACCAAGGCCGGTACCGCCTACACGACGGCGGAGGAAGTACGGCGCCTCTTTGGCGTCAACATCTTCGAGGTCAAGAAGGTGCTCCTCCTCTAGGCGCTTTTTCTCGAGGTTTCCCTTGGGGCCCCCTCCTTCAGGGACGGCGGGCCGGGGGAAGCCGGTATCTCCCCCCTCCTCCTCCAGAAAAATCCTCATTTTCGGCCGCTGTTGTGGTGAATATTCATTATACTTTATGTATGTCTTTCCTGAGAGGAGTTGCATATGGGTATCCGAAAAGGCAGGAAGCTCAGTTGGGCCTTGGCGGGATTGGGCTTGGCCATTGTGGCCCTCGCTACGACCCTTATAGTGATTCGGCCCAACTCTGGTCCGTTTGGAGGCCCGCTCCCTGGCCGATGCCCGCTTGTGGGTCGCTTCCTCGATAGAGGCGATTGGCACAGCAGGACCGCATTTCCGGGGCTTCCGTTTCCCGGCGGCGGTCACGGCAATTGGGGGAACCCAGGACAAGGACCGGGGCAGGATCCTCGGCAAGGAAATGGCGCCGGTCCAGGCCCGGGTCCCGACCAGAGGCTTTGCCCCGGGCAAGGAGCAGGTCCGAGCTACCAGAATGGCCCCATGCATGGTCCTTCAATCATGGCCAGGGGCGTCTTGCTCGTGGGCGGGTGCCTTTTCCTGGGCGGCGTATTCCTGGCTGGGCTTTTCCTGGGATTCATCTTTTGCAGGCATCGGTTTCGCAGGATGGGCGGCCAGAGCGAATCGCCACATGGCCAAAGCGCTATTTCGCTCCTGAGGCATGCCTATGCCGAGGGAAAGATCAGTGAGGAAGAGTATAGAAAGCGCCTGGCGGCGCTGAAGGGCTGAAGGAGGCCGACATGACGTGGTTTTTTCTGGGCTTGGTGCTCTTGAAGCTCCTTTGCCTCGCTTTTTTGCTGGTCCTTGTCATGAGGATAGCCCTTGGATGGAGGCGCCACCATGGTCGGGGCGCGCTCGCGGTCCTTGAGCGGCGTTTTGTCGCGGGGGAGATCACCGAAGAGGATTTTCGTCACATGCGCGACGTGCTCGAATAAGGAGAGACTGAAGATGAAGAAGATGGCGCTTTTTCTCGCACTGCTGTCACTTTCGAGCCTGGCATTTGCCCTGCCCATGCAAAAGGGCTATCCGGGCCTTTCCCTTTCTCCCTACTCGAGCGCGGAGATGGCCGCCGCCGCCGAGGCGCTGGGATCCCGTCCCTTCGGCGAGTTGACCATCGCTGAGCTCACGCCTTATTTGGCCAGGATCGAATTGGCCGCGCGCAAGGACGCCTGGCTTAAGATGGGCTCCGCCATGTCGATGCATGTTCCCGGAGCCGGCCAGCTGCGCAACGGCGACACCCTTGCGGGCCTCGGTTACCTGACCCTCCACCTGGCCACGGTCGCAGGCACCCTTGTCGGCTACTATTTCCTCCTGCCGTCCGACCTGCAATTCGACAAGCTTGACTACTTCGCCACGCCGAAGACCACGGTCCGCGACGCATGGAAGGCCCATAGCATGGTGGAGCTCATGCCCGCCATGGGCGTGATGGCCGCGGGCATGCTGGTTGACGGAGGCCTGAGGCTCCTTTCGGCCAAAGGCGCGTATTCGGGGGCGAAAGCGGCCATCGATAGCGGGAAGGTCACCTTCGCCCCAGTCGTGGGACCAGGCTATTTCGGCATGGACATGATGTTCAGATCGCCTCGGCGATGACGCACTTCAGGTACCTCGATTCCCCGTAGCCAGTGACTATTGGGTGATCGAGGTCCTGGGTCCTTTCCTCGACGATGCGAAGGCGCTTGCCCGCGTCGGCGGCCGCCTCCTCCAGCATGGTGGCGAAGCGCTCGCGGTCGAACCAATGGGAACAGGAGCAGGTCACGAGGACCCCGCCCGGCTCCAGGAGCTTCAGGGCCCTCATGTTGATGTCCTTGTAACCGCGATGGGCTCCGTCGAGCGAGGCGCGGTTTTTCGCGAAAGCCGGCGGATCGAGGATGATGAGGCCGAAGCGCTCGTGTTTCCTCTCAAGGCTGCGCAGGTAGTCGAAGGCATTGGCCTCCACCGCGGCAACGCGGTCCGCGAAGCCGTTCCTTTCCGCGTTTGCCGCAAAATCAGCCACTGCATTGGCCTGGGAGTCCACCGCGACGAGGGATTCCGCTCCCGCGGCCAGGCAGGCCAGGCCGAAGCCTCCCGCGTTGCAGAAGGTGTCGAGGACCCGCCGTCCCTTTTCCGTGGAAGGGTCCACCGCATGGCGGGCCGCCGCGGCCCGGTTGGAGCGCTGGTCGAGGAACCAGCCGGTCTTTTGCCCGCCCAAGAGGTCCACCGCGAAGGCCAGGCCGTTTTCGCCTATGAGGATTGAGGGCGGCACCGTTCCGTGCAGGGTCCCCGTCACCGACTCGAGGCCTTCAAAGGCCCGCACCGGAGCGTCGCTCCGCTCGGCGATGCCTGCGGATGGGAGGAGTCCGCGGAGCGTCTCCACCACAAGCTCCTTGCGCGCGTCCATGCCGAGGGTCAGGAACTGCACGGTGAGGAAGCGGCGTCCGGAGGCCTTTTCCACAAAGCTGTCCACCATCAGTCCCGGGAGCCCGTCGGCTTCGGCAAAGACGGCGCGCACGCTCTGCTTGTCCGGATCGAAGAACCTCCGCCGCCACGCGAGGGAGGCGCCGATGGCCTCCTTGAAAAAAACCGCGTCAGCGGGACGGATCGCGCGGGAATAGATGCGCGCGCGGATCTTGGATTTCGGGTTGAAAAAGGCCACGCCCACGGGTAGGCCCCGCGCGTCGCGGACCTCGACCTCCGCGCCGGCCTCGGGCTGGCCTTCCACACGCGCGATCTCGTTGTCATATACCCATGGATGACCAGCGCGAAGGCGGAGGTCCTCTTTCGGTTTCAGCACCAGAATTGCTCTTTCCATGGCTCAAGACTACACGCCTTTCCCCGCCATCGACAAGGCATGGCTGTCTTGGCTATATTCAGCAATGCCGCACCTGTCCGCGAAAAACGCTTTCCGGGGCGAGGAGGGCGAGCAAAGGGGGGGGACGATATGCGCGCTTTGTCTGCGGCTCTCGTCATCACCGCGACGGTACTTGCGGGTTGTGCGGGGGTGGTTGGAAACGGGAAGGTCGAGAGCGAATCGAGGGACCTGCAGGGCTTCACCGCCATCAGCATGAGCGGCTCCGGAAGCCTTCGCGTCCATCGGGGACCTTTCAAGGTGGAGCTGAGGGCCGATTCGAACATCCTCCCCCTCATGACCACGGAGATCGTCGGCACGGAACTCAGGATTGGCTTGAAGCCTGGTACGGCGATCGTCCGTGCCACAAGGCTGGAATACGACGTCAGCCTTCCGGGCCTTGAGGGCGTCGCGCTTTCCGGTTCCGGAGACGCCGACATCGACCCCGCAAACGGGGCGCGGTTCAAGGGCAGCCTCAGCGGTTCTGGCCGGATCAAGGCCACCCTGGATTTCCAGGACCTCGAGCTTATTGCCTCAGGCTCAGGCGCCATGGACATGGCATCGAACTGCTCTTCGATGGACCTGAGGCTTTCGGGTTCGGGAGAGGTCCGGCTCACGGGCTCGGCCCAGAAAGGCCAGGTCAAGTTTTCGGGCTCTGGCTTCCTGGATGGGCGCTCCTTCTCTTTCGGGGATCTCACCGTTCGCGCTTCCGGCTCGGGAAGGGTGGAAGCCCGCGTGAAAGGGCATCTCGATGCGGGTGTCTCGGGTTCCACAGGCCTCCGCTATTGGGGGAACCCGAGCGTGACATCGAAGGCCAGCGGTTCGGCCAAGGTGAGGAAGGCCGGGGATTGAGACCAGCGCCAGGCTGGAAGGGGCGGGTGGCCGAGGCGCATCCGCCCTCTTTGTTTTTTCAGGCGATGCGCTAGAATTGAGGCATCTGTTTTCCGACGGAGCCCAGCCGTGAAATTGCGTCACCCCTGCTGGTTCGCCCTGTTTTTCGCGGTCTTCATGTTTTCGGCCTCCCTGACATCCTGCGCGGGAGGGCCGAGCCTTGCGGGAAAGCCCGCAGGCGAAGCCACGAAGGCATCGCTCCCAGCGGACACTCCGCCTGCCGCTTCCTTCCCTCCTTCGCTCGCACCGACGCCATCGACCGGCGTTGGGACGCGCAGCGCCGAGGCTAGCCCGGAGCCTTCGATCGGCTTTGTGGACTCGACGGGATCGGGGACCGACGCGATGAGGACTCCCGCACCCGGCACGAGCGCCGCGCGGGTTCCCACGCAGTCAGGGCTCAAGGCAGGCTTTTCCGATGACAATGCGCAGTATAAGCTCTTTATGAAATTCCTCGGCCAATATGCCACCCTTCCCCACGAGGACCTGGCTGTAGGGGAAAGGATCCTCGTGAAAATCGAGGACGTCTCGGGTCGACCCGTTGCCGGCGCCCTGGTCGAGGTCCTCGCCGGCGATGGCGCTGCCAACGCCTCTCCGATCTCGAGGGGGCAGAGCTATGCCGATGGTGCTTACGCCCTCTATCCGCTCGAATATGCCGGTGCCCCCCTAGCGCAATCCTACCGCGTGGAGATCTCCTCCCCGGCAGGCAGGGCCACTGCGGTCCTGCGCCGCTCGGGCGAGAGGACTGTCCCTGTGAGGTTGGCCTCGGCCCGCTCGGTCGCCTCTCCCCTCCCCGTCGACATTCTCTTCGTGTTCGATACGACAGGATCGATGGGAGAGGAGATCGAAGGCCTTCGAGCCACGATCGAGAGCAGCAACAGGAACATCGCGGCCCAGAAGCCCGCCCCCTCGATCCGTTTCGGGATGGTGCTCTACCGCGACGAGGGCGACGAGTATGTGACCCGGCCCGTGCCCTTCACGGACAACCTGGAGCTTTTTCAGAAAGTCCTGGACGGCCTCGAAGCCGGAGGCGGGGGCGACACGCCGGAGGACCTTGTCGATTACTCAAGCTTTGGGCTTGCTGTGACCACCCGGCTCGCGGTGATGCCCATCCTGTCCGCGTCAGGCGCGCAGCCCGCCGATCCCACCCCGGCCCGCCAGGCAGAGTACTTTGGCGAGCAGCTTTCCCTGGCGGCGGCACGGTCAAGGCTTTTCGCCATCGTGGAAAGGAAGGACCTCCAGTCCGTCCCCTCCGAACTTGAGCGCCAGCTCTCGGGGATCGTCGATGAGGGGCAGGCGGCCCCTGTGGGCAAGGTCCTTGGCGAAGAGGTCCATGTCACGGGGACCATCTACCGCACGGAGGCCCGATACGAGCTTTTCCTCAAGCTGGTCCGCGTCGAAAGCGCGGAGATCCTGTCCATTGCGAAGGCGAAGATCGACATCAAGCTCGGACTCCAGTAGCGGCGGAAGCCAGGAGGATCAATGACACCGGACCGTTTGCAATACGACCTCTACCGCATCGCGGCCCCGATGGTGGCCATTGCCCTCGGCTTCCTCCTCGCGGCCAGCCTCCGCGCGGGCAGGCGGCACCGTCCCGAGGCCCGGATCTATTCCGTGTACACGGCCGCGACGATCGGCTACCTCGCCTCGAACAGCCTGGAAATATGCTCCACGGGGATCCAGGCCGCGATGTTCTGGTCACGCCTGATCTATCTCTTCATCGGCTTCCTCCCCATCATCTGGATGGAGTTCTGCCTGAGGTTCACGAGGGCAGGCCGCGGCATGAACAAGGCTGTCATGGCCGCCCTGGTGCTCATTCCCCTTTCGACCCTTGTCGTGATCTTCACGGACGGGCTCCAGCCCCTCATGTGGCCCTCCATAACCTGGGTCAGCCAGGATCCTTACCTCATCTCGGTCAGGCAGCTCGGCCCCTGGTTCGTCGTCTACGCGGCCTATGCCTATGCCCTCTATCTCGTGGGGGCCTTCATCGTGGTCCGCGCCTTCATCCTGTACCGCCAGTACTACCGCCGTCAGGCGGTCTTCATAATTGCAGCCATCACGGTCCCCCTCCTGGCCAGCATGAACTATGTGTTCAAACTGGTGCCAGGGCTTGTCAAGGACTTCACGCCGCTGGGCTACGCTGCCGCATCGGCGCTCCTTTACGCCGGCCTGTTCCGCCGCGACCTTTTCGCCTGCTCGCCCGTGGCCAGGAGCCTGGTCGTCGAGCGCATGCGGGAAGGTCTCCTGGTCCTGGACCGGAACGCCAATATCCTGGACGCCAATCCAGTGGCCCTGGAAATCCTGGGACTCGCCGAGGCTGACCTGGGCCGGCCCCTTGGCGGCCTTCCGGCGACCTGCAGGGAAGAGGCCGGGACTGCCCAGGCGGAGGACAATGGCGCCGCCGGCGCTGGATCCGGGGCGACTGAGGCGGGGAGCGGCGACTCCGCGAGCGGAAAGCATGCCTGCCTCCACGCCCGCCAGGCCGTGGTGGAAGCGCTGGAGATGGCTAGCCCGCGCGAGTTTTTCCTCCTGCGCGGCAGCGAGCCGCGATGGTATCGCGCGGAGGCCATAGGCCTCGGGATGGGCGCGGAGGGAAGCCTGGTCACGATCCAGGACCAGACGGAGACCAAGGTCCTCCTCAACCGCATCGCCGAGCTTGCGAGCACCGATGAGCTCACCCGACTCCCGAACCGGCGCAGCTTCATGCGCGAGGCCGCGCGCGAGCTGTCCCGCGCGCAGCGCCATGGCCTCAAGCTGGCCGTCGCGATGTTCGACCTGGACCGGTTCAAGCTCATCAACGATACCTATGGCCACCATACCGGCGACGTGGCCCTGCAGGCCTTCGGGCGGATCCTCATCGAGGAGAGCCGCGGCGAGGATTTCGCCGGCCGCATCGGCGGGGAGGAATTCGCCATGGTCTTCGTGGGGGCCGAGGGCGGGGGTGCCTATACCTTTTGCGAAAGGATCCGCGCCCGCCTCGAGCTGACCGAGATCCTGGACGAAGGCGGCCAACGGGTCAAGGCGACGGTCAGCGTGGGATATGCCCTGCTCGGACGGGACCAGGTGGACGTGGAAGTCCTCCTGTCCCGCGCTGACAAGGCCTTGTACGCGGCTAAGGAGAAGGGGCGGAACCGCGTGGAGGTCTGGGAGCCGGAGGACCCCCTATCCACGGGCGCTCCGGACCTCTAGGAAACGGTCACTTCGTGAAATCGACGAATATCGGCGGGGTATAGGACTCCTGAATCCAATTGCCTTCGTCAATGGCGACATTGGCGACGACCAGATCGATACGCTTGATCGAATCAAAGTGCTTGGAAAGCATGGAAAGCGGCACCTGCATCACGCACATGGAATCGCTCAACTTGCTATTTATGACCCGGCAACATGACATCCGGTGCTCTCCCATGATTCTGGCCCGTCGCTACCGGTCAGAATCATGGGACCAAGCCAATGTCTGGTTGCCGGGTCAGCAGGCCCCCTGGATCCAAGGCTGTACCACGAGCATTCTGTCCCGCTCTTGTCGGAGATCGCGCACCAGGTCCTGGCGTAGTCGGGCGGAGGGGGAAGAGGCAGCAAGAGCGCCGGAGCTTCCGCTTCTCCGCGCCAGGCGCAGACCGCAGGCCTTATGGCGGTAGGTCGGCGGGTGGCATGCGCGCGCCTCGGAGCGGGGGGAATCGCCGGTGCTCGTCCACCCGCCGCCATGGATGGTGCTCGGATCCCCCGGCTCCGAAACGGCGGGGTCTTCGGGTTCAGCCGCATCATAGGGCTTGAAGCTGTCCCAGCATCATTCCCCGACGTTGGCATAGGTGTCGTAAAGGTTCCAGGCATTCGCGGGGTATTGCCCCACCGCCTCGGTGCCGCCGGCCTTGCATGCGTGCTCCCATTCCGCCTATTTGGACAGGCGGTAGCCGCCGGCGGCAAAGTCGCATCGGACCGAATCCCAATCCCCGTCCATGGAGTCCGGTACGGCGCCCCATCCATCCGGATCCGCCTTCCCCCCGATGGTGGAGCAAGGCGTGAGTCCCTCCTTGAGGCTTCGCCTGTTGCAGAAGACGAGGCATTCGTACCAGTTGACCTGTTCAACGGGCTGGAGGTCGCTGGGGAAGAAAGAGGGCCGGGTGCCCATAAAGGCGAACCATTCCACCTGCGTGACCTCGTACCGCCCCATGTGGAAGGCGGACGTGGAGATAGCGTGGCTGCATTCCCCCGCGGCCTTGCGGTGAGGTAGGCGGCGACGCCCGGGTCCAGGAGTTCGGCTTCCGGCTCTCCCGCCTCCGGCCTCCCTGCCGTCGAGGATGGCCCGCCATGCGCCATTCTCTCCGCTGGGCTTGAAGGCGATGCGGCTGAAGCCTATGTGCCTGCCTGTCGCCTCGTTGAGGACCAGGGCGATGAGCTCGTCCGAGGCGTCGAAGAGGTCAAGGGGAAGGACCTCTGGCATCACCTCGGCGATGGATATCCGTCCCTTCGCGCGGTCAAAGAGGGACAGAGCGCAGATTAGGCGGCCTGCCCCACCCTTGGCCAAGCGACCGAGCATGAAAAAATCCGCGTTGTGCGATTCGGCCCAGGCGCGGAGGGATTCCAGGTCGCGGGTGACGGCCGCGCCCTCCACTGGCTGGACTTCGTGCATGCGAAGCTGCCGCAGCCGCCGCTGTCGAGGCCACCGGGGTGGTTGAGGTTGTTCCGGCCGGTGCCGCATGGGACGAAGCGAGGAGGGCGAGGCTCATGACAAGGGCGGGAAGGAGGGGGAATCTCATTTATGGGCCTTCTCCAGCGTGGCGAGATCCAAGACTGCAAGCCCCGTCGCGGTGGGGAAAAGGATGCGCGCGGCCCTTCCAGCCGCGTCCGTCTGGGCCGCCGCCCGCCCGACGATGGCGGCCGGTGACTTGATGCTTGCGATGGTGCCGCCCGTTGCCGCGTCCGCCTCGATGATGCTTCCCGCCGCGGTGGCATACCAGAGTTTCCCATCCACGATGCAAGGCGCTGCGGCCACGGAGCGCAGAGGCGGAAACAAAGGGGATCCGTCCTCGGTGGAGAGGGCGTAGATTGTCGACTTCGAGAAGAGATAGACGGCCTTGCCCCAGGCGACCGGGTCCTGGTAAACGCCGGTGGATTTCCCCGGTTCCAGGGACCTTTCCCAGCGGAGCCTTTGCCCCATGAGCTCGACGCAGGAAACGAGGCCCTTGCGGTCGGCGAAGATCGCGACGCCGGACTGGACCAGGGGGGCTGAGGCCAAGGGCTGCGTCGCCTTGGTGGGAATGGTGGCGGTCACCATGGAGGCCGCGAGGTCGACTATGAGGAAGCCGCCGCCACTGGTCGAGATGCCGATGGAATTGGCAAGTCCCCCGGGGCCGAGGGCCGCCGGAGTCATGCCGGATCCGTCGGGGAAGGATATGGTTCCGAGCCTGGCGCCGGATTGGGCATCGAGGACTTCGAGGCCGGTATCGGAGCTGAGGTAGAGCTTTCCTCCCGTGACGTAGGGACGGCGTCCGAAGAATCCGGAATTCGCGGGGCCGAGGTCGACGCTGAAAAGCCTCTTGCCCGTGGCGGCGTCCAAGGCCACGAGCTTGGCGTCGCCGGCGTAATAGACCCGTGAGCCCAAGGCGACCGGCTCCGAACTGCTGTTGGCACCGTTCTCGGTCTTGGTCGACCAGAGGGCCTTCCCCTCGGGTCCCAGGGCCACAACGGCTCCCAGGCTGTCAGCGGCGAAAAGGCCGGACTCTGAATCGACGATGCCGCCGGTGATGGTCGCGCAGGGCAGGCTCAGGATCGAAAGGGCGTCTTCCGGCTTAAGCGGCGTGGCGACGACCGGGGCCGTCGGGACTGAAGGCCCTGCAGGTGCCGCAGGCAGCTCCGCGTGCGGGGCGGGAGAAGGAGCGCTCGGTGGGGTAGCCTCGACCGAAGGCTTGGGAAGGTCCTTGAGCGAACTGCTGGATTCGGCGCTGATGAGGGTTGTCTTCTGGGGAGTGGCTTCGAGGGCGGTCTTCCAGCCATCGAAGGCGTTGCGGAGCTTGTCCGAAAGCATCGTCTCCGCAGCCGCGTCTGGAACCGCCTGGGCCGCAAAGCCAGCAGGGGGAGCCGGCTCCACGGCGGCCGCGGCCTGTTCCGCAAGGCTCGCGCCGAGGTTTTCCGTGACGACGACCAGGGCCTTTTCCTCGGCGGCGATGGACGCGGGGGAAACCCGGGTCTCCTCGCCCGCGCCGACCGAAGGCGCCACCGCGAGCATCGCTTCGATGACGGCGTCCACCAAGGCCTCGCCTGCCGGCGTCGTGGCCAGCTTCTGGAGGGCTGCAGGGTCGAAGGAGGGCGGAAGGAGGGCTACCCTGCCTTCCTTTACGGCGACCAGGCTTGGCTTGCCCGCTTGCGCGCGGACCAGGAACTCCGTGCCGCGCACGCCGCAGATCGAGTCCGAGCAACGCACCGCATAGCTGTCCTTGGAGGCGAGCTTGGTCACTTTGCTGGCCAGGCTGCCCACCATGAGGCTGACCTCGACCGAACTGCGGGAGGCGGCAAGGGATATGTTCCTGAGTTCTATCGTCGTGCCTGGGCCGATGCGCGCCGCGCCCAGGCGCCCGAACTGCAGGTCGCAGGCGCCGGTTTTCCCCGTCCTTATGGATGCGTGCGCGGGTATCGTCTCGCCGATGTCGGGAGTCTTCCAATCGCCGCTTTCCGCGCGATAGCCGACTTCACCGGAAACCATGATGACGTTGGCCGTTGTCGTGACCGTTTCGGGCGGCGCGGCGGGAATTGCCGAAGCGGCCGTTTCCGCGCTGGCTCCCGATGGCGTTGCCTGGGGCGAGCCTGCCTTTTCGCCCTTTGGCAAGCAGGAAAGGCCCACGAGTGCTGCCACGACCATGGTAATGAATAGAAGGGCGGAAGCCCGAAGCCTTGGAAGTCTCATTATGTCACTCCTGGGAATAGAAGCGATCTCAAGGGGCCTGATGTTTCGGCAAATGGCAGTATGGGCCTTGGCGGAGGTCAAGGGAATCCCCTCAAGCGGCCAACGCGTCATGTCCGGCGCCAGAGGGGGATTCGTCTTTCTACATGTATTTCCTGCCGACCACCCACAGCGAGACCAGGATGACGCCGTTCCACGAGACATTGTAGAGCCAGACGATGGTCGAAGGCTCCATGAAGGAATCATTGAGGACAAAGTTGAGGAGCATGTAGATGGCCCATAGGGCGAAGAGGGCTATGGCGAAGACCTTTGCGATCCCTGCGGGCACGGGGAGGAAAAGCCCGACGACGAGGACGGCTCCCATGACGAGCTCCACGACGGCCATGAGCTTCCGCATCGCGTCGTCCCGCCCGAGGAAGCGGGCGAACTCGCTGAGCCTGCTGTTGTAGCTATCCATGCCCATGAGGCCGAGCATAAGGAAAAACAGGCCGAGGCAGAGCTGGAGGAAAAAGATCGAGGATAGGGAAAAGCTGGCTTTGCGCGACATGGCGGCTCCTTGCGGGGGGGTATGGCACAATATACAACAGGGGACGGCGGAATTCCCAATTGCTGGAGTCCTATGCCTGATCGGCGCGAGACGCGCGGGCGAACGGAGCCAGGGAAGGCAGAGACAGGGATCGTGGCCGGTTTTGGATCCCTGTCTCCATTGATGGCGGACGCTGGGCTAGGGGGTGTCGAACTCCACTGCGCTCCCATAGCTGGTGATGGTCGTATTGTTGGCCCATGCGCGCACATAATAGTGGTGGCCGCTGACAAGGGGGGAGATCTGGATTGAATAATCGCCCGTGCCTGTCCCGCAGGCCAAGGCGCTGTCCGCCCCGCCAGTGACCGGGTCGGCGTGTTCGGCCCAGCAGATGCCCTTGATGCAAGCCGGGTCTCCCCCATCTGATGTCAGGCTGCCGTTTGCCTGCGCCGAAGTGGAAAGGATCGAGCCGACCGGCTGCGTGAGAACCGAGGGGGGCAAGGCCGGCAATGTGAAGCAGGACTGCTGGTTCCCGCAGCCCGTTCCTGCGCTGTTGGTGGCATAGGCCCGGACCCAATAGTTCCTGCCCGGCACGAGGCCGGTCAGGCTGCCCGAGAACGCGTTCGAGCCCGTGCCGTCGTTGGTGAAGGAGTTCGCCGTTGTCGGATTGGGGTTGGCGCTCCAGCATACCCCCTTGGCCGTGATGGCTCCGCCTCCGTCGGAGGCTATCAATCCGCCGCTCGTGGCCGTTGTCTGGGTGATGCCGGTAGCCGACGTTGTCAATACCGTCGGAACGGCCGTGGGCGTGGTGACGGATCGAATCGTGGCATCGTAGGATATGCCCACGCTGTTGGTGGCATAGGCGCGGTAATAGTAGGTCTTGCCCGGCAGCAGGGGCATCAGCGTGCTGAAGAAGCTCCCCGCTCCGGTGCCATTTGATGTCTTGCTGTTCGCCGTCGTCGGGTTGGCCGTAAGTGCCCAGCAGACACCCCTGGCGGTCACGTTCGCCCCTCCTTCGGAGCTGACGACACCGCCGCTATGGACGTACTGCGGGTTTATGTCGGTCGCGACCGTTGTCGTCACGGTGGCCAGGACGGAGCTGACCGTCAAGGTCGCGGATATGCTGCTCCCGGTGTGGTTGGCCGTCGCCGCCTGGGTGATGGTGATGAGGCTCGTGCCGCTCCAGTGGATCTCGACCTCCCTGGTGTTGATGATGGTCGCCACCGAGGTGCTGCCGCTTGAATAGCTGAAGGAACCGCTGGAGTCGCTTGTCGGGACCGGAAGGAGGAAGGACGCGTCGCCGCAGCTCTTCGTGATGTCACCGAAGCCGCCAAGGGTCGGGGCGATCGGATTCACCTTCAGGGTCGCGCTGATCGATCCTGACGAGTAGAAGCCGGTGGCCGCCTGGGCCGCGGTGATCGTGGTCACGCCCCCCCCGACGATCGTGGCCGTGGAGCCGTTGACTGTCGCAACAGCGGCATTGCTGCTCGAGAAGGTGAAGGCCCCGCTTGAGTTGCTCGAGGGGGAAAGGGCGAACGGCGCATCGCCATAGTCCTTGGTGGTCGCTCCAAAGCCCAGGATCAGGGGAATCGGGTTTGCCGTCAGCATCATGTTGACGCTGCCGGCGGTGCAGTTGATTGTCGCGGCCTGGATCGCGGTGATTATGCTGTTCCCGACCCCCACGATGGTGACCAGGTCGCCACTGATGGCCGCGATGGAGGGATCGCTGCTCGAGTAGCTGAAGCTGCCCCCGGAATCGCTCGATGGCGCCGTGAGGTGGAAGGCCGGATCGGCGTAGGTCTTGACCACCGCGCCGAAGCCGGAAAGCGTCGGGTAGATGGGGTTGACGGTCAGAGTCGCCGTCACGATGCCTTGGGCATAGACGCCGGAGCTGGCCTGGGTCACGGTGATGACCGTGGTGCCCGCGGCGACGATGGTCACCGTGCTGCCGCTGATGGTCGCCACCGAGGGCGTGCCGCTCGAATAGGAGAAGGCCCCGCCCGAGAGGCTCGTGGGTTGCACGAGGGCGAAGGGGGTGTCGTCGTAGTTCTTCGTGATGGCGGCGAAGCCAATGCCCGGGTCGAATTTCGTGGTGACATCTGCGGCCAGGGCGCTGTAGTCGCTGATGCCGCTGGAGTTCCTTGCCTTGATCCAGACATAGTAGGTCGTGCCGCTCATGAGCCCCGTGACGGTCGCCGTCACGGTCGAGGCCGAGGAGGCGACATTCAGGACATTGGCCACCGGAATGCCCGCCTTGTCGTCGAGGCCCCAGGCGCCATGGGCGGGTCAAGGGGCTTGCAGGAGGCGACCGGGCTGAAGCCGCTGCTCCCGGCGACGTTCCTGGCCTTGAGCCAGAAATAGTATTGGGTGTTGTTACGAGGCCATCGACCACGCAGGCCGTGGCTGTCACGCTCTTGGTCATGGCGGTGGAGACCTGGCTGGAGTCGTTGACGGTGAGCCAGCATACGTCGTAGCTGTCGGCGGCGGGAGGGGGGTGGCGCTCGAGTAGAGGCTGAAGCCGCTCGCGCCGATGGCGTTGACCGCCTTCACCCACACGTAGTAGGACGTCCCGTTCGCAAGTCCGTCGAACAGGCCCGAAAGCCCCGTAACGGCTTTCATGTTGGCCGAGGGAATGGTCAAGGTGTCGGCCTGGGTGCTCCAGTGGACCTCGTAGGAAGTGGCGCCGTCCACTGCGGTCCAGGTGACGGCAAGCTGACCGTCTCCGGGGTTGGGGGTGGGCGCGGCGGGAGCAAGGGGGGCGGTCTCCGCCTTCACCGGAGTCCCGCTGGCGGGAGGGCTGTACTCGCTGGTCCCCGCCGCGTTCCTCGAACAGGAAAGGATCGACGAGAGGCGTTTCGTTGGGCTCCGATGGGATCGCCTGGATCCCTTGTTCTCCGAGTTGCGCGCCTGGCTCATGGCAGCCGCCCTCGAGGTCGCGCCACAGAGCGAGCTGGGCAAGGCCATCGCCTATGCACAAGGCGTTTACGACCGGGCGGTCCGCTTTGTCGAGCACGCCTGGTTGACGCCCGAAACCAACGCCATCGAGAACGCGATCCGGCCCTTCGTCGTGGGCAGGAAGAACTGGCTGTTCTCCGGCAGTCCGCTTGGTGCCCATGCAAGTGCCGGGCTCTTAGGGCTTGCACATAAATAACATTTGCAAATAAGACAAATACCAAGCTATAATGGTGAGGTGGAAACAGAAGCGGCGATACGACAGAAGTACAGGACCATGCTCCCCGAGTTCACGGAACGTTCGAGGAGAATATGGGCGGCAAGCGAGGCAATGGCTTTGGGACGCGGCGGCGTCTCCGTGGTTTCGCGAGCCACCGGAATGGCCCGTCAGACGATATCCGCGGGATTGTCCGCCATCAGGAATGGAGAGACGCTCTCAGGAGGAAGGGTTCGCAGGCAAGGAGCCGGAAGGAAGGCGAACAGCGTCAACCAACCCGACCTGAAGTCAACCCTCGAGAGCCTGGTCGACCCCCTAACCCGCGGGGACCCGGATTCTCCCTTACGGTGGACGATCAAGAGCACCCGGACCTTGTCGGATGCCCTGAATCAGCAAGGCTATGCGGCATCGGCACGATTGGTCGCATCCCTGCTGCAAGACTTGGGGTATAGCCTCCAGGGCAATCAAAAGACACTCGAGGGGAAGCAGCATCCCGATCGCAATGCCCAATTCGAGCATATCAACGCCCGTGTGGAGACCGAGCTGAAGGCGCGGCAACCGGTCATTTCAGTGGACACAAAGAAGAAGGAGCTCGTGGGAAGCTATGCCAACCACGGCCGGCAGTGGCTTCCCAAGGATGATGGCATGAAGGTGAACACGCACGACTTCCCAAGTCCCGAAGTCCCGCGAGCGCACCCCTATGGCGTGTATGAACTCGCGCGGAATGCGGGTTTTGTGAATGTCGGCACCGATCATGACACGGCTACCTTTGCGGTTGCCTCGATCCGCTCGTGGTGGAAAAGGGAAGGCGCAAGGGCGTATCCGAAGGCGAGGCGGCTCTACATCACGGCGGACTCGGGGGGGAGCAACGGCGCGCGGCTGCGCTTGTGGAAATGGGAACTCCAACGGTTCGCCGATGACATGGGAATGCCGATCAGCGTGTCGCACTTCCCTCCCGGAACAAGCAAGTGGAACAAGGTGGAGCACAGGCTCTTTTCATTCATCAGCTCGAATTGGAGAGGGGAGCCTTTGAAAGACTACCCGACAATAGTCAACCTGATCTCCAGGACACGCACCGCGTCAGGCCTGAAGGTGAAATGCCGTCTGGACAAGCGGAAATACCCGATAGGGAAGGTGGTCACCGAGCAGGAATGGGAATCGATTGCCATAGTCCCCGCCAACTTTCACGGGAATTGGAA
>JANYKC010000021.1 GCA_025358255.1 Spirochaetaceae bacterium
GACGCCGAGGATTTGGGCGATCTCAGCCTGCGTCTTCCCCTGTCCCCTTAGTACCCGTGCTTCGAGCATGCTATGCTCCTTGTCCATGGGGCTTTGCCTCTTGTTGTGGTTAGTGTCGTAACTACCACTCTACAAGAGGTCAAGCCCCTTATTCTTGGACAGGAACCGGCAAGTTCTCGTCGGCGAATTCCGGCATTTTATCATCGGCGCTGACAGTCAGGATCTTCGTCAGGCCCGGCGCCACGGACATGCGCAAGCAGATCAATGGCCTTGCGATCATCGCCGAGGCGGAGATGAAACAGGAGCCGTTCTCGGGAAACCTCTTCCTGTTCTGCGGCAGGACAAGGAACGTGCTGAAGGTGCTGTACTGGGACCGGAACGGGTTCTGGCTCGCCATGAAAAGGCTGGAGGACGGCAGGTTCCCCTGGCCATCAGACTCAGGGGAAGCGCGAGAGATAGATCGAACCCAGATACTCTTGCTCCTGCGTGGGATCGACTTCTTCCGGGAGCACCGGAGCCTGTCATATAAGACCGTATTGTGACGATTGTATAGCCGGAACCGAGTCGTCCATGGTAGTATGAACTATGATGAACGACACGGATTCCGGTGGTGCCGGAAGCTCCTTCCCAGGGCCTCCTGATATCGAGGGTGCCTTGAGGCGGATCGCCGCCCTTGAGGGCGAGGTCCTGGTCCTCCGGCAGCTCACCGAGCAGCAGCAGGAAGAGATAAGGATCCTCAAGGCCCGGCAATTCGGACGGAAGTCGGAAAAGTTCACCCAGGAAGACATCGCGCAAGGAAAGTTGTTCAACGAGGCGGAGATGCTGTCAACCTCGCCGAGGGGCGAGGAAGCCTTCGAGACCGTACGCATCGCCAAGACAACGTATACAAGAAGGAAGCGGGGGCGGAAACCCATTTCGGCACAGCTTGCACGCGTAGAACTTCTTGTCGATATCGGCGAGGACGAGAAGAAGGCAGTCCCCGAGGGCTATGAACTCACGCGCATCGGACAGGAGACCAGCGAGCAGGTCCACGAGATCCCAGAGAAGTACGTGGTGATCAGGACAGTCCGTCCGAAGTACATCGTGAAGCCGCTGGCAGGAAGCGGGATGAGAAAGCTTGCAGACCCGCCGCAGATCGTGATCGCGCCTCTGCCCGCGCGGATACTTCCACGGAGCATCGCCACCCCGTCACTCCTTGCATCGGTGCTCATCGGCAAGTTCTGCGACGCGCTACCCTTCTACCGGCAGGAACGGATGTTCAGCCGCTTTGGCCTCTGTATCAGCCGCCAGGATATGGCCAATTGGGCGATCGCGGTGGCCTCCAAGCTTTCCGTGCTCATCGGCTTGATGAAACGGGAGCTTCTGTCCTCTCCCTTCCTGCATTGCGACGAGACGCCTTTCCAGGTCATGGACGAGGAAGACCGCAAAAACACGACGCTGTCGTACATGTGGGTGCTTACCGGTGGAGCTGGCACGCACCGGGTCGTGCTCTTCCGGTACAACCCGACGCGGGCAGCCGATTTCATTTCCACGTTCCTTGCATCCTATGAGGGCTTCCTGCAGACCGACGGCTATGATGGTTACCTCGCGATCGGCGAGAAGGTCGGGATAATCCATGTGGCCTGCTGGGCACATGCCAGGCGGCGGTTCGTCGAGGCCTTCGTGGCGGCGAACAAAAAGGGTTCCGCCGGCGAGGCGATCGGTTTCATAAGGGAACTGTACAAGGCCGAGCGGACGCTACGAGCGAAGTACTTCGGCGATCAGGGTTCCCGCGATGTTGACGCCTTTGCAAAGGAGCGAAAGGAAATCGTCGAACCGGTTCTGGCCGACTTCAAGGCCTGGCTTGATGCGAAGGTCCTGGGGGTTCTTCCGAAAAGTGCGTTGGGGACGGCGATCTCCTATACGCTTGAGCTCTGGCCCCGCCTGATCCGCTATCTCGATTGTCCGTGGCTTGGCCCTGATAACTCGGAGGCCGAACGGGCGATACGTCCCTTCGCCATCGGTCGAAACAATTGGGTGATGGCCGGGAGCCCCCGCGGAGCCGCCGCGAGCGCTGATCTGTACTCGCTGATCGAGACCATCAAACTCAACGGACTGGAACCCTATTTCGCCCTTCGCTACATCCTGACGAAGCTACCGGCAACTCCGCCGGAGAGAATCGGCGACCTCCTACCCTGGAATCTCTGTCCCGCTACCTTCCATGAGCTGACAGCCGAAGACGCCCGTATTTCCCTCGCTTCTATCCCGATCGCCAGTCAGCAAGCCTGACCGATTTCCGCCACCTCCGTTCGCAAGCCCGGCGCGACGTGGGTGTGGAAGAATTGACGGTTAC
>JANYKC010000031.1 GCA_025358255.1 Spirochaetaceae bacterium
CCGCCTCCGGCGTGGCCGCCTCCGGCGTGGCCGCCTCCGGCGTGGCCGCCTCCGGCGTGGCCGCCTCCGGCGTGGCCGCCTCCGGCGTGGCCGCCTCCGGCGTGGCCGCCTCCGGCGGCCTGCGGTTCTACCAGGCGAAGAACGAGCAAGGCGCGGCCCACGTGGCCATCGGTTTCGCCAAGCAGCACAACCGTCGCAGGGCCATGGCCGTGACGAGCTCCATCGGGCCCGGCGCCCTCAACATGGTGACCGCCGCGGGCACTGCCACCGCCAACCGGCTTCCCCTCCTCCTTCTCCCCGGGGACGCCTACGCCTGCCGCCAGCCCGACCCCGTCCTCCAGCAGGTCGAGCAGTCCTACGACTGGAACGTGACCGCCAACGACGCCTTCAAAAGCGTGAGCAAGTATTGGGATCGCATATCGCGTCCCGAGCAGCTCATGACGGCCATGCTCAGCGCCATGCGCGTCCTCACCGACCCCGCCGAGACCGGGGCCGTCACCATCGCGCTGCCCCAGGATGTCCAGGGCGAGGCCTACGACTATCCGGTCGAATTCCTCGCCCGCCGCGTCCACCACCTCGAGCGCCGTCCACCCTCTCCCGCCGCCCTGGCAAGGGCAGCGGCCCTCATCGCGGAAGCCAAGAAGCCCTTCGTGATCGTCGGCGGCGGCGTGCGCTATTCAGGCGCGGGCGAGGAAGTGGCCGCCTTCTGCCGTGACTTCCGCGTCCCCTTCGCGGAGACCCAGGCGGGAAAAGGCGCGGTGGATTCGAGCCATCCCTTCAACATGTCCGGCATCGGCGTGACCGGATCCTCGGCCGCCAACCGGCTCGCGAAGGAAGCCGACCTCATCATCGCCGTGGGCACGAGGATGGGCGACTTCACGACCTGCTCCAAGTGGCTCTTCCAGAACCCCGACTGCCGATTCCTCGGGATCAACGTCACCTCCTTCGACGCGCTGAAGCTAGACGCCCAGCCCCTGGTCGCCGACGCGAAGCTCGCGATGGCGGGCCTGTGCGCCGCGCTTGGCCGCCAGGCCTCGGGTGGTGCGCCCTACCGTTCCGCCTGGGGCAAGGAACTCGAGACCGAAAAGAAGGTCTGGGAGGCGGAGGTTGCGACCATGGCGCACGCCAACGCCGCCTCGCCGCTTTCGCAGGCTGCCTGCCTCGTGGAGCTCAACGAGACCCTCCTTCCCGCCGACTCGGTCGTCGTGACCGCCTCCGGCTCCATCCCCAGCGACATGCAGAGGATCTGGAAGTCCAAATCCCCTGACTCCTACCACGTGGAGTATGGCTTCTCCTGCATGGGCTACGAGGTCGCCGCCGCCCTCGGCGCGAAAATCGCCCAGCCTTCGAGGCCGATCGTGGCGGTGCTTGGGGACGGCGCCTACGCGATGCTCCACTCGGAGCTCCTCACCGCGGTCCAGGAGGGCGTGAAGATAATCGTCATAGTGCTGGACAATTCGGGTTTCCAGTGCATCGACAACCTCCAGGGGAGCCAGGGCATCGCCCACTTCGGCAACGAGTGGAAGTCCCGCGACGCGAAGGGCAACCTGGCGGGGCCGTCCCTCGCGGTGGATTTCGCCAAGAACGCCGAGTCCTGGGGAGCCCTTGGACTCCGTGCGCGCAACGCCGGGGAGTTCAGGGAGGCCGTCAAGGCGGCGCTCGCGGCGCCGGGGCCGGTCGTGATCGACGCGAAGGTAGACGCGAAATCCATGACCAAGGGCTACGATTCGTGGTGGCGCGTGGGGACGGCCAGTGTCTCGAAGAGCGCCGATGTCGAGGCTGCGGCCGAAGAGGTCGCATCGAATGTCAATCATGTACGGAAATACTGAAAAGGAGTCTGACATGGACGCAAGAAAGATCAAGCTCGCGATAGCGCCGATCGGGTGGACCAACGATGACCTTCCCGAGCTCGGGGGCAACATCCCCTTCGAGCAGTGCGTGAGCGAGATGGCCCTCGCGGGCTTCGAGGGCTCGGAGGTCGGCAACAAGTATCCCAAGGACACGGCAGTCCTCAACAAGGCCTTGGCCCTGCGGGGACTCACCATCTGCAATGCCTGGTTCTCCTCCTTCCTCACCACGAAGCCCTACGAGGAAGTCGAGAAGGAATTCATCCAGCACCGCGACTTCCTCTTCGCCGTGGGAGCGCGCGTCATCGGCGCGGCCGAGCAGGGCCACTCGATACAGGGCAAGGACCTCCCCGTCTTCGACGCCAAGCCAAGCTTCACCGACGAGGAGTGGAAGCGCCTCACGACGGGCCTAAACCGCCTGGGCGAGCGCGCCAAGGAGAAGGGCATGACCCTCACCTATCACCACCACATGGGCACGGGCGTCCAGACCGCCAAGGAGATCGACCGCCTCATGGAGGGTACGAAGGAAGGCCTCCTTGACCTCCTCTACGACACCGGCCACCTGGTCTTCTCCGGCGAGGACCACCTTGCCGTACTTGCCAAGTGGGGCAAGCGCATCAGGCACGTCCACTTGAAGGATGTCCGTCCGGCCATCGTCGAGAAAGTGCGCAAGGAGAAGCTTTCCTTCCTGACGGCCGTGAAATTGGGCGCCTTCACCGTGCCTGGGGACGGCAGCGTGGATTTCGTGCCCGTCTTCAAGGGCCTGGAGAAGGCCGGCTACGAAGGCTGGTGGGTCGTGGAGGCCGAGCAGGATCCCGCGCTCGCCAATCCCCTCGAGTACGCGATGAAGGCCCGCAAATACATCCGCGAGAAGTCCGGGATATAGGGAGGAGAACATGAGCAAAGTCAAGGTTGGAGTCGCCGGATACGGCGTGATAGGGCTGCGGCTCGCGGATGGCGTGTCCCTCCAGGGGGACATGGAACTCGTAGGCGTCGCTGATGTGGCGCCCACCCTCTCGGTGCGGGCCTTGCGCGAGAAGGGCATGCCCTACGCGTTCTACGCGGCGAGCCAGGACAAGAGGGCGGAGCTCGATGCCTGCCACATCCCGGTAACTGGCACCCTCGAGGACCTCGTCTCCAAGGTCGACGTCATGCTCGACGCGACCAGCGCGGGCGTCGGCGCCAAGAACAAGGAGCTCTACGCGAAGCTTGGCAAGAAGGCCATCTTCCAGGGCGGGGAGAAGAACTCCGTGGCCGACGTCTTCTTCCATGGCTATGCGAACTACGAGGCGGGCCTCGGGCAGCGGTTCCTCAAGCTCACCTCCTGCAACACGACGGGCCTCATCAGGGCCGTGGACTGCATGGACAGGGCCATCGGCGTCGAGAAGGTGGCGATCACCATCATCAGGCGCGTCGCCGACCCGGGCGACTACCACCGCGGCCTCACGAACGCCCTCCAGATCGACCATGCCCCCAGCCACCAGGCCCTCGACCTTATGACCATCATGCCGCATATTGCGGCAACCGGAATCCTCGTCCACACGCCCGTCACCCACGGCCACATCATCACCGTCGTGATGACGCCCAAGAAGGACGTCACGGTGGAGGAGGCCCTCAAGCATTTCCGCGCCCACCCGCGCATCCGCGTCGTGACCATCGCCGAGGGCTTCCAGGGCAACGCGAGCTTCTTCCGCTATGCCCGCGACCTCGGGAACCCCCGCGGCGACATGTACGAGATCGGCCTCTGGGAGGACTCGATCGTGAAAAGCGGCAAGGATCTCATGTTCGCGATCAACATCCCCCAGGAATCGGTGACGATCCCCGAGACGATGGACGGGATCCGCGCCTGCATGGGCATGCAGAAGGACAGGATCGAAGCGACCGGAACGACCAACAAATACCTGGGGATAGGCAAATGGAAGGACCTCGCCTGAAGATGAGGCCGATGGCCGATTTCGATGTCGCGGGGAAGACCGTCGTCTTCCGGCCCGACATCAACTCGCCCATCGACCCGAAAACCAAGAGGATCGTCAACTGGAACCGGATCGAGAAGACGGTCCCGAGCCTCTCCTGGCTCCTGGACCACGGGGCCAGGGTGGCCCTGATCGCCCACCAGGGCGACACGCTTGACTACCAAAACCTCATCCCCATGGGCGAGCATGCCGGCAAGCTGGCGGAGCTCACGGGGCGGAAGGTGGGCTACGTGGACGATGTCTGCGGGCCGGCCGCGGTGGCCGCCGTGCGGGCATTGAAGGACAAAGAGGCCGTCGTCCTGGGGAACCTGCGCTACCTCTCCGAGGAGATCTCGACCTTCGAGACGGCCGTGAAGCTCAAGCCCGAAGGGATGCTCGACACCTGGCTCGTGCGGAGCCTCGCGCCTCTGGCCGACCTCTACGTGAACGACGCCTTCGCCGCCGCCCACCGCAACGCGCCTTCCATGGTCGCCTTCCAGGAGCTCCTCCCCACCGCCGCGGGCATCCAGCTCATGGACGAGTACCGGGCCCTCAAGTCGGTCCTCGACAACCCGCGCCGCCCCTGCGTCTACCTCCTCGGGGGAGCCAAGATCTCCGATGCCTTCGACATGATGCGCAAGGTCCTCGAGGACGGCGCAGCCGACGAGATCCTCATAACCGGGGTCACCGGCCTTGTCATGCTCCTTGCGAAGGGCATCGAGGTGGGAGGGGCTACGCGGGCCTTCCTGAAGGACAAGGGCCTTGAAGGCTTCATCCCCGAGGCCGCGACCCTGCTCGAGCGCTGGGGCGACAAGTACGCCCTTCCCCTGGACCTGGCCTATGACGAGGGAGGCAGGCGCGTCGAGCTCGATGTGCCCCAGACGGGTCCGGGAAGGGCTCCTGCGGGGACTGCCCTGGCCAAGGATTGCCTCTTTCCCGACGTGGGCCACAAGACCGTGGACGCCTATCGCCGGAAGATCGCCGCCGCCGGTTCGGTCTTCGTCAACGGCCCAGCCGGCGTCTACGAGGATCCGCGCTGGGAGTACGGCACCCGCGAACTCTGGCAGGCCATGGAAAATGCGGGCGGGTATACGGTGATCGGCGGGGGTGATACGATAAGCGCGGCGACCAAGTTCACCGACTTGGGCAAGTTCGGCTACGTCTGCACGGGAGGCGGCGCCATGGTGCGCTTCCTCGCGGGCAAGAGGCTTCCCCTTGTCGATGCGATGGAAAAGGCCTTTGACCGCGATCTTGCGTCGCCGATCCGACGATAGGCCTGAAGCAAAGCCAAAAAGGGCGGCAGAGATGAAGCTGGAAATTCCCTACCAGAACGGTACGGAAAACGTGGAGTTGCCGGACGATTGCCTCGTCATCGAACCCAATGACAGCGTGGGGAATGGGACGGCCACCTCCGTGGAGATCGTGAGGGAGGCCCTTGCCCATCCCCTGTGGGCGGATTCGCCTCCCTTCGCCTCCCTAGGGGAATTCCTGGCCGGCGGGAAAAAAGTGGTCGTCATCGTCAATGACGCCACGCGGCCCACGCCCACGCCGGCCATGCTGGCCCCGATGGCAGGGGAGCTCAAGGCGGCGGGGGCGACCTTCATCGTGGCCACCGGGGCGCACCGCAAGCCCACCGAGGTCGAGTACCACACGATCCTTGGACAGCATTATGACGTTTTCCGCTCGCATACCCTGGCCCACGACGCGCGGGACGCCTCCTCCCTAGTCGAGCTCGGGACGACCCGCAACGGCACGCCCATCCTCCTCAATCGCGCCGTGGTCGAGGCCGACCGCGTGGTCGTCCTCGGCTCGGTGGAGCCCCATTACTTCGCCGGCTACACGGGCGGGCGCAAGGCCTTCCTCCCCGGCGTGGCGGGCTTCGCCACCATCGAGGCCAACCACAGGCTGGCCTTGGATCCGCACGCAGCCTCGCTGGAGCTCGAAGCCAATCCGGTCAGCCAGGACATGGAGGACGCGCTCGTCTTCGTGCCCAAGCGGGTGTTCGCCCTCATGGCCATCCTCGACAAGCACCAGGCCCTCTGCGCCGTGACGACGGGCGACCTGCGCGCCTCCTTCGAGGCGGCGGTGGAGAAGGCCAAGGCGATCTTCGCCGTCTCCATCGACGAGCGCGCCGACATCGTGGTCTCCGTCGCCAAGCCGCCCATGGACATCGACCTCTACCAATCGCAGAAGGCCATCGAGAACGGCCTCCTGGCCGTGAAGGACGGCGGCTGCCTCATCCTCGTTTCCTCCTGCCGCGATGGGGTGGGGGACGAGGGCTACATGAAGCTCCTCGCCTCCGAGTCCAAGCCGGAAGCCGTGCTTGAGCGCATCAAGGACGGCTATCGCCTCGGCTGGCACAAGGCGGGAAAGATCGCGCATGCGGCGATGAAGGTGAAGATGATGGCCGTGAGCGAACTTGATGCGGCGACCTTGGCCAAGGCTTTCATCGAAAAGCGCCCCACGGTGCAGGATGCCCTCGAAGCCGCCCTTGCGGCCTTCGCGGCCTCGCCTGCGGGCAGGGGCAAGAAGGCGCGGAAGGCGAGGGTGGCCGTCCTGGTCGATGGCACCGTCACCGTCCCCACGGCGCGCAAGAAGTAGGCATCCGCTTGGCGGCTCCGGCGGGAAGCGCTTTTTTTGCGCGCCCGCCGGAGCTATAATCATCCCCATGAACCTTCGCGACCTTGATCTCTGGTGCCAATCGGCCTTGCAGATCGCCGCCTTCGCCGCTGCCGACAATTCGATGAACGGCATCCAGGTCCAGCGATCCGATGGACCGCTGTCCCGCGTGGCCTTCGCGGTGGACGCCTGTGCCGAATCCATGCGCAGGGCCGCCGAGGCAGGCGCCCAGGTCCTCTTTGTCCACCACGGCATTTTCTGGGGCCGGCCCCTCCGGGTCGAGGGCAACCATTATCGCCGGCTCAAGCGCCTCATCGAGGCGGACCTGGCCCTCTATGCCTGCCACCTTCCCCTGGATGCCCATGCCGAGCTTGGCAACAACGCAGTCATGGCCAGGCTCCTTGGCCTCGAGGAGAAGGAACCCTTCGGCCTCTACAAGGGCCTGAAGATCGGCTGGAAAGGCCGCCTGCCTGCGCCCCTTGCCCTCGATGCCATCCTGGCGCGCCTCGGGGACGCCGCCTCGAGCCCGCGCTGCATCATCCCCGCCGGCAGGGCGCAGATCTCCACCGTCGCCCTCATTTCCGGCGGCGCGGCTGACGAGTCGAGGGAGGCCATCGAGGAGGGCATCGACCTCTACATCACCGGCGAGCCCTCCCATTCGGTCTACAATGAAGTGGTCGAGGCCAAGCTCAATTTCGTGGCCCTCGGCCATTACGCCACCGAGACCTTCGGCGTCCGCGCCGTGGCCGAGCGCCTCGCCCTCGAGACGGGACTTGAAACCCGCTTTATCGACCTGCCCACAGGGCTCTAGGAAGGAAGAACATGACCAAGCGCGAACGAGCAGTCGTTTTCATGATCGGCGCCACCCTGGCCAACATCCTCGTCACGGCCATCCTTTTTGTCGGCTTCATTGTCCTTTACAGCCTGACCCTCGGACGGATCCTGAAGGTGAACAGCGCAGGGCTTGCCGTCGGGGCCTCGTTCATCCTCGCGATAGTCGCTTCGGCCTTGCTTTACCGGAAGGTACTTGAGACCATGAAAAAAAGGATGAATTTCGAAGAACGTTTTGGCATAAAGAATTAGCTAAGGCACTATCCTGGCTGATCCCGCCAACAATCTTGGTAGCACTGCAAAAAGGCTTTGACGACTTGGGGATTTTCCTCAATACTGTGATACGGTTAGGTTTCAATATTGAAACGTCGTTTCGGTATCGAAAATACCTCTTCCCTGGCGGAACCTGACAAGGAGCATTTCATGGCAGACTTTTCCGCCGAGCTTTCAAGGCTCGGCGTTCGTATCCCCGAGGTCTACCTCCCCGCGGAGGGCATCGATCCCTCGGCCTGGGCCGTCGTGGCCTGCGACCAGTACTCCTCCGAGCGCGAGTACTGGGAGAAGGTCAAGGACAGGATCGGGGACAGGCCCTCGACCTTCAACCTCATCTTCCCCGAGTGCTATCTCGAGGACGCCGACAAGCGAGAGCGCGTGGAGCGCATCAAGGCCTCGATGCACGACTACCTGGCCCGTGGCGCGGTCAAGAACATAGGCCCGGGCTTCATCCTCGTGGAGCGGCGCACCCCCTACGAAGCCTCCCCGCGACTCGGCCTCATGATGGCCGTGGACCTCGAAAGCTATCGCTATGGCAAGGACTCGAAATCCCTCATCCGTCCCACCGAAGGCACCATCGTCGAGCGCCTCCCGCCCCGCATGGAGATCCGCCGCGGGGCCGAGCTCGAGCTGCCCCATATCATGCTCCTCATCGACGATCCCACGCTTTCTGTGATGGAGCCCCTCTACGCTGCCCGCGAGCGCCTGCCCAAGCTCTACGATTTCGACCTGATGCAGGGCTCGGGCTCGGTGCGGGGCTGGCACGTGCGCGACGCGTCGAGCCTGGGCAAGGTGGCCGCGGCCCTCGAAGCCCTTGCCGACGTGGATGCCTTCGAGGGGAAGTACGGCAGCCGCGACCTCCTCCTCTTCGCCGTGGGCGACGGCAACCATTCCCTGGCCACGGCCAAGGCCACCTGGGAGGAAGTCAAGAAGACCATCCCCGCCGGCGATCCCCTCCTTGAAAGCCACCCCGCCCGTTGCGCCCTCGTCGAGCTCGTCAACATCTACGACAAGGGCCTGCCCTTCCATCCCATCCACCGCGTCCTTTTCGGCGTGGACGAAGCCAGCTTCTTCAAGGGCCTCGATGCCTATGCCGAGCATACGGTCACGAAATCCCACGACGCCGGCGCGGCCTTCGCGAAGGTCGACGACGCTTCCACCCAGGGCGGGCATCGCGTCGGCTTCGTGAGCGCCAAGGGCGCCGGCATCATCGAGTTCCCCAAGCCCCGCGCGAACCTCGCCGCCGGCACCATCCAGGAGTACCTGGACGCTTTCCTCAAGGCCAACCCGAACGTGGTGATCGACTACATCCACGGCGACGAAAGCCTTGCCGCCCTGGCCATGAAGAAGGGCAACCTCGGGCTCTACCTTCCGCCCGTGGACAAGGCCAGCTTCTTCGGCACGGTGATCCGTGACGGCGTGATGCCGAGGAAGACCTTCAGCATGGGCGAGGCGCCGGAGAAGCGTTTCTACATCGAGGCGAGGAAGATCACGCTATAAGTTCATAATTGGGATAAAGGGGGAGGGCCCTCCGGGAAAGCGGTCCGGACGCCAGCGCTTCCCAGGGACGGGGACCCCCGCTCGGGCAAACAGGGATCGCGCCGAGCGGACCCCTTGTTTGCCCGGCGCACCGTCCCGGTTCGGGGCGTCCCGACCGCCATCTTCGCGGAGAAGGGCTTTTCAGGCGCGCCTCCCCCTCGCTTCGGCCTCCTCGGGTCGCTGAGCGTCCCTGCGGTGGCCTCCGCTTCCCCCACACCGTGTCGCCTCCGGATCCCCGCCCCCTTCCGTTTTCTCCTTCCCTTGATCCTCTTCCTCTGCGCCCTCCGCGTGAAGTTCCTTTCCTGGGGGCAAGTGGGCGCAAGCTCGGCCCTACTCGAGGAAGATCATGTTCGAGTAGTTGTTCTCGATCTTGAGGTTGTCGAGGATGTCGCTGACCTGGCCGCGGTGGTGGGTCTGGTGGTTGAAGAAGTGGATGAGGGCCTTCCACACCTCGCGCTCCAGCCGAATCCCCTGCCGGGTCATGCGTGACACGGTCTTCTGAAGGTCGGCGTCCTCGAGCCTTGCCATGCAAGCGACGATGAAGTCGTCCAGCCGCTCGCGGGCGGCGCGGTAGGTAGCGAAGTCGCCGAAGGCCCTCTTGCCTTGCTCTGGCGGCTTTCCAAGCTCCCCGGCGAGGTCAAGTCCGTGGTCGGCCACGGCGAGGAATTCCCCCATCCAGTTCATGTCGGACACGAAGATGTGCTCGAGGAGCTGGCCGAGGGAAGTGAAGAAGTAGCCGCCGAGCGCATGTCCGAAAGGATCGCCCACCCGGGCCGCGACGATGTCGAGCCTCTGGGCATTGATCGCTTTGTTGCAGCGGGCATAGTACCCATAGATTTCAGGGGCTTCGGACTTCTGTGTGGGTAGGGTGATCGAAACCGGGAAATGTGAAATCCTGCAGGGATGCAGGACAAGGAACTTTACGAGAAGCTGCTCGGGCTGAAAGCCCCGTGGCAGGTCAGCGATGTGGATCTCCGGATGGAGGAGTCAAAGGTCACCGTGAGGCTCGAGCACGAGCCCTTGGCCCGGTTCCCCTGTCCTGAATGCGGCTTTGGGTGCCCAACCCACGATCATCGGCGACGCCAGTGGCGGCATCTGGATACCTGTGGCATCGTCACCCTGATCGAAGCCGATGTCCCGCGAGTTGACTGCCAGGTTCATGGTGTCCGACAAGCGAAGGTTCCCTGGGCTGAGCCTGGAAGCGGGTTCACGGCCATGTTCGAGGCCTTGGCCATCTCATGGCTCAAGGTCGCACCCGCCAGCGCCGTTTCCGAGAGGATGATGATCAGCTGGGACGAGGCGTGGGGGATCATGGAGAGGGCGGTTCGCCGCGGTATGGCAAGGCGGGAAGCCGCGGAGATTCAAGAGCTCGCGATCGACGAGACTTCATTCCAGAAACGGCATGAATACGTCACGGTACTGGTCAACCGCCAGACAGGAATCGTCATCGACATTCTCGATGACCGCAAGAAGGCGACGCTCAAGAAGTGGCTCCAGGCCAACAAGGATCAGCTCCACGGGGTCCGATCGATCTCCATGGACATGTGGGAGCCTTTCATCACGGCGGTGCAGGAATCCATTGAGGGAGCTGACGACAAGATGGTCCGCACCTATCTGTGGGGCATCTTGAATGCCATCATGCTAAAAGTCACCAACGCCATCGCCGAGTCCATCAACGCTACCATCCAGAAGATCAAGGCAAGAGCCTGCGGGTTCAGGAACAGGGCCCGGTTTAGGATCGCCATCCTGTTCCATAAGGGCGGTTTGTCTATGCTGCCTTTAGGAGCTTGGGGGACTTAACCCACACGAAACCCCGGAATTTATTCTTATTGCGACGAGCCCAAGCGAGAGCTTTCGCGCGATCTGTCTCGAGTGTCATGTGCCAGCGGCCCTCTTCGACGTACGATATGCGATATCGATCGCCGAGGAGTTGCGCTCGGATTGCATCAGGG
>JANYKC010000071.1 GCA_025358255.1 Spirochaetaceae bacterium
GAACACGGCCATCGGCTCCATCAACGCCCTTGTCGCCGACGCCCTCATGCTGGCCCAGGCGGCCGTGGACGGCAAGCTGGCCACCCGCGCGGACGCGTCGAAGCATCAGGGCGACTACAAGAAGATAGTGGAGGGCGTCAACAAGACCCTCGACATGGTCATCGGGCCCCTCAACGTCGCGGCCAACTACGTGGACCGGATCTCGAAGGGCGACCTGCCCCCGAAGATCACGGACAGCTACAATGGCGACTTCAACGAGATCAAGAACAACCTGAACACGGCCATCGGCTCCATCAACGCCCTTGTCGCCGACGCCCTCATGCTGGCCCAGGCGGCCGTGGACGGCAAGCTGGCCACCCGCGCGGACGCGTCGAAGCATCAGGGCGACTACCGCAAGATCGTGGACGGGGTCAACAAGACCCTCGACATGGTGATAGGGCCGCTCAACGTGGCCGCTAATTACGTGGATCGGATCTCGAAGGGAGACCTGCCGCCCAAGATCACGGACAGCTACAATGGCGACTTCAACGAGATCAAGAACAACCTGAACACGGCCATCGGCTCCATCAACGCTCTCGTGGCGGACGCGGGCATGCTGGCGACGGCCGCGGTGGAGGGTAAGCTCGCGACCAGGGCCGACGCCTCAAAGCACCAGGGCGACTACAAGAAGATCGTGGAGGGCGTCAACAAGACCCTCGACATGGTCATCGGGCCCCTCAACGTCGCGGCCAACTATGTGGACCGCATCTCCAAGGGCGACCTGCCCCCGAAGATCACGGACTCCTACAACGGGGACTTCAACGAGATCAAGAACAACCTGAACACGGCGATCGGCTCCATCAACGCCCTCGTGGCGGACGCGGGGATGCTCTCGCAGGCGGCGGTGGACGGCAAGCTGGCCACCCGGGCTGACGCGAGCAAGCACCAGGGTGACTACAAGAAGATCGTGGAGGGCGTGAACAAGACCCTCGACTCGGTCATCGGCCCCCTCAACGTCACCGCGAAGTACGTCGACGACATCAGCAAGGGCGTCATCCCGCCCATCATCACCGACAGCTACAATGGCGATTTCAACGTCATCAAGAACAACCTCAACATGGTCGTCAAGATGATGAGCGAACTCCTCAAGGAGACGGACGGGATCATCAAGGCCGCCGCCGACGGGGAGCTCGACAAGCGGGCCAACGCCGAGCTCTTCATGGGCGGCTGGAAGCAGCTCGTCTCCGGCGTCAACGACACGATCACGAACATCGTCGGTCCCCTCATGGTCACCGCCGATTATGTGGACAAGGTCTCCAAGGGCATAATCCCCCCGCCCATCACCGATGTGTACAAGGGCCAGTACAACGTCATCAAGAACAACCTCAACGCGGTCGTCAAGATGATGAGCGACCTCCTCACGGAGACGGACAAGCTCGTGAAGGCCGCCATCGCCGGCCAGCTCGAGACCAGGGCGGACGCGGACAAGTTCCTCGGAGGCTGGAACACCCTCGTCGCCGGCGTCAACCAGACCCTGACGGCCGTCATCGGCCCCCTCAACGTCGCCGCCAACTACGTGGACCGCATCTCCAAGGGCGACCTGCCGCCGAAGATCACCGACCCCTACAATGGCGACTTCAACGTGATCAAGACCAACCTCAACGTGGCCATAGACAGCATCAACGCCCTCGTCGAGGATGCCACCATGCTCGTCCAGGCCGCCGTGGAAGGGCGCCTGGCCACGCGCGCCGACGGGACGAGGCACCAGGGCGACTACCGCAAGATCGTCGGCGGCGTCAACAAGACCCTCGACCTGGTCATCACCCCCGTCAACGAGACGGTGGCGGTGCTCAAGCGGCTCGCGGAAGGGGACCTCACCCTCAGGATGACCGGCGACTACAAGGGCGACTTCGACATCCTCAAGACCGCCCTCAACGATTCCCTAGAGTCATTCAACGACACGCTCAGGCAGGTCAACGTCGCGGTCGACCAGGTCGCGGAAGGATCGCTGCAGGTCTCCCAGGCCAGCCAATCCCTGTCGCAGGGAGCGACCGAACAGGCCTCGTCGCTCGAGGAGATAACCTCCTCGGTGACCCAGATCGCCGGGCAGACCAAGCTCAACACCGAGAACGCAGGCCAGGTCAACACCCTCGCCAACACCGCCAAGACCAACGCCGAGCAGGGCAATGCCCAGATGCAGAACCTCGTCGTGGCGATGGGAGATATCAACAAGAGCGCCGAGGAGATCAAGAAGATAGTCAAGGCCATCGACGACATCGCCTTCCAGATCAACCTCCTGGCCCTCAACGCCAATGTCGAGGCGGCCCGCGCCGGGAAGTACGGCAAGGGCTTCGCCGTGGTCGCCGAGGAAGTCAGGAACCTGGCGGTCCGCTCGGCCAACTCCGTCAAGGACACGACAAGGATGGTGGACGAGGCGATCTCCGCGATCACCCGCGGCAATTCCCTTTGCGACCTCACGGCCAAGCAGCTTGGCGAGATCGTGGGCGGGGCGGGCCAGGTGGCCACCCTCGCCGAGGACGTGGCCACCGCAAGCAAGGAGCAGACCCTCGGGCTCGAGCAGGTGACCACGGGCCTGAACCAGATCGACCAGGTGACCCAGGCCAACACGGCGGCCTCCGAGGAGAGCGCCTCGGCCTCCGAGGAGCTATCCTCGCAGTCGCAGCAGGTCAAGAACATGCTCGCCCGCTTCAAGCTCAAGGACCAGGAAGGCAAGCTCGACAACAGCGCCGTCCTCCAGATGCTCCGCTCCGAGATGGCCAAGCAGGGTGTCGCCCAACGCGGACCGGCCGCAGGCGCCCAACGCTCCCTCCCCGGCCCTGTTCACAAGGGCAAGCCCACGGGCATCACCCCGGCCGACGTGATCTCCCTGGATGGCGACAACTTCGGCAAGTTTTAAGGAGGGCAGCACGCCATGGCCGAGGCAACGACTAAACGCGCCGTCCAGGACGAGGACCTTGCCCTGGACGAGGAAAACGAGGATACCCAGGCGAACAAGTATCTCTTTTTCAGGATCGGCAAGGAGTCCTACGGGATAGGCATCCGGCATATCATCGAGATCATCGAATTGCAGACCATCTCCGCCGTCCCCGACATGCCGGCATACGTCAAGGGCGTGATCAACCTCCGGGGGAAGGTCATACCCATCGTGAACCTGCGGCTACGCTTCGGCCTCGAGGAGAGGGACTATGATGACCGCACCTGCATCGTCGTGGCCGAGATCGACCGGGTCCTCATCGGCCTCATCGTGGACACCGTGGAGGAGGTGATGGAGATACCCGAGACCGGCATCGAGCCCCCTCCGAAGTTCAAGACGAGCTCGGGCAAGGACCGCTACATCTCAGGCATGGGCAAGGTCGGGGACCAGGTCAAGATACTCATCGATGTGGAGAAGATAGTCAGGGACGAGGACATCGGCAGCATGGCCGGGGCGGCAGGTGCCTGATTGGAAAAAGCCAAGCCGGCTGAGGAGGTCCTCCCCCTCAGCGACACAGACTACAACTTTGTCGCATCGCTCCTCTACGACAGGTTCGGCATCCAGATAGGGAGCCAGAAACGGGTCCTCGTGGCGGGGAGGCTCACCAAGCGCGTAAGGCAATTGGGCCTGGCCTCCTTCGCCGAATATTTCACATACCTCAGGGCTGACAATAGCGGGAACGAGCTCTCGGAGTTCATCAACCGCCTCACCACCAACCACTCCTTCTTCTGCCGGGAAAAGGACCATTACGATTTCCTCCGTTCCACCGTCCTCCCCGATCTGAAGGGGAGGATGGACCGCGATCCCCGCTACGAGCTGCGCATGTGGAGCGCGGGATGCGCGGCGGGGGAGGAGGTCTATACCCTGGCCATGGTCTTGAGGGACTTCTTCGGCCCTTCGACGGATGGCTCGGACCTCGGACTCCTCGCCACCGACATCTCCCTCCAGGCCCTCAAGGCGGCGAAGGAGGGGATCTACGCCGCGGCCAAGCTCTCCGAGCTGTCCACGGCCATGAGGTCCTCCTACTTCCGGCCCGCGGGGGCAGGGCTTTTCGAAGTCGCCCCCGAGGTGAAGCGGATGGTGCTTTTCAAGCGCCTCAACCTGATGGCGGAGAAGTACCCTTTCAAGAATCCCTTCGATGTTATATTCTGCAGGAACGTGATGATCTATTTTGACCAGGCCTCCCGCTCCAGCCTCATCCACTCCTTCTACGAGCATGTGAAGCCCGGCGGCTATTTTTTCATCGGGCACTCGGAGACCATCCCCCGCGCGGACTGCCCTTTCGAGTATGTCCAGCCGGCGATCTACAGGAAAAGGGGCCCCTAGATGGCGGCCAGCCTCCGGAGCCTCGGCCTCCGTGTGGTCGCCGTCGCGAACCAGAAAGGTGGCGTCGGCAAGACCACCACCGTCATCGAGATCGCCTCGGGCCTGGCCGCCGCGGGGGAGCGGGTGCTGGTCGTGGACGGCGATCCCCAGGGCAACCTCTCCATGTTTTTCGGCTCAGGCGAAAGCCGCGGCACCGGCAAGCGCGCAGGCAAGGGCAGCTGCCGGGATATCGGTGACCTCATCGGCGACCTTGCCGCGGGCGACCTTGCCGCCGGCGACCTTGCCGCCGGCGACTATCTCATCCACAATGTCCGCAAGGGCCTCGACCTCGTTCCCGCCAGGCACCGGCTCCTGCGCCGGGAAAGGAGCGAAGCGGATATCCTGAAAGCGGCTCCCGCCTTCGCGTCCTTCATCGCGGGCCTAAAGCCGAGCTATGACTGGATCCTCCTCGATTGCTCGCCCTCCAACGGCGCACTGGAGCGCCTCCTCGTGGGCGCGAGCGAGGCGGTGGTCGTGCCCCTGGAGTTCCAGCTTTTTTCCGTGTCCGGCCTCCAGGCCATACTCGATGACGTGGCGGCCTGCGCCTCCGAGACGGGGAGGGATATACGGGTCCATGCGCTGGTGTTCACGAAGGCGGAAAACCGCGTGGCTCGCGTCGAATCCTACCGCGAGTTCTTTTCCGCCTTCCGCATCCCCATTTTCGAGGTCTGCAAGTCAGAATACATACCGCGCTCGCTCGAACGCTCGAAGACCATATGGGAGAGCGGCCCTTCGAGTTTCGCCGCCCGGGATTATGCCCGGGTGATCGAAAAGGCATTCCTGGAGTAGGCATGGCAAAAAAAAAGGCTACCGGGGGAAGGGACGCCCTTGCGGCTTCCCTCCTCGCATCCCTGCCGGATTCCGGCGGCGGCTACGAGGTCTCCTCCATGTTCTCCGCTCCGGAACGGAGACGGATCCTCGGGACCTGGAAGGTCACCGAGCACAGGGTCGATGGGAAGCCCTTCGTGGAATCCTTCGCCGCCTCTGCGCTGCGCGGGGTCGTCCTCGCGGATCCCGTCTACCGCGCGGTCTACGATTTCCGCGAATCGCTGTGCGTGAAGGTCGTCGAGGTAAACGGCGTGGTCGACCTGGCGGAGGGCCGCACCGAGTATGCCTACCGCATGAGCATGGCCATTTCCTGGGAGCTCGGGCGGGGCTTCCTCAACGTCCGCCCCGAGCTTGGCTACCAGACCACGACCCTTGGGGGCAAGCCGGCCGCGGTGAAGGAATTCGGCTCCACCGGCGATGGCATCAAGATCAGCTATCGCTTCGAGGGCGGGGACCTCATCCTCGAGGAAGGACAGGATTCCAAGCGGCTTGCGAGGGTGAAGGCATGAGCGTGACGAGGAAGATCCGTGTCCTCATCGTCGACGATTCGGCGATTGCGCGCGACCTCCTGGAACGGGGCCTTTCCCGGGACCCGGCCATCGAGGTGGTCGGCAAGGCGGAGGATGCCTATGTGGCCAGGGACAAGCTGGTCTTCCTCAAGCCCGATGTGGTCACCCTCGACGTGGAGATGCCGAAGATGGACGGCATCGAGTTCCTCAAGCGCCTCCTGCCGCAGTATCCCCTGCCCGTCGTGATCGTCTCGGCGGTGACCGTGGAAGGCTCGCGGCGCGCCCTGGAGGCCCTGGACGCGGGTGCCGTGGCGGTCGTGGCCAAGCCCAGGGGCGATGACCGCCAGGGCCTCGTCACCATGCTCGCGGAGCTCGCCCAGGAGATCAAGGACGCCGCGCGCGCCGACGTGTCCAAGATGCGCAGGACCATCGCCATCGCCAAGGCCACGCGCCGCGCCCCTGTCATCCGTGACGAGGGCAGGATCCTGGCCATCGGCGCCTCGACCGGAGGCACGACGGCGCTCAACGCCATCATCCCCGCCTTCCCGCCGACCATGCCGGGCACGGTCGTGGTCCAGCACATGCCGCCGGTGTTCACGCGGATGTTCGCCGAGGCCCTCAACAAGGTCTCCCAGGTGGAAGTGAAGGAGGCCCAGGATGGCGACGAGGTGAAGCTGGGCCGAGTGCTCATCGCGCCGGGGGACCTCCATGTCCATCTTGTGAAGCACGGCATCGGCTGGCGGGTCTCATGCCTTCCCGGTCCCAAGGTCTCCGGCCACCGCCCCTCGGTGGACGTGCTTTTTTCCTCGGTGGCGGAGCGCGCGGGCAACAAGGCCCTGGGCCTCCTCCTCACCGGCATGGGCCGGGACGGCGCCGCAGGCCTCCTGGAGATGCGCCACGCGGGCGCCACATGCCTTGCCCAGGATGAGGCGTCCTCCGTGGTGTTCGGCATGCCCAAGGAAGCCTGGGACATCGGCGCCGCCGAGAGGCTCGTGGGCCTGGACCAGGTCGTGGACGAACTCCTATCCTGCCTTTCGGAAACCAATCTCCAGAGGAAGGCCTAGCATGGGTGTCATCAATATCGGCATCGGCGAATGGGCGGTCTCCAACGACCCCGCCGAGACGCTCAAGACCTATGCCTTGGGCTCCTGCGTCGCCGTCATGATATACGACACGAAGCTCTCGATCGCCGGCATGATCCACATCGCCCTGCCGGATTCCACCGTGGACGAGGGAAGGGCGCGGCAGCTGCCGGGCTATTTCGCCGATACCGGCATTCCCGTCATGATCGAGGAAATGAAGAAACGCGGAGCCGTGAGGGGCAATGTCTGGGTGAAGCTGGCCGGCGGCGCTTCCTTGATGGACCCCAACGGCTTTTTCGACATCGGCAAGAGGAACATCCTGGCGGCCAAGCGCATATTGTGGGGGAGCTCCCTCGGCCCGGTCGCCGAGGATACGGGGGGTTCCATGAGCAGGACGGTTTCCCTGGTGGTAGCGGGCGGGGAGACGAGCCTCTCCTCCGGCCAGAAGCAATGGACAATCTAGGAGTGCAGGCATGAAGATCTACGGGCGTGTGCTGATTGTCGACGATTCGTCGACCTCTCGGATGATCATCCAGCGTTGCATGCAGATGGCAGGCATCGCCGTCTCGGAATATTTCTTCGCCGAGAACGGGCTCGACGCCTTCGCGGTTATAAAAGCGAACAAGGACATCGAGCTCGTCGTCACGGACATCAACATGCCCAAGATGGATGGCCGGACCTTCGCCACCCTGATGCGCGGCGACATCGCGATGTCTGCCATCTCCATCGTCATCGTGTCGAGCATCGCGGACAGCGCCCTCGAGGCCGAGTTGCGCGCCCTCGGCGTCCTGACCGTGGTGAAGAAGCCGGTTTCGCCGGCCAAGATGCTGCAGGCCCTGGGAGGGGAATCATGAGCGAGACCATCGATCCCGTGCGGGCCGCGCGGCTCCTCATGGAGACCCTGTCCTCCACCCTTGCCGACATCGCCTTCATCGACATCGAGCCCGCGAGGGGGGAAGGCGTCGGAAGGGAGATAGTCGCCCCGGTCCGGGCCGCCATCGATGTCCTCAAGCCCGTTTCCTGCCGGATCGAGATCGAGTGCCCGGTTTCGCTCAAGGAGAGGATCGAAGCGACGATTTTCCAGGGCGGGCAGGGTGCCGGCGCAGGGGAGGAGGATTCCCTGCTCGAGATCCTCAATGTGGCGGCCGGGGTTTTCCTTACGGCCTACTACGGCCCGGGCACGGACATCAAGCTCGAGCTGCCGCAGTACCTGTATTTCTCCGATGGCGCGGAGGGTGAGATCCTGGCCAAGGTGTCGGGAGACGCCGAAGGCGAGCCGTTGCGCGCGGTGCTGCGCTCCATCCGTTACCGCTACTGAGCCCTGTGGCCGCGGGCCAGCTGCCGCGGCAACCTCAGGCGGAAGAGGCCGCCCTGCGAGCCTTCGGCCTCCAAGGTACCTCCCATCTGCTGCGCGAGGGTCGTGACAAGCCTGAGTCCTAGCGAGTCTTCCCTCATGGGGATGGGTGTCGTGAAACCCGGACCGTCATCGCGCACCGACACCTCGAGCCCCCCTTCCGGTAGGGAGGCCACCGCCAGGTCGATATGCTTGCCGCCGTACTTGATCGCGTTCGTCAGGAGCTCGTTGACGCAAAGGCCGAGGTAGAGGACGGATTCCTGGGGTATGGCCAGGCTTTCCAGGTTGAGCTCGAGCCGGGCTCCGCTGTCCGTGCCAGAGAAAGCGGCGAAAAGGTGCTCGGCGATCGAGGCCAGGTATTCGTCCAAGGGGAGGTCCGATCCCGATTTTTGCCTGAAAAGGCTGTTGTGCAGCGCCGCTATGGAATGGATGCGGGACTCGAGGGCGTCCATGCGCTCCCGCGCGGGGCCGTCCGCCAGGGAGGATGACTCCAGGCTGATGAAGCTGAGCACCATGTTGAGGTTGTTCTTGATGCGGTGGCTGAGCTCGTGCATGAGGGTCTCTTTCTCCGCGATCGCCAGGCGCAGGTCCTGCTCGACCTTCTCCCTCCGCCCGATCTCCAATTGCGCCTGCAAGGACTTGGCGGCGATGTCCGTGCGGTCCTCCACGGCGAAGAGGGCTCCGCCCTTCGATGGCAAGGCGCTCGCCGTGCACTGGCGGACCCGTGGCACGAGGGTGGCCTGCTTGCGCGGAAAGAGGTCTCCATGGAGCTGGTAGGAGAGCACGACCGGAGGGCCGCCCGCGAAGAGGGTCGCGAGCCGCGAGGAGATCGCGGGATCGCGGAAGCGCGGCAGGAGGTCACGCAGGTCGCGCCCGACCGCCTCCTCCCTCCTGATGTCGGTCCAGCCTTCCATGCAGAGGTTCCAGTACAGGATCGTATAGTCGCCCGCGATCGAGAATGCCCCGATGGGCATGGAGTCGAGCAGCGCGAATCCTTCGTCGTTCACGGCATGGCCTTCGAGTCGCGCATCATGCGCGCCAGGTCCTCGAAGGAGAGGAGGGAGAGGAAGAGGGCGATGTCGCCGTCGATGCGCAGGTCGGCGACCGCGAACCTGGCGCGCACGAGGAGGATGACGCCGCGGGTCGCGAGGGATATCTCGCTCACCAGGGCCATGGCTCCACCCTCGAGGTAGGAGGGGACGGTATAGGACATCTCGATCCCCAGGACATTGGAGATGGTGCCGAGGACGGCGTTGATCACGATGTTTCCGACCTCGCACAGCGCGCCAGACCGCATGGAATCCCGGTCCGGCTTGCCCTTGGCCTCCTCCCCCATGACGCAATCCGCCAGCTTGGTCGCATCCTTCGAGGTGAAGATGAGCTCGATCGAGGCGTCCAGGCCGCCGGCGCAGCGCATCTCGATCGCCGCCAGCTTGTCCGAGCCTTCCTTCGAGAACCGTGCGGTGAGCCCCTCCGCCGACATCAATTCGATGGACGGCACCGACAGGTCGATATGGGAGCGGAGCATGGTGCCGAGGACCTCGGCCGCCTTGCCGATGGCGATGTTCATGAGCTCCTCGAAGGCGTCCTTGAGGAAGGGCTCGAGCACGGGGAGAGGCGCCGCGGGGAGAAGCGCCGCGGGGAGAAGCGCCGCGGCGATGGCCGATTCGAGGGCCTCTTTCCTCAGCGGCTTGGTGACGAGGCCTGCGGCTCCGAGGGCCCTGACCCGGGCCTTCGTGGAATTCTGGATGTCGGCCGTCACGACGATCACGGGGACGTCCGAGCCGCGGGCCGCAAGCTCGCCAAGCACCTCCGTGCCCCCCTTGCCGGGCATGAGGAGGTCGAGGATCACGAGGTCATAGTTCCCGCAGGAAAGCGTGTCGAGCGCCTCCTGTCCGGACGCGGCCTCGGTGAGGTCGTGGGCGCTTCCGATAAGGCGCGTCAGGATGTCACGAGAAGTCGATGAATCATCGACGATAAGAATCTTTGCCAAGGCTCCCCCCAATGGATGTAAGTATAGCTTTTCCCCACATGGATACAATCGCGATTGGACAGATTCGAGATTGAACGGCAATTTCTCCAGCGAAGAAGGCCGCGATTCCACCAGGGATGGACCATGTGCGGCAAATGCCTTCCTTTCGGCGCTTGCCCTGGCTATAATGGTGCAAATGGAAGCATCAGACGGAATTGAGGGACAAGCCGGGCGGCGTCAGGTCCTCGATGTGGCGATTGTGGCGGAACTGTGGTCCAGGACCTACAACACCGACGGCAAGCCGGATTGGTCCCATATTTATCCTTATTACCACCCCGACATCGTTTTCCAGGACTCGATCCAGCGCATCGAGGGAAAGGACGAATTTGTCGCCCTGTGCTCGCGGCTCACCAAGAGGTGCCAGCAGCTGCGGATGGACATCCATTCGGTGGCGCGCAGCGGCGATGTCATCTTCCTCGAGTGGACCATGACCATGATGTTCCGCAAGTTCCCGAGCACCCCCATGTACGGCGCCACGAGGCTCAGCCTCCACGAGGACGGGCGCATCATCGCCCAGCGCGACTATTACGACCTCTGGGGCGACATCTTCAACGGGATTCCCGGTTTCCACCGGGGCTATCGGCGCTTCATGCGCAGGCATTTCGGCTAGATTAAGGATTGCGGCATGAAACGTGAACTCCCCGACCAGCTCCGCTTCCTCACGAACCGGAAGGCGGTCCAAAAAAGCACCGACGCCTCGATGGAGGGCAAGACCTGCGTGATCACTGGCGCGACCTCGGGGGTCGGCCTCGAGGCGCTGCGGAGCCTATCGGCCGCCGGCGCCGATGTCGTGATGCTCTGCCGCAACCGGGGCAAGGCCGAAGCCGTCAGCGCCGAGACGTCGGCCCGCAGCGGCACGCGGATCGACATAGTCATCGCCGATCTCACCGACCTTGATGCCCTGCGCGCCGCCGCCGCGGAGATCCTTGCGCGTTTCCCGCGCATCGATGTCCTGGTCAACAGCGCCGGCCTCCATTCGACCACCCTCACGAGGACCCCGGCGGGCTTCGAGACGGTGTTCTGCGTCGATCACCTGGCACCCTTCCTCCTCACGGGCCTCCTCATCCCCAGGATGGTGGAGAGCGCCCCCTCGCGCATCATCCAGGTCAACTCCGAGGGGCACCGCTTCAACGGCCTCGATCCCGAGGACCTTGACTGGAAGCGCCGCCATTACACCGGCCTCCGGGGCTACGGCGCCGCAAAGAGCGCACAACTCCTCTCCGTGTGGGAATTCGCGCGGATCCTCGAGGGCACCGGGGTGACGATCAACGCGATGCATCCGGGCGACCTGCGCACCAACATCGGAAGCAACAACGGCATCCTCTACCGGGCCTTCCTCCACACGGTGATCTGGCCCTTCCTCAAGGACCCCGCGATCTCCGGACAGGCCCTCCGCTGGATGGCCGCCGCTCCCGGGCTCGACGGCGTCAGCGGTCGCTACTTCCACCTCACAATGGAGGAGAAGCCCGCGGCCCATGCCCTTGACCCGGAGCTGGGGCGCAAGGTCATCGAACGCAGCCTTGCGATGACGGGACTCCCGGGGATGGCCATCGGCTGAGCCGGACAGGATGGGGCAGCCGGTGTCATGTCGCCGGGCCGGCAGTAGGGGATGTCGGCACGAGGATGAAAAAGGCCGACGCGAACGCGCTGAAAAGGAAGAACGCGAAGGGCCGCTCAAAGACCGATGACTGGTTTTCCTGCCTTGCCTTCAGGGCGCCAGGAGAGAACAATACCCCCGATGCCAGGGCCAGCAGGTCCCCGAGGTTCAGCATGGCCATCTCCGGGATGGCAGCCCACGTGGGCATCACATGGAAAAAGATGCGGGCATGGGCGACATCGGTTTGCTTGATGGATGGGTCTTGGATATCGCCTTTCATTTTGCTCTGCTCCGATGGGGGCCCATTGCCGCGCCGCGGAGGGCGCCCAGGGCCTTGGCCACGGCATCAGCGGCGAGCTTCCCTGTCATCATAGAGACCGGCAGGCCCGAGGGGCTGAAGGTCCACATCCCCGCCTGCCACACGCCGGGTATAGGCGTGAGGACGGACTTCGCCACGGCCGGCAGGTTGTGGACTGCCGGCATGACCGGATTGGTGAATGCCCAGCCGGTGATGGCCCCGTCCGCGTTTCCCGTCATCCGCTCGATGGAGAGGGGCGTGGACGTCGAGCTGTCGATCACAGCGGTCTTGAGGCCCGGGAAGACGCCCCCGTCCAGGACATCGATGATGGTGTCGCGGCACAGGTCGCGGTACTCGTCTTCCCATCCCATCCGCGAGACATGCCGCAGGAGGGAGTGGTCGAGGAGGTAGCTCACGATGATGCCGGTCTTGCCCGCGGGGGCAAGGCTCGCGTCGCGCAGGGCCGGACAGGAGACCTCAAACGTCGTGCGCTCGAGATGGCGCCTTGTCCAGCCGAGGATGCGGGACTTGTCGATGGAGAAGGGGGCGCCGCCTTCGCCCGCCTTCGGGGCGTGGTCCCGGATCTCCTGGATGGGCACGGAGGAGAGTCCGAGCCTGGACGGCGTGCAGAAGAAGTGCGGGCCGCAGCGGTCCGCGAAGTAGGACGGGTCGATATCAAGGGAAAGATACAGGGTGAAGACCGAGTCTCCCCCTTTCAGGTTTTCGATGGAAGCCCGCTTCTCCTCGATCCGCTTTTTCGCCTTGGCATCGCGAAGTGACGAAAGGTCGAGCGAGCGGTAGAGGGCCTTCTGGTCCGCGGCCCACAGCAGGGTCTTCCAGGAATGGCTTTCGCCGCGGGAATCCAGGAGGGTCCTGGTGCCCGGGTCCACGCCGGTGACCCTTGTCCCCCGCCGGATCTCTCCCCCTTTGGCAAGGATAAAGTCCTCCAGCTTGCCCACGAGGCTGCCCGTGCCGCCCTTGGGGTAGAGGTAATCCAGGTAGAGGCTGAAGTAGCTCAGGGCGAAGAAGGCCGGCGTGCCCTTGAAGAAATGCTGGTCGATGATGTCGATGAGGGCCCTGTTGCCGGAAAGCGAGGCCAGGAAGGCGTCTATCGGAGCGCCAAGCTTGGCGACCTTGGGCATGGTCAGGGCGTATTTGAGCATCCAGGGGAGGATGGTCTTGAAGACATACCCAGGATCGCTCTTCAGGTCCAGGAAGAGGGGGTTGTCGATCCCGTAGAGGACGTCCATGTAGCCCATGACGCGGCGCAGTTCCCCGATGATCCGGCCGATGTCGCCCCGGCTCTCCGGGAATTGCCTTTCAAGAAGGGCCTGGTAGTCCCCGAGGCTGTCCTTTGACGAAAGCCGCAGCACCTCGCTGCCGATCCCGATGGAAACCGGGCTTTTTAACATCTCGATCTCCATCCCGAGCTGCCTGAGCATGGGGAGGACGATTCCCGAGTTCTCTATGGCCCGCGCGCCGCCGTCGAAGACAAAACCGTCGCGCTCGAAGGAATTGACGAGGCCCCCGACCTTGTCCTCTTTTTCGCAGAGGAGGATGCTGGCTCCGGATTTGGAAAGATAGGCGGCCGCGGTGAGTCCCGCCGCCCCTCCCCCGACCACAATGACATCGTAGCTCATATATTTTTTAATATCTATGTAGATGCCGCCGGAGTCAAGTTGGCACCTGCCTTTTCCCGCGCAAGCTTTTCCATCCGGCGGTGGAGCGCCTGGAGGAAGAACCGCGTATTGATGAAGTTGAGCGGCGCAGGCGGGATGATGCCTGCAAGGTCGGCGTAGTTGACGCAGCGCACCTCGCTTTGCCCTTGGCCGAGCGGGTCGACCCTGATGGCGAAGGTGTTGAGCGCGCGCACCCGTCCCCCCGGGGGCGGCTGCTCGGCGCTATAGCGGCTTCCGCCGGGACAGGAGGCATGGAGTATGGATTTCGAGACGAAGAGGCGGGAGGGCGGATCGACCGCGTTGAGGACGACAAACTCGCGCTCGTGCATGAAGGGCATGGAGGCTCGCGCCCGAGCCGCCTCCAGCCTGCAGCCAGGCTTCCAGTCCCAGGCTTCCAGGGGCGGCAACGTGTGGTCGGCGGGATCGCTCATCGGGTCGATGACGGCGTAGCCCTGCGGCGAGACAAGATGGTCGAAAAGGGCCTGGGCGTCCATCCCGACCCTGCCGGTGGAACGCGTGAGAAGCACGCCCGAAGCGGCGAAAGCCCCTTTCACGGGGCAGGCCTCGACGCGCAAACCTCGGCTGCCGGAGAGGGTCCTCCAGCCTTGCGAGGCGAGGATGAGCTCGATCTCCGCGACCATGCCCGCGGCAAAAGCGGGGCCGTCGGTCACGTAGCCCTCGCCGCGTATCTCCCGTGCAGGGATCGACTCGACCAAGACCGTCGGCACAGGGCCCATTTTTCCTCCCTATGGAAAATTGATCCTAGCATCGAATTTTCCCCCGCGCCATATAGCGGCGCTTCGTGGAAAAAGCTAAAATGTTCAAAGCTGTGCGCCTCTCCTGCAAGGGCCGCGGCATACGAGAGGCATCCTTAGGAGGAAGGTCATGAGCACAAAACGCAAGGTGAGGTATACGCCATTATGGATCGTCCTCGTGCTTCCCTACCTCCTGGTCTTCATCGTCTCCCTCGGTGCCATTGTGTTCTCCAGCCTTGCCGCCGGCTCCGCGACCGTCAAATCCATGACCAACCTCCTGTCCTGGAGGACGGCCGCAGGCATCGAGGCGAAAGTCTCCGCCTACCTGGAGGCTCCCCAGCTTTTGCTCGGCGTCCTGGCCCGCGAGGGCGAGCTGGGCGCCGTAGACCTTGACAAGCCCGGAAGCTTCGGGCCGCTTTTCCACGGCATCGCGGGCTTGTCTCCCTCCGTTGGGAGCCTCTATTTCGGCAACAAGGCCGAGGGTGCCTGCATCGTCAGCCGGACCCCCGATGGCGCGGAGCGCCTCTTCCTCCGCGATGCCTCCACAAAAGGCAAGCTCGAGTCCTATGCCCTGGATGCCGCGGGAAGCCCCGGCCCCCGGGAGGACAGCGTGGATTTTTTGCCTTCGGCCCAGGGATGGTTCCAGGGCGCGGCGGTGCACAAAGCCCCCGGCTGGACCGCCATCCATGCCGATCCCCAATCGGAATCCCTCATGCTCTCCTCCTACATCCCCGTCAAGGACGGCAATGGCCGGCTGAAAGCCGTATTCGCCGCCGATCTTGGCCTTGCCCGGCTCGGCGAAATCTGCAAGGCCTCGGTCCAAGGCTCGAGCATGACGGCAGTCATCGTGGGCTCCGGCGACCTCCTCATCGCCTCGAGCTCGGGCGGTCCCCTCCTCAGGAAGGGAGAGGACGGGAAGCCCGTCATGGTCAAGGCATCGGAGTTCCCGGATCCCGTACTCGCCGCCGCTGTGGGATTCCAGGGTGCCGACGCCGTGAGCGCGGCGAGCGAAAGCAATTCCACCTGGTATGCGGAATTCCGCCAAGGCCAAAGCTCCTACTTCCTCTCGTCGAGCCCCTTCCGGGACAACAGTGGCCTTGACTGGCGCATCCTGATCTATGTGCCGGTCGACCAGGCCATGGCCCTCCTCAAGACCCAGACCTTCATCGGCTTGGGCATCTCCTTCGCCCTCCTGGCCATTGGGCTGGCCGTCATCCTCCTCGTCATCCGCCGGCTGACGGCTTCCGTCGGCCATATCCAGCAAGGGCTCGCCGCCGCGGCCAAGGGTGACCTCCGCGCGGCCGGGGGAAGGCGCGACAGCACCGAGATCGGCCTCATCCAGGCTTCCGTCGTGGAGCTCTGCTCAAGCCTCGCCCTCATCATCGCGGGGGTCCGCGAGGCCGCGGAGAAAAGCGCGGCCTCGGGCGAGACCCTCGCCACCCATTCGGCCGAGTCCGCGGCGACCATCACGCTGATGTCGTCGACCATCGCTTCCATGCGCGGCCAGACCGAGAAGCTCGATGCCGCGGCACTGACGGCGGAAAAGGCGCGCTCGGACATATCCGGCGCCTCACGGACCGTGCTCGAGTCGGTCAAGGAGCTCGAGCATGCCCTGGTCATGGCGAGCGGCCTCATCCGCGAGGTGGCCACGAGCCTTTCGGGCCTCGAGGGCAAGGCGCGCGGCCAGCAGGACCTGGCGGCACGGGTCTCGGGACTGGGCGTCCAGAGCCAGGAGAGCGTCCAAGGCGCCGTGGACGCGATGCGCGGCATGGATGAAAGCGCCCAGGAGACCCTGGAGCTCGTCGATATCATCAATGGCATAGCCTCCCAGACCAGCCTCCTGGCGATGAACGCGGCCATAGAGGCCGCCCATGCCGGCGAGGCCGGGCGGGGCTTCGCCGTCGTCGCCGACGAGATCAGGAAGCTCTCCGAATCCACGGCGGAAAACGCGCGGGGCATCAGCTCCACCATCGCGGCCACCGTCGCTGCGGTGCGCTCCGCGGACGAGGCGACCACGAGGACGAGCGTCTCGATGGCCGCCGCCCTGGAGGGTGTCGAGGGCATCATCGGGGAGCTGGCGAAGGACTCGGCCGCCCTTGGCGACCTTGCGGTGCGCAGCGGCGAGGTCCTGTCCGCGCTTGAAGGCCTGTCCCGCACGACGGACGGCCTCTCGGGGGCTTCCGAGCGCCTTGGAAAGGGCTCCTCCGTGATCGCGGACGCGATGTCGGACGTGCGCCGCCTCTCCGCGGAGAACCGCGACGCCGCGGATGAGATCAGCCTGGGCATCCGCGAGATCGACGAATCCGCTGCCCGCCTTTCCGGGCTCTCCCGCGAGAACGCCGACACCGCGGCATCTATACGGTCGGCGGTGGAAAGCTTCAGGATCGAGGAAGCCGCCCTTGACCCCGAGGATGCGCCCTTGGGCTCCGGGGAAGGCTCCCGTGGAAACTGAGCTGGCCAAGGGCCGAAGGAACCTCATCCTCGCCAACGCCTGCGTCATCACCTTCATGGCCACCCTGGACGGCTCAGTCGTCAATATCGCCCTTCCCACGATAGCGCACAACCTCCGCGTGGGCATCCAGGCGGTGCAGTGGGTGGTGACGGCCTACCTCCTCGCGATCTCCTCCCTCCTCCTTGTCTGGGGCAGGCTCTCGGACATCCATGGCCGCCGCCGCTTCTTCGCCGCGGGCCTGGCGGTCTTCACCCTTGGTTCCTTGCTCTGCGGCCTGTCCAACAGCATCGCCGCCCTCGTGGCTTCCCGTGTCCTCCAGGCGGTGGGAGCCTCCATGGCGATGGCCCTCGTGCAGGGGATCGTCACTTCCGCATTTCCTTCCGCAAAGCGGGGCAAGGCCCTCGGCTTCATAGGCGCCGTCGTCTCCATCGGCAGCCTGATAGGGCCATCCGTCGGCGGCCTCCTTGTGGCCGCGGCGGGATGGAGATCGATATTCTTCGTGAACGTGCCCATCGGCGTCCTGGGCGTGGTCCTCACCTTCATGGTCATGCCCGAATCTAAGGCCGCCGGGAAGAAGGCCTCCTTCGACGCTCCCGGCGCTGTCCTCATGATCCTGGCGATCGCGCTCTTCTTCTCCGGACTCCTGGCCTTCCAGCAAGGCATCCTTCCCCTGGGCGCGGCGGCGGCGGCGGTCATCGCGGCCCTGGCCCTCTTCCTGGCCTTCCTCAGGGTGGAAAGGCGCGTGGACCCGCTCGTGGACGGAAGCCTTTTCAAGAGCCGGGTCTTCACGATCGGCGTGGTCACCAGCGCCTTCTCCTATGTCGCGATGTTCTCCTATACTTTCTTCATGCCTTTCTACCTCCAGGGACCGCGGGGGCTTTCCGTCCTACAGGCGGGCGCGCTCATGTCGATCTATCCGGTGGTGACGGCCGTCCTTGCCCCCGTGGCCGGAGCCCTGTCGGATCGCATAACCTACCGGCCCCTGACCGTGGCTGGCCTCTTCATCAACGGCGTCGGCCTGGTCCTCCTGGCGACCCTTGGCGGCCAGGCCTCCCTCCTGGCCACAGGAGCGGTGGTCTTCATCCTGGGCGTGGGCGGGGCGAGCTTCCAGTCGCCCAACAACTCGAGCGTCATGGGCTCGGTGCCGCGTGACCGGCTGGGCATCGCGGGAAGCATCAACTCCTTTTTCCGCAACCTTGGCATGGTCTCGGGAACGACGATCGCAGTGAGCCTCTTTTCCTTCACCACGAAGGCAAGGATCGACCAGGTGGCCTCCGGTTCAGTGGGCAGCGAGCTTTTCCTTCGCGGTTTCCGCGTCGTTGGCCTGGTCGCCGCGGGTTTTGCCTTCGGCGGCATGGTCCTCGAGCTGTGCGGCCGCTCGCGGCGAAATTGACAAAATAACAGGCATGAAGCTTTGCGCATCCACGCAATGACCTCTATCATTGGTTTCAATAAGTGAAAGTTTTATCGAATTGCTCACGGTACCGACCACCGTGGTCCAGCGGGAGAGGCTGGATAGCAGGCTTGGGGTTCATAGGGCGTTTGGCGTCCACTATCCCTTGGAGGAAGAGACCATGAAGCGGATGTTTTTTTGCATTCTTCGCTTTCACGGAAAGCGGTTCATAGCCTGATGACGACGCCCTTGCGGTCGAGGATGATCGCCGCCACGGTGATGATGGCCAGCACGCCGAGGCTCGCCGACCAGGCAAGGAGGGCGCCGGCATCAGGCGGGATGATGGCGCGCGCGATGAGGGTCAGGACGCCCCCGGCCATATAGGCGACCAGGGGATTGCGGCCGAGGGGGCCAAGGATCCGCAGGTCGGTTCTGGCCTTCGCCTTTCCTGCCTTTGCCCGGCCCGCGACCAGGGCAGATGCCCCCTCAAGGAGGGCCAGGCAGATGCACGCCGTCCCCGTGGCGATGAGGAGGTAGCTCAGGGAGAGCATGTGCTTGTCCGTCGGTATCCAGCGCGAGAAAGCCAGGCCGCTGCCAAGGATGGCGACGCCGATCACCGCGGCTGCCACGCCCCGCAGGAGGGGCGGCCTGTCGTGCAGGGCTCCGCCGATGATGGAGGCCGCGATCACGATGACCGCCAGGGGGATGGCCCCGGCAGGCCCCCCGATTCCGCTTGCGTACCATGCCTGGAAACCGGGCTCAAAAAAAGCCGGGCGCAGGGCCTCGATGCCGCAGACCAGGGCGAGCGCCGCCAGGGCCCGATAGGGCGGGGCCAGGAAGAGGAAGGGAAAGGCTATGGCTCCGGTGATCCCGAGCATCTGGAGGATCTCCCAATTGCCTTGCTGCCAGACCAGGAAGTAACCGAGGCTGCCGAAGACAAAAAGGATGGCATTGCGCAGGAAGGCATGGCCCAAGGTCCTTGCCAGGCCGTCTTTTTCCCGCCGCCTCTCCAGGCTGAAGGCCTGGGAAAGGCCGAGGGCGAAGAGGAAGGCGGGCATGATGAAGTCGGCTATCGTCATGCCGCCATGCGGCGCATGCTTGAACCAGGCAGGGATGGCCCGGAACTCCATGCCCGCGTTGATCGGCAGCATGAGGAGGACGGCCAGCCCGCGCATGGCGTCCAGGGCGGCCCATCGGGCCGGTTTTTCTTCCATGCCCGTGAGTATCGCACGGCCGGGGCGCGGCCGCCACGCCCTCGAGGCCGGGTTCGCCGGAGTGTCCGGCCGGAGTCTAGGCCAGGACCCGGATGAGGACCATGTAGAGGGCAGTGCCCCCGCCGATGGAGAGGAGGACGTTGCGCTTCCAGAGGTGGAGGAGGGCCGTGGCCGCCACCGCGGCGAGCTCGGGTATGCCGTGGGCGGCCGAATCGAAGCGTATCCCCTTGAGGCTGTTGATGACGAGGAGGGCCATGATGACCGGGGGTATGTAGCGTTGGAGGTAGTCGAGGACCGGTGGCGGTTGCCGCTTGCGGAAAAAGAGGAAGGGCGCGGCGCGGCACAGGAGTGTGACCGCGCCCATGGCGAGCATGGCCAATAGCACGTAGCTCAAGCTCATGCGAGCCTCCTTCGCAGGAGGAGAAGCCCCCCAATGGCCAAAGAAATCGCGATGATGAGGAGGTTGGCCGGTCCCGCCAGGAGTAAGGCTGCGCCAGCGGACAGCAAGGCCACAAGGTAGGGCTCGAGCCGCTTCACGGCACGGACCTGCTCCACGAGGAGGACCACGAAAAGGCTGGTCAGCGCGAAGTCGAGTCCCCGGGTGTCGAAGGTGAGGAGGCCGCCGGCCAAGGCGCCTGCCGCGCTTCCCGCGACCCAATACGCCTGGTCGAGGGCCGAGACCGCCGTGTAGAACTCCTGCCTTTCCCCGTCGGTCGAGCCTTGCGGCGGCTGGACGGTCGTGAGGATGCCGTAGGTCTCGTCCGTGAGGGCATAGACGAGGTAGGGCTTCCTCTTCCCCGAGGATTGGAAGCGATCGAGGAGGGAAAGGCCGTAGACCATGTGGCGCGCGTTGATCACGAGGGTCAGGATGGCGATCTCGACTATGCCCGTGCCCGCGGCCAGGAGGCCGATGGCCATGAACTGGGCGGCTCCCGCGTAGACGATGACGGACATGAGGGGCGCCAGCCACCAGGCGAAGCCCCTGTCGACAAGGAGGAGACCGAAGGCTATGCCGATCGTGAGGTAGCCCAGGAGGACGGGGAGGCTGGCCGCGAAGGCTCGGGCGAGGATGTGGCCCCTTCCTGGGCCGGTGTTTTCCTGCATAGGTACGCACTATACCCGAGGCCAGAGGCCTCGCGCAACATGTGGGCCGCGGCGCTAGCCGAGCTCCCGCCTGATCCTGTCCCTGAGCCGCGACAGGAGGTACTTCACCGTGCCTTCCGGCTTCCCGAGGATTGCCGCTATCTCGCGCACCCGCCTGTCCTCGCGGTAGTACAGGCTGTAGAGGCGGCGTTCCGCCGGCCCCAGGGCTTCCAGCGCGGCGGAAAGGTCGAGGCCAAGGCCCTGCAAGGGGTCTCCGTCCCCGGCCGGGTCGTCGCCTCCTTTCTGGCCGGCTGCGGCTTCCGTCATGGCCGCAAGGGCTATGCGCGCCTCGCGCTCCTTGGCCCTGAGCCAGGAGGACCAGGCATGGCGGCAGATCGCGAAGATCCAGGTGGCCTCGGTGGAGTCCCCGCGGAAGCGGGAGGCCCCCCTTATGACGGCGCAGAAAACCTCCTGGGCAAGGTCTTCGGCGTCCTCGGGCGATGCGCAACGCCTCGCGAAGAAGGCGCGGACAAGGCCGGCATGGCCAGATGCGAGGGCGTGGCCCGCCGGTGCCGCCCGATCCGACCCTTCCATTCCCTAGAGTTCCGCGACGAGGGAGCGCAGCTTCTGCTCGGTCACGAGGGAGTTGTCCTTGGAAGCCAGGGAATCGAGGCCCTCGATGATGAGGTCGAAACTCGTCCCCAGGTTGCGGAGGTAGGACTCCTTGTAATTCTCGAGGATGGACCGGACGAGGAGGGGGTCCCAGCCCTCGATGTGCATGAGGAGGCCCTTCCGGAGCAGGGGATTGTCGACCGTGGACTGGATGCCCTCAAGGGAAAGGAGGCCCTCGGTCTTCACGAACTCGACAAGGGCGCAGAAGGTCCTGATGATGGCATCGTTCGACCCGAGGTCGATGGCCGGCGGCATGCGCTCTTCCACGGGCGGCGGCTCGTCCCCCACCATGCTTTTCGCGTGCTTCTCGAGGAGGCCCTTGAGGAAGGACTGGGCCGCGGCGACAGCCTCGGGGGCCAGGTTTTTCCTCCGGTCGATGTCGTCGAGGAGGAAGGTCACTGCCCGCGCTGACATGTTGCGGAGGAAGATGGACTTGACCTTCTCGTCCTCACCGAACAATGCGGTCACGAGGACCTCCGAGTCGATGTCCCTGAGCGTGAGCTGGACGATGATATCGTTCCGCCGCGTGTTTTCGAGGAAATCACTGAAAGCGACCATGGATGCCTCCTTGTCGGCCTGTCCCTGATTTAGTCGCATCCAGGTCGTTGTCGGTTGGCGGAAAAAGCCAGGCCGATGCGCTTCCCGCTCCGGCCTGGCTTCCCCGTCTCCCTCCGCCTCCCTCTGCCTCTTCCCGCCGCCCGCCCTCAGCTTTCCGTGGCTACCGTGAGGTCATGCTCCCAGAAGGCCGGGGGATAGCGCGCGGGCTTCTCGGGGACCGGCGGGGCAGGGGGATTGGCCGCGTCCCATTCCCGCTTTTTCCTTCCGCGCAGGTACTTGTCGGCCACGCTCGGGAAGAGCTCGAGGAGGAGCTCCTCCTTTTCGTCCTTGGCGAGCCTGGCCCCTCCGGCCTCGGGCAGCTCGGGATTGGGCTGTTTCCTGTACTTCGAGGTGTCATATGCGGTCTCCTCGCGGACGCCGCATATCCGCTCGCGGAATGCCGGGTCGACGGGCCAGGGCGTGTGGCCGTAGTTGCCCTTGACCAGTTCGGAGAAATTCCTCGAGACATTTGAGTAGAAGGGCTTGCCTTGGGCGCGGTCGACCACGCAGTTGACTGCCTGGACCCCGACGATCTGGCTTGTCGGGGTGACCAAGGGCGGGACTCCGCAGTCGAGGCGCACCTGGGGCACGGCGGCCAGGACTTCCTGGAGGCGGTCCCCGAGCTTGGCTTCCTGGAGCTGGGATAGCATGTTGGTGTACATGCCACCGGGGATCTGGGCCAGGCGCACGGCCTCGTCCGGGGCGGGGTAGTTGAAGCGCGCCTCGATCCTGTGGCAGAGCTCGAGCACCTTGTCGGCCTTTCCACGGACCGCTTCCTCGACGGCGCCGTCAAAGAGGGCCGCGTCTTCGGGAGGGAGCTTGTGGCGGGAGAGGTCGATGATGGGCGGGTTGTTCTCGGGATACTGGTCGAACTTGGCGAGTTCGGTGCGGATCATGCGGAACTCCCGGTCCATCGCGCCGACCGCGGCGCGGTCCACCCCGGTGTCCAGGCCCAGGCGGTCGGCGAAAAGCTGGACGATCTCGTAGGCCACATGGGCAGGACCGCCCGACCAGGCCAGGGCCGTGGTGTCCACGATGTCCACGCCGTTGACCATGGCCATGAGGATGGCCGCGGTGCCATAGCCCGGCGTGCAATGGGTGTGGAGGTCGATCGGGATGGCGACTTCGGCCTTGAGGGCCTTGATGAGCCTGGCCGATTCCTCGGGATCGACGAGGCCGGCCATGTCCTTGATCGTGATCATGTCGGCGCCAAGGCGCGCGAGTTCCTTCGCCTTGTCCACGAAATAGCGGATGGTGAAGAGGTTCTTCGGGAGGCGTTTGCCCTTGAGGGCGGAGCGGAAACGCTCGGCGCGGGAGAAATGCGGATCGACCGTGTAGCAGACGGCGCAGTCGGCCATGCCGCCGGCTTCCTTCACGAAGCGCATCGATGCGGTCATGTTGTCGATGTCGTTGAGGGCATCGAAGATGCGCATGATGTCCACGCCCGAGCGCACCGCGTTCTTGCAGAAGCCCTCGATCACGGAATCCGGATAGGGCGTGTAGCCGAAGAGGTTGCGGCCACGGGAGAGGGCGGTGAGCCGCGACGCGCCGCCGATGCCTTTCTTGATCTTCTCGAGGCGCTCCCAGGGATTCTCGTCCAGGTAGCGCATGACGGAGTCGGGCACGGCGCCGCCCCATACTTCCATCGCGTAGAATCCGGCGTTTTTATACAGTGGAAGGACTCGGTCAACCTGCGCCTGGTTCATGCGGGTCGCGAACTGCGACTGTTGTCCGTCGCGGAGCGTGAGGTCGCGTATCAGAAGCCGTTTCGCCATGTTCCTCTCCGTGGAGCAAGATTGCCCGGCCGCGCGCCGCTTTCGCCGGGACATCGTTCATTTAGTATACTGGGCGCGGAAGCCAAACCGCAATCCTGTCCGGCAGTTTGCGCCTGGATTGCCGGAATGCGGTCTCTAGCGGCGGCCCAGCGCGTCCGAGATGAGGTCGGCGCATTTCTTGACCCTGGCGATCCTGTCATCGAACCCGGGGCCCTCGAAGCGCACCGAAGGTCCCGACATGGCCAGGGCGGCGACAGTGTCGCGTTTCGCGTCCTGCACCGGGGCGGCGATCGAGGTGACGCCCTCCTCCCTTTCCCCCAGGCTCACGGCGTAGCCGCTGCGGCGCAGCTCCGCAAGCGCCTCCTCGGTGGTGAAGGGATCCGATCCCAGGAGGGCCGTCCTTTTTCCCGCCGGAAGGAAGGCCAGGAGGACCCGGCCGGCCGCGCCTCGGGTCAGGAGATGGCGGTCTCCCACGTTGATCACCCGCCTCAGGGGACGGGAGCTCTCGACGCGCTCGATGCAGATCCTTTCGTTCCCCTGGACGACATAGAGGCTTACGCCTTCGTCGTAGATGCGGTTGAGGTCCTGCATGAAGGGAAGGGCGGTCTTCCTGATATCGACGTTCGAGAAGCCCAAGGAGCCGATCTGGGCAAGCTTGGATCCGAGGGCATAGCGTTGCGTGTCCCGGTTCCTGGAGAGATAGTCCCGCTTTTCCAGGGTCGCGACGAGGCGCGACGTCGTGCTCATGGCAAGGTTGATGCGCTTGGACAGCTCAGTGAGGGAAAACTCGAGTTGTCCCGGGGCAAAGCAATCCAATATGTCCAGCGCCCGTTCCACGGATCGGACTGATGAATCGTTCTCTGTCAGCATATCAATCCTTTTAGGCAATCTTGCTCACGGCTAGGTGAAAAAATGGAATACACAACCGTACAGTGGAATAATAGCATGATTGGACCCTCTGTCAACGGCCAACGCTGTCCCCTTCCTCCGCTCATGGGACTAGCCCTGTCCGGGGAAGCAGAATAGTCCATGGATAGTGCCCAATATCCATCGACCCCGAATGGAAGGCCAGGCAACCTGGCTTGGGTGGTCGCTTTCCTCCGGGTGTTGACATATCCCTATTCGAGTGTATACTTCCGACAGATGGAAGCGCAAGCTGGTTGTTCCATCTATCGGAAGTGCCTCCCATTCAGGATTGCCAAGGTTTCGCGAAATGGGTCACGGCGGCCCCCGCCGCGCGGTACCTGCCCTTTCTTTCTTTTGTTCGGTTCGCTTTTATCGGTTATGCTATAGCCTTGGTCTTTGGGGCGGCGCTTATCTGGATGCTTAGGAACGAGCCAGCCTCGACGGTGCCTGCCTGAAGGCCCACGAGTGCGGCATATCTCACCGAGGACTTAAGGGACATGAGCGAACAGAAAAAGGTTTATTTCCACACCATCCGCGAAAAGTGGTGCAAGGGATGCGGCATCTGCGTAGCCTATTGCCCCAAGAAGGTCCTTGAGCTCAAGGACGGCAAGGTCGTGGCCGCGAGGGCCGAGGACTGCATCGGCTGCCATGCCTGCGAGCTCCGCTGCCCTGATTTCGCCATCGAGATCCACGAGGCGAGCGGCGAGAGGAAGCACGAGGCGGAACACGTCGACTTCGCCCTGCCCCCGGAGGCCCACCATGCCTAAGACCGTCAAGCTCATGCAGGGCAACGAGGCTTGCACGGCAGGCGCCTTGGCCGCTGGCCTGCGCTTCTACGCCGGCTACCCCATCACGCCGTCCACTGAGATCGCCGAGCTCTGCGCCGAGGAACTGCCCAAAATGGGCGGCTGCTTCGTGCAGATGGAGGACGAGATCGGTTCGATCGCCGCCATCATCGGAGCTTCCCTCACGGGCAAGAAGGCCATGACGGCGACCAGCGGTCCCGGCTTTTCCCTCATGCAGGAATGCCTGGGCTACGCTTCGCTGTGCGAGGTGCCGATAGTCATCGTCAACGTGCAGCGCATGGGCCCTTCCACGGGCATGCCCACGAGTCCGGCCCAGGCCGACGTGATGCAGGCGCGCTGGGGAACCCATGGCGACCATTCGATCATCGTCCTTGCGCCCGGCAATGTCCGCGAGTGCTTCGAGCTGACCTTGCGCGCATTCGACCTCGCCGAGAAGTACCGGGTCCCCGTCATCGTCCTCACGGACGAGGTCATCGGCCACATGCGGGAGAAGGTCGAGCTGCCCGATCCCCGCGACATCAGGCCGTTCAACCGTGCGGCCCCGAGGAGCCCTGCGGGCTACAAGCCCTATGCCGCGGACCCGGACGGCGGCGTGCCCCTCATGGCCCCCTTCGGGGCCGGTTACCGCTGGCACGTGACCGGCCTCTTCCACGACGAGACGGGCGCGCCTTCCGGCAAGTCCGACGTCGCGGACAAGCTGATCCGCCGCCTCGACGCCAAGATCGAGAACAACGTCGACGACATCTGCGAGTTCTCGGGCGAAGGCCTCGAGGACTGCGAAATCGCCGTCGTGGCCTTCGGCTCCTCCGCGATGTCGGCCCTCTCCGCAGTGCGGCGCGCCCGCAAGGAAGGCGTCAAGGCCGGGCTTTTCAGGCCCAAGACCATCTGGCCCTTTCCCGCCAAGGCCTTGCGGGAGGTCGCCCTCCATGCGAAGACCATCGTAGTGCCGGAGATGAACCTGGGGCAGCTGGCCCTCGAAGTGGAGCGCATCGCGGGCTGCAGCTCGAAGGTCGTGAAGCTCGGCAAGGTCAACGGCGAACTCTTCAGGCCGGAAGAGGTCTACGCGGCCATCATGGGCGAAGCGGACAATGGCGGCACCGGCCAAGGCTCAGCGAAGGCTGGCGAGGGAGCTAAGTAACATGTCGGAATTCCTCAGCTATTTCCGGCAGGATCGCCTGCCCCATATCTGGTGCCCTGGCTGCGGCCATGGCACGGTCACCGGCGCCCTCGTGCGCGCCATCGACAGGCTGGGCCTCGACAAGAACAAGGTCTGCGTCGTGTCGGGTATCGGCTGCTCGTCACGGGCCGTCGGCTACCTCGACTTCGACACCCTGCACACCGCCCATGGCAGGGCCCTGGCCTTCGCGACCGGAATCAAGATGGCCCGCCCCGACCTCAAGGTCATCGTGATGACGGGCGACGGGGACTGCACCGCGATCGGCGGCAACCACTTCATCCACGCGGCCAGGCGCAACATCGGCATCACGACGATCGTGATGAACAACGAGACCTACGGGATGACGAGCGGACAGTTCTCCCCCATGACGCCCAAGGGCATGCTGGGCACCACGGCTCCCTACGGCAACGTGGAGCGCAGCTTCGACCTCTGCGAGCTGGCCAAGGCGGCCGGCGCCACCTACGTCGGCCGTTCGACCTCCTACCACGTGCCCCTCCTCATCGACCTCATCGAGAAGGCCCTGCAGAACGACGGCTTCTCCGTCGTCGAGGCGGTGACCCAGTGCCCGACCTACCTCGGGCGGAAGAACAAGCTGGGCGACGCCGTCCAGCTCCTCAACTGGATCAAGGACCAGGCCGTCAACGTGAAGGCGGCCGCGGTCATGCCGAAGGAGAAGCTCGAGGGCAAGTTCCTCATCGGCGAGCTCCACAACGGACCGGCCCCGGAATACTCCGCCGAATACGGCGAGCTCATAGCGCGGGTCCAGCGCAGCTTCGAAAACGTCAAGGGAGGGCTTTGGGAATGCGCGTCGAATTCAGACTGAGCGGATCGGGAGGGCAGGGCCTCCTCCTCGCGGGCATAGTCCTCGCCGAGGCCGCCATCCTCGAGGGCAAGAACGCGGTCCAGACCCAGAGCTACGGCCCCGAGGCGCGGGGCGGCTCGAGCAAGGCGGAGGTCGTCATCTCCGACGATGACATCGATTACCCCAAGGCCACCGACCCTGACTTCCTCCTCGCCCTGACCTCCGAGGCCTACAGGACCTACGGGAGGCTGATGGGGAAGGGGACCATAATCGTGGATTCCTCGGTGCCCCTCGACCCGGCCATCGCGGCGAAGACCGTCACCCTGCCGATCCTCAAGACGGCGGCCGTGGACCTTGGAAAGAAGGTCGTGGCCAACATCGTGGCGCTCGGCGTCCTGGGCGGGCTGTCGGGCATCGTGAGCGACGCCATCCTGGAAAGGGCTGTCCTCGCCCGCGTGCCCAAGGGCACCGAGGACCTCAACGTGAAGGCGCTTCGCGCCGGAATCGCCTTGGCCAAGGGCGAGACACCACCCGAATCCTGCTAAGGAGTACGCGATGAGCGACACTGGAAAGAGACCTGATTCGCTGCCGGGCCTTGGGCCCTGGAACGCCTGCGTCGACAAGTCCACCGCCAGGTTCCCGGAGCGGCGCAAGGATTTCGTGACGGGCTCCGGCGCCCCCGTGGCCCGGCTCTACACCCCCCTCGACCTCGGGCCCGCCGCCTTTGGCGGCGCGGGCTACGAGGAGAGCATCGGCTATCCCGGCGAGTATCCCTACACCCGCGGCGTGCAGAACACGATGTTCCGTGGACGCTTCTGGACCATGCGCCAGTACGCGGGCTTCTCCACCGCCGAGGAATCCAACAAGCGGTACAAGTTCCTCCTTGAGCAGGGGACGACGGGCCTCTCCGTGGCCTTCGACCTCCCCACCCAGATCGGCTACGACTCCGACCACCCGCTCTCGCAGGGGGAGGTCGGCAAGGTCGGCGTGGCCATCGACTCCCTGGCCGACATGGAGATCCTTTTCGACGGCATCCCGATGGACAAGGTTTCCACGAGCATGACGATCAACGCGCCCGCAGCCGTCCTCCTCGCGATGTATGTCGCGGTGGCGGAGAAGCAGGGCGTGGGCGCCGACAAGCTCAACGGGACCATCCAGAACGACATCCTCAAGGAATACGTGGCCCGCGGCACCTACATCTTCCCGCCCGAGCCCTCGATGAGGCTCATCACCGACATCTTCGCCTACTGCGCGAAGGACGTGCCGAACTGGAACACGATCTCCATCTCCGGCTACCACATCCGCGAGGCCGGCTCCACGGCCAGCCAGGAGGTGGCCTTCACCCTCGCGGACGGAGTGGCCTATGTCGAAGCGGCGATCAAGGCCGGCCTCGACGTGGACGACTTCGGCCCGCGCCTCTCCTTCTTCTTCAACGCGCACAACGACCTCTTCGAGGAGGTCGCAAAGTACCGCGCGGCGCGCCGCGTCTGGGCCAAGATCATGAAGGAGCGGTTCGGCGCCAAGAACCCGAAGAGCCTCATGCTCCGCTTCCACACCCAGACGGGCGGCTCGACCCTCACTGCCCAGCAACCCGACAACAACGTGGTCAGGGTGGCCATCCAGGCCCTTGCGGCGGTCCTTGGCGGGACCCAGTCCCTGCACACGAACAGCCGCGACGAGGCCCTCGCCCTCCCCACGGAGGAGTCGGTCCGCATCGCGTTGCGCACCCAGCAGATCATCGCCAACGAGTCCGGCGCTGCCGAGACCGTGGATCCCCTCGCGGGCTCCTACTACGTCGAGAGCCTCACGAACCGGATCGAGGACGAGGCCTGGACCTATCTCAAGCGCATCGATGGCCTAGGCGGCGCGGTGCGCGCCATCGAGCAGGGCTACGTGCAGCAGGAAATCCAGGATTCGGCCTACGCCTACCAGATGGCCATCGAGTCCGGTGACCGCGTGGTCGTGGGGCTCAACAAGTTCCAGGTGAAGGAAGGCCCTCCCAAAGGCCTCCTCCGCGTCGATCCCGCCGTCGGCGAGCGGCAGGTCGCAAAGCTCCATGCCCTGAAGGAGCGGCGCGACAACGCGGCCGTCAAGGCATCCCTTGTCGCCCTGGACCTTGCCGCGAAGGGAGATGCCAACCTGATGCCGCCCATCATCGAAGCCGTGCGCCACTACGCGACCCTCGGGGAGATCTGTGACGTCCTCCGCGGCGTCTTCGGCGAATACCGCCCGAGCGCGATGTTTTAACGGAGGAAACAATGGAAAAGAAGATACGGGTACTTGTCGCGAAGCCGGGCCTTGACGGCCACGACCGAGGCGCGAAGGTGATAGCGCGGGCGCTGAGGGACGACGGAATGGAGGTCATCTACACGGGCCTCCGCCAGACGCCCGAGCAGATCGTGGACGCGGCCATCCAGGAGGATGCCGACGTAATCGCGATGAGCATCCTCTCCGGCGCCCACAACCACCTCTTTCCCCGGGTGACGGAGCTGCTTGCGGACAAGGGTGTCGATGACGTCCTTGTCCTCGGCGGTGGCGTCATTCCCGAGGACGACATACCCTTCCTCAAGGGCAAGGGCATTGCCGCGGTCTTCGGCCCTGGGACGCCCACCAAGGCCACGATAGAATTCATCAGGGCAAACCTGAAGCGAAGCTGATCCAAGGCCCGGGCATGGAAGCTGACAGCAGGGCCGCGCGGGTCGTGGCCGGGGAGGTCCGGGCCCTCGCCCGGCTCATCACCGGACTCGAGAACGGCGAGAGCCAGGCCAACCTCGTGATGAGGATCCTGGCTGCCCGTCCGCGGCGCGCCCAGGTCATCGGCATTACCGGGCCTCCGGGCTCGGGGAAGTCCACCCTCACCGACAAGATGATAGCCGCCTTGCGCAAGCGGGGGGCGCGCGTGGGCATCCTAGCCGTCGATCCCTCGAGCCCCTTCACCGGGGGAGCCATCCTTGGCGACCGCCTGCGCATGCAGGACCACGCGACCGACCCCGGCGTCTTCATCCGCAGCCTCGCCTCCCGAGGCCATTTGGGCGGCATCTCCCGCGCCACCCACTCGGCGGCCCGCGCCCTGGACGCCGCGGGCTACGATTTTGTCATAATTGAGACGGTCGGCGTGGGCCAGTCCGAGGTGGACGTGGTCCGCGTGGCAGACACCGTGGTCCTCGTGGCCGTGCCCGGCCTGGGCGACGACATCCAGGTCATCAAGGCCGGGATCATGGAGATCGGGGACGTCTTCGTCGTGAACAAGGCGGACCGCGACGGCGCGGACCGCGTGGTCCGCGAGATCCGCTCCATGCTGGAGACGGCGGCCGCCTTGCGGCGCGGCTCCCTGCCCGTGCGCGCCGCCGTCGACACGCTCGGAGGGAGGATTGCGCCCCTCTCCGCCGACCAGGAGCATGCGGCGTGGGCGGCCGCCCGCGCCGTGGCGGCAGAGGCCGACGCCAGGCTCATGCCGCCCGTCCTCAAGACCAACGCGGGCACGGGCGAAGGTGTCGAGGCCCTGGTCGAAGCCGTCGCGGCGCATCGACGCGCCGCGCAGGCCTCGGGCAGCCTCGAGGCCAGGCGGCTGGAGGGCGCGAGGACGGAGCTGCGCTCCCTCGTCGAGGAAAGGCTGGATGCCGCATTGAACGAAGGGGAGGGCGGCCAAAGGGCCATCGCCCTCGCGAAAGCCGTGGCGGCCGGGGAAGTGGACGCATGGACCGCCTCCACGGAGCTCATCGGCCTGCTCATACAAGGGGGAAAAGCGTGAAAGTCCTGAAGATCGACCATATCGGCATAGCCGTGGAGAGGATGGATGAGGCCCTTGCCGTCTTCGAGGGCCTGCTCGGGCTCAAGCTCCACGGCACCGAGACCGTGGAGGAGCAGAAGGTGCGTACCGCCTTCCTTCCCTCGGGGGACAGCGAGATAGAGCTCCTCGAGTCGACCGACCCCGATGGCCCCATAGGCAAGTACATAGCGGCCAAGGGGCAGGGTGTGCAGCACGTGGCTTTCCGCGTGGAGAACCTCGAGGAGGCCTTGGCCGAGCTCAAGGCCAAGGGCGTGCGCCTCATCGACGAGAAGCCGCGCAGCGGCGCCGGCGGCGCCCGCATCGCCTTCCTCCACCCCAAGGCCACCAACGGGGTCCTTGTCGAGCTTTGCGAACGCAAGGCATAATGCCAGCACCGGAATGAAATTCGTAAGGAAGGCTTGAACATGGATGAGAAGATAAAAGGCCTCGAAGCGAGACGGAAAAAAGTTGTGGACGGCGGAGGCGCGAAGCGCGTGGCCGCCCAGCACGAAAAAGGCAAGATGACGGCCCGTGAGCGCATCGAGGCCCTCCTCGATCCCTCAAGCTTCACGGAGCTCGATACCTTCGTCGAGCATCGTTGCACCGACCTCGGCATGGTGGAGATCAAGGCTCCCGGCGAAGGTGTCGTGACGGGCTATGGCACCGTGAACGGCCGCCTCGTCTATGTCTTCGCGCAGGATTTCACCGTCATCGGCGGATCCCTCGGGGAAGCCCACGCGAAGAAGATCTGCAAGGCCATGGACATGGCCGTGAAGGTCGGAGCCCCCGTGATCGGCATCAACGATTCAGGCGGAGCCCGCATCCAGGAAGGCGTCGATGCCCTTTGCGGCTACGGCGACATCTTCTACCGCAACGTGGCCTCCTCCGGCGTCGTGCCGCAGATCTCCGTCATCATGGGGCCTTGCGCCGGCGGCGCCGTCTACTCGCCCGCCCTCACTGATTTTGTCTTCATGGTCGAGAAGACGGCCAACATGTTCATAACCGGTCCCCAGGTCATCAAGGCCGTCACCGGCGAGGACGTCTCCGGCGAGGACCTGGGCGGCGCCCTTGTCCATGCGGCGACGAGCGGCGTGGCCCACTTCACCTACCCCGACGAGGCCTCCACTATAGCCGGCATCAAGAAGCTCCTCTCCTTCCTCCCCCAGAACAATGTCGAGGACCCGCCGCTGGCGGCCACCAAGGACGCGCCGACCCGCCGCGACGAAGAGCTCAAGAACGTGATCCCCGACAGCGCCAACAAGCCCTACGACGTCCGTGAGGTCATCAAGCGCGTCTTCGACGCGGGCGACTTCCTCGAGGTCCAGCCCCTCTACGCGATGAACATCGTGACCTGTTTCGCGCGCCTCGGCGGCCGCTCCGTCGGCATCGTGGCCAACCAGCCCAAGATCATGGCCGGGGTCCTGGACATCAACGCCTCGGACAAGGCCTCGCGCTTCATCCGCTTCTGCGATGCCTTCAACATCCCCCTCGTGACCCTCACCGACACGGCCGGCTACCTCCCCGGCGTCGGCCAGGAGCACGGAGGCGTCATCCGCCATGGAGCGAAGCTCCTCTACGCCTACTCCGAAGCCACGGTGCCCAAGATCACGGTCATCATGCGCAAGGCCTACGGCGGCGCCTATATCGCCATGTGCTCCCGCCACCTGGGAGCCGACCAGGTCTTCGCCTGGCCCTCGGCCGAGATCGCGGTCATGGGCCCCGACGGCGCCGCGAACATCATCTTCAAGAAGGAGATCGAGGAGTCCACGGACCCCCTCGCCACCCGCAAGGAGAAGATCGCGGAGTACAAAGAGAACTTCGCCAATCCCTACAAGGCCGCCATCCGCGGCTACGTGGACGACGTGATCGACCCCGCGGACACGCGTACAAGGCTCGTGGGAGCCCTCGCCATGCTCCTGGGCAAGCGGGTGCAGGGCCCGGTGCGCAAGCACGGCAACATCCCGGTATGAGGCGGGCGGCATGAACGAACCAATTATTGGAATTCTGGGGGTCGTCCTCGCGGGCGTCGCCTTTGTCGCCGTCCTCTGGCTCGTCCCGATGACGGCCAGGCTCCGGCGCCGCCTTGCCAAGGCGGGCATCAGCCTCGATGAACCGGAGGAGGAGGAGGCCGTCGGCCTGGCCCCCGAACTCATCGCCATCATCGCCGCCGCGGTGGCAGCCGCGAGCGGCCTCGGGAGCAATGAGTTCCGCGTGGTGGGCGTCAACCGGGTCGAAGGCTCGGGCAGCTTCAATACCCCCATCTGGGGTCACGTCGACCGCCTTGCGCCGCGGCCGAACGTTAGATAGGAGGAAATCATGAAGAGATATCGCATTTCGGTGAATGGCCAGAGCTATGATGTCGCTGTCGAGGAAATGGCCGCCGCGGGCGCCGCCCCCGTTCCCGCCCCCAATCCCGTGACCATCGCCGCGGCGCCCGGCGCGCCCTCGGCCCAAGCCGCGCCTGCGGCCCCCGCCGGAAGCGTAGGGGCTGCGGTGGCCGGCGCCCTCACCATCAAGGCCCCCATGCCCGGCACCGTGCTGTCCTTCAGGGTAGCGGCCGGGCAGGCTGTCGTGCGCGGCGACGTTCTCCTCCTCCTCGAGGCCATGAAAATGGAAAACGAGATCGTGGCTCCCCACAATGGCACGGTAGCAAGCCTGCGCGTGGCTTCCGGCGCCGCGGTCAACACCGGAGACGCCCTGGTCGACCTCGTCTAGGAGCCCCTGGCCCATGGATGGCCCGGGCAGCTGCCCGGGCTTTTTCATGCCCTTTCCCCTGAAGGAGGTGGACGGGGAGGGGCGACCGGCCGGATCCCAGGGAAGGCGCACTCTGGCCTGCAGGCAGGTCGGCAAAGGGGAGGGAGGAGGCACGCCAAGGGCCTTGTCCTTGGCGCGGCCCTTCTGCTAAACAGAATGGCCATGCCTTCGAAAATCCTTGCCATCGCCGTGGCCTGCCTGGCCGCCGCCGCCACCCTCACCGCCCTGCAGCCGCCTGGAAGCCAGGTCCCCCCCGCGGAGTGGACCGATTCGCTTGCGCTCACGGCGGCTCCGGTCCTGCCAAGCCCCCTTCCTCCGGTCGAGGACTTCAGGGATCGGGCAGTGCTCCTGTGCTGGCATTCCTTCCTTGGCGATCCCAGCCTCCCCACGGATTTCTCCCTTCCCGAGCTCGCGGCCCAGCTCGATGCGCTGAAAGCCCTCGGCTACGGTTTCGTCGACCTCGCGGATGCGCTCTCAGGGCGTTTCGCGGGAAGGCTCAATGTGGTGGCCACGATCGACGACGGTCACCGGACGGTGCCGCAGGCGGTGCGGACGGTGTTCCTGCCGCGGGGCATCAGGCCCGCGCTTTTCATATATCCCGCCATCATCGGCAATGTGCCGTATGCGATGGACGAAGCAGCCCTGCGATCCCTCGCGGCCGAGGGCTGCTTGATCGCCGCGCATGGCTATCACCACCTCTTTGTGACGGACAGCCTGTATAAAAGCGAGCCTGCGGAATTCCACAAGGAGATATACAAGGCGAAAAGCCGGGTCGAGTCGATTGTCTCCTTCCCTGTTGTCCTGTACGCCTATCCCTATGGCGCATATTCCCCGGTCACCATCGCCGAGCTGTCACGGGCAGGCTATGCCTATGGCATAGCCGTGCTGCCCGGCTTCATCTATGCGTCGTCCATCCGCAAAGCCAACTACGAGACGCCAAGGCTGGTCGTGACCCGGGACAATTGGGCTGGAATTTATGCCCAGCTTGCACGAAATGCTTCGGGGATGCCCTGATGGACAAAAAAAGGCCCTCGGTCAAGGAGGCTAGACCGGGGGCCTAAACGAATCAATCATCGGGAAAGGGGAGGGGACCGCAGTTCCCGATGGTATGCAAAACAATGCTGTATATCAATATTATATCTAATAGCTCTAAAGATGTCAATCTTTGTTGACAGAAATGCGCGGAAATATCAAGGCGAGATCAACCTTGTCCGTGGCCTTGCCGAACATTGAAGGGAGTCTTCAGGCCGCGCAAGGAATTAAGGGCTGTCGTGCCTCGATTTCCTCCCGTTGGCCATCGGAATGAGGTTGCATGAACATTGCCGTGCTGGCTCCTCCGGACAAGGATGCGGAGCTTCTCTCCATCCTCCGGACTATGCAGGATTTGGGCATACCCGCCTTTGGCCTCAAGATCCGCAAAGCCTGGGACCAGGTGGCGCCCCAGGGCTTGGCCGTCCGAATCGGGAAAGCCTCCCATATCCTCCTTGTCTGCACGCCCCATATCGTGGAAGAGCCGTGGTTTGTCTTCGTTTCGGGCTTTTCCCTCGGCAAGAACGCCCCGTTGGCCCTCTGCCGCCTCGACCCTGACTGGGTGCCCCCGGCCTACCTCTCCCGCGTCCCCCTTCTCGATACCGAACTGGAACTCACGGAGTTTTACCGCATCGAAAAGGCCGAGTGGGAGGTCGAGGAAGGCAAGCGGGTCGCGCGGTCCTCCCTTCTGGAGCGCGGGATATCCTTCCATGCCGAAGCCCTTGCCCAATGCGTCGCCGAAGGGGATGCCCTATCGGTCGAGCTTTTCCTCAAGGCCGGCTTCAACGCGAATTCCCGGGACCGGCACGGAGTGCCCCTGCTTTGCCTTGCGGCCAGGAACCGGCACCTCGGCATGGCCGAGCTCCTGCTCTCATGGGGCGCATCCCTCGATTTGCAGAGCGAGGACCGGGGCTATTCCGCCCTGATGGACGCAAGCCTGGCCGGCTCACCGGAGCTCGTCGACCTCTTCCTGGACTACGGCGCCGTCCCGAACCTCCAAAGCAAGGATGGCCAGACTGCCTTGGTCATAGCTGTCGGGAGGAGTGACGCCGTGATCGCCAGGCGCCTCCTTGAAAAAGGGGCCGACGCCGACATGGTGGACAAGCTTGGCTTTTCCGCCCGGAAATACGTGAACCTGTTCAAGAAACCCGACCTCCTGGCAATTTTCGAGGCGGCGACCCAATCCTGAGAGCGAAGGCGCGCCTCGCGCTTTTCGAGGGAGGACCCTCGTGATCAGCATCGAAGCCGCACGTGATGGCTTCGTGATCTTCGTCAACGGGGAACGAAGCCTGGTGCATTCCCGCCGCTCGCCGTGCATCGAGATCGGGAAGGCAGAGCAGTCCCTCAAGCGTGTGCGCGGGAGCCTCTGCGCCCGACGGAAGCGAAGCTCCTGGCTTCCATTGCGGGATTTCTCCGTCGTGGAAAACAGCGAGGAGCGCACGACGATCGACTTCGCCGGCCAGATCCGGATGAGCTTCTGCCGGGAGAACGAGCTCCTTCGCCTGAGCTTCTCCCGCTACGACCCTTCGATCAACTTGTTCCGGTTGAATTTCCAGGCCTATCCCGACGAGTTCATCTATGGCGCGGGCGAACGGCGCTCCCGGCTCGACCTCAAGGGGCGCCGCATACCGCTGTGGGTGGAGGAGACAGGGGCCTTGAGGGAAGGGATCTCGGGAAAGCTCGCGGCCGAGTTCGGCGCATCCGCGCGAAGCGCCCACGGGCTCTCCTTCCCCCTCCCCGTTTTTGTCTCCTCCCGGCATTATTGGTGCGCGGCCCGCACCACCGCCTTTACGGTCCTCGACTTCACGCGCCGTGGCACTTCCACCATCGAGGCATGGGAAGTGCCGAAGGAAATCGTCATGGGCAGGCGAGGCGATGCCGCCGCAGTGGCGGCCGACATCGTGTCCATCCTTGGAAGACAACCGCCCTTGCCTCCTTGGTGCCATGACGGGGCATGGTACGGTGTCGAGCTGGGCGGAAGCGCCGCCGGGCTCAAGGACCGCGTGGAGTCCGCCCTTGCCGCGGGTGTGAAGATCGGCGCGGTCCTGGGCCAGGGCATGCTTGTCAAGGGCAAGACCGCATCGATGCGACGTCCGCTGTGGGATAGCCCGGAGGGCGACTCGTTCACCGAGGGGCTCAGGGTCGAGACGGAGCGCTGGCGTGCGCGCGGCATCCGCTTCATCGGGTATGCCGATCCTTGGCTGGACCCTGCCGGAGCGCTGTTCGCCGAGGCGAAGGCCCGGGATTTCCTCGTGAAAAACCAGGAGGGCGGAGCCTGCCTTCTGCCGTGGTCGGGAGGGCATGTCGCGGTCGTGGACCTCACCGGCCCAAAAGCCGCAGCCTGGCTTAGCCAGATCATGGTGAAGGACCTGGCGCGCACAGGCGCCTGCGGCTGGATGGCCGATTCAGGCGGCCGCCTTCCCGCCGATGCTGTCCTTGCCTCGAGGGAGGACGCCCGTCTATGCCACAATCGCTGGACGCGCCTCTTTGCGGAGGTCTGCGCGTCGGCGCTCGCCGCTGCGGGCCACAGGGCAGACGGACTCTTCGCGATGCGCTCGGGCTGGATCGGCCTGGCTTCCATCCTGCCCTCGGCATGGTCCGGCGGCAGGATCGAGAGCTTTGACCGTGAGGAAGGCCTGCCGAGCGTCATCCCCGCGGCGCTGTCGCTGGGCCTGTGCGGCATCGGTTCCTGGCATACCGAAGTCGGTGGCTCCCGGCTTCCGCATCATGGCCGGAGGCAGCGCGAGTGCCTGGAGCGCTGGATGGAGATCGCCGCCTTTTCACCCATTTTCCGCTTCCACGAAAACCGGAGGCCCGAAGGCGGCGCGCTGGCGCCTTCACCGCTCGAAACGGCGAGCCTTGACGCCCTTGCCCGCATGACGGAGATCTTTGCCGCCCTCAAGCCCTACCACGCCGCAGTGGCGGAGGAATACCTCCATGAGGGGCTTCCGGCGCTCCGCCATCCGTGGGTACAGTATGGCGACGACATCGAGCTCCATACGCGGGACTACCAGTACCTCTACGGCCGCGATCTCCTTGTAGCGCCGACCGTGGAAGCGGGCAAATCGGTCACCGAGGTCTATCTCCCCCGCGATGAATGGGTCCACCTGTGGAGTTCCCGGCTTTTCAAGGGAGGCCTCGTGACGGTGGAAAGCCCGCTGGGATGCCCGGCTGTCTTCTACCGGGCCCTTTCTTCCTTTGCGCCTCTTTTCGATTCGATCCGACGCACTTCCCGACGGCAATGAAAAGGCAGCCACAATGAGTGTTTTCTGGGCCGTTATCCTCGCCCTCGCGAGCAACCTCGTCCTATCCCTCGGCATGCTATTGCAGAAGAAGCATGTCGCCGCTTTCGGCGCGAAGGACAGGAAGGGCGCCGCATACCGCGCTGACCTTGTCGGCTGGATCCTGGGTTTCGTCCTGATGAACATCGCGCCCATACCCCGCTTCTTCGCCCTCATGGGGCTGCCGATCAATGTCGTCAACGCCTTCGTCGGCTCGAACGTGGCCTTCACCGCCATCATGGCCATCTTCATCCTCAGGGAGCGCATGAGCCGCCGCCAGGTCCTCTGGTCGATGTTCCTCCTTGCGGCCTTGGCCGCCGCGTCGGTGCGCGGTGGCAGCCCCGAGGAGGTCCTCGACCGGCCTTGGCTCCTTGGCTTCTTTGCCCTGCCCCTCGTCGTCTGCGCAGGCTGCTGGATCGCCAGGACGCGAAGGCGGAGCGCCGTCCTTGCCATCCTCCTGGCCGCGGGCTCGGGGGCTTTCGGCGGCTACATGAACCTGCCCATGAAGGCCGTCCAGACAGGAGGCCTCGACCTGTCTTCACGCATATTCTTCGTGGGGCTCTACATTGTCGCGGGAGTGCTGTCCTTCTTCCTCATACAGTACGCCTACAAGGACGGGGCAATGTCCTCCGTCTCGCCGGCGATGTACGGCCTCCAGGTCCTCTGGCCGGCCCTCGCTTCCTTCTGGGTCTTCAAGTCGGTCTTCGACCCCGTCCAGGTGGTCGCCCTCGCCGCGATAGCCCTCGGGGTCTTCATGGTGGCGAGGCCGAACCCGGATCAGGCCGGGGCAAGCCCGCCATGAGGACTGTCGCGTAGGCCTCGATCGCCCGCCCTTCGCCGGTCGCATCCACCCCTTCCTTGGTCTTGGCCTTGACCGACACCGCGGCGAGGTCCATCCCGAAGATGCGCGCTATCGAGGCGCGGATGGCGTCGCGATGGGGTCCGAGCCTTGGCTTTTCAAGGATCACCGTGCAGTCGAGGTTGACCCCTTCCCACCCTGCCCCAGCCACGAGGGCGGCCGCGCTGCGCGCGAGGTCCTTCGAGTCCGCATCCTTCCAGCGTGGGTCCGTGGGCGGGAAATGGGAGCCTATGTCCCCCAGGGCGGCTGCCCCGAGGAAGGCGTCGATGATGGCGTGCAGGAGGACATCGCCGTCGGAATGGGCCACTTCCCCGGCCTGCGAGGGGATCTCGAGGCCGCCCAGCATGAGTCTCCGCCCTGGGGAAAGCCGGTGAAGGTCCCAGCCTGAGCCGATGCGGAAGGGGAGGGCCATGGGGTCCCGCATCGGCGCGTCGAAGCCTTGGGACGCCGGGCCCAGATCCGCCTTGTAGGTCACTTTCCGGTTTTCCACCTCGCCCTCCACCCAGGAGATCGCCCCTGCATAGCGCGCCCAGAGTTCCGCGTCGTCGGTGCAGTCCATGCCTTCCTCCGCCGCCTTCACGTGGGCGGCCAGGAGGGGATCGAAGCGGAAGCCCTGCGGGGTCTGGGCGGAGGCAAGGCTCGCCCTGGGCGGATGCCCGAGGACGACGCCCGAAGGGCCGATGCGCTTGGGTGTGTCCGTGAGCGGGACGACGGGGATGGCGGCGCCCAAGCGCGCGGCAGCCAAGGAGACCCGCCGGCAGAGTTCGGCGCTTGCCCATGGCCTTGCGCCGTCGTGGACCAGCACGATCAGGTCCGAGGTGTCGGGGACGGCCTGTGCGACGCGCTCAAGCCCGAGGCGCACCGAATCGCGCCGGCTGCCGCCGCCTTCCACGATGGACAGTCGACCCTTGAGTCCCTCGAAGGTTGTTGGGGACAAGGCAGAGCGGATCGCCTCGATGCCACCCCTTGGCGCGGTGATGACGACAAAAAAAAGCCCTTCCAGTTCCAGGAAGGGCGCCAAGGCATGGTCAAGGACGCTTTTTCCGCCAAGGGAAGCCAGCTCTTTCTTGCCGCCTTCGAAGCGCTCGCTCTTCCCGGCGGCCGTCACCACGGCGACGAGGCGCAATTCCGCCGTTCCGGAAGCCGCGGGCATCGCCGCTCAGCTTTCGAGGCGGGCTCGGATGAGCTCGGCGATCTCGTCCTTCGGCTTGTCGAGGGAAAAGGATATCTCGTCCTGGAGGAGGTTTAGGGCCGAATCGTAGAGCTTGCGCTCGAGGATGGGAAGCTCCTTGATCTTGGATCGATGGTAGAGGGATCGCACCACCGAGGCGATGTCAAGGACGGAACCTTTTTTGAGAAGGTCGAGGTTCATCTGGTAGCGCAGCTTCCAGTCCGTCGGGATGGGGGCATATTCCTCGGAGATGAAACCGAGCGCCTTCTCCGCCTCGGCCTTCGGGACTATGGCCCGGATGCCAAGCTCCAGCGCCTTGTCCACGGGAACCATGACTGTCATGTCAGAGAACTCGAGGTAGATGATGTAGTAAAGGACCGAAGAGTCCTTGAAGGACTTCTCCCGGATCTCAAGGATCCTGCCTACACCCTGGCTGGGATACACGATGCGCTGGTCCACAATAAAATCGGTACGACGGCCCTTGTCCATGGTGAAGGATGATAGCCGAAAATCAAGTGAAAGTCAAACCGCATGTCCGGCACCTGGGAAGCGGGCTTGTCCCCGTCCCATCGGGGCACTACAGTGGCTGGATGACAGCCAAGAGATCCTGGTTTTCCATGGTCGGCTTTCCCCTCTTCATCCTTGCGATCCTCGCCGGGGTCTGGGTTTTCCGGGCGGAATTCCTTGGCTTTTTCCGCGACCGCGAGGCCCTGCGCTCCTGGATCCTCGCCCAAGGGCTGGTGGGCATGCTTGCCTTTGTCGGCCTGCAGACCATCCAGGTCGTCCTCTTTGTCCTGCCGGGTGAAGTGGTACAGGTGGCGGGGGGATATGCCTTCGGGTTCTGGACAGCCACGGCCCTCTCCCTCTCCGGCATAACACTGGGTTCCGTGGCCAATTTCTATGTGGGAAGGATCCTCGGGAGGCCCTTTGTGGAGGGCGTCTTCGGCGCCGAAAAGGTCGCGCGCCTTGAGGTGGCCACTTCCTCCGGTCGGGGCGCGGCAGGTTTTTTCCTCTTCTTCCTCATACCGGGCATCCCCAAGGACGCGCTCTGCTATGTGGCCGGCATGTCCCGGCTTTCCCTGCCCCTGTTTTTCGCGGTATCGATGGCCGGCCGCCTTCCTGGCATCCTCGGCTCATCCTTCATGGGAAGCGCATCCCAGAATGGCTCATGGAAAGCCGCCCTCGCGGTCTTCGGCATCGCCTTCCTCCTCTTTTTCCTGGGCCTTGTCTTCAAGGAGAGGATAGAGGCCCTGGTCGCCCGCGCCACGCGCAAGAAAAGCTAGCTGGGCTCAGCGCGGCTTGGCGCTGGACACTTCCTTCAGGCCTTCGCCGTCTTCCAGGGGCTCCCCTTGGCCCTCCGCCGCGGGCGCGGGCATCCCGGGCTTGGCGATCACCTGGTTGAGGGGCGGAAGCAGGCGACGGGGATGGGCGATGGCATCCAGCCAATCGCGGAATTCGGGCAGCGTCGTCGAGATGAGGCGCACAAGGTCCACCGCCATCTCCTTCATGTGCCGCGATAGCGCGTAATCGATGAGGATGCGGTCGAGGGCATCGTCGCAAAAAACCGCATGGAGATCGGTGAGGAGCCTGACCGCCCTCATCTCCGCCTTGGCATCGAGGGGCTTGCCGTGGAAGAGCTCGGGCTGGGGCTTGAGTATGGCCCGCAGCGAGTTCCGGGTGCGGGGTTCCTCGCGGAATATGTAGAGGATGTCGAGTATGGCGATCGCCTTCTCCTCCTTCTTGCCCTCCGTGATGCGCGGGACGATCTCCTCCACGTCGCGGCGCCGGAGCCTCAGGGTTTTCAGGTACTTGCTGGAGCCCTCGATGAAGCCTGCCACCACGTCGGACCAGATCTTGGACTGGACGATCGTGGGAAGGCCCAAGGCGTTGCCCACGGGGGCGAATACGGTCGCGAAAGGCCAGGAGATGATGGTCCTGAACAGGTTGGCGCGGATGACGCGCCGGTCGAAGCCACGGAGCTTGTTGTGGGTCGCGATATAGAGGCCGTTCACGAAGGAGACGAAGAAGAATTTCACCGCGTTGTAGAGAAGCCCGGTGGCCGCCAGCGGCCAGAGGATGTCGAACCTCGCCTTGACGAAGGCCATGATGGGGACCGAGAACCCCGTCCAGAAGAGGGACTGGGCCACGTTGTTCCAGTTGACGCTTTTCGTGCTCCATTGGCTGATCCTTGCGCCCTTGAAGGCGACCAGGTCGGCGATGGAATTCCGGAAGCCGGTTATGCCCAGCCAGAGGCAGGCGTAGGCGGGGCCGATGAAATGATCCGCGACGAGCCAGCCGAAGGTGGCCATCGCGAGGCGCACGAGGATGGGGTTGAGGTAGCGCAATGCCCGCGGGAGGGGCACTTGCGAGGCTGAGCCCGAATCCTCCTCGTCTCCCAGCCGGTTCTCGTAGCCTTCGGAGACCTTGCCCATGCACAGGATCTCCGCTTGCCGTCCACTTTCGTCGAGGTTGACGGTCTCCCCGCCGGCGATCACCAGGCGGGACACGACGCCCGGTAGGGCGATGTGCCGTTTCGCATAACGCGCCCGGTACTTTCCCTTGAGGGCATCGGCGCGGATGAAGCCCATGCCGGGGATCTCCGGGCTGCGCCCCGTCGCGTCGCTGCCGCACACGGGGACGAAGGGAGCCCGGCCCGTGCCCGCTGCCCGCCGGTTGTGCTCGTTGACGAAGCGGCAGAAGCGGATGATCTCGTCGCCTTCCCGGCGCACCGAATCGCGGATGTTGTAGATCTCCACCTGGTCGATCAGGCCTTCGCCCGCCTCGAGGAGGCGCACGGCGCGTGAATAGCCGTGCTCGAGGGGCTGGATGAGCTTGAGGGAGCAACCCGCGAGCCCGAGCGTCCTCCGGAGCTTGGCCAGGTCGTCGAAGGCCGACGCGTGGTCGGCTTCGGCGGGATCGGGGAACCACCGCCGCTTCAGGGCGTCCGGATTGGCTGTCCGGAACTCCTCCCTGGTCTTCTGGTAGCGGGAATCGATGATGGTGAGGTCCCAGGCCGAGATGAGGTTGTTGCGGCGGTCGCGCCGCGCCTTGCCGCGAAGGGCCTTGAGGTAGAGCACGCGGTTTTCCAGCACGGGCTTGTAGGAGCGCCAGAGGAATTCGCCCAGGTGCGCGCGGCTTGCGCTGGAGAGGGGAACCCAGGCCGCAAGGTCCTTCATCCTGAGCCGGGGGATCCGGTACATCCGCTTGCCGGGGAAGCCCTCGTTGAGCTCCAGGAGGGCCGTCTCGTTGAAGTGCGTTATGAGGTGGCGGATGGATTCGATCCGGCCGTCCTGGTCCTCCTCGAGCCCCGAGAAGAGGGGCTTGAGGTTGCGGCGGTTGTTGCGGAAGAACCTGCCCACGTCGTCGCCCCGGCGCATCTCCGGGACGAGGGCCATGAAGTGGAACCGCTCGCCCTCGAAATCGAGGCCGACCTCGATGCCGACATTGACCTTGATGCCGACGATGCGGCCAGCCTCGACGGCTTCCTCCATCATCTCGATGGCCGCGGAGCCGTTGTAGGCTATCGTGAGCTCCGAGATCCCCTTTATGAAGGCGTCGATGAGGAGCTGGGTCGGGTTCTTCCTTCCCGTGGTGGCCGTGTCATGGACATGGTTGTCCACGCCCGCGCCGAGCTCCTTGAGCTTGGCCCCTGCCTCGGGAAGCTCCACGAGGTTGAGCCGGTCAAGGAGGCGGCGGATGGTCTGGACCTGGCCATAGGTGGAGGCGGAGAAGTCCTGGAGGAGCTCGAGCTGGCGCCGCCGGTCGTCCCGGCTTTTCACGGCTTCCTTGATGAGGGCCATCTGCACGCGCGCCGTGTTGAGGGGCATGTCAAGGGCCTGGGTGTGGAAGGACGCGTCCACCATCATGCGCAGGGCGCGGAGGCGCGATTTGGCATGCCTGGAATCCAGGTCCTTGATGACCATGATATAGGCCTCGGCGATGGAGATCCGTCGCTTCTTGAACCAGCGCGCCACGCCCAGGGGATGGGAGCGTGGCTCCTCCTCGATCGACTCCGGCTGGTCGATGCGGGAATTGAGGTCACGACGGAGCTTGTAGAGCTCGCTGGAAAAGCTGAGGCTGTCCACGAGCCGCGTGTACAGCGCCAGGATTCTGGAATTGGTCATGTCCCACCCTTCGATTGACGCAAATATAGCACGGAAGCCCAGCCTGCGGAACCATCGGATAGGGAGCCGGACCGAATGTCCTGGACCTCCAGTGCCCCCTCTCGCAGTCTATAGGCAAATGGAATACCCACGCCATCGCGGCGACAGGTCGGTGCCCCATTTCAGGGCCTTCGGGGTGAGGATGCCCTCGGCGCCGCCCTCGACATGGGGGAGGCGCCGCCCTCGACATGGGGAAGGCGCCGCCCTCGACATGGGGGAGGCCCTCGTCGGGATGAAGCGCGAACGTTCCCTGTCCGGCAAGGCCGCGGTCAGGATTGGCATCGGCATGCACTCAGGCGAGGTGATGGCAGGCAACGTGGGCTCATCGAAGAAGCTCCAGCGCGCGGCGATCGGCGACATTGTCAACCCCGCCTCGCGCATCGAGGGCCTCAACAAGGACTACGGCTCCTTCCTCCTCGTGTCGGGCACGACCTGGGAGCCCTTTGGCGAAGGAAGGCGGGGCCTGGACTTCGAGGGGCTCCCGGGCGTGCCGGTCCGCGGCAAGGCTTGGGCGGTGGACATCTACCGCTTGGCCTGATCCGCGGCCGCGATGAAATTCCCGTATTGGCGGTCCACCTTCCCGATATGCTCGATGAGCCAGTTGACGACCTTGTCCTGGAGGAGGATGAGGAGGGAGGCCGAGAGGCCATCCTCCTTCATTCGCCGGGCGAGGCTTGCGAACTCGGCCGTGAAGGCCCGGTGCAGGGCGATGTGCGCCTCGAGCTTCGGGTAGCGTTTTTCCCGCATGAGCCTCTCCTCGTCCGCGAAGTGGAAGACCACGTAGTCGTTGATGAAATTCACGAGTCCGTCTATGTCGCCTCCCTTGCTGTCCCCGAGCATGCCTTCAAGGAGGGCATTGATGCGCTTGAAGAGCTCCTTGTGCTGGTCGTCCATCGCGGTGACGCCCACCGAGAGCATGTCGGACCAGTCGATGCCGAAATCGATCCTGGCGTTCGCCGTCTCGTCCTGGGCGTAGCCGATGGAGAACTTCCCGACCTCCCCCCGGAGCATCGAGTTGTTGAAGAGGTTCTGGTTGCCGAAGGCGGCGACCTTGAGGGATACGCTGCCCAAGGTCGTGGCCAGGGCGGTGATGCCGCCGATGTCCTCGAGGGTCTCCCTGGACACTTCCTTGATATTGTGGATGGAGCGGAGGATCTCGCCGGTCCCTTCCTTCATCTCGCTCGAGGCTCCGCGCACGGTCTCGCTCGTCTGGACGAGTGTGTTGATGGAGGATAGGATCTCGCCCGAGGCTTGGGAGAGCTCGTTCATCGATATCGAGACCTCCTGGAGGGCTTTGGCGAACTCGCCCACCTCGACATTGATCCTGCCGAGCGCCTCCTCGCTCTCGTTGCCTGCCTTGGTCGCGAGCCTGATGCCCGTGGTCGTAGTTGTGAGGTTCTTGGCGATGAGGGCCGCGTTGGATCCCGTGTCCTCCGCGAGCTTCCGGATCTCGTCCGCCACCACCGCGAAGCCCTTGCCGGCGTTGCCGGCGTGCGCCGCCTCGATGGAGGCGTTCATCGCGAGGAGGTTGGTCTGGTTGGAGATGTTGTCGATGATGCCGACCATGTCCATCATGGCGTCGGCGCTCCGGGCGATGTCGGCGATGATGGAATTGGCCGTCTGCACCTTCTCCCCGCCGCCCCGTATGAGCTCCACGAGGGCTTCGATCGACGCTGTGCGCACCTCCGCGATGCGGGCCACGTTCCCCACCGATGCCATGATCTCCTCGATCGAAGCGCTTGACCTCTCGATCGCGCTGAACTGGTGGTCCACCTGGCCCGCGAGGTTCCCGATGCTCGCCATGATCTCCTCGATGTAGGCCGAGGCCCCCGCTATGTCCGCGTCGAGGCCGATGATGCGCTCGCGCATGTCCCCGATCTCCACGGCCATCTCGGCGGTGGACTCGGCGGCCACCCGCGACGCCGTCGAGAGGTGGTCGCCCAGCCGGTGGTTCTTGTCGATGAGGCCCGTGATCTCCACGAGGATGCCGCGCAGCTTGGCGATGAAAAGGTTGAACCAGGAGGCGAGGTCGCCCGCTTCGTCGCCTTGGCGGACCTCAAGGCGCTTCGTGAGGTCCCCGGCGCTGCTGGCCAGGTCCCTGAAGCTGTCCACGGCCATGGCTATGGGCCTGGAAAGGCCGCGGGCGAGGAGGATGCCCCCGGCGATGAGGAAGGCGACCATGAAAAGACCGAAGGCCAGGGTCAGCCGGAAGGTCGAGGCCAGGCTGGCATTGAAGGCCGAGACCGTCCGGCCCCTCTCCTCCACGATCGGGGTCACCAAGGCAGGCAAGGCCTCGAGCATCAAGGCGCCAGCGGCATCGAATCCCGCCATCGAGGCGTCACCTTCCTTCCTGCCCGTCGCGTAGCTTTGGGCCATTGCGGCGCCGGAATCCCAGAAGGCGGAGAGGAGGCCCTTGAAGTCGGACATGGCCTGCCGGGCTTTCTCGTCGGTCTCGGCGGCGAGGAGCCTTTCGATGTCGGCGTTCGCCGCATCGAAAGCCCTGCGCGCCTCCACATCGATGGCCTCGCGGTTCTGGGTGAGGCTCGCATCGGTGATGTATTGCCGGATGTTCGCGGTCTGGAGCTGGAGGTCCTGGACGACGCTTCGCTTGTCATCGAAGGTGATGAGGCGGGGCATGAGCCTGCGCGCGGCCTCACCGCTCAGAAGCGAGGCGCCGACGAGCACGGCGACCATGATGGCCACGAGGACACTGGCCGCGAGGATCTTGGAGCGGATCGTCAAACGCATGATTCCTCCACATCGACAAATATAAGTCACTTTTCGCGTTTTCGCCGCTTGTTAACGCGTGGGCGCGCATTATCTTTGGTGTAATGCAGCCTGCTTCCCGTCGCGTGGAGCGCCCCGTCGCTCCCCTTGCCGGCATTCCTGCCCCTCCCTACGGGCAAATTGACGCCGAGATGCGCGCCCTCCTGGACAAGCTCCCCGTCGGCTTTTACAGGGCCACGGCCGAGGGCATCTGCATCGAGGCCAACAAGGCCCTGGCTGTCATGCTTGGCTACCGAAAAGGGGCGGACATGGCCGGCCTGGACTTCCCGGCCCTGAAATCGGAAAACGGCGCCGCCGGGGCCGGAGCTCCGGATGCCCAGGGCGCCTGGATATCCCGGGAGGGTTCCAGCCCCTGTGGCTACGAGGAATTCCTCCTGCGCTCCGTCGAGGGGAGGCTGGTCCACGTCCGCGATTTCGCGCGCGCCATCCGCGATGACGCGGGGAAGGTCCTCCGTGTGGATGGAGTGGTGGTGGACATCACCGAACTCAAGGACACCGAGGCGGAGCTGCGCGGGTCCGAACGCGAATACCGCATGCTTTTCGAAAAAGCCCACGACGCCATCATCATCTTCGCGATCGAGGACGAGGAGGTCCTCGACGTCAACGACTCCGCCTGCCGCCTCTATGGCTTCGACCGCCGCGAGTTCCTGGGGCTCTCGCTCGAGACCATCTCCAAGGATGTGCGGCGGGGCAAGGAGCGCATCGAGCGTTTCCTGGTGAGCCGCGAGGACCGGAGCTTCGAAACCACCCACTTCCGGAAGGACGGGGCCGAGCTCAGGCTCGAGATCAACGCGGCCATCGTCTCCTTCCATGGCAGGCGCGCCATCATGAGCATAAACCGCGATGTCACGGAGCGGACGCGCCGAGTGGAGGACCTTCGCCGCATGGCCCTCATCGATACCCTCACCGGCATACCCAACCGGGTCCTTTTCGAGGATCACCTCGCTCTCGCGCTGGCCCAGGCCGCCCACCATGGCAGCCCCCTTGCCCTCCTCTTCCTTGATATTGACGGTTTCAAGGAGATAAACGACAGCCTCGGCCACGCCGCCGGCGACGACATCCTGCGGGAGGTGGCGCGGCGGCTCGAGGTGGCCCTGCGTTCCGGCGATACGGTGGCGCGCTATGGCGGGGACGAATTCGTCATACTCCTCCCCGAGCTCGCTTCGGCCGCGGACGCCGAGGAAGTGGCCCGCAAGGTGCTTGCGATCGTGGAGGGCGAGGTTCGGACGCCATTCGGGACGGCACGCGCGGGCATCTCGGTGGGCATCGCCCTCTATCCCGAGTGCGGGCTGACGGCGGACGAGCTCATGGTCGCCGCCGACCGGGCCATGTATGAGGCCAAGGTCGCGGGCAAGGGCATTTCGCGCCGTGCACCCCCGCGGGGAACAGCCCCGACCGCCACTTGGCCTACATGAGCTTGCGGAGCTATCCTTCGATCCATGAAGAACAATGACCTTGCGCGCTACCGCGCGAACCTCGAAGGGGAGCGCGACGCGGTATTCCTCTACGGCAAGCTCGCGGCCTCCGAGCCCAATCCCGACCTGGCCGGGGTCTATACCCGCCTGGCCGGGACCGAAGCCAGGCATGTGAGCTTCTGGGAAGGCAAGATCGTGGAGGCCGGCGCCGCCGTGCCTCCCTTCAAGCCCTCCTTCAACGCGCGCCTGCAGGCGCGTTATGCGAAACGCTACGGCGCGCAGTCTGTCGTCTCCTCGATCGCGAGGGTCGAAGGCAAGGCCGCGGGTTCCTACGACGGACAGCCCGAGGCCGAAGCGGCCGGGCTTGCCTCGGAGGAGCGCTCGCACGCGAGGGTCTTCGGGGCCTTGGCCGCGGCCTCAGGCGGCCTTGCCGGGGGCGAGGTGGCCCGTTTCGAGGGAAGGCACCGGTCAGGCGGCAACGCCTTGCGCGCCGGCACCCTCGGCGCGAACGACGGCCTCCTCTCCGTCTACAGCCTCGTGATGGGCGTGGCCGGCGCGGGCGTCGGCAAGCGGGAGATCCTCGTCACCGGCATAGCGGGCCTCCTCGCGGGCGCCCTCTCCATGGCACTTGGGGAATGGATATCCGTCCAGAGCTCCCGCGAATTGTATGAGCGCCAGATAGGCATCGAACGGGACGAACTGGCCGATTCGCCCGAAGAGGAGATGGAGGAGCTCGCCCTGATCTACCGGGCCAAGGGCCTCGAGCCCGGAATGGCCCGGGCGACAGCCGAGCGCATCATCGCCAGGGGAGGGGAGAGCGCCCTCGACACCCTTGTGCGTGAGGAGCTGTCCATCGATCCGAAGGAGCTCGGCGGCTCGGCCTGGGAAGCCGCCATCACCTCCTTCGGGCTCTTCGCCGTCGGGGCCCTCATCCCTGTCCTGCCCTACGCCTTTTTTTCCGGGCAGGCCGCCATCCTCGCCAGCACGCTCTCCAGCGTCGTGGGGCTATTCGGCATAGGCGCCCTCACGACCCTCATGACGGGCAAGAATCCCCTGCTGCATGGCCTCAGGCACGTCCTCATCGGCCTCATGGCCGCAGCGGTCACCTTCGGCATCGGAAGGCTCATCGGCGGAAGCTTCCCCTTGTGAAGGACCCTTAGGTAGGCCCCTGTTCCCTCCAGAGGTTGACTCCGCCCGAGCCCGTGAAGGCGAAGGGATTGTAGGAGTCTACGCCCAGCATGTCCTTCGATTCATGGGCCTTCAATAGCCGGCAGACGAGGACCGTGAGGGGCGTGAGAAGGGTCTCGATGCCCACCTTGATGATCCACTGGGATATCACGAGGGAGACAAGCAGCTCCTTGGGGAAGACAGATGCAAGGCAGCCGACGGACACGAAAAGGGCGGTGTCGACCAGTTCGCCCGCGAGGGTCGAGGCGATGGTCCTCATGGGCAGCCAGCGGTGGGTCGGGTCCCATTTCACCATCCAGAGCTTCATCTTCGACATGATGAAGTCGTTCGTGAAGGAACCGAACCAGAAACCCACGAGGGAGGCCAGGACCAGGCCTGGGACCGAGCCGAGGATGGTGGCGAACTCCTTTTGGGTCGTGAAGTCGGGTGACCAGGGCATTGCCACGGCGGCGGAGAAGAGGAGGGCGGCAAGCGCGTTCATGGCGAAGCCGTACCAGATGACGCGCCTTGAGACCGCGAAGCCGAAGACCTCCGTGAGGACATCCCCGAAGATGTAGGTCATCGGGAAAAGGAGGAGGGTCCCCATGTCCATCGCCACGGGGAGGCCGGCGAGGGAAAAGCTGAGGAACTTCTGGGAGACGATGTTGCTGACGAGGATGAGGCCGACAAATGCGGCGATGACGGGTTCGAGCAGGCTGAAGGACCTGCCCTTGCGGGAATCCATGTGAACCTCCACTAGTTTTCTTTTGTATAGCGCAGGAATGGGTTTCGAACTGCGCTTTCAGCTAGACTGGATAGCATGGCCGCAGCATGCTCGGCAAGGTGGATGACCATGGAAACCATCGTGCGCAAGGGCGGCGTCGCTGCATTCGCGGCCGATGCGATCGTCAACGCGGCGAACTCCAGCCTCCTGGGCAAGGGCGGCGTGGTCGGTGCCATCCATAGGGCCGCTGGCCCAAGCCTCCTCGAGGAGTGCAAGGCCCTCGCCAAGGCCCAAGGCGGCTGGCCGGCGGGCCAGGCAGTCATCACCTCCGGCGGCCGGCTCCCCGCGAGATACGTGATCCGCACGATCGGCCCGTCCGGCATGGCGGCGACAAGGGCGGAGCGGCTCATTATTATGTGCTGGGAGGCGGAGAATTTCCGGCAGCACAAGGAAGGGCTCGAATAGACGCGCCAGTCCAGTTCGGGTAGACTCTCCTTGAAAGGCGGTGGATATGCCCGAAAAGCTCGAACTCTCGGTTTTCCTGCCATCCAGCCCCGAAAGCCTGTGCGGAGCCTGGCTCGACAGCGAAGGGCATTCCGCCTTCACCGGGAGCGAGGCTAGGGTCGATCCGAAGGTCGGAGGCGTTTTCAGCGCCTGGGATGGCTACATCAGCGGCCGGACCCTCGAAATCGACGCGGGGAAGAGGATACTCCAGTCCTGGCGGACGACGGACTTTCCGGAAGGCTCTCCGGATTCGATGCTGGAGATCCGCTTCAAGGCGAAGAAGGGCGGCACCGAGCTCGTCCTTGTCCATACGCTGATCCCAGGCGGACAGGCCGCCGACTATGAAAAGGGCTGGAAGGACCATTATTTCGATCCGATGAAAGACTGGCTGTCCCGGCAGGAATGACCGCCGCCCCGCCCCAGCCGGCCAAATCCAAGACAATTGTGAGGGTTTATGCCCCTGTCCCTGCGAGGCCGCCTGATCCGCTCGATGTTGAAGATGACGATACGGGACCGCGAGGCCGGCATCGCGGAGCTGCGGGCCGGCGGTGGCCTCGGGTCCATGCCGGAAAAAATGGTCCTCAAGGGGGCCAGGATCGAGGAGGCCAGGCTCGACGGGATCCCCGCCGAATGGGTGGTCCCTCCTCGCCGCATCGAGGGCAAGGCCATCCTCCACCTGCACGGGGGCGGTTACATATCAGGCTCAGCCAGGTCCTACCATGCGCTGACGGCCGCGCTGGCGAATTGCGCTTCCTCGAAGGTTGTTGTCCCCGACTATCGACTGGCGCCTGAGCATCCTTTCCCCGCCGCGCTCGAGGATTGCCTCAAGGCGTGGAGGGCCCTGGAAAGCCTCGGATACAAAGCGGAAAACCTCATCATTTCAGGCGATTCCGCCGGTGGCGGCCTCGCCCTGGCCACGGTGATGGCGCTTCGCGACGCGGGGGAGAGGCTCCCCGCCGCGGTGTTCTGCATGTCGCCTTGGACCGACCTGCGCCTCAAGAACCCTTCCTGCGTGGCCAAGGCCAAGGCGGAAGCCCTGCTCCGTGCCCACCGTCTCGGCGAATGGGCCTCCCATTACGCCGGCGGCGCAGACCTGGATGATCCGGGCTTGTCACCGATCAACGGCGACTTCCATGGACTGCCGCCCATGCTGGTCCAGGTCGGGAGCGAGGAAATCCTCCTCGACGATGCCATCCTGCTCGCGCAAAAAGCCTCCTCCGCGGGAGTCGCGGTCGAGCTCAGGGTCTGGCCGGGGCTTTGGCATGTGTGGCAGATCCTCGGTGACCTCGTACCCGAGAGCAGGGCGACCTTCGCGGAAGCTGCCTTGTTCATCCAATCCTTTTTCGGGCAGGCAAAGTAGCCGCGCGACGAGGCTATGCGGTCCTCGTCGCCGGCACAGGCGAGGAGGCCTTGGCCCTGGCAAGCGCCGGGACGGCCATCGACCTTGTCCTCATGGACTTCGATTTCGGCAGGGGTATGGACGGCACCGAAACCGCCAGGCGCATCCTTGCGATCCGGGACCTGCCCTCCTGGTACTGGCGACCGGCGCCATCGTCCTTGCCGGCGTCGGCGTCCTTGCCGGGCAGGCGCTCTCGCTCGGATGGAAACGTGGAGCCGTGATCGGCTTGGGCTGCCGTGTCGGCCACCCATTCGCCTCGATCGCCACAAAGGGCATAATAGGTGGCATCGTCCAGGATGGGACGGTTCGGAGCCGCGTCGAGTCCCAGCTGACGGCGCACATCGGGGCTCAGGGCATGGCCGCCCGTGAGGCCATGTCGACCGAATCGAGCTCCGCGCGGCTGAGGGCAAAACCCATGGCACCCGCGGCTTCCGTCGCCTGTGAAGGCCTGGAGGCGCCGGGGATGGCGACGACAGTGTCTCCCCAGCGGCTCACGAGCCAATTGAGGGCCACCTGGCTTGCGGTCGCCCCATGGGCCGCGGCGACCCGCTTGAGCTCCTCGACGAGGGGCCTTGTCCTCTCTAGGGTTCCCGGGTTGATCGACCCCGACATCCGCCGCATCCTCGTCACCGAGGCGATGGCTCCAGGATCGTCGTGGAAGCGTCCTGAAAGGACCCCTTGCGCCAAGGGCGAGTACGCGATGAGGGTCACGCCCAGGCGTTTCGCCACCTCGAGGAGGCCGTTGGCCTCGATCGACCGGTCAAGGAGGCTGATGCGCACCTGGTTCGAAGCGAGGGGGATGCCTCTTTTGGCAAGGGCCGCGTGGGCCTTTTCCAGGTTGGCCGCGGTGAAGTTGCTTACGCCTACAGCCCGGACCTTGCCGGCTTGGACGAGATCGCCCATCGCGTTCATCTGCCGCTCCACCGATGAGAGGCTGAAGGGCTGGTGGATCTGGTAGAGGTCGATGGGCCAAGGCGCCAGGCTTTCGAGCCTTTGCGCGATCGTGCGCGGGATGTTGCCCGCCGTCCGCGCCAAGGGCCACCATTTGGTCGCGATCCGCACTGTCCCCGGGCTCATCCCAAGTGCGCCCAAGGCCGCCGCAAGGCTCCTTTCGGAGTTGCCGCGGCCATATGCCTCTGCCGTGTCGAACCAGTCTATCCCGCCGTCAAGGGCTGCCTTGACAACCGCCCTCGTCATGTCCTCGTCGAGGCTTTTCCAGAAGCCCCCGACTAAGCCCTTCCCCTTCGAGAACTGCCAGGTGCCCAGTCCTATCGCGGTGATCTCGATCTCGCTTTTCCCGAGCCTTCGCTTGTCCATCCGTGACGCCCCCCGCCGGCATGGGAAAGCCAGCTAGCGCAAATATCCTCAAGTTGGCGATCAAAGGCAAGTTCCGCGACGCGCCTGACTCGTCGCCTCCACGGAAGGATCTTTTCCTTGGGGCTCGGTGCGTCAGCGCGGTCCGGGTCCGCGGGTGCATCTGATGCCTTGCAGGCTCGATGCAGGGGAGGCATCACTGAATGTCGCAAGGTCACGTCGCTGTACCTTCGCCGCGTTCACCACCCTTCTCGTGGTCGAATATGTCCTCGGGATGGTGACAAGCCTCCATGTGGAAATACCCGAAACCTTCGGCTGGTAGACCAGCGACGGCTTGCCGCCAACGCCCGGGTTTTCCCGTGCATAGGTCGTGTTGTAGTCATAACTGCGATCGGTCTCGGGCTTGACGACATATATTCCATCAGGCAGCCTCGCGGCGAGATCCGGATCCATCGTCGTCTCTACGTGTCCGGTCGCGGCCGATACGGCGTCGGCTTAGGCCTGCCTCAGGTGGCTCCAGATAGGCAAGGCCTCAGGCCGCCCTCCGGCTTGAGGTCGAGCGCGAAGTGCTTGCCGTTCGCCGGCTTGGCGCGCAGGGCAGGGGACGCGGCGCATGAAAGGAATAAGAGGTGCTCCCAAGATTGTTGGCTCGCCAAGGGACCCATGGCTTTTTGCCGTAGCCAAGGAAGGGACCGAGGCTGTCTTGCTCCAACAATCTTGGTCGCACCCTCTTCCAGTCTATCCCCGGCGTACTGCCCGGGCCGCGGCCATGTCAGCCAGGCTTTTCGCGTTCCGCCGCACGGCTATCATCTCCCCGAGGATGCAGATCGCGATCTCCTCCGGCGTCTCCGCCTCGATGTCCAGGCCGATGGGGGCGAAAAAGGCGTCGATCCGCGCGGGATCGAGGCCCTCGTTCCGGAGTTGCTCGAAGATCAACTTGGTTTTCCTGCTCGAGCCGATCATGCCTGCATAGCGGTATTCGCGTCCAAGGAGGGCGCGGACCGACTCCAGGTCGTAGACATGGCCCCGCGTGAGGACCACCGCATAGGTGGCCGCGTCGAAGGGGAGGGTGGCGATGGCTTGGGCATAGCCCGAAAGGATGACCTTGACCCCTGGGGGGAAGCGTGCCGGATCGGCCATCTCCGGCCTGTCGTCCACGACGGCAATCGAAAAATCAAGGCCAAGCGCGACCTTGACCAAGGCCAGGCTCACATGGCCCCCGCCCAGGATGACGAGCTTCTCCTCGGGGAAGACCGGGTCGTAGAAAAGCCTGCCTTCCTCGGCCAGGACTGGCTTGCCGCTGGCAAGCGCCTTCCTTGCCGCCTTCAGGTCGAGCCCCGCGGCTCCTCCATGGACCGTCCCCAGGGACTCGTCGAGGACCGTGACGTCCACGATTCGGGCGCCGCCGCGGTCCAAGGCGCCGCCGCGGTCCAAGGCGCCGCCGCGGTCCAAGGCGCCGCCGCGGTCCAAGGCGCCGCCGCGGTCCAAGG
>JANYKC010000014.1 GCA_025358255.1 Spirochaetaceae bacterium
GCGTTCCATGAAATATCGGGAATCCGTGGTGACCTGAATTGTTTTCCAGGCCCTGGATCATGGGATTCCCGCGATGCTTTCTCATGGATCAGACGAAAGAAGCGCGGGAAGGGATTGGAAAAGAGAGCGGGAGGCTACAGCCTACAACCCCCCGGGCTACGCCGCCTACCTCGAGGGCTGGGGGCTCGCGAAGGCCAAGGACCTCCTGTGCTGGGAAATCTCCATGAAGGAAGGCTACCGCATCCCCGAGCGGATCCTGCGCCTCACCGACTCCATCCGCCGGCGCTACGGCCTAACGATGCGGCGCATCGACCTCTCCCGCTACGACGATGAGGTGCGCAGCTTCGCCGAGCTCTCCATCGCCACCCTTTCGGGCAACTGGGGCTTCTCCCCGATCACGGAGGCCGAGGTCGCCGCCATTGCCCGCGACCTCAAGCCCGTGCTCCGGCCCGAGTGCGTCCTGTTCGCCACCGACCGCGAGGGCCGCGACGTGGGCTTCGCCCTCACCCTCCCCGACGTGAACCAGATCCTGGCCAGGACCCGCGGCCGCATGTTCCCGACGCTCTGGGCCCGCCTCCTGTTCGGCATACCCCGCCTGCGCCGCTACCGGATGTTCGGCCTGGGCGCGTCCGTCAAGGCGCTATCGCGTCTACGAGCGCGATATCTGACAAGGGGAGGGAGCACTCCTCATAATTGCTGCCATGTGTGCGGGGAAGGGCCCGCTCGAAGCTGCTCCGGACTTGATCAGCGGGGCCTGGCGGCGCGCACTAGAAGAGGGCGGTGATCTCGGCGCTGGTGGCCTTGAGCTCCTGGAGGAGGTCCTCGCGGAGGAAGGGCGCTTCCTGGCCGGGCTTGAGGAAATAGGGGGTGGCGATGGCGGCGGCGCAAGGATCGCTGCCGAGGGCGACGGGCACGACCACGACGTAGACGCCGCGGGCGCAGGACACTTCGCCGAAGCCATAGCCATCGCGGCGCATCGTCCCCGCGGACTCGTCCCATTCGCTCCTGTAGGCGCGCAGGAGGCGGCCGGAGACCGTGTCCTTGGCGTCATAAATGCCCGGTTTCACGCTCACCCGGACCGTGCCACGGCCATCGGCGTCGTAGACGACGTGGAGCATGGTCTCGGCAAGGACGCCGAGGTGGACGGACTCGCTCGTCCGGGCCGCATAGCGCTGGAGGGGCCCCTCGGCGCGGCTGATGAGGGCGCCCTCGCGCTGGAGGCTTGCCAGGGCGAAGGCCTTGATGCCTGGGTGGTAAGCACCTGCCTGGGTTTTCACGATGTAGCGGTCCTTGGCCAGGTAATCCACCATGCGCTGTATCTCGGAGACCTTGTGGCCCACGCCTTCGGCGATGCGGCTCAGGGTGAGGGGCTCGTTGGCGGAGATGAGGAATTCGAGGACTTTGAGTCCCTTTTCGAGGGCGGGAGCGACTGCGGTCATTGAAGCATCCTACGTAATTTGGGTCCTGCGCGTAAAGGAGGCGGCCCCAACAATCTTCGATGCACTGCACATAGCCGCCAGGACAGGGGCACTGCCCCCGTCCTGGCTTTTTTTACGGCAAGGCCATCACTGGAGATGGATGTACATGGTCGAGGTCGAGATCGCGATCAAGGTCACCACGATGGTATTCAGGAAGGCTCCCGTATACACATTGTTCGTCTTCTCCAGGAACTTCTTGGTGATCAAGGTCGAGGTGAAGAGGATCATCAAGGTCCCGTACAGCGTGATGCTGTTCAGGCTCACGCTGGGCCACATGGCGACACCGGTGATGAAGAGCTTGCCGTACTGGAGCACCTGCCAGATGACGAGGCCGCCGATGTTCATGAAGAAGGCGACCAAGAGGCCCTTCGTGCCCGAGAGGTACTTGCTGTTCGTGTTCACCTGGAGGGCGATGCCGTTGAAGAAGAAGTACAGGAAGAAGAAGGGCATGTACCCTAGGGCGGTCAGGAAATGGTTGAGGTTGAAGGCCCGCACCGCGAAGAGCCAGATCCTGAAATCGGTCTTGAACAGCGCATCCACCGTGAAGAGGATGAGGTAGCCGGCGGCGGCGATGCAGACCGCGGTGAAGAAGGATTTCACCACCGTCTTCCAGCCCACGACGAAGCCGTACTTCCGGAGGTCGATGCCGGAGGGCTTGTTGACCAGGTGATGAACGATGGACAGGATCATGGCGGTCAATCCGGTCACGACAATCGCCCAGTAGATGAGGGCGTTGGTCTGCGGCTCATTGAAGACGGGGGAGAGGTTGAACAGGCCACCCGCTCCGGCCGTCAGCCCGAAGGTGACAAAGGACGAGGCGGCGATCGTCAGCAAGCCGGTGACATTTTCCGCCTGTTTCCGTGCCAACGCGACAATCGCGCCGACGCTCGCGATGGCCGTGACGGCCAGGGCGAAATACTTGATCTCGGAAAGCCCCAGGGGCAGTTTCCCCATGAGGGAAGCATAGAACACGGCAGGGATGGCCGCGCTCACCGCGACCAGGACCCAGAAGATGACTTTTTTCGCCACGGTCGTCGGACCGTCGAATGCCAGGGCCTCGGTCTCTACACCCTTGAACATGGGCTTCTTGACCAGGAGCTGGACGAGGGCGATGAAGAGCATGAAGAAACCGATGAGTCCCGCGAGCTCAGAGAGTTCCTTCCAGTACCAGATCTGGTTCGTGGAGGACAAGGCCGTGGAAGGAGCGTTCTTCCCGAAGGCCGCGGCATAGAACTGGATCTGGTAGCCGGTCGTCAGCGTGGAGAAGTGGTTCCAGGCGTGCATCTCGCTCGGCTGGTAGATGATCCGCTTCCCCTCTTCAGGAGTGGGATAGAAGACATTGGCCTGCGGACTGGCGGGGCTCCCCAGGAAGGCCTTGCCATCGACCGTGTTGACATAGTCCTTCTTGACGATGGTCTGGCCCGGCTTGGCGCCGGCGGCGTTGAAGAAGAACTCGTCGTATTGGGCGGCGATCTTGCCGGCGGTCCTGTTGGCGAGGGCCTTGTCGGCCACGGCCTCGTTGACCCCGAGATAGCCGGTATAGAGGAAATCCGAGCCGGCCGTCAGGATGGCGGCGATCTTGCGGACGGCGGGCTTGCCATCCTTGAGGCTCTGCTGGTACTGCTGCTCATCGCTGAAGGCGGCCATCGTCGAGGAGAAGCCGCCCATGGAGTGCCCGCTCACCGCGATGATCCCGTTGCCCTGGGCATCCTTGAGGACATAGCCCTGCTTGTACATGTACTGGACCGCGTCGCTCATCGAGGCGGGCCAATAGCCGAACCAGGCGTTGTTCAGGTCGTTCTTGGTCAGGTAGGAATCGCCGTGCTCATAGGAGTCCAAGGCGAGGACCACATAGCCTCGCCTCGACATCTCGATGGCGGGGGCGTCCTGCATCTCCTTCGCGTTCAGGTAGCCGTGGGTCGTCACGATGGTCGGCCTGGGGTTCGCCGCGCTGGCTCCCTTGGGCATGTAGAGCAAGCCGTTAAGGACGCCCTTGTCCGTCTTGAACGAGATTTCCGAGGTTGTCACGGAGAAAAAGGACGTGTTTAAAAAGTACGCGAAACCCGTACCCAGGATCATCAATATCAACGACACTGCCAACCAGAATTGCGGCTTCTTGCCCGTAGTGCTCATATGCGATTACCCCCATTGGATTCTTTCCCTGCAGTTTTTTCACGCGGCGGCGGTTTTCCCCTGCCGCGTGCGAAACCAGGGCCGAACATGCACCTATTCCGTCCCTTCTCACCCATCATCCCCTCTCCTCATGGAATGATAAAGGTTATTGTAGATGATACTTGCTTCCTGTCAAGTAAGCAATTCTTTAATGTTTTTAGATGGTGCGAAAGGGGGAACACGACCCTGACAAGAGGAGTGAGGACCGGGACATACGCGGTTCCCCCTCGTTGCGAAGTCCTCGCCACGGCGAGAACGAAGGGTAGCCGGGGAGAGGACCAAACGAGCTTCGCGGAGAGGGCGGGGCTCGGAGCTTCTCCACTACCCCCATTCCGGGTGGGCCTTCAGCCTTCAGTAGCTTTCAACCAAGAGGGAAATATGATCGATTCTTGTGGACGGAATAGAAAACGGACGTTCTTTCTCGGTAAGGTTTTGTCGCCAAACAAGCCTGCCGGGGAGGAGAACGTCCGTGAGCAAGACTATCACCGAGACTCGAATCGAGGCAACGCCCGAAACCATGGGAGCGTTGGAGTCCCTCATGCGCGAGGGGGCGCGGAAGATGCTGCAAGCCGCGTTGGAGGCGGAAATCGAGGAGCATATTTCGCGGTTCAAGCATCTGATCGGCGAGGATGCTAAACGCCTCGTGGTGAGGAACGGCACTATGCCCAAGCGAACGCTGCTCACGGGAGCCGGCCCGATCAT
>JANYKC010000059.1 GCA_025358255.1 Spirochaetaceae bacterium
CCTGGAGCGTCGAGGCACGGATGCCGAGACGCGGAAGGCGACTCCCCTAGGGGCTAGGAAAGCTCGAAGACCTGTTGGTCTTCGAGCTTTTTTTTGTCCTAGGGGAGTCGAACCCGGAGTAGCGTCCCGAGCGCATAGCGAGGGCGAGGCGCAGGATGCGCCGAGAGCTGCGGAGGCGGACCTGGAGCGTCGAGGCACGGATGCCGAGGCGCGAAAGGCGACTCCCCTAGGGGCTAGGAAAGCTCGAAGACCTGTTGGTCTTCGAGCTTTTTTTTGTCCTAGGGGAGTCGAACCCGGAGCAGCGTCCCGCCCCAGGATTGCCGGAGACCGGATTCCTTGAGAGGATACGGCTATGGGCAAAGTAACGAAGTTTCCCCCGGAAGTCAGGGAGCTGTCGGCGATCAGGCTGGTGAGCGAGCAAGAAGGCCAGTATGGATCTCAGTGGGCTGCGATCAAATCGGTCTCGGGAAAGATAGGCTGCACCGCAGAGACGCTGCGGTCCTGGATCAGGCAATCCGAGCGCGACGCGGGCAAACGAGAAGGCCTGACGACGACCGAGCGTGAGCGTCTGAAGCAGCTTGAGAAAGAGAACAAGGAACTCAAGCGCCCTAACGAGATTTTGCGGCTAGCCTCTGCATATTTTCCAAGGCGGAGCTCGACCGCACACAGAGATGATTGTCGCCTTTATAGACGAGCATCGAGAAGCCGTGGGAGTCGTGTCGGTGCCGATGATAAATTGCCATTTTCGCCGAAGGGAACTTGCCGGTTTCCCGTCAGTGTCAGTCGAAGCCAACGGCCCCGACGCGTAGCCTTTCCTTCATCCTGTAGGAGTCGGCCAGAAATTCCTCGCGGGAAAACCATCGCTAATTGGTTTTTGGCCCCCATAGGCCCCTGTTCTCTGATCACCGGGCAAGCGCATCCTTCACGACGCTGCGGACATAGCCGACCCGCCCCTCCCTCGTGGACAGGTCGATGCCGAAAAATGGCACAACCTGCGTCGCAAAGAGGAGGGGATGGAATATGGAGGTCATGACCTGGAAGGCCCGCCGCTTGACCAGCTCTTGGTCATCCCCCAGGTGGAGGGCGAGGAGGGGAAAGATCCGCTCTTCCAGGATGGAGCGGAGAATCACGACAGTTGGCAGCTCTGGCAAAAGAAGGCCACCGCCATCATCCTTGGGCAAGGCGCCATCAGCCAGTGCGGTCGCGATCCTGGCCAGAAATCCGAAGACCAGTCCTGGGCGGAGTCGCGCGGTCTCAAAGGCCGAGACCAACATGGCGACAAGCTTTTCCTCCGGAGCCTCATGTGCATGCTCCACGAACATGCGCTCGAAGAGAAGCCGCATCTCCTCCCCGAAGCGCCTGAGGGTCTCCTCGAGGAGTTTTTCCTTCGAGCCAAAATGGTAGTGGAGGAGGCCGACATTGACGCCGGCCTTCTGCGCGACTCGGCGGGTCGTAAGGGCGGAGAGGCCCTCCGTGCTCGCAATGGCCAAGGCCGCGTCGAGGATGCGCTCGCGGGTGATTGCGCCCACCTCACCGTATGCCATGATTCCTCCTCACCGCGTCGCCGTGAGGGCCTCGGTGATGGGGAGGCGGGCCGCGGCGCGGGCCGGAAAGTAGGCCCCGAGGGCCGCGGCGCCTAGGCCCGCCGCCAAGGCGCGCAGGGCGTCGGCCAGGGTATAGGCCGCATGGAGGGCCGTGCCGAAGGGAATGGGAATGTCCGGGGGGAAGATGCCCGAGAGGTTGATGCCCCAGACCCCCAGCCAGAGACCGATGGCCGTGGAAGGTATGGCCGCGACGAGGCAGCCCGCGAGCCCCATGAGGAGGCCTTCCGTCAGGAAGATGCGCTCGAGTCCGCGCTTTCGGATGCCGATCGCGCGGAGGGTCCCGATCTCCCGATAGCGCTCCTGCACGCTCATGGCCATCGTGTTGAAGATCCCCGCGATGATAAGGCAGAAAAGGACGGAAAGAATCGTGAAGAGGAGCTTGAGGCGGGTGTCGATCGTGGAGACAAGGCTCTCCGCGAAGACCTTCCATTCGTAGGCGACGAGCCCTGAAGGCAGGGCGGCGGCCACGCGGCGCGTGAGGGCTGCGCTGTCGTCCGGCCTGTCCCCGCGCACCACGAGGCGCGTGGCCACCTGGCCGAGGTCGAGGAAGGCGCGGGCCTGGTCGATGTCGATGAAGACCATCTGGTCGTCAAAGAGCGGATAGTCATAGTTGAAAATTCCGATGACCGGCGCCGATCCGAGATTGCGCACCGAGTGCCGGTCCAGGGCGGAAAAATAGGCGGGGTCTCCGACATGGAGGCCAAGCTTGTCCGCCAGCCCCTGGCCGATCACGAGGCCGGGCTCTCCTGGCGCGAATAGCCGTCCCTCCACGACCTTGACGCCAAGTTCGGTCACCCGGGTCTCCGCCTGCCCGATGCCGCGGGCCATCACGCGCAGGCTGTCGCTGCCGTTTGTCAGCTCGAAGGAGGCGTCGATCCGCTCACAGACCGCCTGCACGCCGGGGACAGCGGCGAACCTGGCCGCGAGGTCGCCAGAGTCCTCGATGGCCCGGTCGAGGGGAAGGCGGCGCGCGTAGGCGCGATAGCCCTCGGCCTCGACCTGGACCTGGCCCGTGTCCATGGCCATCATGCGGCCGTACACCGTCGAGGTCAGGCCCTTGAGAAGACCCTGCATGTTCATGAGGATGGTGACACCGATCACGATCGTGATGATGGTCAGCTTGCTGCGGCGCTCGTTCCGCAGGATGTTGCGGAGCGCAACCTTGATGATTTCCATGTCCATCCTCCCTTACGCGGCCGTGGCAAGGCTTTCGGCCACGCTCCGCGAACCCACGGCGCGCGCGGCCCCGCCCGTGGCGATGAGGCACACGATGACGCTCGTCACCGCGCATCCGGCATACCACAGGACGTCGACCTTCGGCCGGTTGTAGCGCGAGAGGCCGAGGTTCTCCATCATACCGCCGAGGTCGAGGCCGTTCCGCATGAGAAGCGCCACCACAATGGAACCCAGGATCATGCCGAAAAGGGCGCCGACAAGACTGTTGAAGGCCTCCTCAAGGAGGATGAGCTTTTCAAGCTCACGCGCGCGGAGGCCCAGCGCGCGCATCGTGCCGAATTCGCGCAGCCTTTCCATTACCGACATGAGGGTGGTGTTCGCGATGATCGTGCCCGCGACCACGGCGAAAAGGACCACGATGACCCCGAGCATGACGTTGACGAAGACGAGGAGACCGACAATGGAGGCGTTGATCTCCTGCCAGGTCTGGATGCGCAGGTCCGCGGAGCCCGCCGTCGCGGCGGCGGGAAGGACGGCGGCGACCGCCTTTGCCACCGCCCCCGCGTCGCCTGACTTCGACAAAAGGAGGCGGATCTCCCGCGCCGAGCCGGAAGCGTCCAGCATCAGCGCGGCCTTGGGCTCGGCCATGTAGAAGGTCGTCTCGTCAAAATCCTTGCTCTCGGTCCGGAAGATGCCGGTGACCTTGAGGCTCTCGTACCATGGCTGGCTGGAGCGGTCCTGCACGAGGACGAGGATGCTGCCGCCCAGCCGCACGCCGATGAGCCGGGCCGCGGCCTGTGAGATGGCGATGCCCTCGCCACCGGGGAGGAAGCTCCCCTCGACAAGGCCGAAGCGTACGTTGTCGGCGAAGCGCGTGTCCGGCGCCACGCCAATGCCGCGCATCGCGAGGTTGTGCGGGTCGGCGCTCGCCCTGTCCTCCACGAGGATGGCGCCGAAGCTGAGGAGCTTCTCCACGGCCGTTATCCGCGGATCTTGCAGTCCACGGATGCGCTCCATGACGCCATCGGCATCGACGACCAGACTGGAAAGGCCAAGGGGATTGACGGCTTTCTTGGAGCCAGAGCCGTCGATGCGGATATGGCCTGAGTTGGGGATGACGGAGTCCAGGAAAGAGGTATTGACGCCGTTTAGGAGGCTGCCGATGGCGAGCATGACCGCGCAGGAGATGGCCACAGCGCCTGCCGTGACGAGGCTCCGCTTCCAGTGTTTGACCGCCCCGCGGAGGGCCAGGGAGACGATCATGGCCTTACCTCCCCTGCCCCAGCGCGCCGCTCGCCCGTGATGAGGCCATCCTTGATGCACAGGACGCGCGTGGCGTATCTCTCGATGAGCTCGTTATGGGTCGAGAAGATGAAGGTTACCTTTTCTTCCTCGTTGAGACGGCGCATCGCCTCCATGATGACAAGGGATGTGGCGGAATCGAGATTGGCCGTGGGCTCGTCGGCGATCACGAGAGAGGGCTTGTTCACGAGGGCGCGGGCGATGGCGACGCGCTGGCGCTGACCGCCTGAGAGCTCGTCGGGCTTGTGCTTCACGAAGTCGGAAAGTCCCACAAGGTCCACGAGATAATCGACGCGGGCCTTGCGCTCCGCCTTGGGCAACTTGGCCAGGATGAGGGGGAATTCGATGTTCTCGCGGACGTCGAGGACACCCACGAGGTTGAAGCTCTGGAAGATGAAGCCGATGTGGGCCAGCCTCGTGTCGGCCTCGCGGTCGTCGTCGAAGGTCGAGACGTCCACGCCATCCAGGATGACCGTGCCGGCCGTGGGCTTGTCGATGCAGCCGATGATGTTGAGGAGGGTCGTCTTGCCGCAGCCCGAGGGGCCGACGATGGAGACGAAGTCCCCCGGACGGACCGAGAAGTCGACGCCGCGCAGGGCTTCGATGACGGTCTTTCCCAGATGGTATTCCTTGGTGATGCCCTTGACCTCGAGGATGTTCCGGTGCTGGTGCTGATGCTGTGGCATGTTGATGGCTCCTTCTAGAAATGCACCCGGGCCGAAAGGCCGGCAGCCGTCGTGAGCGCGGCGCCCGCGGGTAGGTAGGACGCGGAGAGGGCGGTGGCGTCGTTTCCCGACTCGCCCAGACTGGTCAGGATGGAGAACTCGAGATCGAGGTTGCGCGCTGGATGGACAGCGAGGAGGCCCGACACAAGGGCGCTCGGCCCTTCCATCTCCACGAGGGCCCGGAAGGAGAGGTCCAGGACATCGGTCCAGGACAGGATGACCTGGGGCAGGAGATAGTGGGTCTTCTTGAGAATGGCCCCCGTGGCTCCATTATAGTCGTAGTCGAGACAGAGGGTGAGCGAACCCGCGTCGACCGTCCAAGTATAGCGGGCCCCGACCGTCCCAAACAGACTGGGGCTTTCCGCGCTCGCATCCCCGTCAAGGAACTCCGCGGCCCCCTCGGCCTGTAGGATGACACCGCCCAGGTCGAGTCCGAGTCCCAGGGAGGCGCGACCCAAGGCCTCGGGTCGCCACAGGCCGGAGACGGCGATCTGGAAGGCTCCAAGCTGGACATCGAGGGAGGCTGCCGAGGTGAGGAGGCGGGGATCCGCCGGGCCGGTGGCTCCGCCCAAGGCGGTATTGTAGGCCGCCTGCAGTGCGGAGTTGGCCGGATTGGCCAGCGCCCGGAGGCGTGCGGCCGTGGCGTCGAGGTTGCGGTCCAGGCTCAGGGCTGCGCGGAGCGAAAGATCGGAGCCGAGGCTCGCCTGGAGGTCGAGGCCGCGGAAGCCGTTCTTCTGGTCCCAGAAGCCGGTCCGCGGATCCAGGAGGTCGCCGGGCGCGAAGGCAGTGCCCAGGCCCATCCCCATGCGCCGTTTGCCCACGAAAAGCTGCGCGCGTCCGCCCGTGAGGAGGTCGAAGCGGACATAGGCCTCATAGACCGCCATCGTCGGATTGAATTGCGCGGTGGCGGCGGCTTGGGCCGAGAGGTCGAGACTATGGTTCAAGACCAGGCCCCAGCCCGGCGCCTCGACCCGGTGCAGGAAATTCGCCGCCAGCGACACTATGGCCACCGAGTCGGCCACGGCCGGGTCGTAGCCATCGGCGGAAAGGACAAAGCCGGCCGCCGCGTCGCAGGAGAGGCTGTAGACCGGCTGGACCTCGCCTCCCTCGGGCGCTGTCCCCTGGGCGAGGGCGGGGACGGCTGCCAGGGCAAGGGCCGCGCAGAGAAGAAGGATGATCGGAGGGCAGGGGAAAGCGCTTCGCATGGAAAACTCCTAGCGCGTGAGCCAGTTCTTGTTGAAGGTCGAGTCCGGGACGGACCTGGCCTCGATGGACTCGAGGGTAAAGGTCGTAATTGTACCCTTTTTATCGAGACTTTCCATCCTCATGACGGCCGGCCGGTTGATGGGCCCGAAGGACCTGATCTTCATGAGGTCCATCCGCTTGAAAAGAAGTCCGGACTTGGCGTAGTACTCCATGTGGAGGGGCATGTAGTCTTTTTTCCTGACCCACATGACTATCCTCCCGTAGGCCGCATCCGCCGTCCTGGCCGTGGCCTCGATGACGATGCAGGGCACGGGTCCGAGCTCCTCGTGATTGAGGATGGCCTCCGGCGCGAGAGTCGCGACGTAGTCGTCCGAGAACTGGCTCTTTCCCACGTCGGCATTGGACATTGTGGAACCCTGGAAGGAATCCCGTGCCGAGAGGCGGAGCGGGTTGGCCGAGCCCGACTTGGGATTGAACATCCAGAGACTGCCCTCGAGCTGGAGGAAACGGGTGCCCTTGGTCCGCGCGGGGGCCTGGACCTCGAGGTAGGACCCCTTGTCCGATCGACTCCAGGTATCCAGAGTCATGGAGCGGGCTTCCTTTCCCGGCTCGACCGTCACCATGGTCGCTCGCGAAGTATAGGACGAAAGGAAAAGGGCGTGATCAACACTGGCCAGGATCTCGGAGGCGGTCGGGGCCGCGGCCAGCGCTGTCGGAAGCAGTATCAGGGCGAGAACTACGGGGGAGAGACGACGGAACATGGCTAACTCCTAGGTCAGGGACACCGGGCTATCCAGGCGCTTCCCCAATGAGTCTTGTTTAGTCGATTGACTAGTTTTAGTCAAGTGCCCAAATGTCAAAAAGGATCGGCAAATTCGCAGCCAGCCTTCGTGCCGCGGCACCATCGCCAAGCCATTCCTGTTTTCCATGAGCCCATGCCCGAGGCAGGCAAGCTTCGATTCCTGTCCCTTAGTCTTCTTGCAGAGCCGCGCTTCCGGATCCGTCTTCGACTCATGGCTGTCGTTGCTCCGCCGCTCGCCGCGGAAATCCGCGTCGGGATTGCTACTCCCGCCTGACTGCCCTGGTCCATCGTTGCCGGAATCCTTGGGCTGAAAACTCTTCATGCTTGCCCAGGCCTCGATGAGGGCGCCATCCACCGTGAATGCCCATCCGACAGGAAGCGCTTGCGGCGCGCCCGTTCCACAACCTTGGGGAAGAACATCCTGGCTATGTCGGACTCGAGCAGTCGGTCCCTGTTCTTCGTGAAGCTCGAGTGGTCCTATACTGGCGAGTCGAGGCCCAAGCCGACAAACCAAGGGAAGAGTATGTTGAAGTCGATCTCTTCCATGAGCGCTCTCTCGATGCGGATTGAATAAAGGATCTGCGGATGGAAACCCGAAGCGGGTACTCGGTAGCTAACGAGGGACGGCCTGATTCCGCATGCAGCGAGTCCAGGGCGGCATCCATATCGCGAAGGATCTCGTTCACCATTGCCTTGAATGGCCGGATCGGATGCTTGGCAGGGATTCGGTTTTCCATGCTCACATAGCTGAACGCATCAAGCTGTTTCTCATCATTCCCGCGCATTGGGCACCCCATGGCCATTACCGACCCGGCAACAGTTGCCGGGTCAGTAGGGAAAAAAGTCGGGATGAAAGGCAGGTCGGCTATCTAAGCGCCTTAGCCCGAGACCCCAAGAGACGCACAGGGGCTCTCGGCAGGGTCCTGATGAAGAGCCTTTGTGACCTCCAGGAGGGCTTTGCACCCTCGGCCTTGCTCGCCTGAGCAGCCCCGGATTTCGGAAGCAAACGCATTTAGGCCGTTGACGCTGCCTGGCTTGGAGCCTAGTATCCGCAAAAGGCGGTAGACCATGGCGAAAAGGCTTCTCCTCTATGTTGGCACCTACACGGATCCCATCCTCTTCGGCACCGGGCAGGTCTTCCAAGGCAAGGGCGAAGGCATCTACCTCTTCGAACTGGGGAGCGGCAGCGGTCCTGCCAGACAGGTCTGGAGGAAAAAAGGAGTCTCGAACCCCTCCTTCCTGGACCTCTCCCCCTCCGGCCGTTTCCTCTACGCCGTCAATGAGCTAAAGGACTACGAAGGCGAGAAGACCGGGACCTTAAGCGCCTTTGCCCTCGATGCGAAGGGAGGGGAGCCGAGCTTCCTCAACCGGAGGCCAACGGGGGGCACCGACCCTTGCCATGTGACGGTGGACGCCTCGGGAAGCTTCGCCGTCGTCGCGAACTACATGAGCGGCAGCATCGCTGTCTTCCGCCTCCTCGCGGATGGCTCGCTGGGAGAGTTGAGCGATTTCCACCAGCACCGTGGGTCGAGCGCCGACACGGCGCGGCAGGGCGGGCCCCACGCGCACTCGGCCGTCTTCGACCGCGGCGGCTCGCGCCTCCTCGTCGCCGACCTTGGGACCGACGAGCTGGTAGCCTACCGCTGGGACGGAAGGCTGGGGAGGCTCGAGCGGGAGGACGAGCTCTGCTTCAAGGCCAGGCCAGGCCAGGGGCCGAGGCACCTGGCCCTCCATCCGCGCTACCCCTTCGCCTATCTTGTGTGCGAACTCGATTCGACGGTCAGCGTGCTCGACCGGAAAGGCATTGGCGCGTCCTTCAAGGAGATCCAGACGGTATCCAGCCTGCCTTCGCTCTACGCTGGACCCAACAGCTGCGCCGACCTCCACCTCTCGCCTTCGGGGGATTTTCTCTACGTTTCCAATCGGGGACACGACAGCATCGCCACCTTCAGGGTCGACGCCGTCAGCGGCAGGCTTGAGCCCTTGGGCCATGTCGGCTCGGGAGGCAGGACCCCTCGGAGCTTCGACCTGGCCCCCGCAGGGGAGCTCCTCTTCGCCGCCAACCAGGACACTGACAACATCGCGGTCTTCCGCGTCGACAGGACCAGCGGCGCCCTCGAAGCCACGGGACTCGAGATAAGCGTGCCGACCCCCGTCTGCGTCCGCGCCTTCGAGGTCGGCTAACGCGTTCGCCTTGAGCCCGATCCTGTCATGTCCAGTAGTCGAACACAAGGACATCCCGCAGCAAGGGCTTCACGAACCGGCCGAACTCAAGGTGGGCCGGATGCGGGAGATAGGCGTCCCGGTCCGCTTCGTCCTTGAAGCTCAGCATGAAACACTGGTCAAATCCGTGGGAGAGGCCTTCTGGGCTGTTGTTCACGCCGCGTTCGAATCCGACATGAAAAGGCATGATCGCCGGCAGGGACGAAAAGCGCCTCGTCACCTCCGCCCTTTCGGCCGGCCCTGCGCCCTCGACATAGGCAAACAGGACGACATGGCGCAGCGTCCTCCGCATTGGCATATCTCCCCTTTCCTCCATGACCGGCATGATTCAGGCCCTCTTCCCTAAGCGATTTCTCAACGCGGAAACCGCGCGGCCATGGTCCTCATGATCGGCGAGACCCGAGACCGCGAGGCAGCCGACGACACCGACACCGCGGATCCTGATCGGGACGGCACCGCCGTAAGGGGCGTAGTCGGCAGGTGACAGCCCGTATTTTTCCTCGAGGCTCGTGCCTTTGGACTTGAGGACGGCCGACATATGGAGAGAGCTCCGATGGAAACGTTGCACGATCCTCGCCTTGCGAAGGAGCCACTGGTCGTTGTCCGGACTCGAGCCCGGCAGGCCCGCGTGGAAGAGGACCTGACCGTTCAGCGTGATGTCGATCGCGACCGGCAATGCCTCCTTCCTTGCCGCCTCGACGAGCTCCGTGCCGACTGCCCAGGCATCCTCAAACGTGAAGCTGGAGAACTGCAGCTCCTCGAACTCCGCCTCGAGCCGCTCCAGCGTGTAGTTCCCATCGCTCATGAGATCGCCGCCTCGAAAGCCTTGCGCATCACGTCCTTGTCGGGCTTGAGCCCGGTCCACATGGTGATATTGAGCGCCGCCTGGTTGATCAGCATCTGCATGCCGCTCTGCCACTTGAGCCCCCTCGACTCCGCTTCGCGGAGGAAGGGCGTGTATGCCGGGTTGGGGATGACGTCCTGCACGTACACGCCCTTGCCGATGCTGTCGTAATCGATGTTGGGCTTGTCGTCGACATTCGGGTAGAGACCGATGGAGGTGGCGTTGACGAGGATGTGCGTGCCTTCGGGAATGCGGCACTTCCCATCCCAAGCGACGTAGTCGACTTCGACCTTCGTCTTCTGCCTGAGGGTATCGACAAGCCCTTGCCCGAGCGCCAGGTCCTTGGGGATGTTCACGATCGTCAAGTGCCTGGCCCCGGCGAGGGCAAGCTCGACGCAGATCGCCCTGGCCGCTCCTCCCGCCCCCAGGACTACCACGCGCTTCCCTCCAGGATCGACGCCAGCGCCTTCGAGCGCGATCATGAAGCCCTTCCCGTCGGTATTGTCCCCTGTCAGGACTCCGCCATCGTTGATGACCGTGTTCACCGCGCCGATCAGCGTGGCCGCGGGCGACAGCTTGTCCAGATACTTGAGCACTTCGATCTTGTGCGGGATCGTGCAGTTGATCCCGCGGAACTTCATCGCCTTCAGCCCAAGGATCGCGTCGCCTAGCTTCCCCGGATCCACGTCAATTGTGAGGAAGCGCCAGTTGCGCAGGCCAAGATCGCGGAAGGCCGCCTCCTGGATGACGACACCGGGGTTCTCGGCGGCCGGGTGCCCGAAAACTCCCACCAGATGGTCGAGATAGTCCTGTTCCTTCATGCCCTTCTCCTTGTCGCGATCTGACCTGCCTGGCATGCGCACGAAGCCCGCCAAAGGCTGCCACGATCAATGTCCGTTCGCGAAATACACCGCCCCGATCGCCTGCGCGAATTGCGCGACGGTCAGCTCCTCGTTACCCTCGAGTTCCTTCATGAGGGGAGTGTTCGCCATCCCCGATCCGGCGACGATGAGCGATACCGATGGATCGATTTTCCTGGCCCCCTCCACCAGATGCGCGAAACAGGTGGGGTTCTTGACGAGGCGGCCGAAAAGATACCGCTCTTCCGTGGCGGGGGACAGGATGCGTTTCGTCTCGAGGAGGGTGACCGCGAGCGACTCCCCGATCTCACGCCAGATCCTCTTGTTGGTCTCGTCTCCCTCCCGGTCCGGCAGGCCCATCATGTGCTCAAGGAAGGGCTTCCGCATATCGACGGGGTCCGTGGGGACATACCAACCCTCGGCGCCATCCCGGTTCCGCTTTTCGATGAAGCCTTTGTCGACAAGCTCCTTGAAAAGGTCGGGCCTCTCCGCCGGGAAGTATTTCAGGGCGAGGCGAAACACGCCGCTTTGGCTGCAGTATTTCTGCAGGGTGCCCGCAAGGCCCGTGTTGAAATTGTTGAGGCTTCGCGCATCGTCCGGCTCGAAGGCGCGCTCGGGCCAGGAACCAAGGTCAATGACAAAGTTGTAGACCTCGAGCGGAATGTCGGGAATGCTCCCATCCTCGGTCACCCAGCCGGTGCCAAGCTCGGTGCCAAGGGTGTGGGCAAAGACACCCTTGGAGACCTTGGCCGCATCGGGGGAGGCGGCCATTTCGACCGCGGCCGTGAATGAGGCCATGGGGCCATCGTTTATGATCCGCACCACCCCACCCGGCCTCACCCATTCCTTGAGCCGTGAATCGAGCTCCGTGAGCTGTGCGAAATCGCTTTCGTAGTCGAGATCAGGATTGTTGCGGATGCCGCGCGTCTTGTAGACCTCGCCGCCGACGATCTTGTCCCGCACGACCACATCGGGGAAACACAGTCCTATGCCATCGAAGCCGAGGGCGGCGAGGCCGGGGAAGCCCCCGGCCTCGATCGAGGCGAGGGCTTCCTCCATCTCCGCATCGCCGGCCTTTTTCCCCAGGCCTCGGGCGGCAAGGAAAAGGAGCTCCGGCCTCCGCGGGTCGTCGGCCGCCAAGCGGTGGATCCACAGCCGCGCCAGGAAGAGCCGCGTGATGAGGCATATCGGATCGATGAGCTGCCGCGAGCGGAGGAAGGCCGCCGGGAACCAGTCATATTCCTTGTAATCCACGACCTTCCCGTCATGGACGAGGACGGCCTTGATGTCCGTGCCGCCGACATCGACACCCAGGAGGGACTTCCCGCCGAGCCCCTGTGCGCAGCGCCGGAAGAGGGCCGCGGCGTCGGACCTTCCCTCAGGCCTTCGGGCCGCGGTTGGCGCGTCCTTGATATCGCCCAAGGCGAAGGCAAAGCCGTCAGAGCCTGGCGCCAAGGCGGTGAGCATCCGGTCAATGACGTTGATCGCGCGGCCATAGCCCTTTCGCCGCACCCTCGCAAGGCCCAGGCCGAAAACCTCCGGCAGCCGCGAGGCAATGGCCGCGAGCGCCTCGCAGCGCGGGTCGAAATAGGCGGTGAGCCTCCTGCCGCCCAGGGCAGAGAGGATGTTGTAGACCTCGGCGTGCACGTAGGCCTCGACAAAGGCCCTCTCCGCCGCATCAAGGCGGTCGAGCAGGGGGAGCCTTAGGTCGAAGCGGCGATGCTCCTCTCCCTCGAGCGGCTGGACCACAAGGACGAACAGGGCGCAAGCGGAATCCGCAAGCTCCCCGAACCGGGAGTGAAGCTCGGAGACATAGACATTCCGCCCCGATCGCGCGGCCTCGAGCAAGTCCCTCATCGCCCCGCCTCCTGGACGCGCCTTTGCGCCTTTTGCTCGCGGACCACGGTGAGGCCCTCGGCCTCGACGACCCGCATGAGCGTCTCCACCTCCGCTTCCCTCAGGGGCGACATGCCGGCGAAGAACTCGACGCTCCTGTTCATGAGCTCGTACTTGTGGACCGCCAGGGGATTGAAATTCATCAGCTCCACCCGGGCGTCGGGCCTGGTCCTGCTTATGGACACGGCGAGGGCGTGGATGTTCGACTCGGTGGCGGTTATCCCGGGTATCAAGGGGATCCGCGTGAGAAGGTCGACGCCCCGGTCGGCGAGGAGGGCGTAATTGAGCCATATCTGGCCATTCGGCCTGTGCGTGTACTCCTCGTGCATCGTCTCGTCGGCGATTTTCAGGTCGACAATGAAGAGGTCAACAAGGGGGATGAAGCCCTCGAGGACTTGCCAGTCGCCGAAGAGGCAAGTTTCGATGGCGGTGTGGATGTCTTCCTTCCTGCAGGCCCCGAGGACCTCGAGGGCGAACTCGTGCTGGACAAGCGGATCGCCGCCCGAGATCGTGATCCCTCCGCCGGACTGGAGGTAGAACTCGCGGTCACGAAGGAGGGTCGCCGCCGCCTCGGCGGCCGAGATCCGCCTCCCGTCAAAGGCCAGGGCGCCAGTCGGGCAAGCCTCCACGCACTCGCCGCAGGCGGTGCAGCGGTCATGGTTGACGATGACGAAGGCATCCTGCTCGTCCCCCACCCGCAGGGCGTCCACAGGGCAGGTCGCCTCGCAGCTCCTGCACTTGATGCACTGCCGCTCGAGGTGCCACAGGCGCAGGGCCGCATCGAGGCCCTCGGGGTTCTGGCACCAGGCGCAACGGAGGGAGCATCCCTTGAGGAAGAGGGTCGAGCGGATCCCTGGCCCGTCATGCAAGGTGAACCGCTTGATGTCGATGATGGTCCCTTCCATCAGGCTTCCCCATAGCTTGTGCGGGCGATGATCTCGTCCTGGAGGTCGTTGGCGAGCTCGGTGAAATAGGCCGTATAGCCGGCCACACGCACGGTGAGGCCGCGCCACTCCTGGGGCCTCGACTTTGCCGCGAGGAGGTCCTCCCTCCTGATGACGTTGAACTGGACATGGTTGATGCGCAGCTTCACGAAGGTCCGCAGGAAGGCCGAGAATTTCGCCACGCCCTCCTCGGTCCGGAAGAATTCGGGAAGGAACTTCATGTTGAGCAAGGTTCCGTTGCTGCCTTCCATGGAGCTGATGCGGGACACCGATCGAAGCAGGGCCGTCGGGCCGTTCCGGTCGCGGCCGTACATCGCGGACATGCCACCGTCCGCGAGCGGATCCTTGGCCTTGCGTCCGTCCATGGAGGCACCGACATTCTGGCCCATCGGCACGTGGGCGGAGACCGTGTAGAGGCCCGTGTGGTAGGGGCCGCCACGCGCGTTGGTGAATTCCGCCATCTTTCCCGCGAAGTAATCGACCCATCTGGCAGCGATGGCGTCCACCCACTCGACGTCATTGCCATATTTCGGGACCTTGTTGATGACAAGCTGGCGCAGCCGTTCCTGGTCCTTCCAGTCCTTCCGGAGCGCGGCGAGGGCTTCGGTGGCGGAGAATACGTGGTCGTCATAGATGCACTTCTTGATCGCCGCGAGGCTGTCCGCAAGGTTGGCTGGCTGGATGGCCTGGATTCCGGAAAGGTTGTAGCGGGCCCCGCCTGCGGTCACGTCCAGGGCCTTGTCCGCGCAGCCGTCGATGGAGGCCGAAAGGAAGGGGGAAGGCAGTATCTCCGCATGAAGGGCGTCCACGACGTCGCAGGCCTTGATCATCCGCGTGATGAAGTGGTCCATCTGGGCCTTGAGCGCCGCCTCAAGCTCCTCATAGTTCCTATATTCCTCCAGGGAGCCGAGGTCGAGCCCGATGCGCTTCCCGGTGAGGAGGCAATCGCCATGGTTGAGGGTGAGTTCGAGCGCCTTGACCATGTTGAACATGGCCGCGTCGCTCCAGCCGAGGGCGTTTCCGTGGGTGGTGAGCTCGACGCAGCCGACGATCGCGTAGTCGATGGCATGCTCGCGGGAGATGCCGCGGGCCATCAGCGCTGGGATGACGCCCTCGTCATTGAAGATCTGGGGCATGCCCGAGCCGAGGCCTATGACACGCGAGCATTCGCGGACAAAATCCTCGCTCGACTTCTCCGATAGCCGCGCGGAGAGGTTCGGCTGGGGGAGGCCGATGTGGGCCTGGGCCTTGAGGAAAAGATAGGACAACTCGTTCGCCGCATCCTCGCCATCGGCGCCCAGGCCGCCGATCGCCACGTTGAAGCCGATCGGGAAGCCAGCGAAATAACGGGCGCTGCTGGAGTTCCGCAAGTAGACGATCTGGTTGAACTTGAGCCAAAGGGCCTCGGCGATCTCGAGGGCGCCTTGCCGGTCCAGCCTGCCCTCGCGGAGGTCGAGCCTGTAATAGGGATAGAGGTACTGGTCCGCCCTCCCGGGCGAGAAGGACGAGGCATTGGACTCGGCATGGAGAAGGACGAAGAGGAACCACATAGATTGCACTGCCTCGCGGAAAGTCGAAGGCGCTTCCTTCGCGATCTTGGCGCAGACCCGTGCGATCTCCTCGAGGTTCCCTCTCCTTGCGGTTTCGGCTTCGCGTGAGGCCAGCTCCCTCGCCAGCGCCGCGTAGCGCTCGATGAAATCAATGGCTCCCTGCAAGGCGATGACCATGCCACGGAAAAAATCGCGCTTGCCAGGCGCGGCGACGCGTTCCCGTTCCGTCAGCTCGTCGCGTAGGGCCTTCGGCCCAATGGCGAGCCAACGCCTGGTGTCCGGGCAGATGTGTCCCTGCGAGTGGTCCGTCTGGTTGATTTTCGCGACCTTCCCTATGGCCGCGATCTCATCGCCGATGCGGGCCTTCACCATGTCCTCGAGCGATTTGCCTTTCCAGAATGGCAGGATCTCGTTGCGGAAGGTCGTGATGTCCTCGGCCCTCACCTGGAACTTGTCCTGGGGCCTCTCGGGGAGGTTCTCCATCTCGGCGTCCACCCAGGAGATGCCCGCCTCAGGGGATACGACGCCGGCGCGCACGCCGGCGCTGCGGTTGCCGACAATGAGCTCCATCGGGTCGATGCGGATCTCGATCCGCCTCAATGTCAGCGCGAGGGCCTCGGCACGCTGGATGTTGCGCTTCTTGCCGGGATTGGCGCGGTAATAGTCCGTGACGATCTTGGCCTGCTCTATCGACAGGTAGCGCGGCTCGTCGAGCATCCGCTGCTTGAGGACGCCTATCCTGGGCGGGCAGGAGAGCCCACCGATTTCCCCGAGTTCGATCTTTTCCATGGGCCTCTCCGTTCACCGTCCGGCGCGAACCCTCACACGAGTTCCCGCTTGCGTTTCTGGGCGAAACAATCGAGCCAGATTATGGCCACGATGACCGTCCCCTTGAGCAGTATCTGGTAATACGAGGTGATGTTGAGCATGTTCATGACGTTGTCGAGCATGCCGAAGGCCAGGAGACCGAGGGCCGACTGCGGGATGCCGCCGATGCCGCCCGCGAAGGAGGTGCCGCCGACGACGACGCCGCAGTTGACGACCAGGGCCGTCAGGTCCCCGTAGATCGCCGAACCCGTGTTGAGCTTCGAGGACAGGAGAAATCCCGCGAGGGCGGCCGTGCCGCCCGAGATCACGAAGGCCAGCCACTTGGTCCGGATGACGTTGATGCCCGAATAGCGGGCCACCTCGTAGTCGCCTCCGATGGCATAGAGGTTGCGCCCGAACTGCGTGTATCGCATGAGCCAGGCGAAAATGATGAAGCAAACAATTGTGATGATGACGAGGTTCGGCACCCCCAGGAGGTATCCGTTCCCGATCATCATGAAATCCGGGTTGGATGAGGGCAGGGGGTGGGCGTCGGTGAGCTGCTGGGCCACGCCGGTGAGGAGAAGGCCCATGCCGAGGGTGATGATGAAGGCCTCCGTGCGCTGGTGGACGACCAGGAACCCGTTGACGAAACCGACCACGACGCCGAAAACGATCGCGCAGAATATCGCCGGCCACATGGGCATCACCGACTGGAGCTTGATGGAAAGGACGCCTGACACGACGAGGATGCCGCCGATGGAGAGGTCGCAGCCGCCGGCGATGATGGTCAGCGTCACGCCGAACGAGAGGATGAGGAGGATCGACGAGGAGTTGAGCATGTCGAGGAGGTTGTAGGGCGTGTAGAAGCCCGTCTTCGTGAACAGCATGCCGACCAGCATGATGATGATGAAAGGCAGGGCCTTCTGCCTTGTGAGGATCCCGAAAAGCGCGCTAGATCTTGTGGTCCGGTCCATGATGCTTCTCCTACGCCTGTTTGCGGTTGTCGAGCCAGATGGCGAAGACCAGGATCGCGCCTTTTGCGACGACCTGCAGGTACGATGAGACGCCAAGCAGGTTCAGGCAGTTGGACATCAGGATGATGAGGAGGACCCCCGTCACCGTGCGCAGCACCGAGCCCTTGCCGCCCTTCAGCGTCGTGCCTCCGACGACGACGGAAAGTATCGCGTTGGTCTCGAAGTTGGCGCCGATGACCGGCGCGGCTGTCGTGATGCGGGAGAAGAGCACGATGGCCCCGACGCCCGCCATGAAGCCGCAGATGGTGTAGATAACGACGATCGATCGCCTGATGCGGATCCCCGCCAGCTCGGCGGCCGTCTTGTTGCCGCCCGTCAGCCGGATGGACCTGCCTTCCGTGGTGTTTGCCTGGAAGATCCAGAGCAGGGCCAGGAAGAACAGGAAGATCAGGAAGGAGACCGAGACCGGGCCGACCTTGCCGGCGCCGATGGCCTCGAAGACCGACTTGCTCTTGTCGATGTCCCAGAAGTGCATCGTGGAGCCGTGGCTGTAGAGCAGGGCGAAAGCCGAGTAGACGGTGCTCATGCCGAAGGTCATGAACAGGGCCTCAGCCTGGGTGAGGGCTCCCGAACTCAGTATCACGACGCTGTTCAGCGCCCCGCAGGCCGCGCCGAGCGCCATGCCGACGATGAGGGCGGGCACCTGGCCCAGCACCTGGATGAGGGAGATGGTCACCACGGCCACGAGGTTGATGATCCCCGCGACGGACAGGTCGATGAAGCCGCCGATGATGACGAAGGTCATGCCCAAGGCGACCATGATGAGGGGGCCGAACTGGCGCATGATGTTGATCATGTTCTGGCCCGAGAGGAACTTGGGCTCGACGATGGCGGTCAGGACCACGAGCACCGCGATGAGCACGATGAGGAGATAGCTGCGCAGGAATCCTGCGGCCGACTTGAGCGCGCCGGTTTTTTCCGCCGGGCTCATGCCGACACTCCCGGCATCCCGAGCGCCGAGGCCATGATCGTGTCCACCGGCGTCGTCGCCGGGTCGAACTCCCCGGTGAGCCGGCCCTCGAAGATCGTCAACACGCGGTTGCTCATGTTGAGCACCTCCGGCAATTCGGATGAGATGAGGATGATGGCGCCGCCGTCCTCCGCGATGCGCTTCATGAGGAGGTAGATCTCGTATTTCGCGCCGACGTCGATGCCCTTCGTCGGCTCGTCCATGATGAATATCTTGGGGGCTATCTCGAGCCAGCGGCCGACTATGCACTTCTGCTGGTTGCCGCCGGAGAGGTTGACGACCGGCACCTTGACCGAGGGGGTCTTCACCGAAAGGGCCTTCACCTGGCGCTCCCCGATGCCCCTCTCGAGGGACCTGCGGATGAAGCCGAATCGCGAGAACCTGTCCATGCTCGCCATGGAGATGTTCGACTCGACCGAGAAGGTCAGGACGAGGCCCTGGAGCTTGCGGTCCTCCGGGATCAACCCAAGCCCGGCGCGCTTCGCGTCCCGCGGATTCCTGATCAGGGCCTTCTTCCCGCCCAGGAGCACTTCGTGGCCCTTCGCCTTGTCGGCGCCGAAGATGGCCCGGACAATCTCGGTGCGGCCCGCGCCCACGAGGCCCACGAGGCCGAGGATCTCGCCCTCGCGCAGCTTGAAGGAGATGTCCTTGAGCTTGCGCGTGTTGATCCCGCGCACCTCCATGAGGGTCCCGCCGACCTTCGCCGGCCGGGGGGGGTATTCGTTCTCGATCGTGCGCCCGACCATCTTGGTGATCATGTCGTTCCGCGTGACCTCCGAGGTGGGCATGGTGTCGATCACATGCCCGTCACGCATCACCGTTACGGTGTCGCAGAACTCGAAGATCTCGTCCAGCTTGTGGCTGATGTAGATGATGGAGATGCCCTGGGACCTGAGCTGGTGGATGATCTTGACGAGCTGGGCCATCTCCTCCGCGGTGAGGCTCGAGCTCGGTTCGTCCATGATGATCAGCTTGGACTTGAAGGAAAGGGCCTTGGCGATCTCGACCATCTGCTTGGTCGAAACCGAGATCTCCGACACGAGCTTCCCGGTGCTGACCTTGCAGCCGATGCTGTCCAGGAGCTCCCGCGCCTTGGCGTGGGTCCCCCGCATGCCCTTCATCTCCTTGAAGCGGCCGAGGAAGACGTTCTCGCCGACGCTCATCGTGCTCACCAGGTTGAGCTCCTGGTAGATGATCGCGAGCCCGCGGTGCATGGACTCGAGCGCCGTCGTGTGCTCGATCGTCTGTCCGTCGAAGACGATGGTTCCGGAGTCCTTCTGGTAGACGCCGGAGAGTATCTTCATCAGGGTCGACTTCCCCGCCCCGTTCTCGCCGACAATGCCGTGCACCGTCCCCCTGCGGACGTCGATCGAGACCTTGTCGAGGGCCTTGACCCCCGGGAAGGACTTGCTGACGTCGCGGATCGAGATGATCAGATCGGATTCGCTCATAACGGACATGCGTGCTTCCTCGATTAAGATGAAAAAGGGCTCGCCCCCCCTTGGGGAGGGACGAGCCTTCGCACCTTGCAGGCGCGAACTCAAACGCGGATCACCACTCGGGGGTGGAGTACTTGGAGACGGTGGTCTTGTCGTAGATCACCTGGGGGATGACGTTGTAGCCTTGGACTTTCTTCCCGGCAAGCACATCCTTGGCGAGGCTAAGGGACTTGTCGACCATGGCGGTGAAATCCTGGGCGATGGAGACGGCCTGGTCGCCGCTCTTGACCTGGACATAGCCGGCCTTGTTGCCGTCGACGCCGATGATGAAGATGTTCTTGAGCCCGGCGGCCTTGGCGGCCTGGATGACGCCGGTCGCGCCGTTGTCCCAATGGACGAACACGCCCTGGATGTCCTTTCCGTACTTGACGATGAAGTCTTCCATGATCGCCTGGGCCTGGTCGGTGGCCCACTGCTGGCAGGCCTTGAAGTCCAGGACCTGGATCTTGGAGCCCTTGATGCCCTTGTCGCCGTTGAAGCCGTCGTGGCGGCTGAGCTGGGCGTTGTGGCCGGCCTGGCCGCCGATCTCGACGATCTTGGCGCCGTTCGGGAACTGCTTGATCATCTGCTGGGCCGCGAGCTGTCCGCCGAGGACGTCGTCGCTGGAGGAGGCGAAATCGCGGTACTTCTGGTCAGCACCGACGAGGTCGGAGGAGAACATGCCGACGACGAGGCCAGCCTGCTTCGCCTTCATGATGGCGGGAACGATGGCATGGATGTCATTCGGGTTGAGGAAAATGACCTTGAACTTCTGCGCGATGCAGTTCGTGACGATCTGGGACTCGACCTGGGTGTCGCCCTTGGCGTCAAAGGTGGAGACTTCGAAGCCGTACTTGGCGCCGAGCCTCAGGAACTCCTTGGCCGAAAAGGCCTGGGACTCGTTGGCCTGGTTGGACACGACAAAGGCAGCCTTCACCTTGGCCTGGGCCACGGCGCCAAAGCTGGCGGCGATGAGCAGCACGAGTCCAACGACCAATGCTTTCTTCAAAACAGACATTCCGTACCTCCTAAATGATATCATATGAAACATTGCGATGTTTCATATGGAGCCGTGTACGAGCATAATCCTTTCCCCTTCCTTGTCAAGACAATTGCGAATGGCGCAGAAAAGGCTGGAATCCTCGCGCACACGTTCCTCCCCCATGGACAGCATAGACCAGCTTGGGAAATGCGAAAGGGAGAAAACTGCACGGAAAGGGAGACTAAACTGAACTGCCAAGGCTAGGCTGGGCGGTGTTTTTTCCTGAAATCGCTCGGTGAGAGCGCGGTGAGGCTCTTGAAAAGACGGCTGAAATACTTGGTGTCATCGAAGCCGAGGACGTCGGCGATCTCCTCAACCGACGCGGATTTGACAAGGAGGAGCTGCTTTGCCTTCTCGATCCGCACGGCGTTCCTGTATCGCATCGGCGTGGTTCCCATGTGCCTCCTATACAGGCGCGAAAGGTAGGACGGAGTCACGCAGGCTACCCGCGCGAGGGCTTCGACGTCGAAGCCCTCCGCGTAGTGCTCGTCGATGTAGGTCCGGCTGCGATCGAGCGCCGGATTGCCGGAAGCTCCAGCCGCCTCCAGCTTTTGCTCCATGAATAGGAGGAGCGACTTGAGGAGATTGTCCTCGAGTTCCCGATAGTGCCTCGATTTGCCAAGATGGTTGGCATGGATGACCTGGCAGAGCCAGCCGAGGGCACCATCGTTGTCCGTCAGCTTGAAGGAAAAGGGAAGCTCGGCACGCCCGCCCAGGTCGAGCCAGAGGCAGATTATCTCCTGATGGCTCGCGGCATCCAGGGTCTCACGATGCGGCACGTTGGGCGGATAGGCGACGAGGTCGAAAAGCGAAACATCGAGGGTATTGCCGCTCGAGGCCACGCTCGCCCTGCCCTCGATGAAGAAGATCAGCTCGAGATAGGGATGCGAATGCTCCCGCAGGTTCCAGATCCTGCTCTTTTCGTCAAAGCGTTCGCAAAACTTCAGTACCATGGGCCCCTTGCCTGCCGCTCGCAGGAACTGGAAAGCACCCTTTTTCGCGTCCTCTGTGAGCACCTTGATTGCCTCGCCGATCCTTGAGTCTAGGGGCGCCGGGGCATTGCTGTCCAGCTTTTTCCTCGGGCTGCTTGCTCTCATGCCTAGCCAAGACCGCCAACAAGAACAAATTCCATTCGGCATCATTATGCTTCCGTATGCACTCTTGGTTGACAATTCCGGGGATATAGGTATGCTGTGGTCAATAGCCTGCGAAGGGGCAGCATGAGCACGAGCGAGAAAAAGCGAAGCCCACGTGGTCGTGGCAAGGTCGGCAACCAGGACATATCGGACGCCCTGCGGACCGAAATTCTCAGGTCAGGGGGCGGCCGGGTAGCCGACTTGGCGGCTCGGCTCCAGGTCTCGGAGGTCTCCGTCCGAAAGAGCCTCAACGAACTCGAGAAGCAGGGCATTGTCCGGAGACACCATGGTATGGCGCAGCTCTATGACGGAGACGACATACCCTTCAGGATGCATGTCCATTACGAGGAGAAGCAGGCCATCGCGGCACGGGCGGCCAGCCTTGTCGAACCCGGAGACACAATCCTTCTCGAGGCGGGCTCGGCCATAGCCATGTTCGCCCAGAAGATCCGGGACGTGAAGGGCCTGACCGTCATTTCGACAAACCTGTATATCGCCCGCGCCTTTCGCGGCTGCAAGGCAAAAGTGATTGTCCTGGGTGGACTCTACCAGGAGGAAAGCGAAAGCCTGATCGGGCCTTCCGTCTGCGAGTCGATAGGGCGCATAGGCTTTTCCAAGGCCTTTCTGGGCATCTCGGGCTACACATTTGCCGACGGTTTCATGCTAAACGACGTCGAAAGGGCGAACGTTTCGCGCGCCATCCTTGGCCGCGGAGCGGTCTGTGGGGCCCAGACCTGGATCCTTACCGACTCGTCGAAATGCGGCATCTCCCATGCCAGTGTCGTCTGCTCGAGCTTGGGCCTTCTTGCCGGGATCGTCACGGACCGAAACCTTCCGGCCGAATACCGTTCCCATTTCGAGAAAGCTGGCCTGCAGGTGCTTGCCTAAGGCAGGGGATGCGATTCTATTTAATTTCGAATGAAACATATTATTGACATAATCGAAATCTGATGCTAATGTACTGTCATGGCATCAGCCCCCATTTTTGACATCCAGCGCTTCTGCATCCACGATGGCCCAGGCATACGCACGGTCGTATTCCTGAAAGGCTGCCCGCTTCGCTGCCAGTGGTGCTCCAATCCTGAAAGTCAGTCAATCGAGAAGGAAATCCTGTTCGACGCCCGGCGTTGCGTCCTCTGTCATGCATGCCTTGCTGCTGACTTCGGAGGGGCAATGCGCGAAGTGGACGGTCGCCCTTCGCCGGACCGGTCGAAGCCGGTTCCGCGTGGACTCGATTCCCTTTGTCCTTCGCTCGCGATCAGGGTTGCCGGAAGGGACTTCGAGGATGGGGAGTTGGTGACCGAATTGCTCAAGGATGAGGCCTTCTTCAGGAAAAGCGACGGGGGCGTGACATTCTCGGGAGGAGAACCCCTTATCCACCGGGACTTCCTCCTCAACTGCGTCGCGGCCCTCCGGAACAAGGGGATCGCGGTCGCGATCGAGACCTGCCTGGCCGTCAAGGATCCCCCGCTCGAGCGCCTCCTCGCCTGGCCCATCCACTGGCTCCTCGACCTCAAGCATGTCCTTCCCGGCATCTTCAGGGAAAAGACCGGCGGCGACCTGGGGACGGTTCTCGGGAACCTCACGAGGATCGCCGCGGGCGCGGCGTCCGTGACCTTCAGGATCCCCCTGATTCCCGGATTCAATGAAAGCGACGAAGACCGCAAAGGGATATTCGATTTTCTTGCCGGCCTCGACAGGGCAGGTGATGGGCCTCCCAAGGTCCATATCCTTCCCTACCACGACTTGGCCGCGGGGAAGTACAGCCACCTCGGCCGGAGCTATCCCTATGCGGGGACGGCCAGGTTAGACCCCAGGATCCCGGAGATGTGGAAAAAGGACGCCTTGCGGCGCGGATTCCACGCGTCGATCGGAGGATGAGGACATGACGGAACGCCTAGCGCGGCTCAAGGACAGGATGCTCTCGACCAAGCCCACACTCTGCCTGGAGAGGGCCAGGACCTACACACAGGTCTACCGTGAGCATGAATGCCTCCCGATCGCCAGGAAACGCGGCCTTGCCCTCAGGAAGACCCTCGAGGGGATGTCGATCTACATCGACGAGGACGAGCTCATCGTCGGCAGCCATTCCGCGAGGACCAAGGCAGCCCCGATATTCCCGGAGTATGCGACGCTTTGGCTCGAGAAGGAGATCGAGGGCATAGACCGGCGCAAGGCCGAATATTACCTCGCCACGGCGGAGGAGAAGGCCGAGGTCAAGGAACTCTGCGCCTATTGGCGTGGAAAGACCCTCCAGGAGCGCTGCCATGCCCTCCTTTCGCCACAGCTCGAGGCCATCCACGCTTCGAAGATCATCAAGGCCGAAGGCAACATGACTTCGGGCGACGGGCACGTGGCGATCAACCTCCCCAGGGTCCTCGAGCTCGGGATCGGCGGCTACGAAGGGCTCGTGCATGCCGCCCTCGGCGCACTCGACCCGGCCTCCTTCGAGGACCTCCGCAAGCGCCAGCTCTACCTGGCGATGCTCGACGCCCTGGCCGGAGCCTCTGCCTACATCGCGCGCTTCTCCGCGCTGGCGGCTGGCATGGCGGCAAGGGAGACAGGCGCAAGCCGTCGCGCCGAGCTTGACCTGATCGCCGAGACCTGCGCGGCCATAGCCCGCGGGGCGCCGCGCGGCTTCCGCGAGGCCTTGCAGCTGACGATCTTCCTCCAGATGGTGCTCCAGGTCGAATCGAACGGCCATTCCCTTTCCCTGGGCCGCCTCGACCAGAGCCTCGGACCCTTCTATGACCGCGACCTCGCAAGCGGCGGGATCGACCGGGAAACGGCCAAGGAACTCCTCTCCTGCGCGTGGCTTAAGCTCACGGGCGTCAAGAAGGTGAGGTCCTCGTCCCATACAAGGTCCTCCGCCGGCGGCCCGCTCTACCAGAACGTGACAATTGGCGGCATCGGCCGCGACGGGAAGGACGCCACCAACGCGCTGAGCTACGTGATCCTCGAGTCGGTGGGGGACATGAAGCTCACCCAGCCCAACCTTTCCGTGCGCTACCACAAGGGGACAAGCGACGACTTCCTTTCGGCGGCCATCCGGGTCATAGAGAAGGGCTTTGGCATGCCGGCCTTCAACAACGACGGGGTGGTGATCCCCGGCATGATCTCCCGCGGCGTCTCGCTCGAGGACGCCCGGGACTACTCGGCCATCGGCTGCATCGAGGTCGCCGTCCCTGGCAAGTGGGGATACCGCACGACAGGGATGAGTTTCACGAATTTCATGCGCGTCTTCCTTGCGACGCTGGACGACGGGAAGGATCCCGTCACGGGAGAATCCTTCCTGCCCGGCACGGGAAGCCTCGAGGGTTTCCCCGACTTCCCTGCCTTGATGGAGGCTTGGAGGAAGCAGGTCCAGTTCTACGCGCGGGCCTCCGTGGCGATCGACGCCGCCGTCGATTCGGGCCTCGAGGAGCTCGTGCCGGACGTCCTGTGCTCCGCCTTCACGGACGACTGCATCGGCCGCGGCAAGCACCTCAAGGAAGGCGGCGCCGTCTATGACTGGATCTCGGGCCTCCAGGTAGGCATCGCCAACCTCGGCAACTCGATGGCGGCGATCAAGAAGCTTGTCTTCGAGGAAGGCTCCGTCGGGCGAGGGGAGCTCATGAAGGCCCTGGCGGAGGATTTCGCCGGGCCGGAAGGCGAGGAGCTGCGGCTCAAGCTCCTCAATCGCGCGCCCAAGTTCGGCAACGATGACGACTACGTCGACAGCCTCGTCGTGGAAGCCTACGGCTGCTTCGCCGACGAGATCGAGAGACTCCACAACACGCGCTGGGGAAGGGGCCCGATCGGGGGTGGCTACTATCCGGGCACATCGAGCATTTCGGCCAACGTTCCCGCAGGCTCCGAGGTCGGGGCCACGCCGGACGGGAGGAAGGCGGGCTCTCCCCTGGCTGAAGGCTGCTCGCCCTCGGGCGGAACCGATATCCTCGGCCCGACCGCCGTCTTCAAGTCGATCGGCAAGCTGCCGGCCCAAAGGATCTTTGGCGGCATCCTCCTCAACCAGAAGCTTTCGCCTCAGACGATCCAGTCGGAGGCCGACAAGGCGAAACTCAAGGCAATGCTGAGGGCGTTTTTCGAGGATCTCGGGGGATGGCACGTGCAATACAACATCGTCTCGCGGGAGACCCTCCTCGACGCCAAGCGGAACCCGGAAAAGCACCGCGACCTTGTGGTGCGCGTGGCGGGATACTCGGCTTTCTTCAACGACCTGGCGCCCGACACCCAGGACGACATCATCGCGCGGACCGAGCACAGCTTCCACTAGAGGGCAAGAACATGGCCAAGTACAGGATAGGCATAGACCTCGGCGGCACGAAGCTTGCCGTGGGCATCGTGGACTCCACGTGGAGGATCGTCGCCGAGTCGGTCTCCCATGACCATACCTGTTGCGACGAGGAAGGCATCCTCGACCGCATGGCGCGAAACGTGGATGAAGCCCTGGGCAAGATCGGGGCGTCGAGGTCCGAAGTCGCCGGCGTCGGCGTGCTCTTCCCCGGCCATGTCAGGTGGCCCGAGGGGATCACGCTCACCACCTCGAACCTTGCCTGCCTCAAGGGCTTCCCGCTCCGCGAGACCCTCCAAAGGAGGCTGGGCATGCCCGTGGTCGTCGACAACGACGCCAACGCCCAGGCGCTCGCGGAGCACCGGTTCGGCGCAGGACGCGGAACGCGGAACATGGTTTTCCTGACCGTCAGCACGGGCGTCGGCGGAGGGATCATCATCAACGGCGAGCTCTACCGGGGGGCCACGGGCACCGCAGGCGAGTTCGGCCACATGATCGTGGCGGCAGGCAGCGACGCGAAGTGCAGCTGTGGCAACCGCGGATGCCTCATGGCCATGGCTTCGGGCATCGCCCTGCGCCAGGCCGCCGAGCGGAACGCGGCCATACTTGCCTCACAAGGCCAGTCCCCGGGACTGCCCACAAGCTGCCTCGACCTGGACGACCTGGACGGCGAACGGCTCAGGGATGGATTCCTCGAAAACAACCAACTATGCCAGTCCATAGTCGAGGAATTCGGCTCATACGTCGGCATCGGGATCTACAACATCTTCCAGATGCTCAATCCTGAGCGGGTCGTGGTAGGAGGTGGGCTCCTCAACCTGCCCGACCATTTCCTGGATACGGTGCGCAAGGTCTTCCGCGGGCTTGCGCGCGACATGATGCACGACGAGCTCGATATCCGCAAGGGCGAACTTGGAGGCCAGGCGGGCATGCTGGGCGCGGCGGCGATAGTGCACTCCGAAGAAGGCCCTTTCGGGATTTCCAGGGACCAGGGGGAAAAGCCCGCATCGACCTGAGACGCGCGGAGTCCGCCGAGGTCAGGATGGAGCCCGCCTCGGCCGAGGACTGCGTCCGGCTGGCGGCACTCACCGCGAAACGGCCGAGCGGGGCAAGTCCACTTCGCCGCCCCCGCCGGACGCCGCCATTTCCTGCCTGGCGGGACACTGGTCGTTGCCAGCATGGAAACCAAGAGTATGGTATCCTGGTTGTGGCGGCTTCGAGGCCACTTGCAGGGCCTCCGCTGCCAGAATGAGGAGGCCAGTGATGCCGTGGACGACCAAGTCCCGCGCGATCGCCATATTCGTTGCCATGCTTGCATGCGCACAGGCATCTGGCCAAGGCCTGGGGCCTGACGCCAGTGGCAGGCTCCCTCGGGTCAACCAGCCGCCTTGGCCTGCGAGCATACCGGGATATACGGAAGTCGATCCGGAAACAGGCCTCCATATGACCGGCACTCCCCAGCCCGTCGATCTTGCCACCTATCGACTCAAGGTGACGGGCAATGTCGACCATCCCCTCAGCCTTGGCCTTGACGATCTTCGCCGGATGCCATGCATGCTCGCCGCCGTGCTCAACCTCGCCGGACTCCGATCCTCTGCCTACGGGATCGACTTGGTGAGCGCCGATGGCTATGCGACCCATCTTATCCTCGCCCAGGCGCTGGCTCCTGCCGCATTCCTGGCCTACGAACTGGAAGGAAAAGTCATACCGGTGCTGCACGGTTTTCCCTTGCGGGCGGTCCTTCCCGGTCTTACTGACCCGGCAACCAAACATTGGCTTGGGCCCATGAATCTGACCCGTAGCGACGGGCCAGAATCATGGGAGAGTACCCGATGTTAAGTTGCCGGGTCAGTAATGGTTTTTACTGGGCGAAATGGGTCCTCGAGATCAAGGTCAAGTAAGCCCGCAGCTGCCCCCAAATCCGGTCCTTGGCGATTCGTCGTTGACAGTCAAGGACAGGGAAGAATAGTCTCAAGGACGCCATCTGTAGCTTTTTTGGCGAGGATAGCGGGTTCCCAAGCCTGGATAAACGACTGATCGTGGAGCCTTCGTGGATACGATGACCCTGACCGAGGAAATGAAGACGGCCATCGCCCTTCTGGAAGACGAGAAGGAGCGCTTCATCTGGATTTCCGGACGGGCCGGCACCGGAAAATCGACCTTCCTCCACTATCTCAAGACTGAGATCCGGCCACGGAACGCCGTCTACCTAGCTCCCACGGGCGTGGCGGCGCTGACCATAGGCGGGCAGACCATCCATAGCTTCTTCTGGATTGACCCCGGCGAAAAGGCCTACCTGGAGACCCGGCTGGATCCCGATCGGGAAGCGCGGCTCTATCCCAAGCTCGCAAAGGTCGATGTCCTCGTCATCGACGAGATATCCATGGTCCGCGCTGACCTTCTCGACGAAATGGACAGGCGGATGCGTGCGGCGAAGGGGCAAGCCCGCCTCTCCTTCGGCGGGGCCCGCCTTGTGCTGTTCGGCGATCCCTACCAGCTCCCTCCCGTCGAACCGGACCCCTATAGCCATGAGGGCGAGCTTTTCGACCTGCGCTACAAGAGTCCCTTCTTTTTTTCCTCCCAGGTCCTCCGCACGCGGGTGCGCAAGATCCACCGGGTGGAGTTCACGAGGGTCTTCCGCCAGAACGAGGAGGCCTTCCTTGCCACCCTTGACCGCTGCCGCTCGGGCAAGCTGACCGAGGCCGACCTCGACCTTCTCCAGTCGCGGGTCCTCGTGGAGGGCAAGAAGCCGCCCGCGGACCACCTCGTCCTCACTGCCAGGAAAGACGAGGCCCAAAGGCTGAACCGCTACCGGCAGGAGGCCCTGCCGGGGCCGGCGCGCCGCTATCTGGCCGAGGCGACGGGGCATTTCGGGAAGGAACTCGACGATGAGGAAGTCCCGGCGCCGAGGAGCCTTGAGCTCAAGGTTGGCACACGGGTCTTCATGACCGTCAACGATCCCGAGGGCCGCTATTTCAACGGGACCCTCGCCACTGTCATCGGCCTGGACGAGGGAAGCGTCACGCTCCGGGACGAGCTGGGCGATTTCCCTGTAGGGCCCCATACCTGGAAGAAGGTCAAGTTTGATCTCCGCGCCGGACAGCTCGTGGAGGAAAGCACCGACCATTACAGCCAGCTGCCCCTTCTCCCCGGCTGGGCCATCACCATACACCGGGCCCAGGGGCGCACCCTCGAGAAGGTCTTCGTGGACCTTTCCCAAGGGGCCTTCGCCGCCGGCCAGGCCTATGTCGCGATCTCCCGCGTGACCCGCCTCGAGGGGCTCCTCCTCCGCACCCGTCCTCGCGTCCGCGACTTCTTCGTCCATGAAAGGGTGAGCGCCTTCCTGGAATACATCGAAGGAAAACCGTAACCGATGTTCTTGTCCCTGACGGCTGGCCGCCCTATGATCTAGGCCATGGATGCGGGGGATGATCCAAGCCCGCGCCTCCGAGGGAGGACATCATGAAGCGCCAAGTGGCCGAGAACGTGTGGTGGGTAGGCAAGATCGATTGGGAGCTCAGGAAATTCCACGGGAGCGAGTATTCGACCCACCGCGGCTCGAGCTACAACTCCTACCTGGTCCGCGAGGCGAAGACCGTCCTCATCGACACGGTCTGGCTGCCCTTCGCGAAGGAGTACGTCGACAACCTCGACTCGGAAGTGGGACTGGCGAACATCGACTTCATCGTGCAGAACCATGCCGAGATCGACCACTCCGGCGCCTTGCCGGAGCTCCTGCGCAGGCGGCCGGGCCTTCCGATCTATTGCACCGCCAACGGCGTGAAGGTCATCAAGGGACACTACCACCAGGACTGGGACTTCCGCGTGGTGAAGACCGGTGACTCCATCGACATCGGCAATGGGAAGAAGCTCGTCTTCATCGAGGCGCCGATGCTCCATTGGCCGGACTCGATGTTCACCTACCTCGCCGGCGGCGCGGTCCTCTTCCCCAATGACGCCTTCGGACAGCACTACGCCTCGGAGCTCCTCTTCAACGACCTGGTCGACCAGGCGGAACTCAAGGAGGAGTGCGTGAAGTACTACGCCAACATCCTCACGCCCTTCTCGGCCCTCGTGGCAAAGAAGATCGCCGAGGTGGTGGCGCTCAACGTGCCGGTCGACGTCATCGCGCCCAGCCACGGCATCATCTGGCGCAAGGATCCCCTCCAGATAGTGACGCAGTACGCGGCCTGGGCGGCCGACTACCAGGAAGACCGGGTGGCCATACTCTACGACTCCATGTGGGACGGGACGCGCAAGCTCGCGGAGGCCATCGCCCAGGGCATCGCGCAGTCGAGCCCTTGCACGGCCGTGGTCGTCCACAACGTGGCGAAGACGGACAAGAACGACGTCATCACCGACGTCTTCAGGTCGAAGGCCATCCTCGCGGGCTCGCCGACCGTGAACAAGGGCATCCTCAACGCGATGGCAGGCATCATGGAGGAGATCAAGGGCCTCCACTTCAAGGGCAAGAAGGCCGCGTCCTTCGGATGCAGCGGCTGGTCGGGCGAGGCGCCGAAGCTCCTTGGGCAGCTCCTCGGGGAAGCCGGCTTCGCCGTCGAAGGCGAGGGCTTTTCCTGCACCTGGGAGCCGGACGCAGCGGCCCTGGACAAGGCGCGGGACTTCGGCCGGGACTTCGCCGGCAAGCTCTAGGGGAAGCCATCAGGGAAAGGCCGCAGGACGGCCTTCATGCCGCGCTACTCCTCCCCGCGGCAGTGGGGAAAGCGGATGGTGATGCGGGTCCCGCCGGAAAGGTCCAGCTCGAGCTGCCCCCCGACCTGGCTTGTGAGACTCATCACGAGCCTCATGCCGAGGGAGGAGCTCTCAAGTATCGCCTTCGCGTCCGATGGCGGCTGGCCGTCATCCGCCACCTCGAGGAAGTAGGTCTGGGCAGTCTCGCCCAACGCGATGCGGATCAGCCCACGGGGCCGGTCCTTGAAGGCGTATTTGAGCGAGTTCATCACGAGCTCCGTGATGATGAGGCCGAGGGGCAGGAGGGTCTTGGCGGAAAACCTCGCGTCGCAGGAATCGAGCTGGAAGGAGATGGCCGACGGGCCTCCGGCGAGGGACTGGAGGAGGGTATCGCAAAGATCCGCGATATAGTCCCGGAAGGATATCTTGACGAGGTCCTCGCTGCGGGAGAGCTTGTCATGGATCAGCGAGATCGCATTGATACGCTGGCCCAGCTTCGCGAAACTTTCCTCGAGGTTCTCGGGGTCCGCCTCCGATTCCTGAAGCGAGATGAGGCTCGCGACCAGCGAGAGGCTGTTCTTCACCCGATGGTGGACTTCCTTGATCAGGATCTCCCTTTCATCGAGGGCCGACCGCAGGAGGGCGTTCGCTGCTCCCAGCTCCTGTGTCCGCTCCGACACCAATTCCGAAAGGTGCTCCCGGTGGGCATTGAGCTCACGCTCGACGGAAAGCCGCGTCTTGAAATAGTAGATGGACACCGCCAGGAGCAGTACCGTGATGATGGAGAACTCGATCAGGTTCACTTTCAGGCGGGCGCCCAAGCGCTCGAGGTTCTTGCGGTTCGTCGAGTGGTAGGCGCCCTCGATCTGCACGAAAAGCATCGAACGGTCCTTCAGCTCGTCCTTGAAGCCACGCGCGGCCGCAAGGAATTCGCCGAGCTCTTCCCTGCCCGCCTTCGTATCGCCTAGCTCGCGCGTGCTCCCGAGCGACTGGGTCAGTTCCACCAGCTGCCGGCTGTATCGCTCGTTCGATTTCGCCGCCCTCTCGGCAAGGAAGAGCGGATCGTCGCCCAGGATGGCGGCGAGGAAGGCCGGCTCGAGGAGCTGGGGGATCCTGGCATGGTTGACCATCGCCTGGGCGGACTCGAGCGTCTTCGGGAATCCGAAGCCCGAATCGCCGGGTAAGGGAAGCATGAGGAGGTCCGTGACCGAGAACACCACGCGGTTGAAGGACGCGCTCTGTTCGGTGATGTTCCGCTCGAAGGAGAGCTGCTCGGCGTCGAGCAGGGACACCAGCTCGAGGTTGCCGACGTAGACGCGCGCTATCAGGGCCACCAGCAAGGCGAAGACAAGGAAGAAGGCGGCGAGGATGGCCTTCCCCCGTCTCCCCGCTGCCGCCTCGGGGGAGGGCTTTTGATCACTCATTCCACGAGGATGTCGCATGCTTGCCATACCAATTGGTGCTTGTATACCTCGGGATCGAGCTCAGGGTTTTTCGAGAAGTCGATGGCGATGCTGAGGCGGCCCCGGTTCTTCGTGGCCGGGTCGTCGGCGAAAAAATGGTCGTCGATCTTCCAGGCGAGGATGTAGCGGAATTTCTCGTAATCCACGCGGCGGATCGGTATGGAGTACTTGTTCCTCGCCGCGACCGTGATCCTGGCCGAGGACTTGTCGATGCCGGCGTGGGCCAGGATATCGGAGAGCAAGGCTCCCGTGAACTTGTGCTCCTTGCCGTCCCAGGCGTCCACACAGGTGAAGGTCTGCGCGGGAAAGGCCAGGATGGTGGCCAGGTCCAGGAGGACCGGCGCTCCGCCCTCCAGCCTGCCGTGGATGACCAGGTCGGCGGTTTCGACGGTAAGGCCCGCGGGGAGGGGGATGGAATCGATCGCGGAGGCCTTCGAGTCCGCGGCCGCGACAAGGCCCGCCACGCCGAGGAAGGCCACAAGGATGCATGAACCTCGGCGGAGCCCTGTTTTCATCGCGATGATTCCTTCCTTCCGGTACCCTTGGTTTTTTAGATTCTAGCCTCCCGGCGCGCTGAGGTCAAATACCCGCTTTTCGAAGGATCGGCGCGCTTTCTCCTTGGTTTCGCCTTCTTGTGTTCCGCAAGGACCTTCCTGGCCCATTCGAGGGGCAAGGCCTTGTCCGCCGCCTGGGCCATCGCATGGGAGGCGCAGCGTTCCACAAGGCCGCGGCTTCGCGCCACAAGGGCTTCCCATGTGTCGCCTTTGTCGGCAAATCCCTCCTCTAGCCAGGCTATCGCCAAGGCGGCGAGATAGCCGCGTTCCTCCTCCTCGGCAGCCAGGTCAGTGGCGGGAATCCCGTCGAAGAGAAGGGCGGCCTTGGTCGCCAGTCCCAGGATCCGTAGCACCGCGGCACGGGGACCGAATCCTCCGCCGGGAAGCTGGAGGGCAAGGAGGTCCCATAAATCGATGGGAGCTTTTTTTCCCATGGGCCTTGAAAGGATGGGTTCCTCGGCCATGGCAGACATGGGATAGCTGCAGGCGCAGGATTCACAGGCGATGTTCCGGTTGCCGCCATAGCCTGCGGGCAGCATGACAGGAACCTCGATGCCCAGGCCATCCCCTGCCGCGGCCTCGCCGGCCGCATCGACGATGACCATGCTCGCCACTGTGGAGAGGATGCCCGCCTCGCGCGAGAGGGCCATCGCGGAGCGCTCGAGGCGCCTTCGGGCGGGTTCCCCCGGGGCCCGTTCGGCACGGTCAAGTGTACCTGTGACCCTGTCCCTCGCCCAGAGCGCGGCCCTGTCCCTCGCCCAGAGCGCGGCCAGGCTTCCCGGCTTGCCAGCGATCGAGCCTGCCGCGGCAAGGGGCGCCGTAGGGCAGGCGGCCGCGCCAGGGAAGGGCGAGCCTTTCAGCGAGGAGGACGACCGAAAGGTCCTCATAATTGGCCGGGAAATATCGGGGAGCGATGGCTGTGGGGATGCGCACCCTGAGGGAGCCCCCGGCTCGTCCATCCTGAAAACTGGCTATGCAGGTCTGGTTCCTCCCGCCTTACGGCGGCTATTCCCTTCTTCCTGCCTTGGCTGCCGAGGCGAGGATCGCCTTGACCAGGCTTGAGTTTTCTCCTGAGCTTCCAGCGTCCAGCTCCAGGCGCAAGCCCGGAGCCAGGGTCCACAGAAGAACCATCTCCTGTGCTTCGGGCAGGCCGGAAGGCTCCGCGGAACCGCAGTCTTCCTCGCGCGGCCCGCTGTCGGCGGCCATCCCGGACCTTGTCCGGATGGAGTCCAGGGATCGGCCTTCCTCCCTCGACTTAAGGATCTCCCGCAGGCGAGCAAGCTGGGCTTCGCCGTAGAATCCTCCCCGGCCTCGGCCGGCAGGGGGGGCAAGGAGGCCCTTTTCGACATAAAAGCGGATCGTGCGGCGCTGGAGGCCAGTGAGCCGGACGAGATCGTCGATCGTATAGCGCGCTTCCCTGTCCATGGTTTTATTATAACACCTTCACTGTCGTTTTCAAGTGTCATAATGATTCAATCCAGCTTTTTTTCTTTGTTTTCCTTTTGCCAGGTTCGACAGTATATTTTTATTTGAATATAGGAGGAATATATGAGGTTTTCAGCCAAGATTGGAGGCTTTGGGGTCGTGGTTGCCCTCGCGCTGGCCTTCGGCGCCCAGGACCTTTGGGCCCAGGACAGGCCCATCCAGGCCTCGTTCGAAGCCGAACTCGGGGCGATCAAGCTATTGAACAACACCTACCGCGTCGGGGCGGCCCCTGCCAATAGCGACTTCAACTTCGTGACCCAGGGCGGGCAGGAGATCCTTTACCCCTTTGACCGCCTCCAGGCGAACTTCCTCGTTGCCGGGCGGCATGACATCCGCTTCACCTACCAGCCCTTCGACCTGACCACCCAGGTCGACTTTCCCCAGACCGTGACCGTGGACAACAAGGCCTTCATCGGCCCCACGAGGCTGACCTACGGCTTCCCCTTTTATCGTACCACCTATGAGTACCGATTCCTCTCCAAGGGAGATTCATGGCTCGGTGGGGGCCTGGCCATCCAGCTGCGCAACGCCTCGATACGCTTCGAGTCCCTGGACGGAAGCCAGCTCGCCGTCTCGCAGAACCTGGGCGTGGTGCCCGCCCTCGCGCTCTCGGGGAGGCTGGGCCTTGGACAGGGCTGGTTCACGGCCTTCGACGCGACAGGGAGCTACGCCTCGAGCGCCTTCTTCAACGGCGCGGATTTCCAGTTCACGGGCTCCATCCTGGACGCCTGTGCACGCGTGGGCTTTGCCATGGGCGACCGCAGCGAGCTCTTCCTCAACGCCCGCTTCTTCGGCGGAAGCGCGGAGGGGATCTCGGGCTACGCCAGGACCGCCTGGTCGAACTCGGTGAGCCCTGAGTCGGCGAACTACCTGTCCACGGTCACGCTGACCTTGGGCGCGACGGTCCATTGACCGGAAAAAAGGGAGCGAACCGCACAAACCTTTGACCAGCGCGGCGCGGGAATCGATACTTGTCGCATGACCCTTCCAAGGCATTGAGGAAGTTCGCATGAAAGCGTCGTTTCTCGCGCTTGTCCTGTTTATTTCCGCCGTTCCCGCCTTGGCGCAGGAGACCGCGCCCGCGGTCGGTTCGGTGGTAGCCGCCCGCTGGAGCGATGGCAATTGGTACCGAGGCAAGATAGCCGCGGTCGTCATCGCCTGGGATGACGGCGGGGAGGCAGCCACAATACCCTTCGGCTTCTTCACGACAGACGTCGCGGGCCTTGCCGCCGTGACCACCGCCCGGCCCCTGTCTCGATGCGCTTCGAGGCGGGGGCAGCCTGCAATCGCATGCCTACGAAGGCTTGCGCCGCGCACCGACATCCTCCTCCCGCCAGAGCTCCACCATCTCCTCGCTTGTCCTCAGCAGGTCCTCCAGGCTTCCCCCAGCCAGGCCGCTATCGGCCGCGACCCTCCCGTCCTTCATGACGATGATGCGGTCGGCGCGCTCCAGGGCCTGCCTGCGGTGCGACACCACGAGGGAAGTCCGGCCTTCCCGCGCGAAGATGCGCTCCCAGAGGAGGAGCTCCGTATCCACGTCAAGGGCGCTCGAGATGTCATCGACGACCAGGAGCTCCGCGTCCCGCACCAGCATCCGCGCGGCCGCGGCGCGCTGAACCTGCCCGCCTGAAAGCTTGACTCCCTTCGCCCCCACCCGGGTCTCCAGTCCCTCCTCGAGAAGCTCGAGGTCACGTTCCATAACCGCCAGGCCCGCGGCGCGGCGGATCGCGTCGTCGTCCCGGTCCAGGCCAAGGAGGATGTTGTTGCGCAGGGAGTCGCTGAAGAGGCGCGGCACCTGGGAGGTGTAGGCGCATCTAGGCGGCACGAAGAAAAGTCCCGGATCGCCCACCGGTTCGCCGTTCCAATAGAGCTCCCCCGACTCGCGCGGCAGGAGGCCGAGGAGGACCCTGAGGAGGGTCGTCTTGCCCGAACCCATCCTGCCCGTGACGACGGTGAGCGTGCCCCGCTCGATCCGCAGGCAGACGTCCTGGATCCCGTTCGCGGAGCCCGGATAGCGGAAGCACAGGCCGCTGGCGGCCAGGGAAAGGAGGCGATCCGGTTCCAGCTTCTCCGGATAGCTCACTTCCGGAAGCGGACCGGCCAGATCGACGGGGCTGTGCTCGACCAGCGCGCCCAGGGGCGCGTTCTCCATGAGGCGGTACATGCGCTGCACCGATACGTCCAATTGCTTGTACCGTGCCACGAGCATCCCGGCAAAGGTGGTCAGGTCCCCCATGCTCTGGAGGAGGTACACGAAGAAGGAGAAGTCACCGATCGTGAAGGCCCCCGTGCGCATGGACGAGGAGGCCAGCACGAGGATGAGACCGGTGCTGAGGGTGGAGGTGTTGCGGTACAGGGAGCCGAGGATGTCGTCGAAGAGGCGCTCGCGCAGGGACAGCTTCATGCGCTCCGCGTTGAGCGCCCTGAAGCGGTCCATCACCCCTTTTTCGGCCGCGGCGACCTTGACCGCCTGCACCGCCCCGAAAAACTCGCCGATGAAGCCGGTGACCTTTCCGGTGGCCCGGCGGGAGGCCCGCCGGTAGAGCTCGATGCGGCTGGTGGCCGCGTTGGCGATGAAGCCGACGACAAGTATGGGCGCAAGGGCCAGGAGGGTGACGGTGGAGCTAATCCTGGCCATGAGGGCGATCGAGACGGCGATGATGATGAAGCCCACGAAGATGTCGTTGATGAGGATCACGAAGAGGGGGATCTCGTTCACGTCGTTGCGGAAGCGGCTCACCGCCTCCCCCGGCGAATCAGGCAGGGCGGAGGCTCCCGGCCGGCGGAGGATGTGGAGGAGGAGGTTCTTGCGCAGGAGGGTGGATAGGTCGGCGAAGATCGGCACATCGGCGTAGTAGAAGCCGTAGCTCGCTGCCACGCGGCCAAGCCACACGGCGGAGGAGAAGGCGACGATGGACCAGATGCCCAGGGTGGGCTTGGCGTCACCCGTGAGCATGTCGAAGAATGCCTTGATGATGAGGGCGGGAGCGACCTGCCAGCAGACGCGGATGAGGGAGACGCAGAGGAGGTCCACGAACCAGAACCAGGGCCGGAAACGGAGCATCGAGAAGATAACCCGCCATGCCGGCAAGGCCGGGACCTCGCGCTCCGGAACCCCGGGAGTGCCATCTTCCACCACAGGATCGCTCATGCGAGGAACTCCTTGAAGCCTGCCCTTTGCAGGCGCCAGTAGCGGGACGTGGGATCGGCGGCCAGGTCCTCGCGCCTGCCGTGTTCGCAGGCGGCGCCGTCCTCGAGGATGAGGATCTCATGGGCGCGCTGTACGGTCCCGAGGCGGTGCGCTATGACGATCGCGGTGCGGCCGCGCAGGAGGCGGCCGATCGCGCGCTCAAGCCTCTGCTCCGTTACGGGATCGAGCCGGGAGGATGCCTCGTCCAGGATCACAAGGCCGGGATCGAAGAGGAAGACGCGGGTGAAGGCCAGGAGCTGGGCCTCCCCCGCCGACAGGCTGTGGGCTCCCGAGTCCAGCTTGGTATCCAGGCCTTCGGCGAGCGACGAGAACCAGTCGCCCAGCTCGAGTTCCTCCAATGCGGACAATATCCTCTTGTCCGATATCGAGGGGTCGAAGAAGGAGATGTTGTCGCGCACGCTGGCGCGGAAAAGCTGGACGTCCTGGGTGACCAGGGCGATCTCGCGGCGGAGCTCGGCCAACCTGGAGCCGCGCAAGGAAGCGCCGTTCACCGTGATCCGCCCGGAGGTCGGATCGTAGAGGCGGAACACGAGACGGGAGATCGTCGTCTTGCCGCTCCCCGTGCGCCCGAGGAGACCCAGGATGGTCCCGCCCTTGAGCTCGAAGCTCAGCCCCTTGAGGATGGCGTCATTCCCGTTGTACGAGAAACCCACGTCCTCGAAGCATAGGGTCAGGGGGCGTGTCCATGCGCCGGTTCCAGGACCGTCCTCTATGGCGGGCCGGAAGGCGCGGAACTCACCCAGCCGCTCGACACAGGCGCCTATCGTCTGGAAGCTGTCGATCTGGTGGGTCATCGCCCAGAGGGGATCCTCGAGGAGGTTCATGTACTGCACGAAGAGGTAGACCGTGCCGATCGTCACGAGGCCGCCGGAATAGAGCCAATAGCCACCGGCGAAGGTCATGAGGGTCCCGAGGGTCAGGGCGAAGCCCATGCAGTTCTCGATGATCCAGCGCTTGAAATGGCCCCGTCGGCTGTGGATGAGGATGCTGCCCTGATGGCGGAAAAGCTCCCGTATTGACCAGTCCGCCGCGCCGCTCGAGCGGATGTCCTCGGTGCCCGAAAGCTGCTCCTCGAGGAAGCCGTAGAGCTCTGCCTCGGCCTTCCTGCGCGCCTTCTGGTGGGGCACCGAGAGGTTCCTGAGCTTCCCGAGGACGAGGACCGTCAATAGGGCGAAGACCGTGAAGCCGAGGCCTACCCGAGGGCCCTCGAAAAAAAGCACGGCCAATATCCCGACAAGGAGGAGGCCGTTCGAGGCAAGGTTGAGGGCGAACTGCGAGAAGAAGGTGGCCAGCTCGCTCACGTCCCCGTCGATGCGCTCGATGAGCTCGTCGGGGCTGTGGTCGTTGTGGAAGCCCATGTCCAAGGCCAGGGCGTGCTCCGCGAGTTCGGAGCGAAGGGCGTTGGTGGCCGTCCAGGCCACGCTCTCCCCGAGGTAGGTCACGGCGACCGAGATCACCTGCTGGGCCAGGGCCACGCCGATGAATCCGGCCGCCATGAGGATGAGGACCTTGACCTCCTCGCCCTTCCTGGCCGCGTCGATGAAGGAGCGCATGATCTGGGGAGCGAAGATCCTCATCCCTATGCTCCCGAGGAGGAGGCTTGCCAGGAGGATGAAGCGCGGCAATTGGGGCCGCACATGCCGGGCAAGGAGGTCCCAGTAGGCGCGGAGAGGAAGGTTGACGACGGATACGCGGCTTTTTTCCGTCGGCGACGGTTTTTCCTTGGACGCATTTTTCATGAATGCAGAGACTATTCCGGGCATTGTGCATTGTCAAGGGTGAAGGAAAGGCCGGCCGGAAAGATGCTTTCCGGACGGCTTCGGGTCCCCGTTGGAGACGCTTCCCTCAGTAGTTCAGTATCGGCAGGACGCTGACGGTCTTGCCTGCGCCGAAGCGCGTGGATACATAGACCGCCGCGGACGAGACCGAGATGCCGTCGAGATCGGAATCGGTCGTGACGGTCAGGCTGTTCCCGAGGCTGTAGTCGGACGCGTTGATCTTCCTCCACGTGTTGCTGTTGGACGCCGCCGTGGCCGTCTGCCATGCCACCTGGATATCGCCGGCGGCGCCTTGGGTGGCGCACACCGTGCGGTAGCGGGCGTTGGCGTCGGCCGCGTTCATGACAGGGCTTCCCATCGAGATCGGGGTGGCCACGCTGAGGCCGCCTACCGTCGAGGCATGCTTGAAGAAGAGCTCTCCACCGCTTGTGGACCGCAGGAGATTCACGTAGACCAGCACATAGTCACCGCCAGGGACCTTGAAGAGATGTCCCTGGTTCGCCTCTCGCCAATCACCCCCAGGGGAAGTCACATCGGCGACGACAACCTCGGAAGTCTCTCCTGCCCAGTTGCCCACGGCGTTGCCCGATATGGTCCACAGGTCGGTCGAATACCAATCGCCGCCGGTCGTGCCAGGGTGGCAATCCGGATAGATGTAGTACTCCATGCCATCGGAACCGAGATAGACCTGGTGCCCGCCGGTGGGGTTGTCGGTTCCCGAATACAGGCCCACGGTCTTGGCGGCGCTCATCACCCCGCCGCTCCAATACAGGCTCTTGGCATTGGTGTCGTCACCTACGGCCCCGCCGGCGCTGTCATAGCCGAAGCCGAGGAGGATTTTCCCTCCCGAGCGGCTGACGCTTGGCTCCCTCACGCAGCCCGGCGTCGCGGCGGTGTGGGCATCGGTCTTCGCCGTCCAGGTCGATGAGTCAGAAGGCAATTCGGTCCAGCTCGCCGTCCCCGCCGTTCCGCTGTCATCGCTCGCGGTCACGAAAAGGGCGATCGTGTTGCCGACATCGTCCATCTCGCCTGCGAAATCGATGGCCATCCCGCCGCCGCTTGCCGGGGTCGCCGTGCCCCAGTTGAGCCCCCTGTCGCTGCTCGACACCGAATACAGCTGCCCTGAAGCGCTGATGTACAGGTAGGTCAACAGCGTGGGCAGGGCCGGATTGACGAGGAGCTGTCCCTTCCGGACGCCCGTGGGCGAGAGGCCGGGAAGGGATCCCACTGTCGGCCCGGTGACCGCGGCCAGGGTGGTGAAGGTCCCTATCGAGCTGTCGGCCGTCCCGCCTTTCCCGTCCTTCGCCTGGACCTTCCAGTAGTAGGTGGTCGAATTGAGGAGGTTCGTTCCCGGCGTGAAGGACGTGGCCGCGATGACCGTCGTCCCGTTCAATTTCATGGTCGGAGACGAAGTTGTATCCAGGTAGACATCGTAGCTCAGGCTGTCGTTGTCGGCATCCGTCGACGCAGTCCACATGAGCATGGGCGCCAGTGCCACGCCCGTGGCCGCATTGACCGGGCTGGCCAGGACCGGCGCGCTTGGATTGGCGTTCGCCGCGGCGGCCGTCGTGAAGCTCCAGATGGCGCTGTCCGCGTAGCCGTTCTTGCCGTCCAGGGCCCTGATCTTCCAGTAGTACTTGGTGCCACTGGCCAGGACGCCAGTGCCCACGTTGTAGAGCGGAAGCGAACCGGGGCTGGCCGTCAGCTTGGTCGTCGGCGCGGGGTTCGTATCCAGATAAACGTCATAACTGACCGTATCCCCATCGGGATCGCTCACCGCGCCCCAGAAAAGGGGAGGCGTGAGGGCCATGTCCGTGCCGTTGTTGGCCGGACTGGAAAGGGTCGGCGCCGCGGGGTTGGAGTTCCCGGTGGCAGCCGCGACCGTCGTGAAGCTCCGGATCGCGCTGTCGGCGATGCCGCCGTTGCCGTCAAAGGCGCGGACCTTCCAGTGGTAGGTGGCGCCGTTCGCCAGGATGCCGCTGCCCAGCGTATGGCTCAAGGACGTGAGGGCGGCGCCCGTCTGCTTCGTGGTCGGCGGCGTGTTGCCATCAAGGTAAAGGTCGTAGCTCACGCTGTCCCCGTCCAGGTCGGTCGAGGCGGTCCAGCTGAAGCTCGGCGTGAGGCTTGAGCCGGTTGAGGCGTCGGCCGGGGCGGATAGCGTCGGCGCCGTGGGGGCGGAGTTCTGCGAGGAAAGCGTCGTGAAGCTCCGGACCGCGCTGTCGGTCGCGCCGCCGTTTCCGTCGAGCGCCTGGACCTTCCAGTAGTACTTGGTGCCGCTGGCGAGGACTCCGCTTCCGATGGTGTAGGACAAGGCCGTGACCGCGCTCGTCGTAAGCTTCGTGGTCGGCGAGGAACTGCTGTCCAGATATACGTCATAGCTCACCCTGTCACCGTCGACATCGGTCGCGGCGGCCCAGGTAAGGGTCGGTGTGAGGGCGATGTCGACGGCGCCGCTGGCCGGAGTGTAAGGTCCCGGTGCCGCCGGGCTCGAATTGGCGGCCGCGGCGGGCTGCTTGATGGTGATGGCGATTCCCGACGTGTCGGCGCTGTAGCTCTCCAGCCAGGCGGTCCCGGTCGAAGTCACCGGATAGACGCCAGAGGCCTCTGTGGCGCCGATCTTGCCGTCGTTGTTCGTATCCACGAAGGCGCCGACGAAGTAGCTCCCCTTCGCCAAGCCGGCAAAGGAAAAACTGAAGGACTGCGCATAGGGTTTGACAGTCGGGTTTCCGGTGATGTCGACGTAGGTGATGGTGGCCGACCAGTCCGAGGGTATCGAATCCAGCACTCCGACCCGGATGTTGCCGCTGGAGGTCACCCCCGAGTCCAGGGTGACGGTGCCCGAAAGCGTTATCGTTTCGGAGCCACCCAATCCGAACAGGTCCAGAAGCTGTTGGCAAGAAGCCATAAAAAGCACGAGGATCCCCAAACCCACAAAACGAATTGCGCGCATTTTCATGGCGCTCTCCTTTTCCGGGAATAAAAATACTCAGATCAGTTTGACTTACCACAACTATCAGGTTTTTGCAAAGAGAAGCCGAACATTCTACCTGCCGCTTCGTTAGGACCCCCGGCTGGAGGCCCGGAATGGATACGGTCATACAGGCCTATTCTGGTCGGCGACGAGGAGAGCGTATTGCGAAGCCTCCAGCGGGTGCTTGCTGACCCTGCGCCATAACATCGGGTGCTCTCCCATGATCTTGGCCCGTCGATACGGGTCAGAATCATGGGCCCAAGCCAATGTTTGGTTGCCGGGTCAGTAAAAGGGAAGGATCGAGGTCAGGACCTGGGCGGGGGATGGCTGGATCAATGTCTCGTTCCGGGACAGCGGGACGGGCATCCCCTTCACGGTGCGGATGCCTATCGCAAGGCCTTGAGTCCGGCCTGCCAGGTGCCCTTGCGGAGGGCTCAGGGCTTCTTGCCTATTCGGACGAGTATAAGGGATTCCTGGCCGGACCGCTCCAGCGCCACGAGGACCGTGGCCCCCTGCATGTCCCAGCTCGCCTCGGTGGCGTCCACGGCGGAAGGCGGGCCAAAGTCCTCCACCTGGTTCCGTATCATCGCTTCCAGGAATGCTCCCGGGTCTTCGCCGGAACCGAGGCTGTGGAGGTAGGAAAGGCCGTCGACAAGGCCATGAAGGAAATGGACTTCCACCTTCGTGGCCCTGCCCTGGATCAAGGCCCTCCAGGACCAGGTTCCCCTCCCCTCCACGATCCACGCGTCTCCGCAACCATGGTAGGCGCTGAAGACCGATAGCACCTGGTACTCGCCCATGCCGAGGGAAAGATCCTCGTTCTCGAATGCCGAGGCGGACTGGACCACGGCGAACAGGACCAGCGTTGCGGCGAAGGCCCTCGCGCCTTGCGCGGACCCGATGCCTGATATTCGGTGGAAGCTCAGCTCTTGCCCCTCGGAATCGGGCCTGAGGGTCGGGTGCCAGGGCCTGCGATGAGGCTCTCGGCTGGCTCTGGGATCATGAAATCGGGGACAGTGGTTTGGCCGGCGGGGAGGGCGGCCGCGCCGCTGCCTTCGGGCGCCTCGGCGGAAGCAGCCCCCGGAGGAGCCGCGGCCGCGGCCGCGGCCGCGGAGGTCACCGGGATGGCGGAATCGCTGACGGCCAAGCCTGGGTCCGCCGGCCTGTCCGGCGAAGGCGCGGGCTCGCTGACCTCGATCTCGCTCACCGTGTCATTGACGACCTTCACGAATTCGTCCTTGATCGTCACCACTTCGTCATAGGCCTTCTTGGCCTTGGCGTAGAGCCTTCCGGCCGCCCTGAAGAAGGCCGGCAGGTCCTCGGGCTTGATGAAGATGACCACCACGAGGCCAATGACGATGAGCTCGGAAAAACCAATGCCGAACATCATTCCTCTCCGAACTTGAAGATCTTCGCGATGAGGATCGCAAGGAAGTACAGGACGATGAGGGGAAGGGCTATGCCCAGCTGGCTCACGAAGTCAGGCGAGGGCGTCACGATCGCCGCGAACACGAAGATGAGGACGATGACAAAGCGCGTGGCCTTGAAGACCTTCTTGCGCTTCAATATGCCAAGCATGAGGAGGACCTCGAGCACGAGGGGAGTCTGCATGGCCAAGAGGGACCAGAGGATGAAGGAGAGCACGTAGAAGACGTTGGTCTGGTAGTTGAGGAGGTAGCCGACGCCCTTGGGGAGGAAGGTCGGGTTCGTAAGGAAGGAGACCGCGGCAGGAACGATGAGGAAGTAGCCGAGGTAGGCGCCGAACACGATGAGGACGAGGCTCGCGCTGAGGACCGCGAGGATGATCTTCCTTTGGCGGAGGGTGAGGCCGGGGAAGGCGAACCTCAGGATGTTGAAGATGTGCACCGGCATGGAGATGGTGATGCCGGCGATCACCGCGATCTGCACCTGGGTGATGAAACCCTCGGCGATGCTGGTGGCGACGAGCTTGTTGTTGATCGAGCTCGCGACCGTGGCGAATTGCTCCGTGAAAACGCGGATGATGCTGTTGGAGAATATGAAGCACAGGATGAAGGCGACGACGAGCGCGATGAACGAGCCGAGGATGCAGGAGCGCAGCTCCCGGAGATGCTCGATTATGGGCATCACCTTTTCAGGGTTGGTGGTTTCGGCCATCTGCGTTTTTCGCCTTGTGCGATTCCCCGTATCAGGCTTTTTTCTCGTCGGAAGCCTTCTTCTCCTCCGCCGTTTTCTTCTCCTCGGTCTCGTTCTCCTTGATCGCCTTCGTGAATTCCTTCTTGGCCTCGCCGAGGGAGCGGGCGAACTTGGGAATGGCGGATGCGCCGAAAAGCACCAGGACGACTATCACGATGACGATGAGCTCAGTGGTTCCGATCATTGGGCACTCCTTGTATCGCGCGAGGGGCGGGTCCTTGTCAGGGATTGTTCCATCTCTCGACGGCATCCCACTCCGCCAGGCCTTCCGCATGCTCCTGGGTGAGGTACCTTGTGGAGTAGAGGTAAACGGCACCGTTCGAACTGCGGCAGACCCTGATGTCGGCGGTCTCTTCCCCGACCCCGAGCGATTCGAGGATATCTGACAATGCGCCTTTTGACAAGCCAAAAGGCCGGTTGGCGAAACTGTCCAAGGGGGTCGGCCGGGGGTATGTCCGCGACTCTTCGCGCACAACTTCAGCCACCAGCTTCACCGGATCGCCCTCCTCGACCCTTGCCAGGTGGGTGGCGTAGGCCCGCGTCATCCCCAAGGCGCTGAACCAATACACGGCGGCCTTTCCGGCTATGGATTCCAGGTCGGGAGCCCCAGCCGCGGCGATCGAGGCTGCCAAGTCGTTCTCGGGGAATCGGGCGGCGAGCTCCTCAAGGGTAAGCAGCTTGGCTTCCGCGCTCCTGGCGCGGATAGCCTCGACGACGGGCCCCGGATCGACGACCTTGGCCTGCGGGCCACTGCCCTGCGGTGCCACTTCGCCTCCGCTCATGCCTTGGCGCCCTCGGCCTTGGCCGCAGCGCCCTCGGCCGCCTCGCGGTCAGCGATCTCTTTTTCCACGCGCGCCCTGAAGGTGTCGCTCTTGAACATCTTCATGGCGAAATAGATGCCTTGTGTCCTGATGGACTCAAGGAGGAGTTCGCCTGCCGCCTTGTCGGCGGCGGGCAGGAATATCCCATTGCCCACGACTTGCCAGCCGGAGGAACCCTCCTCCAGGCGCAGCTCCCCGTCGATATCGGCGGACGTGCCGTCATTGAATTCGATCATCGTGGGCCTTTATCCTTATCACTTCGCCTTGGCTAGCGCCGCGGCGGCAAGTTCCTTGAAGCGGGTCGAAAGCTCGGTGGCCCCGCTGATGGCGTCCACCTTGTCAGGGGCCTGCTTCTTCAATAGGTCGGCTTCGAGGGCCTGGACCGCCTCCACCCAGGAGACTCCGGCCATCTTCTTCATGGACGCGTTGTAAGCCTTGTCGGCCCACTTGGAATTGCCCTTGTTGGCCTCGTTGTAATCGATCTTGGCGATGAGGCCGGCCTTTACGGTCAGCTTGATCTCGGCCACATAGCCACGCTCGTCGGCCTTCGTCTCCTTGACCGAAAAGACGCCGTCTTTCCAGGCGGCGAAAAGGGATACGGCCACGAGGGCCAGGCAGGCGATGATCGTGATGCGCTTCTTCATCCAAATGCTCCTTGGGGGGAATTGGCAAGGCGCCGGCAGCAGGAAGCCACCGGCGCCTGGCCGAGGATCGGAGCGCGGAAGGCCCAACAAAGGCCCGCCGTCTCCGTTCTCAGGTTAGGTCCATCAGCCTAAAAGAAGGCCTTTCTTGTCAAGGGCGGCGGCCACATCGGCCATGCCGAACTTGAGGAGGGTGGCCCTGGTGACCGCGCCGGTCGCCTTGTCCCAGCCCAGCTCCTCGTAGAACATGTCCATTGAGAGCTCCATGTCGGCGCGGTCCATGTAATCGCTGCCCTTCACGAAGCCACCCTTCGGGTTGAAGATCCAGGAGGGAAGGGCATCGTGGTCCTTCCTCATGTCCTTCGAGTTCATCTGGAGCATGGTGAGGGCGCGGTGGAGGTGGAGGACACGCTCGGCGTCGAAGTCAAGCTCGGCCTCGGTCTTCTTCGTGCCCGTCGCGAGGCTGTAGTACTGTGACTCGAGCCCCAGGTTGCCGCGGTAGTTCCTCTCCTTGAGGGGGGAGACCGTCATCGGCCACATCCAGTTGCAGAGGGTGAGGGAGTCGTGGAGGGCCAGCTTCACGAGGGACCACTTGGCGAACTTGATCTTCGCCTTGGTGATCGGGGTGTAGTTGAGGGGCTCGTCGATGGCGTCGGCGTTGCCCCAGATCTCGGCCGCGATCTCCCGCTGCTTGGCGAGGGGCAGGCCGGATCCGATGAAGTTCATGTGGGAGTGGTTCTGGGCATCGCGGTTCTTCACGATGGAGATGAGTGTGCCGACCTGGGCATCGGTCTCGTTGGAGTGGTGCTTCGGATAGCCCATCTTGGACCAGACTGAGTACTTCTTCGTGTTCCAGTAGTCGTCCCCGAAGTTCCACCGCTTGGCCAGGATGGCGATGCCGTCGGCCATATGGGAGAACTCGCCCTTCTTGAAGGCGATGGCCTCGTAGAAGTAGGTGAGGAAGCTGACATCCTTCGCCTCGAGGAGGTCGAAGCGCATCGCCGTGTACTCCTCGGGGGAGAGGACCTTCTTGATTATGCCGCTGTTGTAGGCATAGTCGAAGTCCTTGGCGATCTGGCTATAGTTGCACCAGACACCCAGGTCGTTCGTGATCTGGGCGCCCAAGGCCTTGGCCATGAGGGGACCATCGTCCTTCTCGACCACGTCCTTGGAACCCTTGAGCATGACGGCGCCGGGGCCGGAGAAACCGACGCAGGTGGAGGCAACGTAGGGCGAGTAGCCGAACTTCTCGAGGGCCGGGATCTTGAGCTCCGAGTGGCAGCGGATCGGGCAGGAGGAGCAGCCGCCCATACGGACGGTGTACTTCTCGGCCAATGGTCCCAGGTCGAAGACGCTTTTCAGGGTCCTGAAGCCGATGCTGTTCAGGTCCTTCGGATCGCAGGTGCCCGTCTCGACCGGCGGCTCGGCGGCGCCCCAGAAGCGCCCGGGAGCGGCCGTCCAGCGGGTGGCGGCGGTGTACTCGGCCCAAGGCTGGGGGCTGTTGGGGACGACATGCTGGTTGTTGGCGCCGATGACGGCGAGGTTCTCACGGAGGACCTTGTTCCATTCTGCCGCGTTGGACGCGATCTTCACGGACTGGGTTCCCTTGATCCCGATCGCCTTGAGGTTCTTGGAACCGAGGACTCCTCCGTGGCCGCCTCCATGATGGCTTTGCCCAGTGCGGATGAAGGAGGCGGGAACGAGGTTCTCGCCCGCCGGCCCTATGCAGGCCACGTGGGCTTCCTTGCCCATGATCGAGGCGATCTCGGCCTGGGTGTCGAAGGTGCCCTTGCCCCAGAGTCGGCGGGCGCTCTCGATCGTCACCTTGTCATCCTCGATGCGGATCCAGACCGGCGTCGCGGCCTTGCCTTCCACGATGACGGCGTCCCAGCCGGCATACTTGAGCTCGCTGCCCCAGTATCCGCCGAAGTGGCTGTCCGCCACCGCGCTATAGGGGTTGAGGGGCGAGCAGGTCGTGACCGTCGTCCTTCCGCTGCACACCGCGCCGGTGCCCGTGAGGGGACCGACGGAGAAGATGATCTTGTTCGCGGGGTCGAAAGCGTCGGTGCCCGGGGCGACCTCATCGAAGATCACCTTGTAGCCAAGGCCCTGGCCACCGATATAATTGACGTATTTGCCCGTATCCACGGTCGTTATCGCGCCGGTGGAGAGGTTGACCCTCAATACCTTGCCGGTCCATCCAGTCATGCTGCCCATATATTCCTCCGATCAATATTCATCGTTTTGCCGCGAAAAAACCCTTCGAACCCTAGATGTGGTCCTGGCCATGCGCCTGATAGAGCTTGACCGCCTCCGCCCAGGGCAGGAACTTGATCGCGCCGTTGGGGCAATAGCGCGCGCACTGCGGGTCGCCGTTGCACAGGAGGCATTTCTTGCTTTTCTTTGCCTCGGGGTCGAGCGTGGCCATGCCCCAGGGGCAGGCGCGCTCGCAGGCTCCGCAGCCGATGCACTTGGCTTCATCGACGACGCGCGCCTTGGTGCTGGGGTCCACGCCGATGGCGCCGACAGGGCAGGCGTTCCCGCAATAGGGGTCGGCGCACTGGTGGCAGGTCTCGCCATCGATCTTCAGGTTGCCGATCTGCCCGTCATTCATCCAATAGGCGGCCGTCGGGCCCTTCTTGCCAAAGTTGAGGTTGCGTCCGATCTTGACGCGGGCGATGTAGGGATGGGCCTTGCCGTCATTGGACATCGTGCAATTCGTCTCGCAGCGCCTGCAGCCGGAGCAGCGGGCCGTGCTGTGGATGACCGCGCCGGAGGCGGTTGCCCATACGCGCTTCTTGCCGGCACCCAGTCCGGTCGTGGTGCAACTCGAAAGGAAACTGACAAGGCTCACGGTCAAGACCGCGCCCGCCGCGCCCTTTCCGCCCATTTTCAGGAATTCGCGGCGGCTCGTGGTCTGGTTGATGAGACGATCCACCCCGCCTTCTTTATTCTTCTCTTTGTCCATGTACCGGCCTCCCAGGTGATTCTCCATAAATTCCAGTGTATGGAGGGGAAAAACTCGATTGCATCGCTATTTTAGCACATATGGATATTATGTCAATTCTTATCGATACAAGATAATTGGATCGGAATAGCCCGAATTACTGACTCGCCGGGTCAGTAACAAGCGGACTTTCGGTTTTTTATCTTGACAGTGTAGGGGTGCTATCGCATAGTCACTCAGTGAGTATCGCCTCCGATTCGAGCGAAACTCGATTGCACATGGGCCACTGATCCGGCAACCGAACTTTGGCTTGGGCCCATGATTCTGACCCGTAGCGACGGGCCAGAATCACGGGAGAGCACCCGATGTTATGTTGCCGGGTCAGTAGGGTCGTTCCAGCGGCCCTCAGCCCGCCAGGGCAGAATGAGACCTACATCGCAGCAGGAGAGATACATGGGACCTGCAGGGAAAAACGCGCGCCGCCTCAGCTTGGCCCTCACCTTATCGATTGCGGCGCTATCCGGCCTCGCCGCCCAGACCCAGGGCCTCCTCGTCTCCGCCGCCTCGAGCCTGACCGACGTCCTCCAGGCCATCCGCCCGGCGGCCGAAAAAAGCATCGGCGCTTCCATCGTTTTCAACTTCGGCGCATCCGGGAGCCTCCGCGCCCAGATCGAGCAAGGGGCTCCGGTCGATATCTTCTTCTCGGCCGCCTCCGCTGACATGGACAAGCTTGAGAAGGCTAGGCTCCTCATCCCGAACTCGCGCCGGGATCTCCTGGGCAACGCCCTGGTCCTTGTCGGCGACAAGACCACTGCCCTGCCCGCCGACTACCTGGCGCTCAAGTCCCTGATCGGCCAGGCCCGGCTCCTTGCCATCGGGAATCCAGACTCCGTCCCCGCAGGCCGCTATGCCGCCCTGACCCTCCAGTCACTGGACCTCTACCGTTACACGGAAAGCAGGCTCGTCCTCGGCGGTTCGGCGCGCGAAGTCCTCCAGTATGTCGAGTCGGGCTCTGCCCTCCTGGGCATTGTCTTCAAGACAGACGCCCTGAGCGTCAAGCCGGGCTCGCACGTCGCCATCCTTTACGAGTTTTCGGCTTCCTCCCTCGACGCGCCCATCACCTACCCGGTGGCGGTCGTCGCCGCTTCGAAGCAGGCCTCCCTTGCCTCAAAGCTTGTCGACTTCCTCGCAAGCCAGCACTGCAAGGATATTTTCATGAAGGCGGGCTTCCTCATCAAATGACGGCCCTTGCACCCATCCTCCTCTCGCTCCGCGTGGCGAGCATAGCGACCGTCCTCACCTTCCTCCTCGGGATGGGCCTTGCCCGTCTCATCGGCGGCCGCCGGGACGGCGGCAAGGCCTCGCCATTTTCGAGTTCCTGCGAGGCGCTCGTCCTCCTTCCCATGGTCTTCCCTCCCACCATCACCGGATACCTCCTCCTCCTCCTCCTCGGCCGGCGCGGGCCGCTGGGCTCCCTCCTGGCTGCCCTGGACGCCGACATCATCTTCACCTGGGCTGCGGCCGTCGTCGCCTCCGTCGTCGTCTCCCTCCCCCTCATGTACCAGAACGCCAAGGCCGCCTTCGCGAGCGTGGACCCGACCTTCGCCCAGGCCGCACGGAGCCTGGGACTGGGTGAGCGCCGCATCTTCCTCAAGGTGACCCTGCCCCTGGCCGCCCCAGGGATCATCGCGGGGACCGTGCTTTCTTTTGCCAGGGCCTTGGGCGAGTTCGGGGCAACCCTCATGATCGCCGGCAACATTCCCGGACGGACCCAGACCATACCCCTTGCCCTCTACAGCGCCGTGGAGGGAGGAAGGTCCAAGGAGGCAGGGATCCTCCTTGGAGTGACCGTCGCGCTGTCCTTCGCTGTCGTCCTTGTCGTTGGATGGAGCGAAAAGCGCGCGCGCGCCGCGGCCCATGGCGGCCAGCGATGACCTTGGTGAACTTCGAGAAGGAGCTGCCCGGAAAGACCATCCGTGCGGCCTTCATGGTCGAACCGGGGACCACCTTGGTGCTGCGTGGCGAGTCGGGGATGGGCAAGACCACCATACTCAATTGCATCGCCGGCCTGGCGCGCGCCGACCGGGGCGAGATAAGCCTCGAGGGCAGCGTGGTCTTTTCCGCTTCCGGCAGGGTGGACATCCCCCCGCGGGAGAGGCGGATCGGCTATGTGTTCCAGCACTATGCCCTCTTTCCCCACTTGAGCGCCCTTGATAATGTTAGCCTTTCCATGCCCAAGGCCGAGAAGGAGGAGGCGATGGCCTTCCTCGAGCGTTTTGGCCTGGGGCGCCAGGCCGACAGGCGGCCCGGCAGCCTGTCGGGCGGCGAACGGCAGCGCCTTGCCCTTGCGCGGGCCCTTGCCGTCCACCCTCGCCTCCTCCTCCTGGACGAGCCTTTCGGGGCCTTGGACAGGAAGACCCGCGAGGCGACCTACCGTGAGTTCCTGGCCCTTCGCCGGGACATCGATACGGCGGCCATACTTGTGTCGCACGACCGCGCCGAAGCCGTACTCCTGGGCGACCGGATAATCGAGATGATCGACGGCGCCGCCGTCGAGGAGGGGGATCGATGGATGCTGAGCTGATCGCCGCGATCGCGGGGGGCGGCAAGACCGCAGTGCTCGTCACGGTGCTCGAGACCAAGGGCTCGGCCCCGAGGCATGCGGGCAGCAAGATGCTCTTCCGCCAGGGGAAGCCCCTGGTGGGCACCGTGGGCGGCGGAAGGCTCGAAGCGGCCGCCATCGCCTCCGCCGAAAGCTGTGCGAAGGGCGGAACGTCGACCCTCATCGAAGTGGAGATGCTCGGCGAGGAAGCCCTCGGCCAGGACATGATCTGTGGTGGATCGAGCCTCATGCTCATCGAACACGCCGCGGATGCCAGCGCCTACAAGGCGGCCAAAAGCCTCCTAGACACAGGAAGGCGCGCCCTCATGGTCAAGCGGATCGGCGGCGGCGCCTTGGACCGCGGCGGCGCCTTGGACCGCGGCGGCGCCTTGGACCGCGGCGGCGCCTTGGACCGCGGCGGCGCCTTGGACCGCGG
>JANYKC010000089.1 GCA_025358255.1 Spirochaetaceae bacterium
GCCGTTCTTCAGCAGGGTCTTCGCGTCCTCGACGTCCAGCTCGTTCTGGGTCGCGCACGGCATGGCAACGTCGCACGCGACTTCCCACGGCCGGCGGCCGGCGAAGAACTTCACGCCGAACTGCTTCGCGTAGTCCTCGACACGGTCGTTGTTCGACGCGCGCATCTCGAGCATGTACTCGATCTTGTCGCCCTGGATGCCCTCGGGGTCCAGGATGTAGCCGTCGGGACCGGACAGGGTGATCGCCCGACCGCCGAGGTCCGCGACCTTCTTGGCCGCGCCCCAGGCCACGTTGCCGAAGCCGGACAGGGCGACCTTCTTGCCCTCGAACGTCTGGCCGTGCGTCTTCAGCATGGCGTCCGCGAAGTAGGTCGCGCCGAAGCCGGTCGCCTCGGGCCGCATCAGGCTGCCGCCCCACTCGAGGCCCTTGCCCGTCAGCACGCCGCTGAACTCGCGCACGATCTTCTTGTACTGGCCGAACATGTAGCCGATCTCGCGGCCGCCAACGCCGATGTCGCCCGCGGGGACGTCGGTGTCGGGACCGATATACTTGCACATCTCGGTCATGAAACTCTGGCAGAAGCGCATGATCTCATTGTCGCTCTTGCCGTTGGAATCGAAATCCGCGCCGCCCTTGCCGCCGCCCATGGGGAGACCGGTCAGGGAATTCTTGAAAATCTGCTCGAAGCCAAGGAACTTGAGCGTGGAAAGCTGGACCTTGGGGTGGAAACGAAGCCCGCCTTTGTAGGGTCCGATCGCGGAATTGAACTGGCAGCGATAGCCACGGTTGATATGGTACTCGCCCTTGTCGTCGATCCAGGGAACACGGAACATGACCGTGCGCTCGGGTTCCGTGATCCTCTCGAGGATGCGCTGGGCCTTGTACTTGGGCTCCGCATCGATGAGGGGACTGATCGATTCTAGGACTTCTTCGGCAGCCTGAAGGAATTCGGTCTCCCAGGGATAGCGCGCTTTTAGATCGTCAAGAACCTGCTTTATGTAGGCGTTCATCATGCCCTCCTTTACCCTGACATAATAAAACCAGGAAAACTGGAGGCGGCATGTGCCCGACTCCGCAAAGTATTGTATACCTTGTTATCGATAGAGGCAAGGGAAAACTCCTATTTCAAAATCCTATTTCATATAACAAAATCGCCTCGTCTAAAAAACGAAATCAGTGGAGCTTTTAACAATACTCTCCCTCAGCGAAGGGCGCGGACCGAAGTAAACAGCGGCGTGGTTTGGCTTCCTTGGGAGCTGGCAGTACCTGCCCCTCCAGCAGGAGCGGTAGGACTCGCGGTTGATCCCGTCTTCGCAGCGGTTTTTGTCGCTTCCGCAGGTAGAAGGACAACTTCGTCTCCTGCATTGATGGTATCGAAAAAGCCAGCGCTTACAAGGCTTCCTTCACTGATTTCCTCATCCAGGAGGGTGACGGTATATTCGGCCACCACCGCATCCTTGGGAAATGAGGGACCGAGTCCATCTGGCGCCACATCAAGGCTCGCCTTCCGTATCACGATGAGCTTATCGCCCTTCTTAAGGCCATCCTGTGAGCCAAGGTCGATTAGGCCACGGCTGTCCCTGCGCTTGAGCAGGCTTCCCCGAGGGGCCAGCGAATTTTCCAGAACGGAGGAAAGCCGGACGGAAGCCTCCTTGATCCGATCGTTTCCAGTCCGGTACGAGGACAGGGTCATGGCGAGGCTGCCCGTCCTGGCCACTCGCAGGTCCCCGCCTAGCTGGATATCCCGGGCGTTTTCATGGATCCCCAACAACAGGTAATAATCGGCCTCGGCCTCGCGCGCACGCCTGAAAGCCTCGGAAGCCGAGACGACCTCAGGGTTGAGGTCAAGGACCTCAAGGCGCGACGAGGCAAGGAGGATATCCTTGAGGTAGCGCATGATGATCTCGCGCCCGCCGGCATGGGAACCCTCCTCGCCGCCGGAGGGAAAGAACAGGGCAATCCTGTAGGGCCGCTTCTCGAGTGCGTACTGGTCCACCTTCCAGGTCGCGCTGACGGAATCCTGGAGGAGGCTTTGCCAGGTCTCGATGGCATCGTTCACGGCGACATCGGCCTTGCCGATCTCCTTTAGGAACTTGAGCTGCCCAAGCTGGCGCCCTGGAAGGCCGCGCTTCCGCAGGAGCTCGGCATAGAGGCGCCGTCCGGGCCCGGAGTTCGGATCTATCTCGAGGCCACGGCGGTATTCCACGACCGCCTTGTCAAAATAGGAACGATCCTCGAATTCCCGGCCACGGTCAAAATGCCAGGCGGCATAGGCCGAGCGCGAGGTGGATTCGACCTGGGTCGTATCCATGACCAGGTCCTCGAGCGCCAGACGTGCGACTTCGTCATCCTCTCGGAGGACGACGGCCTGACGATAGCTATACAGCGCATCCGCGGTCTTCCCCTCCGCCGACTGGACAAGACCGAGGGTAAACCAGGCTGCCGCATCCTTCCTGTTCCGCGCCACGCCTTCCTGCATGAGGGCGATTGCCTCGGAGAGAGAACCCGAACGGTACAGGAGCGCGCCAAGGAGGCGACGGGCCTCCGCATAGGCGGGACTCATGGAAATGGCGTTCCGGGCGTAGGCAATCGCGTCCTGGAGGTGGCCTGCGTCAAGGGCCAGCCTTGCGGCCGTATATTGGACGCGGGGCTCCTGGCCATGGAAGCGCAAGGCTCGCTCGATGAGGGAGGCCGCGTCCTCCTTGCGGCCCTGGTCAGCCGAGATGAGGGCCAAGGACAGGAGGGCCCGGGCGTTCTGGGGCGAAAGCCTGAGGCTGTCCTCCAGCCTGGCCCTTGCCTCGGTCTTCCTGCCCTCGGCCAGGTCCAGGAGGGAGAGGCCGAAACGGGCATCGAGGTCATTGGGACGCTCAGCGGTCACGGCAAGGAAGAGGGTCCTTGCCCCAGGGAGGTCGGCGAGGCCGATGCGGATGAAGCCCTCAAGGTTCCGCAAGGCGGGATCGCCCCGCTTGAAAGGCGCGGCCTTCTTCGCGTAGACAAGGGCTTCCTCGTATTCGTCCAGTTCATAATAGCATTCCGCAAGCCCCATGAGGGCTTCGGCGAATGCGGGGTTGCGGCCCAAGGCGGCAAGGTAGTCCTCAACCGCGCCATACCAGTCCTCGGAAAAACGCTTCGAGGCGGCGCGGGAGGCGAAATCCCGCGCGGAAAGGGCCGAATCCGGGGAATAGGGGCTTGCGCCCGGGAGCGCGGGGAGGGGCGCGCCGGTGCCGCCTGCGGCCTGGGCGGCGCATGGGACAGGGCGGGAAGCCAAGGAGAAGACGAGGCAGGCAAAGGCCACAATGCTGATATTCATCCCTGCCATCTATTCCTCCAACGTCCCCAGCTTCCTGATCTTGACCGACATGATGCGGTTGCCGTTCATCTCCTGGACCGTGAACTCGAGCCCCTCCGAGGCGATCGTCTCCGAACGGGAGGGGATCCGGCCAAAAAGGTCGAATATGAATCCACCCAAGGTCTCGAAATCGGGGGACGGGAGGCCGAGCGAGAGCTTCTCGTTGAGGTCCTCCAGGTCGGCCATGGCGTCGCAGAGCCATAGCCCTTCGCCCAGCGAGATGACGTCCTCGCGCGCCTCGTCGAACTCGTCCTCGATCTCGCCGACTATCTCCTCGATGATGTCCTCGAGGAAGACGAGTCCCGAAACGCTACCGTACTCGTCCACGGCCACCGCGATATGGACCCTGCGCCGACGCATTTCACGGAGGAGGGAATCTATGCGCTTGGTCTCGGGAACGAAGAAGGGCTTGCGCACGAGATCCACCAGGGAAAAATCCCCGCCCTTCACCATGGCCCGGAGGAGGTCCTTCGCGTACAGGATGCCGACTATCTCATCCACTCCGCCCCGGTAGACGGGAATGCGCGAGTGCCCGCAGGACGCGACACGTTCAAGGAGGTCCGAGCGCTCGATGTCCAAGGGAAGGACGAGGGCATCGATGCGCGGTACCATCACTTCCTTGACGAGGGTTTCGCCAAGCTCCTGGACGCCCTTGATCATCTCGCGCTTCTCTTCGAGGTAGTCCTCGCTCTCGGTGGCCCCGGTGGAGGAGGCGGGGACGGATTTCGCTTTTTCGTCGCGGACATGGGCAAGGCGAGAAAGATGGGAGAACAGGGTGCGTTTCACGGTTTGCCCCTCGCGCAAAGGGACAGGAGGATTTCCTCCTGCCGCATGAGCATGGGCTCGGTCGCCTCGTTCGTCGCATGGTCCAGGCCGGAAAGATGGAGGACACCATGCACGATGAGACGGCGGTACTCCTCGCCCTCGCTCACAGTGAACCCTTCCACGTTGCGCGCGAGGCCACCGAGGGAAATGACGATGTCCCCCGCGAGGAATCGCTCGCTTCCCCCTGCGCCGCGGTAGGAGATCCCCTGCTCGAAGGAGAGGACGTCGGTCGCTTCGTCGCGGTCACGGTATTCCAGGTTGAGGCCGCGGATGAGCGCATCGTCGCAGACCAGGATGGAAAGGTCCCATCCATCCTTGCCTTCCGCCTCGAGGACCCTGAGGGCGAAGGCCCTGGCCTCCTCCAGCCAGGCCGGAGGCTGGACGCCCTGGACGGCAATCCCCACTTCGTTCATCGCTGCCCCTCCTTCATCCGGGGGTACTCGATGCGGGAATGAAAATGCCCCGCGAGGATGCGGGCAAAACTTCCGCGGATGGTCTCGATGTCCTTGAAGGTCAGGTCCGAGTGATCGAGCTGGCCCTGACGGACCTTTTCCATCACAAGCTCCTTGATGAATTCCTCCAGCCGGGAAATCGTAGGCCGTTTCAAGGTCCGGGACGCCGCTTCCACGGTGTCGGCGAGCATGACGACGGCGGCTTCGCGGCTCGAAGGCGTTTGCCCGGGATAGCTGTAATCCTCGCTCTTGGCATCGGGGTCGTCCTTCAGCGCCTGGTTGTAGAACCAGGCTATCTTCGAAGTCCCATGATGCTCGCCGACGATGGAGATGACTTCCTCGGGAAGTCCCAGGCTGCGCGTTTTTTCCACGCCGAGCTTGACATGGGAGCGGATGACCGTCACGGACAGGCGTGGGTTTATCTCGTCATGCTTGTTGTACCCTGCCTGGTTCTCCGCGAAATACTCGGGTTGGTCGATCTTTCCGATGTCATGGTAGTAGGCGCCGACGCGGGCCAGGAGGGGATCGGCGCCAATCTCCCGGCAGGCGGATTCGGCGAGGTGGGCCACGGTGATGGAATGGCTGTACGTTCCCGGCGCGACGGTGAGGAGGCGCTTGAGTATCGGCGCGTTCAGGTCGGAGAGCTCCATCAGCCTGAAACGAGTCGGCGCGTTCATCGCCTGCTCGATGATGGGAAGAAGGGCCAGGGAGAGGACGCCACAGAGGAAGCCGTTGACGGAGCCCGCGCCGGCAGGAACAAGCAAGCCGAGAAGGCCATGGGAGCCGGGCGCGGCTAGGACCACGGCGGCGGCACCTTCAATGAGGGCCAGGACCGCGCCGGCGCGCACCAGGTCGATTCGCGAATAGGCCTTGCGGACCACAAAGGCGCCGGCACCGGAGGAGATGATGACAAGGGCGAAGACGCGGGCATCGAAATTGGCCGCGAGGAGGACGAACAGCGAGATGGAAATGCCATATAGAAGGGCAAAGCGCTGGCCGACAAGGATCGCGAGGAGGAGGGTCGCGAGGGCTGCGGGAAGGAACATCGCCAGATAGAGTGGATCGGAAAAGCGCATGAACCGGGACATGACAAGGACGGCGGCGAAAATGCAGATGGCCGAGCCGACTGATATGGAAAGCGACCTGCGATCCAAGGTGACGCCGGCCACTTCCGGGCCGAGAAGGACGAGGACGAGGCCAAAAAAGAGGGCAAATAGGCCGGCCTCTCCCGCGAGCTTTCCCCAATCCGCGTGCGAATTGGCCGCGAGCGCGGCCTGGAGGCGCAGCCAGTCCGCGTTGGTGACGACAAAACCCTTGCGGATGATGTGGTCTCCCCGGGAGATCGTCCTGAAGACAGGCGCCACCTGGAGGCGGACCGCATCAAGGCGCTGTTGGCTTTGGTCGGCGTCGAAAAAGGCATTCTCGGCGACAAAGGCCTTGGCAAGGAGAATCACGAGTTCGTCGAGGGGACGACTGAGCCGGCGGGCAAGCACCTCGTTCTCGATGGCAGCCCCGACGGTCTTCATCGTCGAAAGCCGCGCGGCGGGGACTTCCTCTTCGCCAAGCCGGCCTGCGGACCATCGCCGCAATTCGAAATAGTCCGGGTTGTAGCGTTCGAGTCCGGTCGCCGGAAGCGCGGCGACTCCCTCCTCGAATACTCGCCTGAGCACGGCATCGGCATTGGCGAAAGCCTGGGACTTCAGGGGATATGCGGCAAGCCTGGTCACGTCCTTCTTGGCAAGGACCCCGGGGATCTGGCTTTGCACCTGATAGTAAAGGCTATCGGCCGCGTAGGGTTTGGAGGAGAGCGAAAGCACGAGATCCTGGAAGGAGCGGAAGCGCTCCATTGCGCCTTCCCCGACCTTCGCGTCGACGACGAAGATCGGAAGTACCAGCCTTTCCTCCGCCTCGAAACGAAGGGCCGTCGCGTTCTCGTCAACATAGCTGACATCCCGCTCCGCCACTACGTCGGTGTCCGCGACTGCGCCGACTTCGGCCTTGGCAATGACGTTGGGGGATACCGCGGCGCCTGGTCCGATAAACAGCACGAGGACAAGCCCGACAACAAAGGAAAAGGCCATCACTGAAAAGGCGAAGGGATCGAAGCCCCGGGAGACGAGGAAGACCGACAGTGAATTGGCCTTATTCCGCTTCATAGGCAGCCGGTATCTTGCGCACAAGTGGACTCCGTACGATATCCCGGCCATCGAGGCGGCAGACGAAAACCTCTTCCACACGCGACAGAAGGCTCAGGGCATGGACGAGGCCGGAATCGGATTTCCGGGCCAGGTCTATCTGGGTGATGTCGCCGGTGACGACGGCTTGGGTGTTTTCCCCGAGGCGGGTAAGGAACATTTTCATCTGCTCCCTGGTGGTGTTCTGGGCTTCGTCAAGGATGACAACGCAGTTGGACAGGCTTCTCCCGCGCATATAGGCGAGCGGCGTGATCTCGATCGCATGGTTATCCTCGAGGCGGCGGAGGACCTCGCCCGGGAGAAGGGCTTCCATGGCGTCGTAGAGGGGCCTGAGGTAGGGACTGATCTTCTGGGCGAGGTCACCCGGCAGGAAGCCGAGGTTTTCTCCGGCCTCGACAACGGGGCGGGTCAAGACAAGCTTCTTCTTGGCTTTCAAAAGCAGTTCACGGAGGGCCCACGCCACGGCTAGATAGGTCTTTCCGGTGCCTGCGGGACCAATCGCGATGCCCAATTCATGGCTGGCAAGCCCCTTCAGGAAAAGGGATTGGTTGGCCGACCGCGGAAAAACCTTGCCTATCCCTCCGGGTATCTGGATGCAGGAATCCAGGAAACCAGGTTCACCCGCGGCGCAAGGATCGGCACCCAGAGGCGTCAGGCTTGCATGGATGGCAAGGATGAGGTCTGGTCCAGGCGGCATGCCCTCCCGAATGGATTCGAGGAAGCCTTCTACCAGGGCCCTGAACAGCAAACGGGCCTGGGGATCGCAATTCTCGAGAAAAAGCTCGTTCCCCCGGCAGAAAACGCGGTTGCCGAAGAGGCGCTCAATTACCCGAAGATTGCAGTCATTCGCGCCGCAGAAGTCCGCGAGCAATTCCGTATCCTCGAGCGCTATGCCGATCGTGCCTTCCAAAGGTTCCCCTTCGATGACTCACTTTACATGGTGCATCCATAAAAATCAACGTGCATCGCGGCCGCGCCTACCAGGCAAGGTGCTGTGTCGCCGTCGTGCTCGTGGTCACGCGATTGAGGGAAGCCTTTATCTCCGACATGTCGCGCCAGGTGACCAGGAACTGGAATGTCGGATCGAGGTTGTAGCTGTAGGGCTTCGACGTCGTATCCAGCTTGGGCGAGGCGGCCAGGGTGAAGGACAGGTCCCAGTCATGGAGGTAATGCACGAGCTTGACTGACAGGCTCTTGAGCTTGAAAAGGCTTGCCGTCCTCGCAGCCTCATCCCAGAAGGAGAGGGAATCCCAGATGTCGATGATGGGGGCCTTGTAGTAGCGGTCGGCTCCGCCGACAGCCTCCACCGCAGGGAAAAGGCCGGGCCAATAGCGCCAAGCCGCCGAATTCTGCGACAGGCTCGTGAACGTGAGATCGAGGACATCGGTTATTTTCATGGTCAGGGCTAAATTCAAGGAGAGGACCGATTCCGAAAAGCGCAGGAGGCTCTGGGTATAGCTCGCGCCGGTCGAAAGCGTGGCGGAGACCGCATCTTCGGGCTTGGATTTCCAGTCCTTCTTGAAGGCGGCCGTGAAATCGGAGGCATAGAAATCCTCGGAGGTGTCCGTGGCAACCCAACCCGAGCCGATTTTCGGGCTATAAAGAAGGCTTCGCTTGGCCTGGAGGGTGGCGGACAAGGGCCCCCACGAGAGCGACGTGCTGTTGGTCTTGGCCTGCCCGGCGATGAAATCCCAGGTGAAGGTGTCGGATAACTTGAATCCGAGGGGAGCCTGCAGGCTGAGGCTGGAGGACAAGGGATCCCAGGAATACTCCGTCGCGTCCAGGTTCTTGAAGGCCCTGGTCTTGATGCTGAGGTCGCCCTGGAAACCCCATGCACCCAATGAAAGGCCCAGGGAAGGAAGCCATGATGTCTGGGTTGGAAGGATGTTCACCGAGAGCCCGAGGCTTTGGGTCCTGCTGCCGGTCTTCAGTCCCAAGGTAAGGGCCGCGGCATTGGCTGTGATCATATTCGTGTAATCCGAGTATTTTGTGTAGGTCGATGTGTCGGAATTCCAGAGCGTGGGGTTGTCATAGACCGGCGCGCCTGCTGCCGTGGACTTGGTGGAATTGTAGAGGTTCTGGAAAATGTTGGCGTCGAGGCCATAGCTCAGTGTCGTGGGCGAAAAAAGCCAGAAATTCGCGAAGGGCTTGGCCTGGAGCTTGAGGCTCGAGATGAGCTTGCTTTGCTTGAACTGGGCGTCGGCCAGGACGTAGGAGCTCGTGAGGCTCGTAAGGGCCGTCTTCACGTCGTCCGGGATAACTCGCGTCTGGTCCTGGGCGCTCAGGGAGAAGGCAAGGCTGGCGGAAGCCAGGCCCCCGGGCCAGCTATATCCCGCGGTGAGCGATGAAGCCAACCGCCAGGATGCCAGGCTGTAAAGGAGATCGGCGAGATCTATCTCTCCGGGCTCTTTCCAGCTGTCCTCGCGATAGCGGTTTTCGACGAAGGTGGAGGGGTTGAGGCTCCAGTCGACAGTTGGGCCGCCCCCTGTCGCCGCGGCGGCGACGGAAAACCCCGGAGCCCTTGAGCTGAGCTTGAAATCCAGCATCGGTTTCGAATCCGCGGTTTTCCCATCCGCCTCGCCCTCCTTCGCGCTCGCCCAGGGTGACCGAAGGCTTTCCAGGGTCTTGCTCGGCGTTTCCGCGGCCTTTTCCGATTTGGCCTTCGGGATGAGGCTGCCGCGCAAGGTCACGCTCGCGTCCACCGGTTTGATGATGGAGGGGTAGAAAAAGGTCCGGGCCGGATTGACCGCGGCGAGGATCGGGGCGCTGGAAAGCGTGGAATTGCTTTTCGAGAGCCAGGCGATCGAGGCGCTTAGCCTTGAGAGATCGATGCTGGAGATATAGGGCGAAAGCGCCTTGGGCTGGAGCGAGTACGTGAGCGTGGCGGTCTGCGTGAAGGAGGAGCGGACAGCAACCGTGGTGGCTGTTGTCGCGGCAGCGGCCGTGGATCCGGTGGTCGAGGAGTTCAGGCCGAGCCAGTCCATGTCTTCGCTTCGGTTGAAAAAATCCTGTTCGAAATACGGATCTGAATAGAAGGGCATCGCGACGCTCGCGGATAGGCTTCCCACCTTGAGCGAAGTGGAAAGGTTGCCCATGAAACGGAAGGGCAAGGCCAGCGAGAGTAAGTGGGAATCGTTCCAGACGCTTGCCCAGTCTCCTGCGGCGACGAAGGGCGAATATCCCGAATTCACCACGAAGATCGAGCGGCTTGCGCCGAGATCAAGGGCGAACTTGAGGTCGCTGAAAGGCCCGGCCTTAGGGAAGCTTCCGTCGATGCCAACCATGGCTCCGAGGCTCGAGTAGATGTCCCCGAGCAACTTGAGGCTGGCCGAAGCCGAGGGGGTTTTCTCCCCACCGGCGATCGGCTCGAGGAAAAGGCCGCGGACCTGCTTCGCGGTTCCAGAGTCGGTGGCGATCATGCTGAGGAGGCCGGTGTTCTTGCTCGCGGGCTTCTGGCCGATGAGGTAGGTAGAGGTCTGGACAAATCGACCCTCGCGGGTGCGATATCCCAAGACCGGGTGAAAAACGATCTCCTCGCTAGGATAATAGAAAAAAGGAAGCCAGAGGACAGGGACCTCGCCAAGGGAAAGCACGGCATTCGCGATGGCCCACTCGTTGTTTCCAAGGAGCCAAAGCCGCTTGGCGCGGATCGAATAGTGGGGACTCGCTTCGTCGCAGGCGGAAATGACGCTGTTGTCGAGGAGGATGATGTCACCGCTGCGCTTTGCGAGGGTCTGGGCTTGGAAGGCGAAGCCGCGCTCGCCCGAGGCGGCGGCCGTGGCGGCAGCGGCAGCGGCAGTGCCCGCGGCGCCGGAATTGGCCTTGCGCATCCTCCCGTCAAGAAACACGCCGGACCAGTCCTCGAGGTTCACGGACAGGGTCTCCCCCGAGAATTCGTCTATGTTCGAGCCTTTCTCGCGGCGGTATTTCACATGGCCCCGAGCCGTCACCGCGTCACGGTCACGGTCATAGACTATCTCGTCGGCTTCCAGGCGATGGGCCTCACCCTTGTCCTCATCCTTCAAATTGAGGATGACGCCGCCTTCGACACGGATGATCGAAGAAGAGGCCGATTCGATCTTGAAGTATTCCGCGCGGGCCGCCCGTTCGATCGTTATCGTGCGCTTCGACGACTGGGACGTGGGCGCTGCGACTCCGTAGTGCTCGTAGAGTCGGGCGCGCAGCTCGGCGGCCGATCCGATGGTGGAAAGGCCGAGGGATGCGGTCCAGCCAGCCAGCTCGTAGAAGGATGCCGTGGAGATATCGAGGGGGACGGTCTCCAGGAAAAGATCGGCAGGAAGGTCGCCCTCTTTCCCCTTCGAGGGCGGGGCGACGACGCTCATGGAAGCGGCAGGCGCGGCCTGGCCAGGCACGGCCTGGCCTTGCGAAGGCGCGGCCTGGCCTTGCGAAGGCGCGGCCTGGCCTTGCGAAGGCGCCGCCTGGCCTTGCGAAGGCGCGGCCTGGCCAGGCACGGCCGGGACAGCGGTCCCGGACTGCGCGATGGCGCATGCGGAGACCAGTATCAGAAAGACAGGGAACAGTGTCGGACGCCGTGGGAGCTGCACCGGCACATCATACTCCCCGGCCCCTGCCCGCGTAAAGGCAAGGGGCAGCTACCCAAGCGCTCCCTTGAGGTACTGCCCGGTATAGGAAGCCTTGATTTTCACGATGTCCTCCGGCCTGCCCTTGGCCACGATCTTGCCGCCGCGATGGCCGCCTTCGGGGCCAAGGTCTATGACCCAGTCGGCTTGCTTGATGACATCCAGGTTGTGCTCGATCATGACCACGGAATTCCCCGTGTCGACGAGACGCTGGATCACTTCCATGAGCTGCTTGACGTCGGCGAAGTGAAGTCCCGTCGTGGGCTCATCCATGAAATACAGGGTCTTCCCGGTGCTCCGCTTGGCGAGCTCGAACGCGAGCTTGACCCGCTGGGCTTCTCCTCCGGAGAGGGTCAGGGCAGACTGGCCGAGCTTGATGTAGCCCAGGCCGACAGAGAGCAGGGTCTGCATGCGATGCGCGATCTGGGGGATGTGCTTGAAGAAGCCTGCCGCTTCCTCGATGGTCATGTCGAGCACTTCCGCGATGTTCCTGCCCTTGTAGCGCACGTCCAGGGTGTCCGAGTTGAAGCGATGGCCATGGCAGACATCGCAGGTGATGTAGACGTCGGGCAGGAAGTTCATCTCGATCTTGATGGTGCCATCCCCCTGGCAATTCTCGCAGCGTCCGCCCTTCACGTTGAAGGAGAAGCGTCCGGGCTTCCATCCCCTGGTCTTGGAGTCCGGCAGCGTCGCGAAAAGGTCGCGGATGGGGCCCCAGACTCCGGTATAGGTGGCGGGGTTCGACCTGGGCGTCCGGCCGATGGGGCTCTGGTCGATGTTGATGATCTTGTCGATCGCGTCGAGCCCCTCGATGGAGTCGTAATCGCCTTCCTGCTGGCTGGACCCCATCACCTCGTTCGAGATGACCGGATACAGGAGATCCGAGAGGAGGGTGGACTTGCCCGATCCGGAGACCCCCGTGATGCAGGAGAAGACGCCGAGCGGGATGCTCACGTCGATGCCCTTCAGGTTGTGCTCTCGGCAACCACTGATGGTTATGCTCTTCCCGTTGCCTGTCCGCCTTTCCGCCGGGAGCTCGATCTTCAGCTTTCCGGAGAGGTACTGGCCAGTCACGCTCTTGGCGCTCTTCATGACCTCGGCCGGCGTGCCCTGCGCGACCACATAGCCGCCGTGCTCCCCCGCCCCGGGACCGAGGTCGACGATCCAGTCCGCGGTGCGGAGGGTCTGCTCGTCATGCTCCACGACGATGAGGGTATTGCCGATATCCCGGAGGTAGATGAGGGTGTCGATCAGGCGCTGGTTGTCCCTCTGGTGGAGCCCAATGGAAGGCTCGTCAAGGATGTAGAGGACACCCACAAGGGAGGAGCCGATCTGCGTGGCGAGCCTGATGCGCTGGGCCTCACCTCCCGAGAGGGTCGCCGCCTTGCGCTCGAGCGTCAGGTAGTCGAGCCCGACGTTCTTCATGAAGGAAAGCCTGGCTCCGATCTCCTTGACTATCTGCTTCGAGATCTGCTTCTCGGTATCGCTCAACGCGACTTTCTTGAAGAAGGCGAGGCTTTCCTCCACCGACATCGCAGAGACGTCGTGGATGCCTGTCCCACCCACGGTGACCGCAAGGGCCTCGGGACGAAGGCGCTTGCCCCCGCAGTCCTCGCATGGTTTCTCGTTCATGAAGCGCTCAAGCCACTGCTTTATGCCCTCGCTTTGGGTCTCCAGGTAGCGGCGCTTGAGTTCGGCCAGGATGCCCCTGAATTTCGATTCATACTCGAACTTTCCGGTGCCCTCCCGGTTTTCGTACTTGATGTGCACGGGCTCTTCGGTGCCGTGGAAAATCGCGTCCATGACGTGGTCGGGCAGCTTCTCGAAGGGCGTTTCCAGCTTGAACTTGAAGTGCTTCGCCAAGCCCTCGAAACGGCTGCGGTTCCAGGCGGCGTCCGGGTTGTAGGGGACGCAGCCGCCTTCCTCGAAAGAGAGGGAGCGATCCGGTATGACGAGGTCGGGATCGAATTCGAGCTTGACGCCCAGGCCCGAGCAGACGGGACAGGCGCCCTGTGGCGCATTGAAGGAGAAAAGGCGGGGTTCCATCTCGGGGAGCGAGATGTTGCATTCTGGACAAGCGCCTTTCTGGCTGAAGAATTCCTCGGCCGCGCCCTCACCCTCCCCCTTCACGACGATGACCGCGCCCTCGGCGATTCCGAGAGCCGTCTCCACGGCTTCCGCAAGCCGCTTCCGCGACTCTGTCTGCAACCTCAGGCGATCCACGACGATCTCGATCGAGTGTTTCCTCTGTTTCTCGAGCTTCGGCTCCTCGCCGAGTTCGCACAACGCGCCATCCACCCGTGCGCGCACGAAGCCCTGCCTGGCGGCGTCCTCAAGGACTTTCTTGTGCTCGCCCTTCTGGGCTCGGATCACGGGGGCCAGGACCTGGAGTTTCGAGCCCGAAGGCCAGGACAGGATGGTGTCGAGGATCTGGTCCACCGACTGCTCCTTGATCACCCTTCCGCATTTCGGGCAATGGGGAATACCGATCCGCGCGTAGAGAAGCCTGTAGTAGTCGTAGATCTCCGTCACCGTGCCCACGGTGGAACGTGGATTGCGGTGGGTGGTCTTCTGCTCTATCGATATGGCAGGGGAAAGGCCTTCGATGTAGTCGACATCGGGCTTGTCCATCCGGCCGAGGAATTGGCGGGCATAGGCCGACAGCGACTCGACATAGCGACGCTGTCCTTCCGCGAAAATGGTATCGAACGCAAGAGAGCTTTTCCCCGAGCCCGAAAGCCCGGAAATCACGATGAGCTTGTCCCGCGGCAGCTCGAGATCGATGTTCTTGAGGTTGTGTTCGCGGGCACCCTTGATTATGAGCTTGTCCATAATCCGTCAAAGATAGCGCCGCTTAGGATCGTCAGGCAAGGGGTGACTGCTACATTCCTGTGTAGCACCTTGGGGAAGACCGACCCGCGCTTGCGCAAAAAAGAGAGGCGGTAGTATTACGATGTGGCCGCCAGGAAGCCAGGGTGGCGACAGCAGCAATGATGCGCGCGATGCCGGTCCTGGCCCTCTCCCTCTGCCTCATGCCCCTTGCCCTTCCCCGAGCGGGATACGGCCAGGAATTGTCAATCCAGGCCTTGGTGGGTGATTTCTCGGGAAGCGCCCAGGAAGGCGGGAAAACGATACCCATCGTTTTCCATCTTGCCCTCAAGGATGGCATGGTCCAGGCGACCTGGGACAGCCCGAGCCAAGGGGCTTTCGCCCTACCTACGAGCAGCGTCGCGCTTTCCGGCAAGCTGGTCACGATCGACATACCGCCCGTCAAGGGAAGCTTCGCAGGGACGGCATCGGCGGACGTTTCATCGATCGCGGGGACCTGGAAGCAGGGGGGGGGCGAGCCTTCCCCTGGAGCTTGCCCGGAACCCTACGGCCTCCCCTGCCGCGGACCCCGCACGATCCCAGACACCCTCGGCGCCCTTCCCCTACTCCAGCGTCGAGGTCTTTTTTCCCGGTGGAGATGCGGGAGTGGCCCTTGCCGCGACGCTGACCCTTGCCGCGACGCTGACCCTTCTAGCGGGTAAAGGCCCTTCCCCGCAATTTTCCTTGTCTCGGGATCCGGCCTCCAGGACAGGGATGAGAACATCGTGGGACAGCGGCCCTTCCTTGTCCTCGCCGACTATCCCGCGCGCAGGGGCGTGGCGGTGCTCCGCTACGATGATCGCGGAGCAGCCGCCTCCACCGGGGATTTTTCCGCGGCGACGACCTTCGATTTCGCGTTGGACGCGACGGCGGCCCTGGACTGAGCGGGGAGCAGATCCTCTACCTCCAGAATGCCGCGCTTTCCCGTGCCTCAGGCGCGAATGAAAGGCAGGTAGCCGAGTCAAACGAGGTCAACAAGCGGCTTTGCAAGGCCGCCATGTCGACGGGCAGCGACACGGAGATCGCCGACCGGATCCGCGTCGCCTTCAACGGGTATGTGGAAAACCAGAAAGGGCTTTCGCCGGCAGACCGCAAGGCGGCCCTCGAGCAGGCGGATTCCATCGTCACGGGCCTCGCCAATCCCTGGATGCGGAGCTTCCTCGCCCTTGATCACCGGCCCTTCCTCGAAAAGGTGAAAGTCCCGACCCTCGCCCTCAATGGAGGCCTCGACCTCCAGGTGCCGGCAGGCGAAAACCTGTCGGCTATCAAGAAAGCCTTCGAGGCAGGCGGCAACAGCTCCCTCCTCACGACAATACGGCTTGAAGGCCTCAACCACCTTTTCCAGCATGCCAAGTCCGGACTGCCGTCCGAATACGCCACGATCGATGAGACATTCACATCCGAGGCACTGAAGGCCATCGCTGGCTGGATAGTGGCGGACTACGGCAAGCGCTGAGCCCCAGCCGGAGCCTGGAGGGCTGGAAGGGAAAAGGAGGGATGGCCCAAGCGGGGCCGACGGACCTGTGGAGCTCACCGGCCCTCAATGCTCCAGCAGGCCTTCCATGAACAGGGACATGAAGCGACCGGTATCGAGTTCCATGGGTAGGTTGAGGGGGAAGGCAGCCTCACGCGATTGGTCCTGGGAGGGCCACCTGAAATCGCGGATGCTTCCCGAACGAAGCCCCTTTCCCCTGGCCAGGAAAGAACAAGGATTCGAATCTAAAAGAGCCGGGGCGATGACATGGGCCGCGGACACGACATCCCAGGGGAAAAAACCCTTGGCGCGGGAAAAAACCTTCCGGTCGAGCGAAAGCCAGGGGCTGATGGCTTCGACAAGGAAGCGCGAAACGGGGCTGTCGCGGAGCAGGCCCAGGATCTTTTTCGCCACGGCGAATCCGGCCTTGGCCGGGACATTGCCGGAATTGACCGTGATTCCAAGAGGGTCGATATCCGCCTTCGCCAGCAGGACGAGCAAAGCCAGCCCGTCATCGACATCCCGATTCCGCACAGCTGTCGGAGGATCGCGATCGACGAGGACCTTCTCCTGGTTATCAAGGGCACCCTCGCTTATATCCGCGTCACACGTTGAACTTGAAGAACACCACGTCGCCATCCTGGACGACATATTCGCGGCCTTCCTGCCGGAGCCTGCCGGCTTCCTTCACGGCCTTTTCCGAGCCGTATTTCATGAGGTCGTCATAACTGTAGACTTCCGCCTTGATGAAGCCCTTCTCGAAGTCCGTGTGGATGACGCCTGCCGCCTGGGGAGCCTTGTCCCCGGCTTTTATGGTCCAGGCGCGGCACTCGTCCTCTCCGGCGGTGAAGAAGGTGCGCAAGCCCAGGAGGTGGTAGGTGGCGTGCGCGAGGGTGGCCAGGCCCGATTCGGCAAGGCCCAGCTCGGCGAGGAACTCTGTCCTCTCCTCCTCGCTCCCAAGGTCGGCGAGCTCCGCTTCGAACTTGCCGCAGATGGCCACCGCATCGGCGCTTTCGGAAGCGGCGCGGGCCTTGACGGCCTCGATGTGGGGACTGCCGGACTTGATGCCCGCCTCGTCGGCGTTGCAGACGTAGAGCTCCTTCTTCATGGTGATGAGGAAGGCCTTGCGGATGGCTTCCGCCTCCTCTGCGTCCAGGCCGACTGTCCGGGCGGCCCGTCCTTCCTGCAGGGCGGGGCGGATCTTTCCAAGGCCCGAGAGCTCCCGCTCGGTCTCCTTCTTGACCATTGGGTCCTGGACCTTGAGCTGTTTCTGGAGTTTTTCCACGCGCTTGTCCAGGGTCTCAAGATCGGCCAGGGCGAGTTCCGTATGGATGACTTCGATGTCATCCGCCGGATCGACGCGGTTGGCGACATGGATGATGTCGGGATCCTCGAAGCATCGCACGACGTGGGCTATCATCCCGACTTCGCGGATGTGGGAGAGGAACTGGTTGCCTCGCCCCTCGCCTTTCGAAGCGCCCTTGACGAGGCCCGCGATGTCGATGAATTCTACCACGGCCGGGACAGTCTTCTTGGGCTTGAACATGGCCGAAAGCCTAGCGAGGCGGGCATCCGGAAGGGGCACGATGCCCACGTTGGGATCTATCGTGCAAAAGGGATAGTTGGCGGCCTCGGCCTTGACGCTTGTGAGGGCGGAAAAAATGGTGGACTTGCCGACATTGGGCAGTCCGACAATACCGCAATTGAGGGGCATGGCTGTATCGATCTCCTCGATTCTTTCGTAGTAGGCCTTTACTCTATAGATGCGGGGCCGATGGGTCAATCGCGGCTATCGACCGAATTTCCCGAGGCTTCGTTTCGATATTTGAAATGGTGCTTACACATAGTGATCCATTTCCTCTTTACGGATGACTTGAAATGGTTTAGATTGAAATGAGGAAACGCAGCATTTTCGCGTGAGGGCCAATCCTGGCTTCCCCAGAAAAGGAGATCCTTCCGTGTTTGACCTAGAAAAAATCTACTCGAAGAATGCAAGCAATATGCGCAAGTCCGTCATCAGGGAGCTTCTCAAGCTCACGCAGCAGCCCGACATCATCTCCTTCGCGGGAGGACTGCCCGCTCCAGAGACCTTCCCTGTCGAGGATCTCAGGCAAGCCGCGGACCGGGTCTTCACGAACAGCCCGATGAAGGCCTTGCAGTATGGCACGACGGAAGGGGACGCTGAGCTCAAGGCCGAGCTCATCAAGTTCGAGCAGCGCCAAGGGATGAAGCTCGGGGCGGACAATCTCCTCATCGTCTCGGCCAGCCAGCAGGCGCTCGACATGATGCCCAAGATCTTCCTTGATCCGGGTGATTACGTGATTGCCGGCAGGCCCACCTATGTCGGAACCATCCAGGCGATCCAGTCCTACCAAGGGAAGATCCTCGGGATCCCCTTCAGCCCCGAGAATGACGGTTTTGACTTGGTTGAACTGGAAAAGCGCTACGAGAGGGCCAGGCGCGACGGAAGGAGGATCAAGTACATCTATGTCATCCCCGATTTCCAGAATCCGAGCGGCATCTGCTGGAGCCTTGCGAAGCGCAAGGCCCTCCTCGAGTTCGCCTACCGCGAAAACCTCCTCATCGTCGAGGACGCCCCCTACCGGGAGATCCGTTTCATCGGCGAGCACATACCCTCGCTCTATCTCCTGGACCAGGCGGGCGAGGATCGCGGCATCGTCATAAACCTCAAGACCTTTTCCAAGATCCTCATCCCGGGCGCGCGCGTGGGATGGATCATCGCCCGCCCCGAGATCATCGGGAAGCTCGTGATCGCCAAGCAGGCCATGGACCTCTGCACAAATGTCTTCACCCAGTGCTGGCTGGCCGAGTACCTCAAGACCGGCAAGATCTACGAGGTGATCGAAAAAACCTGCGGCCTTTACCGGGACAAGCGCAACCACATGGTCAAGATGTTCGAGAAGCACATGCCCAAGAGATGGGACCTCACCTGGACCGAGCCCGAGGGAGGGCTCTTCCTCTGGATCTCGCTGCCGAAGTACATCGATACCGACCAGATGATCCACAAGGCCGTGGCGGAGAAGGTCGCTTATGTCGTTGGCTCGGCCTTCTATTTCGACCAGCCCGAGCACAACGCGATGCGCATCAATTTTTCCTACTCCTCGATGGGCAAGATAGAGGAGGGAGTGAAGCGCCTGGCCAAGGTCATCACCGCGGAGATAGACGCCCACGAGGCGGGACCGAGGGGACAGACGAGCGTGGAAGGCGTCTAGGCCGGCAGGCCGATGGCGGCTACGCCGGCAGGCAGGCCGATGGCGGCTACTCCGGCAGCCAGGCCGCGCGCGGCACCACTATGGTGAAGCGTGCGCCGCCGCCGGGAACCGACGACGCGTCCAGGCTCCAGCCATGGCCCGTGATCACCGAGCGGGCGATGTAGAGACCAAGCCCGTTGCCCTCGCCTTCCCGAGCGCCACCGCCCCGGTAGAAGGGCTCGAAGACCTGCTCGCGTTCGGCCTCCGGGATGCCCGGGCCTTCGTCGTCGACCTCGATCATGAGGCCGATGCCGCGGCCGCCGCTTGCGCCCCGCCTAGCGCCGAGGCTGACCGTGGAGCCCTGCGGGCAATAGCGAAAGGCGTTCGAGAGGATGTTCTCGAAGGCGCGGCGAAGCAGGGCGGGATCGCCCAGGACGATGAGCCCTGCCGCCGCGTCCAGCCGATGTTCGAGGCGCTTGCCGGCTAGTTGCGCATCCTCCGCGAGCTCGCGCGACAGGTCCTGGAGGAAGGGCAAGAGCTCGAGGCGCCCGAAGCCCTGCCGCCATTCCCCCGTTTCCATCCGCGCGAATTCAAGGAGGCCCTGGATGCGGCTCTCAAGGAGACGGGTCTTCCCCTGCATGATCCCCACGTAGCGCGCGAGGGTTTCCGGTTCCGCCGCAAGGCCGTCCTCCACTGCCTCCAGATAGCCCCCTATAGAGGTGAGAGGCGTGCGAAGGTCATGCGACACGGCTGCGAGGAATCGGGCGCGGCGATCTCGATCGCCTCTCAAGGTGGCACGCATCCTGTCCATAGCCTCGGAAAGCGCCTGAATCTCCCGCACACCCCGCACCATGACCGCCGAATCGAGGTCCCCCGCCGCGATGGCGCCGGCTGACCGCTCGAGGCGCATCACCGCCCGGCCAAGGAGGGCGGCCACGCCGGCTCCGGCAAGGACCGCGAAGAGCGCGAGCACGCCGAGGAAGAGCAGGCGATAGAGGGCATTGTCCCTTGTTTCGCCTTTCCGGAGATCGAGCGGCGGAAGGAACGCGTAATAGCTGCCGAGGACCGCCCCCCCCTCCTCCACGGTTTCCGCGTAATAGCAGCCGGCAGGAGGAAGGCCGGCCGAAGGGGGCGCAAGGCGTCCGGAGGAAGGAGCCGCGAAATGGGAGGCCGAATAGGCGGCGATGCGCCCGTCGGCAAGCGCTCCTCCCACCTCGATGCCTGCGATATTGGAGAGCAGCACGCGGCCTGACAGGTCGACGACGACCAACTCGAGCCAGGGGGGAGCCACATAGGCATCCCTCGCGCGCAAGCCGCCCTTTCCATCGGCCTCGACGGCGCGCCTGACTTCCTGGTTTACGCTCACGAAACGCATGATGGGCTGTTCGTTGATGCCGCCTGAGATCAGGAACGTCACCAGGAAGAAAATGGCGGCGGGAAAGGCCAGTACGCCAAAAGCGAGTCCGGTGAGGAGGGCCCGTATTCCAGGAGGACGGGAGTGGAAGCGGCGGACTTGCGCGTTCATGATCGCCCAGCCGCACGCACGAAACGGTAGCCGGAACCCGGGACCGTCTGGATGAAGCGTTGCGCCTGCGGGCCTGTCTCCATCTTGCGCCTCACGCGCTGCACGTGGACGGCGACCGTGGACAGGTCCCCGTGCTCGAGTCCCCAGACGCTGCGATAGAGCTCATCGGCGGAAAAGCTCCGCCCTTCGTTCCGCGCGAGGAAGGCGATAAGCTCGAACTCGCGCTTGGAAAGGGGGACGCGTTCGCCCTCACGCTCCAGGAGGCGCCCCCCGAAATCGAGGACAAAGGGGCCGAAGGAGAGCCTCTCGGGTTCGGGGCTCGCATAGGAGGCGCGGCGCAGCTGGGCGTACACCCGGGCAACAAGGACACGGGGGGAGAAGGGCTTGGACACAAAGTCGTCCGCCCCCAGTCCTAGGCCCGCCACCTTGTCCTCGTCCGATTCGCGGGCGGAGACGATGATGACGGGCGACAGGCTCTTTTCGCGGAAGCGGCGGAGAAATTCGAGGCCGTCGGCCCCGGGAAGGCCAAGGTCGAGGAGGACAAGGTCCGGAGGAAGGATGGCGATCTGGGCTTCGGCCTCTTCGGAGGACAAGGCCAGCGCGACGATGGCGCCGTCACGGGCAAGATAGGCGGCCATGAGTTCAGCGATCTCCCTATCGTCTTCCACCACAAGGATCCTGGCTCCGGCCATTCCGCTATTTTCGTCCACAAGGAGGAGTATAGGGTGTCTTTCTCCGGCGCTCCATCCTCATGCCCATGAACGGCCGATGAATTCCGTCCACGCGGCTTGCACGAAGGCCTTCTTCGCCTTGATCCCTCCTGCCCGACCTCTGTATCTTTCAATTTAGATTCTCGGCGCGCCGCCTCTTCGGGAAAGCGTAGCGGCACGCGCGAACACGCAAGGAGACACCATGGTTATCGTCGAGCTCCAGAATGTCAGGAAGGTCTATCCCCTCGGAAAGGTCGAAGTCGAAGCGGTCAAGGGCGTCTCCTTTTCCATCGAAAAGGGCGACTTCATCTCCATCGCCGGCCCCTCGGGGTCAGGCAAGACCACCATCCTCAACATGATCGGCTGCGTGGACCGGCCCACCGCGGGAACCGTCCTCATCGCCGACAAGGCCACGAAGGACCTGACGGACAAGGCCCTGACGACGCTCCGGCACGAGACACTCGGCTTCATCTTCCAATCCTTCAACCTCATACCCGTCCTCAATGTCCGCGAGAACATCGAGTTCCCCCTCCTCCTTGGGAAGTCCAGGCTCCAGAAAAAGGAGAAGGAAGAGTGGATCGACTATCTCATAGAGGAGGTCGGGCTCTCCCAGTGGAAAAACCACCGCTCCAACGAGCTTTCCGGCGGCCAGCGCCAGCGGGTGGCCATAGCGCGCGCCCTAGTCACCAAGCCGTCCATCGTCCTCGCCGACGAGCCGACCGCGAACCTTGATTCGGTCACCGGCGAGCAGATCCTCGAGCTCATGAAGAAGATCAACCGCGAGATGCAGACGACCTTCATCTTCTCCACCCATGACGCCAAGATCGTCAACATAGCCGACCACGTCATCCGCCTCTCGGATGGCCTCGTCACCGAGAACCTCAGGAAAGGCGAGCATGTCACGGCCTCCCAGGTTGGCCTGGACACCGCCGAAGGCGGGAGGGTCTAAGCGCAATGCCGGTACTCATTCGGATAGCCTTCAGGAACCTCCTGGAGCATAAGTCCAAGACCCTCATAATCGGCATCCTCCTGGCCTTGGGTGTCATCATCCTCATCGTCGGCAATGCCTTCATGGACACGGCGGCCAAGGGAGTCAAGGACACCTTCATCGCCAACTACACCGGCGACGTCTTCGTCTCGGGGAAGTCCACGAATGGCAAGGTCAGCCTTTTCGGCGTGCAGGCCCCGGGCGGCCAGGAGACCACTCCGGTGCTGCCCTACTACGACAAGATAGTCGCAAAGCTCGCCTCCATGCCCCAGGTGGAGCTCACGGCGGGCCAGGTGACGGGCTTTGGCCTGGCCACCCTCAAGGACGGCGAGGAGCAGACCTTCGCCCTCCTGTTCGGGGTGGACCCCGAGAACTACCGCAGGCTTTTCGACCAGGTCCACATCGCCGAAGGCAGCTTCATCGAACCCGGGAAGGAAGGCCTTGTCATCTCGAAGAAGGCCCTTGAGCGCTTCAGCAAGCAATTGAAGAAAGACGTAAAGATCGGCGACAACATCACCCTCACCGGCATGGGCAAGGCCGGCTTCAAGATCCGCAGCATTCCCCTGGTCGGCCTCGTGGACTACAAGACCGACAGCGAGGCCACTGATTTCATCTCCTATGTGGACGTGAACACCCTCAGGATCCTCCAGGGCCTGACCCTGGGCAATGACGAGGACACTCCGGTGACCGATGAGCAGAAAGCCCTCCTCGCCGCGACCAACGAAGACGACCTCTTCGGAGCCGAGGTGATCGTCTCGGGAAAGTCCACCGCCAAGGTGGAGGCTCCCAAGCCGGTGGCGGTGCGCAAGGCAGCAGTGGCCGACACCGGGGCATGGCAGTTCATCCTCGTGCGTCTCAAGAAAGCCGGAGCCGCCCCCCTCGTGGTGGCCGAGCTCAACCGCTTCTTCGCCGCCGAAGGAATCGCCGCCCAGGCGGGCGACTGGAAGGCGGCGGCCGGCCCCTTCGCGCAGAGCATCGACGTGGTCCGCATCGTTTTCGACGTCGCCATCATCATCGTCGCAATCGTCGCCGTCATCATCATGATGAACACCCTCGTGATCTCGGTCATCGAGCGGACCGGGGAGATAGGCACGATGCGCGCCTTGGGGGCCCAGAAACCCTTCATCAGGAAGATGTTCCTCATCGAGACCATAGCGATAGCGATTGTCTTCGGCCTCGTGGGAATGGCCCTGGGCTTCGGAATAATCGGCGGACTCAACGCCCTCCACATCGAGGCGTCGAACGCCTTCCTCAAGATCCTCTTCGCGGGGAACTTCCTTCACGCGGCGGTCAATCCGATGTCAGTCGTCTCAAGCCTCATCCTCGTGATGCTCGTGGCCGTCGTCGCCCACCTCTACCCCGTGGCTGTCGCCCTCAAGATCGAGCCCGTCCGGGCCATGCAGACCGAGTAGGAGGAGCGCCTTATGGAAATCGCAAAGCTGGCACTACGCAATCTCACCCGCCAGAAAAAACGCACCCTCCTGCTCGGTGGCGCTGTCGCCTTCGGCCTCATGATCGTGACCGTCATCAACGGCTTCGCCGCGGCCTTCGTCAAGAACGTCAGCGAGAATTTCGCCAACCTGGCGGCTGGCCACGTCTTCGTCGAAGGCGTGGAAAAATCCGCGACCGGGAAAGAGATTTCGATCGTCCACGACGACAACGCCATCATGAAAGCGGCCCTGGAGGCGAAGATCCCCGCCAAGTACATCACCAAGAGGTCAAGCTTCCAGAGCACCCTCCTGTACGCGGGGAAGACCGCCCAGCTCCAGGTGTCCGGCGTCGACTTCGCGAGCGAGACCTTCCTCCCCGACCGCCTCGTGTTCAAGCAAGGCGGGATCGAGGGGATGGACGACCGGCAGGGCGTGATCATCTCCGAACCGATCGCCAAGCGCCTCGGCGTGGAGCCGGGGGACCGCATCCTCGTCCAGATGAAGACCTATACGGGCCAGCAGAACGTCGGCGAATTCGCGGTCGCGGGCATCACCTTCGACGCGGGGATCTTCGGGAACATGTCGGGCTACGCGAACAAGTCCTACGTGAACGAGCTCCTCAACCTGGCATCCGACGACTACCAGGCCGTGGGCTTCTACCTACCCTCCCTCGAGGGCATGGACAAGTACGGCGCCGACCTGAGGGCAGCGCTCAAGGAGAAGGTCCAGGTCTTCGAAAAAAACACGGCCACCAACGAGAACCCGATACGCGCGATGATGGAATCGAGCAAGAAGGAGACCTGGGTCGGCACCAAGTACAGGGTCTTCACGCTCAACGACATGCTTTCCCAGGTGCAGCAGATCGTCAATGTCCTCAACACCGTGAGCCTCATCATCCTCATCATCCTCTTCGTGATCATCATGGTGGGCATCACGAACACCTTCCGGATCATCATGTACGAGCGCATCCGGGAGATCGGCACCATGCGCTCGATGGGCATGCAAAGGGGGGAGGTGCGCAACCTCTTCCTGTTTGAGGCCCTTTTCCTGGCCCTGGGAGGCGCCGTCGCCGGCCTCGTGCTGGCCTCCATCGCGATGGGCATCGTATCCCTCGTGAATTTCGGCCTCGACACGCCCCTCTTCATAATACTCAAGAACGGCCACATGACCTTCCGCGTCGAGTTCTGGCGGACCCTCCTTGATGTCGTCATCGTCGCGGTCCTGACCCTCCTCGCCGCCTGGCTTCCCGCCAAGAACGCGGCAAAACTCGACCCCGCTGTCGCCCTCCGCACCGCGAAATAAGGAGACCCGAAACCACCATGAAACGAATTGCCATCGCGCTTTTCCTGGCCGCCTCCGCCTCGCTCCTCGCCGCCGCCGGACCCGATTTCAAGTCCATGCTCAAGGCCGTCGACGAGATGGGCGATTTCGGCAAGCAGGATTTCTCGGCTGTCTATTCCATAGTCACCGAAAAGCCCGGGGAGAACCCGAGCACGACCGAGATCCAGATCTACCGCCGGGATGTCCAGAACCAGTTCGTCATCCTCATCAACAAGCCGGAGAAGCAGAAAGGCCAAGGATACCTCAAGATAGACGACAACGTCTGGTTCTTCGATCCGGAGAGCGGGAACTTCTCCCATTCCACGATCAAGGAGAACATCCAGAACTCCCAGGCCAAGAACTCGGACTTCAAGAAGCACACCTTCTCCGAGGACTACGAGATAAGCTCCACCGCGGCCGGCAAGCTGGGCGCCTTCGAGACCTGGATCCTCGACCTCAAGGCCAGGACCAACGAGGTCTCCTACCAGCACGTGAGGCTCACGATCAGGAAGGATAAATCGGTGCCGCTCAAGGAGGAGGACTACTCCGTCTCCGAAAAGCTCATGCGCACCGTCCTCTACCTCCCGACCTACGTCGAGGCGGCGGGCAAGCTCATCCCCGCCAAGATCAAGATGATCGATGAGCTCAACAAGGGCGAGCAGAGTGTCCTCACGATCTCCAATGTCCGAGTGGGAGCCCTGCCGGACTCCAATTTCACGAAAGCCTTCCTTTCGAGGGCTCAGTAAGCCGGGGCTCGTCCCCCTCAAGGTGGAAACGATGAACATGCCCAGACTGAGCCCGCCTGAAAACAGGAAGCTGCGTTGGCTGCCGGTCGCCCTCATGGGCGCCTTCCTTGCCCTCGGCGCGGCCACCGCCCAGACCCCCGCCGGAGGGACCGCCTCCTCCGGCGATGACGAGCTCTTCGGTTCAGAAGAGGTGACCCAGGCCGCGGTCCCCGAGGCCAAGCCCAAGAACGATTTCCTCAAGTACGACCTGGTGAAGGTGGGCGGCTCGATCTCGAGTTCCCTTGGCGGGAGCGCCGGCTGGGACGATCCCTGGGGAGGCTCCTTCGACCTCTTCGCCCCCGACTCGACCAGGCTCACTCCCGCGCTCTCGGGAAAGGTCACCCTCGTGGCCAAACCCGTGGAGGACTTCGGCGTGAACGCGGACTTCCGCTTCTCCTATCCCTTCGTCTCGAGCGCCACTTACCTGTCGGGAGCTACCTACAAGGCGGACAATCCCTACACGCCCCTCCTTGTCGATCCCTACGTTTCGACCACCTCAGGAACCATCTCCGCGCCGAACATCAGCATTCGTTCGTTTTATTCGAAGTTCTCCTTCAAGGATTCCCTCTTCATGAGCTTCGGCAAGCAGCCGATCGCCTGGGGCGTCTCGAAGGGCTTCTTCCAGCCGGCCGACGACATCTTCGCGCTGTCCAGCGTGGACTTCTCCGACACCGCGGCCGAGCGGGAGGGCCCCTTGGCCTTCAAGGCCATGTACTCGGTGCCGCGCACGATGACGAACTTCTATTTCCTGGCCGGCTTTCCCCAGTCCACCAATACGAGCGATCCCTACAAGTTCGAGGACGTGAGGCTCGCCCTCAAGGCGGAATTCTCCTTCGGAAACACCGAGCTGGCCCTGGCCGGATTCTACGGCAAGAACGACAACCCCCGCGCCATCCTCATGGCCACGACGGGCACGGGCGATTTCAATTTCTACGGCGAGGCGATCGCGAAGTACGGAAGCGAGCGCTATTTCATCGCGAAGAACGGCTCCACCAACGCAAGCCTCTGGACGTCGGCCCAGAAGACCGAGGATTTCTTCTTCACCGGGACCCTTGGGGGCTTTTACACGAATTCGGACAGCAATATAACGATCTCGGCCCAGGTCCTCTACAATGGCGAAAGCCAGGGGGAGGTCAGCGCACAGGAGGCCTATTCCTGGTACCTCCTCCACTCGAGCGAGGCGGACCGCAGCCGCCTGAGCCCCTGGTACGCGGGCATCACCTTCTCCAAGTCCAAGCTCTTCACCGACGACCTCTCGGTGTCCTTGTACGGCGTCACGAACCTCTCCGACCTTTCCGGCATGATCGTGCCGAGCATCAGCTATGCCTTCACCGACTATTCGAACGTGAAGCTATCCGCCAATTTCACCTTCGGCGCCGCTGAAGGCGAATTCCTGATCAACGGCCCTGACAACAGGTACATCGCCACCCACTCGGTGCTGACTTCCCTGCCTCCGGTCCTCGCCTTCGACACCACCCCCGGCGCGGCGGTGAGCCTCACCTTCACATTGGGAGCGGGCAGCTTCTAGGCCTCCGGGATGAGAGGATGGAGAAGGGCCCACGCAGGGGGACGCGGAGGCGCAGAGGAAGAAAATGGAGGGAAGAGGGAAGGGCTTGCCTGGATTTCCCTTTTCCATTTCCATTTCCCCTGCTGCGCCTCTTCGAACCCTGCGTGGAAACCCCTTTCCATAATTCCGCGATCGCTGCGTGGCACTGGCTTGCCGGTTGCGGGCTGGCCGCTTTTGTGCCTATACTTGGCTTCTCGGGGCGGATGACGAGCCCCGTCACCAAGGTAGAGAACCGGAGCGAACAGCCATGAAAGCCCATCCGATAAACGACAGGATCTTTGCCCTTCATGCCGACATCGAAAGCGACGAGCTCTTCGAGGGAATTTGGCCCATACCCAACGGAGTCTCCCTCAACAGCTACCTGGTGAAGGGCGGGAAGCTCGCCCTGATCGACCTGGTCCGCGATTGGGTGGACGCGCCTCTGGCCCTCGAGGAGGAGCTGGAAGGCATCGGCGTCCGACTCGAGGATATCGACTACCTGGTCCTGAACCACCTCGAGCCGGACCACAGCGGCTGGCTCGAGGAATTCCGCGAGCGCAACCCTGCGGTCCAGATCATCGCCACGGCGAAGGGGGTCGAGCTCGTCAAGTCCTTCTACAAGATCACAGAAGGCCTCCGGGCCGTGAAATCAGGGGACTCCCTCGACCTGGGCGAGGGAGTCGTGCTGCGCTTCGAGGAAGCGCCCAACGTGCATTGGCCGGAGACCATGGTGACCTTCGAGGCGGGCTCGGGAGTCCTTTTCTCCTGTGACGCCTTCGGTGGCTACGGTGCCCTCGGCGACCGCATATTCGACGACCAGTTCGAGGGCGAGGAGCTCGGGTTCTTCGAGGGCGAGGTCGTGCGTTACTATTCCAACATCGTGGCGAGCTTCAGCCTCTTTGTCAAACGGGCGATCGCGAAGCTTGCCTCCTTGGACATCAAGGTCGTGGCACCGAGCCATGGGCTTGTGTGGCGCCGCGATCCCAAGGCCATCATAGACCTCTACCAGCGCCTCGCGACCTACATGGAAGGACCCCAGGAAAAGGAAATCAGCATCGTCTGGGGCTCGATGTACGGAAACACCAAGCGCGGGCTCGACGCTGTCATCGCGGGCATCGAGGCGGAAGGCCTCCCCTACACCATTCATCGCATACCGGACGAGGATGTTTCCTTTGTCCTTGCCGATGTCTATAAAAGCGCGGGCGTGGTCATCGCCATGCCCACCTACGAATACAAGATGTTCCCGCCCATGGCCAATGTCCTCAACCTTTTCGAGCGCAAGCACATCTGGAACCGCCAGGCATTGCGCATCGGCTCGTGGGGTTGGGTCGGCGGAGCGCGCAAGGAATACGAGGAGCTTGTCGCACCCCTGAAATGGGAGTCCCTCGAATCGCTGGAATGGGCCGGCGCGCCTGACGCCGATACGCTGGACGAGCTCTACGAGCGTGGAAGGGAATTGGCGCGAAGGGTCAAGGCGATCTGACAGCGACTCCGCTGTACTTGGAAAAGGCAAGGCCGTCCATCGTGGACGGCCTTGCTGTTTGCCCGAAGGGGAACTGCGGCCTAGCTGGGCTTCCGGTCGGCGACACGGTTGGCGATGACGATGAGGACATAGAAAAGGGCGAGGGTGCCGAAGACCCCGATGAGGCCGCCGGCAGTCACGCCCAATGCCTGGATGGCCGTTCCATAGCGGTGGACAAGGCTGCCGTCCGCGCCCTTCTCCCCCATCATGCGGAAATACTCGATGATCTGGTCCATGGTTATTCCTTCTCCTTATTTCATGAGGAGCGGGACGAGGGCAAGCACCATGCCGCCCGCGATGATTGATCCGATCTGGCCCGAGACGTTCGAGCCGATGGCTTGCATGAGGATGATGTTCCCGCGCTCCTCGTCGCTCGCCATCTTCTGGATGATGCGTGCCGACATCGGGAAGGCGGAAATCCCGCAGGCGCCGATCATCGGGTTGAGCTTTTTCCCCTTGGGAAGGAAGAGGTTGACCAGCTTGGCGAAAAGGAGCCCGCCGGCGGTGTCGAAAACGAAAGCGACAAGGCCCATCGCCATGATGAGGATGGTTTTCCATTCGATGAAATTGGCCGCGGTCATGCTCGAGCCGATCGTGATGCCTAGGAGGAGGGTCACGATGTTCGCCAGCTCATTCTGGGCAGTCTGGGAGATGCGCTCCATGACCCCCGATTCGCGGATGAGGTTGCCGAACATGAGGGAGCCGATCAGGGGCACCGATATCGGTGCGATGAAGCCGGCGACCATGGTCACCACGATGGGAAACATGACTTTGAGCCATTTCGGCACCGAGGATTCGTGGTATTCCATGTGGATGCGCCGCTCTTCCTTGGTCGTAAGGATCTTGATGACAGGCGGCTGGATGATGGGCACGAGGGACATGTAGGAATACGCCGCCACGGAAATGGCCGCGAGGTACTTGGGGGCGAAAAGGCTGGCGACGAAGATGCTCGTCGGACCGTCCGCCGCGCCTATGATGCCGATGCTCGCCGCTTCCTTGAGGTTGAAACCAAGGAAGGTCGCCACGATCATCGTGGCGAAGATGCCGAACTGCGCGGCGGCTCCGAAAAAGATCATGATCGGGTTCTTGAAAAGGGGGCCGAAGTCGATCATCGCGCCTACGGCGACGAATATCAGGAGCGGAAAAAGCTCGGTCTTGATGCCCGCGCTGTACAGGACGCTCAGCCACCCTGGCTCCCCGCCGTAGGAAAGGACGGCCGACAAGGGGAGGTTCACAAGGATGGCGCCGAACCCGATGGGCAACAAAAGCATCGGCTCGTATTCTTTCTTGATCGCAAGCCAGATGAGGGTAAGTCCAATGGCGTACATCACGAAATGCTGCCATCCAACCGATGTGAAGCCGATAAACAGATCGTTCATGAGGGAAACTCCCGGTAAGGCATTTGATTTTCCGGCCTCTTTGCTGTACTGCGCATCACTTTTGTTCCGAAGGTCCGAGACGCGTCAATGCAGGCGCGAAAAGAGTATAGCAAGGTCCCGGATGTCTGGCAAGGCAAAGGCGGCAGCTGGTCGGAGGCTGCCAGGGATGCCCGCGGCCTGCAAGGCGGGGTCAGTCCTCTGCCGAAAACCTGAACAAGCGGATTTTCCCTTCCTTCGTCGAAAGGAGGTCCTCCCAGGCCATTTCCCTCGTATCCGAAAAAAAGGCGATTCGAAAATGGCCGCTGGCATCGAAGGATGGCACGGCCAGCACACGTAGGCTTTCGCCTACAACCGCATAGACCGAGGAAGGAGACTGGAGGGCATCGAGATAGAGTGCGGCACGAAGCTGTACAAAGGGCCACCCTTTCCCCGCCTCATATCTGGGAAAGGGCCTGTAGGGCATGCGGGAAACAAAGGGGTCGCCATCATCGGAGAGTCCGAGGGCCAGCGGAGGCGCATCCGCGGAAGGCAGGAGCTCGCTCCAGGACTCTCCATGGGCCGAGAGGCCCGCGGCCAAGGCTTCGGCTGGACCTGTCCTGGCTACAAGGGAAGCGAGAAAAAGGGGACGGGGCGGGGTGGTCACCATGACAGGGGCCGCGGGCAACGCGGGGCCGACAGGGATGGCTCGGGGAGGCACCGATGCCATCCCCTGGCTTTCGGCCACTGATGCCCCGACTGCCGGCGTCATGCCGGACGCTTGTGGCGAAGGGGCGGCGGACTGAGCCGGAGGCGATGGGGGGGGAAGGGCGGCCCTGAGCCTGTCCGCAAAATCCGCTGTCGGACCGCCTTGGCCATTGCCGAAGACCTTGGCCCAGTCGAATGAGCCCTTCGTCTGGCCGACGATGTTGGCGAAGGAATCCGAGAGGACATAGTAGACCAAACCGGGGAGGTAGAGGCCTTTCTTGATGACGGCGCCATACATGACGACATCCATCCGGGTCGCCTCGGCCTGGGGATAGAGCCGAAGGTAACAACTTGGATCATCCTGCAGGAATACCTTGACCTGGAGGAAATAGCCGGTGGAGGAATCCCGTTCGATGGAAAAGGAACCCCGGGACCAGGCCGAGAACGCGCCATCGGCCCCATTCTGGAACTGGATGATGAAATCGTTGCTTCGCCTCGTGGAGCTGACTTTCACCGGGACAGGCCTGGAGGAGAGGACGCGCTCCTTGAAGGCGAAGGCGCTTTCCTTGGGGACCGTTATGAGGCTTGTCCAGAACTGCTTGCGTACGTCGGTATTCTCCGGGAAGCCGCGGGCGACATAGCCGTCAAGCCAGGGATTCGATTCCGCGGCGGCCACGCTGATCGACAGGGCGAAAATGCATGATATGAGGGCGAGTCGTCCTTGTTTCATCGTGGCTCCGTGCATGGTTCCGCAAGCGCATGGATTTTAGCCTACTATATCACGTTTTGCGCCAAAACGAAAAGCACAGGAACGGCGATGCCGCCCAGCGCTTTTCGTCTTGACTCCCCTCATGCTAGATTGGCCGCATGGACAGGAAGAAAAAGGTCGCAGTCGGCCTTTCGGGCGGGGTCGACTCGGCCGTCGCCGCGGCCCTCCTCGTCGAGGCAGGCCACGAGGTCGTAGGCATCACGATGAAGATCTGGAGCGGCAAGATCGCCATCAGGGAAGGGCTCAAGCAGGCATGCTACGGTCCAGGGGAAGAGGAGGACATCGCGGAATGCGAACGCCTTGCCGCCCGCCTGGGAATTGGATACCGCGTCCTGGATCTCGCGGCCCTCTACGAAGAACGGGTGGTGGACTATTTCCGCCGGGAGTACCTTTCGGGGAGGACGCCAAATCCTTGCGTTGTCTGCAACAAGGAGCTCAAGTTCGGTTTCCTCGTGGACAAGGCGCGCGATTCCGGGCTTGGCTTTGAATGTTTCGCCACGGGACACTATGCGCGCATCGAGGAACAAGGAGGCGTGAAATTCCTCCGTCGGGCCGCCTGCGAGGCGAAGGACCAGACCTACTTCCTCTATGCCCTCGATTCCGCGCGCCTGTCCACCATCATGTTTCCGCTCGGGGGCCTCTCAAAGGACGAAGTGCGGACCAAGGCCCGCGAACTCGGGCTTGAGGTCGCCGACAGGCCGGAAAGCCAGGATTTCGTCTCCGGAGGCGACTATGCGCCTCTCTTCGCGGACAAGCCACCTGAGCCCGGCGATTTTGTCGATGAGTCTGGCAAGGTCCTCGGTCGGCATCGCGGGCTCCCCTACTACACCGTTGGCCAGCGCAGGGGACTCGGCATCTCCATCGGCCCCGCGCCCCTCTATGTGCTGCGGCTCGAGGCGGACAGGAACCAGGTCGTCCTCGGCGACGGCAAGGACCTCTTCGCCGATGGCATCAAGGCCTCGGGCTTCCGCTTCCAGGATCCCCGCATGGAGACGGCTTGCCTTCGCGCCTTCGCCCGCATCAGGCAGAACCACCGGAGCGCGCCCTGCGTGGTCGAGTGCTCGGCGGCCCATGAGGGCGAAGCCCGGATCAGCTTCGACGTGGCGCAGCGAGCCGTCGCCCCGGGACAGTCCGTCGTCATCTATGACGCCGAAGGACTTGTCCTTGGCGGAGGCATCATCGAATCTGCCCTCCACGAAGCCTTTTCCATGCCGCCCCCCCTATGAGCGCGGCGAGCGTGATCGCATAAGGCAGGGCCAGGATGAAATCCGAAGGGACCCTGAGGACCCCCTGGGCGTAATTGGAAAGGCTTTCCGCGAAAGCGAAGACAAAACAGGCGGCAAGGACCCCTCCGGCCTTTTTCCCGCCCAGATAGATCGCGACCAGGGCTATCCAGCCCCGCCCCGCGCTCATGTCGGGCACATAGGCCGAAAGGCTCACGGTCAGGGCAGCCCCCGCAAGGCCGCAGGCAAGGCCCGAAAGCACCACGGCCACCAGGCGATAGCGCTTCGGATTCCGGCCAAGGGTCGCAAGGGCGCCGGGGTTTGACCCTGAGGCCCGGAGCCTGAGGCCGAATGTCGACTTGGTGATCACGAAAGAGGCCACAATCACAAGGAACCAGCTGGCATAGGTCAGGATGTCTTGCCGGAACAGGAGTTCGCCCAGGAAGGGCATGTTCCCGAGGGTCCTTTCCAAGGGGCGGGCCAAGCCAGGGATGGCAAGGCTGACTACGCCCTTGTTCCCCAATAGCCGATCGGCCAGGGCCACCACAATGCCGGTGGCCAGGAGGTTGGTCGCGAGCCCTGCCACAAACTCGTTTGCCTTGAGCCGCTGGGAGCCGATGCCATAGCCCAAGGCGACCATCCCCCCGGCCAGCGACCCCGCGACCAGTGCGATGACCGCGGCGGCGCCATTTCCCGCCGCCGGAAAATGCGGGGAGGCAGAGACGGCATGGACCGCGGCCGCGGCCGCAAAGGCCCCGATCGTGATGAGCCCCTCGAGCGCGATGTTGAGCATCCCCGCGAGCTCGGTGAAAAGGCCTCCGATGGCCGCCAGGAGGAGGGGCGTCATGAGGCCAAGGGCGTCGCCGCACAGCACGGAAAGATCCTTCATCGCGCCTTCTTCCCCCCGGCACGCAGGCGCGAAGCCCTCGTGCCGAAAAGCCCGTCTGCGGCCCGCGCCGTGACCAGGAAGAACACCGTGGCCTGGATAACACTCACGATGTCACCCGTCACGTCGCTCCCGATCATGACCGCCTTGGCGCCGGTATCGAGATAGGCGAAAAGCAGGGCGGAGGGAAGTATGGCCGAAGGCGAATTGCCCGCCACAAGGGCGACCGCGATGCCGCTCCAGCCGATGCCCGACGTGAAGCCCTTCATAGCCTTGTATTGGGTGCCGAGGAGGAGGAAGGCTCCCGCAAGGCCGTAGAGGGCACCCGAAAGGGCCATCGGGGCGGTCACGTAAAAGCCGGTGTCTATGCCTGCATAGCGCGCGAATTCCGCGTTGCGTCCGACAAGCCCGAATTCGAAACCAAGACGGGTCCGCTTCGAGAGGAACATCGCAAGTCCCAGGGCGAAAAGGCTGGCGAACGCCGCGGTGGAAAGGTTCGAAGGAGGAAAGAGCCGCGCGAGCCGGAAGGCGGGCGCGATCGAGGCGGTAGACTGGAAATTGCTCGATGGATCCTGGAGAGGCCCTGAGATGAGGAAGCCGCCCAGGTAGACGAAAATGGCCGACGCAAGGAAGGAGCTGATGAGCTCATCGACGCCGAGGGACAGCTTGAGCCTTCCGGAGAACCAGGCAAGCGCTGCGCCGGCCAAGGCGCTGCCGAGGAGAGCGAGGCCTATCCCGAGCGGGGGGGATGCGGTCGGGAGGCCAAGGAGGATGGCCGCGGCCGCGATGGCGCCGGCATAGACCTGGCCTTCGCCACCCAAGTTGAAATTGCGCGAACCGAAGGCCACAGCGGCGCCGAGGCCAGCAAGGACCAGGACGGAGGCCTCTGCGAGCATGTTGCCGAAATACCATGCATTGCGAAATGGGCCAAGGAAAAAAAGCTCCAGCGAGGCGCTGAATGAGGAGGAAAGGCCCCAGAGGAGGAGGATGGCTAGGAGGGCCGCTCCGACGATGGCGACCCCGAAACCGAGAAGCCTGGCCGTCAAGGCGGCACGGGCAGGCGCTTTCACGGCTTTCTCCCCATGGCGAGGCCTCGCCCAGCATGCGCCCGCCGGGAATCCACTGCGTGCCCCGCCCCGAGCATCGCCTTGCCAAGATGCGCGCGATCAAGGGTTGGACCGTTTTCCTCGATGCCGGCGAGCCGCCCGCGGCTCATCACCCCGACACGGTCGGAAAGGGCAAGGACCTCATCCAGGCTTGACGAGACGAGGAGGATGGCTGCCCCGCGCTCGCGGGCGGCCAGGATACGCTCGTAGACAAACTCGGTGGACGCGATGTCAAGGCCCCAGGTGGGATTGGAAAAAACCAGGAAATCCGCGTTTCCATTCAGCTCCCGCGCCAGGATCACCTTCTGGATGCTGCCGCCTGAAAGGGAGCCCAGGCGTTGTTCGGGCGTTGCCGCGATATCGTAGCCGCGGATCGCGGCCTCTGCGAATGACACCATGCGGTGCACCGACCGGATCCCATGGGGGAAAAACGCGTCGCGATCCAGGGCCGCCAGGTTTTCCTGGACGGACGAATGCAGGGAAGCGCCACGGCGCAGCCGGTCCTGGGGCACATATCCGATCGCCTTCCCTCGACGGCGGGGAAGGCGACGGCCGTCGAGGAGGACGCGGCCGGAGCTCGGACGGCGGAAGCCGGTCGCGAGATCCTCAAGCTCGGCGAGGCCGTTGCCGGCCAAGGCGCATATTCCCAGGACCTCGCCCCTGCGCAACGAGAAGGAGACCCCGTCCACGGCAGGCCTGGCCGCGCCGCGGAGGACATAGCGCAGGTCCTGCGCCTCGAAAACCACCGACACGTCCTCCGGACGGGGGCGGCGCGGGGTCCGCAGGGCGGGAGCGAAGGATTGCCCGCCCATCATGAGGGTGGCGAGCTCCTCCTCCCCGACATCCCCGGCCGCAAGACGCGACAAGGTCTTCCCATGCCGCATGACAGTGACGGAATCGGCTATCGCGCGCACTTCCCTCACCTTGTGCGTGATGATGATGATGGTCCGGCCAGACGCGGCAAGGCGGCGAAGTGTCGCGAAGAGAGAAAAGACCTCCTCCTCCGCCAACACGGCGGTCGGCTCGTCAAGGACAAGGACCTGGGCTTTCCGGTAGAGGAGCTTGAGGATCTCGAGCTCCTGGCGTTCGCCCACCGAAAGCCCGGAGCCAAGGGCATCTGGATCAAGGGAGAAGCCGTTGTCCGCGGCAAGCCCGGCGAAGCGGGCGCGGGCGGCGCGCCGATCAAGGACGAAGCCGAACCGGCGGGGCTCGGCGCAGAGGACTACATTCTCCGCTGCGCTGAATTCGTCCACGATCTCCGCGTGCTGCTGGACCATCCCGATTCCGAGGAGGGCGGCTTCCGCCGGGCTTCTCACGTGGACCTCCCGCCCGCCGAGGTTGATCCGCCCGGAATCCGGACGCTCAAGGCCGTACAGGATCTTCATGAGGGTCGATTTCCCGGCGCCGTTCTCCCCGACGATCGCATGGATCTCCCCGTCGCGCACGAGGAGGTCCGCACAGTCGTTGGCGAGGATCGAGCTCGCACCGTAGTACTTACTGATGCCCTTCATGGAAACGCTGGGCATGGATCCCCCTACTAGAACCGCGAAAGGGGGACTTCGAGCCTGAGCGTTCCCGAACTTATCCTTCCGAGCAGCTCGGCCATCTTCGCGCGCAGCTCCGGCTGGACCGCAGCGATGTATTCCGGCGCCTTGTCCAGGAAGGCCACGTAGCCGTCGGCCATGCCCACGACCTCGGCCTTTCCCCAAGCCAGCTTTCCTTCCATGGCGGCCTTGGTCCTCGAGTAAGCAAGCTCCTCCTGCTTGAGGATGACGCAGCCGAGGACAACTCCGGGCGCCTGGGCAAACTGGTCGGCGTCGAAGACCACGACATAGGCGCCGGCCTCGATCGCCGCCTTGTAGACACCCGTCGCGGCCCCACCGCAGATCGGGAGGATGACATCGACCCCCGCGCCGATCTGGTCCTTCGCGAGGGCCTGTCCCTTGGCGGCGTCATACCAATTGCCCACGACCCTCTCGTCCACGGCGATGCCCGGGTCGACGGCCCGCAATCCAGCCTCGAAGCCCGGGACAATGACCTTGTCCATGACCGGGTAATGCTGGCCGATCACGAGGCCCGCTTTCTTGGCCGCATTGGATCCCTTCATCGTGCCTGTCGTGACCAGTCCGGCGAGGTATCCAGCCACGTAGCCTTGCTCGGTCTGGTTGTAGAGCACCGTGTGAAGCTGGGCCTCGTCCGGAAGGTATCCGTCCAGGCAAAGGAAGCGCTCTTTCGGGAAGGCTTTCCCGACCTTGGCGCAAAGCTCGGGCATTGAGGGATTCGAGGTGACGATGAGGTCGTATTCACCGGTGGCCACGAGGCTCGTGAGCTTTTCCTCCCATTCAGCCTGGTTGAAGCCCGCCTCGAAAACCTTGAGCCCCGTGGCGCCGGCTTCCTTGACTGCCCGCTCCGCGCCCTTGACCATGGTATCGTATATCGCGTTGCCGGCGCGGACGCCGGGGATGAACACCGCGACCCTCGAGGGATTGGCGCTGGCGGACTTGGCCTTGGGAGCGCAGTCGAAGAGGAAGGCCAAAGCCATCGCCGCGACGGCCACGATGAAAACCCGATTACGGTTGCGCATATCAACCTCCTGCCCTGACAAAAAAATCACTTGACGCGGCCGCGTGGCTCACGTAAGATTCGACCCAACGTAGAAACGCGCGCGCACGCGCACAAGAGCGGAAAGATGTCGGACAGGACCTACAAGATCGGCGATCTCGCGGGCATGTTCGGACTCACGGTCCGGACACTCCGGTACTATGAGGAACTCGGCCTTCTCAAGGCCGCCGACCGTGCCGATGGCCTCCATCGACATTACCCTGAAAACAATATCGTATACATCAAGCGCATAGAGCAACTCAAGTCCTATGGGCTCAATCTAGCCGAAATAAAGGTTTTTTTCTCCCTGGCCGAGGCGGACCGCACCGGCGAAAGCTGTCGCCGCAAGCTCATCCACAAGTATACTGAAATGCTCGCGGAACTCGAACTGGAGCGGAGCCGCATTGGACAGCGCATGGAAGAGCTCACCTGGCATATCGAACAGCTCGTTTCCGGAGGAAATTTCTTCGAATGCCCGGGCTCCCAATGCCCGCACTGCCCCTACGCGGGGACCTGCGAACTGCGAGGGCTCGGGCAAAGCGTCTAGGGAGGGAAGGCATGAAGGCGGCTGTTCTGTCGGGACCGGGTCGGATGGAGATCCGAGACGTGGATGACCCTGTCATGGAAAAGGACGAAATCCTCATAAAATTGAAAAGTTGCGGAATCTGCACCCTCGAACAGCGCCTATTCACGGGGGCGATGAAGCTCCATTATCCCCTGGTCGGAGGCCATGAGGCTGCCGGAGAGATCGTGGAGGTGGGCAAGGCGGTGATCGGATCCTTCTCGCCGGGCACGAAGGTCGCCCTCGACCTCGTGACGCGATGTGGCGAATGCTATTATTGCCGCATCGGCAAGTCCAATCTCTGCTCGAACCGCTTCAATCCCGGGCAACGCATGCTTGGCGGTTTCGCCGAATTCATCGCGGCCAAGCCCAACCAGGTTTATGCCCTTCCCACCGGCCTTTCCTTCGACGAGGCAGCCTTCACCGAGCCCCTGTCCTGCTGTGTCCATTCGCTCAAGAGGCTCAAGGTGGCGATGACGGAGGATCTCCTCATCGTCGGCGCGGGCGTGATGGGACTCCTTCACCTCCTCGTCGCGCGCTGCATGGGACTCCGCACGACGGTCTGCGATCCCGATGCCTCACGCCTCGAGATCGCGCGCGCCCTTGGCGCCGATTTCACGGTCAACCCCAGGACCACCGACCTCTCCTCCTTCGGTCGGGAGAACACCGACGGGCTTGGCTGGTCCTCCTGCGTCATCGCGAGCCCGGCTCCCGAGGCGCTCAAGGAAGCGGTGGCGTCCTTGGCAAAATGCGCGCGCCTCAACATCTACACGGCCTATGAAGGCGAAATGACCGTACCCATCGATGCGACGGCCATCCATAGGCAGGAACTCACCGTCACGGGGACCGAAGGCCGCCTTTCCGAGGACTTTTTCCAGGCGGCCCGCCTCCTCTCCTTCGGCAAGGTCAAGGTCGATGCCCTCATCTCGGGCAGGACTTCATTCTCGACCATCGAGCAAGGCTTCCGCGAGGCGATCTCCGGCCACGCATTCCGCATCATCCTCAACCACGAGGCTCCATGACACTTGCCATCGACCTTGGGACGACAAGCGTGAAAGGCGGGCTCTTCTCGCCCACCGGACGCTGCGTAGCCACCGCCTCCGCGCCGCTTCCCCTGAAGCGGCATGACAACCCCCTCGTCGGTGAAGTGGAGGCAGGGGACTGGCTTGCCTGCGCCAAGGTCATCCTCGGCATCCTCCTTCCCGGCAGGAACAAGCTCGATTGTCTCGTGGTGAGCGGCAACGGGCCCACACTCCTCCCTGCCGACCGCGAAGGCAAGGCCCTTCATGCCGCCCTCACCTGGATGGACCGCCGGGCCACGCAGGAGGCCCTGGACGCGGGGCTGGCGGCCGGGGAACGCATCGATTCGAGCTTTTACCTGCCCAAGGCGCTCTGGTTCGCCCGGCATCGTCCGGACATCTACGAAAGGACGGCGTCCTTCTACGCCTGCCCTGAATACCTCATCCGCCTCCTGACCGGCGCTTCGGTCACCGTCTTTCCCGGCAAAGGCTACGAAGCCCTCTATTGGAAGCCTGAATGGCTCGAGGATCTTGGCCTGGATCCCGGACTCTTCCCTCCCTTCGTGGAGACGGGAAGCATCGTCGGCGCCACGCGCGAGGACGCCCTCGGCCTGCCTGCCGGGATCCCCGTCGTGGCCGGCGGTCCGGACTTCCTTGCGGCCCTCGTGGGCACGGCGACGACCACCCCCGGCCGCGCCTGCGACCGCGCCGGCACGAGCGAAGGCATCAACCTCTGCTCGGCGCTGGGGCTTGCCGATCGCCGCCTCCTCACGATGCCCCACGTGATCCGTCCCCTGCACAACATCTCGGGAGCGGTCTCCACCTCGGGCAAGTCCCTGGAGTGGTGGAAGGAGTCCTCCGGGGCAGCAGAGCTGCCTTGGGAGGAATTCCTCGCCGCCGCCGAAGCCACGCCGGCCGGCTCGGGGGGCCTCCTTTTCCTGCCCTACCTCGCCGGCGAGCGCGCCCCCCTGTGGGACAGCGACGCGCGGGGAGCCTTCATCGGCATCACCCTCGCGCAAGGCAGGCCACAGATGACAAGGGCAGTGGTCGAGGCCACAGCCCTCGCGATGCGCGACATCATCACGGTGATGGAGGAGGCGGGAGCCGAGGTCAAGGAGCTGCGCGCGACCGGGAAGCCCGCCGCGAGCGCCTTCTGGAACCAGGTCAAGGCCGACGTGACGGGCAAGCCGCTGGTCGTGCCGAAATTCGGCGAGGCGGAACTCCTGGGCGGCGCCTGCATGGCCTTCACCGCACTGGGACGTTATGCGACACTGGCAGAGGCGGCGGAGGATTTGGTTGTCCCAGGTCGGCGCTTCGATCCCGATCCAGCCACCAGGGAAGTGTACGACAGGCTCTTCGCGATCTACAGGGAATCCTATGCCGCGCTCAAGCCCCTTTTCCCGCGCCTCGGGAAGCTCTGCGAAGGAGGGTCTCCATGATCGGAAGGGAATTGCGCCTTGCCTCCATCCTGCGCAAGGAGGATGGGAGGGCCGTCGTCGTGGCGCTCGACCACGGCGGCATAGCCGGGCCTGTCCGTGGGATCGAGGAGCCGGCGGCCGTTGTCCGCGCCTGCGTCGCCGGGGGGGCTGACGCCATCATGGCCACGCGCGGCGTCGTCAAGGCCTCCCATGCGGAGTGGGATCGCCGGACCTCCCTCATCCTCCGCCTCACGGGCGGCTTCACGGTGTTGGGTGGCGGTTTCGAGGAGGAGCTCATCAGCTCGCCCGAGACCGCCCTTGCCTATGGCGCGGCGGCCTGTGCCCTCACCGTGAAGTTCGGCCACCTGCGCGAAGGCGATTTCATACGGCAGGCGAGCCTCGCCGTGGACACCTGCGAACGGCTGGGGCTTCCCGTCCTGATCGAGGCGATGGCCAAGGACGCGAGATGCCGGGAGGGCGACGCGATACGGCTGGCTGCACGGGCCGCGCAGGAGATCGGAGCGGACATCGTCAAGACCCATTACAGCGGCGACATCGAGACATTCCGCGCGGTCACCGGGGGCTGTCCCGCGCCCGTCCTTGTCCTGGGCGGCGAGGCATCGGGCGGCATCGAAGGCCTCTTCACGGAAATCAGAGACTCCCTCCTGGCAGGGGGATCAGGCGTGGCCATTGGACGGAAGGTCTGGGCCGAGGGCAACGCCAGGAAGATGGTCGAGGCCCTGGTTGGCCTGGTCCACGAGCAGTGGAGCGTCCAGAGGGCCCTTGCCTACCTCGGACTTGAACCTCGCCTGGAATCCAGGTAGCTCAGAAGCACCCCAGGAGGAGCTTGATGGCTTTCAGCATCACGGAATCATGCATTGGCCGCGCCGCCTGCGAGTCAGAATGCCCGGTCTCCTGCATCGCGATCGTGGCCCCGCGGTCGGCCACAACAAGGGAGGCCGCAAAATGAAAACGATCATCGGCGAATCCAGGCGCTTCCTCGACATAGACCTCTCGACCCTTTCGTCTTCGGTCTTCTCCCCCGACGAAGCCTGCCTCCGCGACTACCTGGGGGGCAAGGCCCTTGGCCTGAAGCTTTTCTACGACCGCAGGAAGGAAGGACTCGCGGCCCTTGACCCCCTCGGCCCGGGGAACATCCTGGCCTTCATGATGGGCAGCTTCATCGGCACGGGGGCTCCCTGCTCCGCCCGCTTCGCCGGGGTCACCAAGTCCCCCCTCACCGGCCTCATGGTCGGCTCATCCTGTGGCGGCCCCTTCGGCATGGCCTGCAAGACGGCCGGCTGGGACGGCATCCTTGTCCATGGAAGGGCAGAGAAACCTGTCCTTGTGCGCATTGATGAAAATGGCGCGGGCTTCGAGGACGCAAGCGGGTTATGGGGCCTTGGGACCGACGAAACCCAGAGGCGGATCGTCGACAACCCGCGCCAGGGAGCCCTCGTGATCGGCCAAGGGGGCGAAAACGGCGTCCTCTATGCCGGGATCCGCTCAGGGAGCAGGTTCCTCGGGCGAGGGGGCATGGGCGCGGTGATGGGCGCGAAAAACCTGAAAGCGATCATCGCGACAGGCCGCTCCTTCTCGATCGAGCCGGCGGACCCCGCGGCTTTCGCGAAATGGAACGCGATCGCGCGAAAGCACATCAACCGGAATCCCTTTATCCTCTCCTATCGCGCCTATGGCACGAACTACGGCGTCAATCCAGGCGTGAAGGCCGGCTACGCCCCCGTCCACAATTTCCGCGACCGCACCGACGAGCGCTGCAAGGCGCTTTCCGGAGAAGCGATGGCCGAGCGCTACCATACCACCCATGCGGCCTGCGCCCCTTGCACCATCCTGTGCGGCCACAAGGGGACCTATCCCGACGGCAAGGTCCGCCACATCCCCGAGTACGAGACCATAGGCCTGTGGGGCGGCAACATCATGAACTTCAACCCCGACCTCGTGGCCGAGTGGAACGACATCATGAACGACCTGGGCCTCGACACCATCTCCTGCGGCGCCACGGTGAGCTGGGCGATGGAGGCGGCCGAGAAGGGCCTGAGGCCCAGCAAGCTCGCCTTCGGGAAGACGGACAACATAGCCTCCATCCTCCACGACATAGCCCACCGCGTGGGCGAAGGCGTGGAGCTTTCCCTGGGTTCGAGACGCCTCGCGCAGAGGTACGGCGGCCTGGATTTCGCCGCGCAGGTGAAAGGCCTGGAGATGGCGGCCTACGATCCGCGCGCGGGCTGGGGCCAGGGCCTCAACTACGCCGTGGCCAACCGGGGCGGCTGCCACCTCAACGCCTATCCGATAGCCCTGGAAGCCATCTTCAGGTACATACCGCCGTACAGCCGCATGGGCAAGGCCTCCTGGGTGGCCTTCTTCGAGGACCTTTTCGACGCGATCAACGCGACCCAGACCTGCCAGTTCACCGGCTTCGGCTACCTCCTCGAGCCCCTCGTCGCCAAGCACACGCCCAGGTTCCTCCTGAAACTGGCGATGACCTACCTTCCTGATGTCGCCCAACTTGTCCTGGACTGGGGCGCGCTCTCCGGGCTTGTCGGCGCGATCACGGGCCGGAGAACCACGCGGCGTGGCTTCCTCCTCGTGGGCAGGCGGTCCCACGTCCTCGAGCGCCACATGAACGTCATCATGGGAGTCAAGTCGGCTGACGACACCCTTCCCGCGCGTTTCCTCACCGAGGCGGAAACGAAGCATCCCGACAGGAGCGTCGTGCCCATCGTCCCCATGGTGAAAGCCTACTATCGCAAAAAAGGCTACGACAGCGATGGCGCGCCTACAGCCCGCCTCCTTTCCAGGCTCGGGATCACGACAGGGAAAACCACCAGGGACAAGGAGCGATCATGAAAAGACTGAGGAACTTCGGCTACAGGACCTACCAGGCTATCATGCGCATGGCCGGCTACATCCTTGATTTCTCCTCTCCCGAACTGATCGAAGGTCCGGGGAGCGTCAAAAGGCTCCCTGCCTTCATCAATTCCAAGGGAATAGACAACGTCCTCGTCATAACCGACAAGGGACTCATGGGCCTCCATCTCCTCGATGGCATGTTCGCGGGCCTGGACGCGGCCGGCGTGAAATACACCCTCTTCGACGGAGTCCAGGCCAATCCCACGATCCCGAACATCGAGGAGGCCCTGGGCCTCTATCGGCGCGATGGATGCAAGGCCATCGTCGCCTTCGGAGGGGGCTCGTCCATGGATTGCGCCAAGGCGACAGGAGCCAGGGCATCCAATCCGCGGAAGAGCATCACCCGGATGCGCGGCCTCCTCAAGGTGTGGCGACGACCGCCCCTCCTTTTCGCCGTGCCCACGACGGCGGGAACAGGATCGGAGACCACGGTCGCGGCGGTCATCACCGATCCGTCGACCCATGAGAAGTACGCCATCAACGATCCCAAGCTCATCCCCCCCTATGCGGTCCTCGACCCGGAGCTCACCCTGGGCCTCCCACCGCACATCACCTCGACAACAGGCATGGATGCCCTGACCCACGCCGTGGAAGCCTACATCGGCCGCTGCAACACGAAGAAGACCATCGAGATGGCGGAAAAGGCCGTCAAGCTGGTCTTCGACAACATCGAGACCGCATATTCCAACGGCAAGGACATGGAAGCGCGCGGCAACATGCTCATCGCCTCGTACTGCGCCGGAATAGCCTTCACCCGTGCCTATGTCGGCTACGTCCATGCGATAGCGCATAACCTGGGCGGGCTCTACGGAATTCCCCATGGCCTGGCCAACGCGGTCATCCTGCCCTATGTCCTCGAGTTTTTCGGCGAAGACGGATGGGCGCCCCTGGCAAGGCTCGCCGATATCGCCGGAGTCAAGGCGTCCGGCGGCACCGACGCCGCCAAGGCGGCGGCCTTCATCGCCGCCATCCGCGGACTCAACAGCAGGATGGGGATCCAGGACAAGTTCACGCAGATACGGGAAGAGGATATCCCCCTCCTCGTCACCCGCGCGCTCAAGGAAGGCAATCCACTCTACCCCGTGCCGCGGATCATGGACGCCAAGGATTGCGAGGCGATCATACGCCGCCTGGTGGCCTAGGCCCCGATCCATCGCACGCCGCCTTTCGCCTTGACCCCGAGGGGGAAGGCGGCGTATATTGAGCTTGCAGTGATCCATTCGATCGGCAGTCTCCCAAAGGGGGTGCACCGGTCTCGACCCGGTCGGTCAGGATCATGGGCTGCAGGTGGAGCCGCCGATCTCCTGATTCGGCAAAAATTTACTTGCCAACAACAATGGCAATTTCGCTCTCGCCGCGTAAGCGCCGTTAGCGATGGGTCCGCGGTTGCGCCGCCTTGAGCGGCCGCGAGGCTCACAACAAACCGAGGCTTGCTTGCGACAGGATCCGGACTGTCGCAGGGACTAAATCCGGGATACGGGATAGAAAGCGTGCCGTTTCGCCACCCCTTCCCCGACAACTTGAAAGAACGGATAAACCTGTAGATGTCCACGGTTCGCGCTCGGGGACGGGGGTTCGACTCCCCCCACCTCCAAAACAGCAAAACCCGCCGCGTGGCGGGTTTTGCTGTTTTTAAAAAGTGGGGGAGTCGAACGGGAAGACGCCCCGATCTTTGCCCGATCATATGAGGGCAAAGATCGGTCGAGCGGCCATGGATGGCCGCGAGGGCGTCTTCCCCGGCCCTGAAGGCCGAGACAGGATGTCGAGGCCTGAAGAGTCGACTCCCCCACCTCTTGCCTGCTTGCCTGACGAGGGCTCCGCTTGGATTTGCCGCCCGCTTGACGGCATACTCATGCCAAGCGGGCCGTCGCGCCATATGGCCTACCCAGGAGACCGCATTGGCAACCTTGCTGCTCGCGATAATCTACATTGCCTTCATTAGCCTCGGCTTGCCTGACGCCTTGCTGGGAGCCGGCTGGCCGATCATGCAAAGGGACCTGGCTATCCCCTATAGCTTCGCCGGCGTGGTATCCGTGGCCATTTCCGGCGGCACCATACTCTCGAGCGTCTTGAGCAGCCGCTTTGTCAGGCATTTCGGCGTCGGAAAGGTGACTGCGGTGAGCGTCGGCTTGACCGCCTTTGCCCTCTTCGGTTTTTCCCTTGCCCCTTCGTTCTGGTGGCTGATCCCTGCCGCCATGCCTTTGGGTATTGGGGCCGGAGCCGTCGATTCCGGGCTCAACGCCTATGTGGCCAGGCATTATGAATCGCGCCACATGAGCTGGCTCCACAGTTTCTGGGGCCTAGGTGCCTTGTCCGGCCCCCTGGTCCTGTCGGCCCTTTTTGCCCAGGGCTTGGGCTGGCGCAAGGGCTATTCGTCCATCGCCATTTTCCAGGCCGCGCTGGTGGTCATCCTCGTGTTCGCGATGCCCCTGTGGGACAGGGTACGCATGCGCGCCGCGATGGAGGCCAGCATGCCGGAAACGCCCCATCAAGCCCTGTTCTTCCCTCTCAAGCTACGAGGCGCCAAATGGGCGGTCCTGACCTTCTTCTTCTATTGCGGCATCGAGAGCACAATGGGGCTTTGGGGCGGCAGCTACCTTTTCCAGATCAAGGGACTTGAAGCCGCGGCGGCAGCCAGGTGGGTCTCGCTTTTCTATGCCAGCATAACACTGGGCCGTTTCCTGACCGGCTTCATCACCTACAAGGCATCGAACAGGAATTTGGTCCGCCTTGGCGGCTTGACCGTCCTGGCCGGCGTCGTCCTCATGCTCCTTCCATTGCCCCTGCCGGCCACCCTCGCTGGGTTCATCATGGTTGGCCTTGGATGCGCGCCGATTTTCCCCTGCATGCTCCATGAAACCCCCAGGAGCTTTGGCGCGACGCACGCACAGGCGATCATGGGGTTCCAGATGGCCGTGGCCTATGTGGGCGCGACCCTCTTGCCGCCCTTGTTCGGCTTTGTGGCTTCGGCCACGAGCCTGGGCTTGCTGCCGGCTTTCCTCCTGGCCTACACTTGTTCCTTGGTCGCAGGCTCGGAAACGCTCAGGAAGAGGCTTTCCACAGGCTGACCTGCGCGCTTGGGGATCATGGCCGATCGCCTCCCCGTCCGGGGGGAGCATCTCGTAGAATCCGCCGACGCCGCAGCCCAGGCGCGGCATGAGGGACAAAGCGATGCAGTGGATCACGCGTTCCCACGTCCATGTAGACAGGGTGGCCTGTCCATGGCTCATCACGAGATTCATCGACAATGAGGCCGAATTCCTCTTTGTCCCTGCCAGCCAGATCGACAAGACGGTGATGTCGACCGGAGCCATCCCCTTCGACGCGCCCGGAGTCGAACTGGGCCACCACGAGGGGGATTGCTCCTTCCAGACGATCGTCAAGACCTACGGGCTGAAAGACCCGGCACTCCTCCTCATGGCGGAGATCGTGGGCTGCGCCGACACCGACCGCCTGGCCGACCATCCCGTGGCCGCGGGCCTGGAGGCCATCGCCGTAGGCTATTCATTGCGCCATCCGGATGACTCGGAGAACATCGGCCTGCAGTTCGAGGTGTACGATTCGCTCTACGCCTGGTGCAGGCTCGAGGCTGCGAAACGAAGATGAAGGCGGGTTTCCCGCCACCCGCGGCGCACGATCCCCGCCCGAGGAGGCCGACATGCTGGTGACCGGCGTGGAAGAGGGCTTCGTGGTCATGAGCGACGAGGCGATGACGGGGCGGAGGCTCTATGCCTCGAGCGAGGCGGTCATCATACATATGACGATCAACCCCGGAAAGGCGATCGAGCCCCATTCGGCGCCGGTGGACATGGAGTTCTTCGTCCTCGAAGGCGAGGGTCTCTTCACGATCGGGGACGAAAAGGCCCTTGTAAGGCAAGGGACCCTGGTCGCGGCCCCGAAAGGCCTGGCCCATGGCATCGCGAACCCCGGAGAAGCCCATCTACGGATCCTGGCCGTCAAGAATTCCTGACCTCGCTTGCCCGACAGGGCGGCGTCACGGTAGAGTGGGACGATGAGGCAACTGGGAAGAAGTGGATGCTCTCGCGCTCTCCTTGCGCTGTGCCTCGTCCTCGCCGCGGTTCCCCCAGGATCCGCGCAAGAGTCGGGGGCGAAGGGCCCCGGCACGGAAGGTCCCTTGACGGTCGAGGAAACCGGCCTGGCCTCCTACGCAGACATCACCCTGGACTGGGGCAAGGGTGTCGAGGCCGCGATCGAAAAGGCATATCGCGAATGTTTCCGCACCCTCTTCATTGGGGGCAACATCCGCCTGTTGCGCCTGCCTTTCGCGCAGAACAGCGAACGTTCGGAATTGGCCGACAAGGATCTGGAGGTCTCGGGCGGCGGCAAGGCGGATCCACGGGACATCTGGGAATCCATCGAGGCCCTCCTTGGCTCCACGGATTTCTCAGCCTACCTGGCCGCCCTCGGGGATGGACGCGAAAAGCTCGTGATTTTCGACCTGCCCACCACCTCCTGGTCGGTCAGCACCGACCGCTTCGCGATCGGCCGGATGCTGTCGGGCCTGTATCCTGGCCTTCCGCACCGCCCCGTCGTCCATTCATCGGGCAAGGGCGCAACCTCCCGGGATATCTACAATTACCTGTATTGCGTGGGCAGGACCGGGATCGACTGCTCGGGCTTTGTATGGCACGTGCTGCGCGCGGTCGCCGCGGCAGATGGCCTGGACCTCGACCGCATAGTCGGGCGGGATGTAGGCCTGCCGCGCGGGGTCAAGCCGGCGCTCTTCGTTGGCACCTGGTATTACGACCCTCGCAAAGGAAGGACGCGCGTTGTCCCCGATGCGATAGACGGACTCCTTCCCGGCGACATCATCCTTTTCCGCGGCGAGGACGGCACCTTCATCCATTCCTGCGTCATCCAATCCATCGACCTTGGCGCGGGAAGGCTGCGCTACCTCCAATCGACTGACGAATCCCCGGGCGACGAAAGGGGAGTCCACGACTCCCTCATCCTTTTCGACCCCGCGAAGCCCGGGACGAGCCTCAAGGACCCTTCGCTGGCATGGCTGCAGCGCCGCGACGCCACCTTCGCGGGCGAACCCGAGCCCGCCTTCATCGACGACGGGCAGCGCTATCGTGCCTACGCCGCCACGGGCGGCGGGATCGTGGTCCGATTCAAGGCCCTGGAAAAAAGCATAGCAAGGCTGCGCGCCCCGGCGGACAGCCCGCAGACGAAAAAGCGCTGACCCGCGGCCCCCTCGGGGATGGGCCTAGCCCCTGGCAGCCGGCCCTTCAAGGATGGAATGGAGGGAAGCCTTCCTTCCGGTCTCCTCCACCACAAGCTCGCCGATGAGGCGGCTCTTGAACTCGGGACCTCCCCTTTCGAGGAGGCCACCGGTGGCCAGGACCTTCGTGCCGTAGTGGCCATTGAGGTCGGCCAACCTCTGGGCAAGGTCGCAGGATGGTCCGACAAGGATGCGGCCTGCTTTTCTCGCGGTGCCGGAAGGCGCTTTTTCCACGAGGCAGTCGCCATGGTCGAGCCCGGCATGGATGGCGATGTCGGACTTGCCGAGGGCCAGACCTGCGGTCAAGGCCCTGGTTTCCGGGTTCGGCCTTCCCTTTTTCGCCTCGAAGAAGGCAAGGACCATGGCGCCATCGCTCCTGGCCGGTATTCCTTCCCCTGCTTCGATGGCCGCGAGGCAAAGCCCGCGAAAAGCGGCAAGGGACAGGCCGGTCTCCCCGGGGGAGGCACCTTCGCTCGCGCGCACGAGTCCCTCGGCCCTGCAGGCGAGGACGGCTACCTTCTTGCGCTGCAGCCTAGTCTGGCGGCTTCCCTGCCCCCGCGTGAGGGCGAGAAGGGCGGCGCAGGCAGCCACCGGGCCGAGGGCCAGTGGCAATGCCGGGATGAAGACGGACCGGAGCACAAAGGCAAGGACGGAAACGCCGCAGCCCACGAAGGCCGCGCCGAGTCCGATCCCTAGGCGAGGGAGCCAACCCCGCCCCGTGAAGGGGACAAGGCCGGCCGACGCCGCGACCAGGCAGAGAAGAAGCCCCGAGGCCACGGCGACTTCCGAAGGGATGGCCCGCGGGGTGCTGTTCCTGAGCACGGCGCCGGCGAACACGGCAGCGGCCTCGGCGGGATTCGTGGCCATCCCAAAGCTCGTCAGTAGCGGCGCTTCCGCGGGCACCAAGGATAGGAAGGCGAATGAACCGCCGATGCTCGCGGAAAGCTCCCCCCGCCGGGCGACAAGGGCCTTGAGGATGGCCGCCGATTCCCGATAGGAGCGCGTTATCTCCGCGATGCGGTCATCGATGGCGGCCAGCCCGTCGCTGTTCAGCACGGTTGTCTCCTTGACGACCTCCAGCGCGGCGACGAGGCCGGCCTCATGGCCCGCGTCGAAATACCCCTGGGCGGCCATGAAGAATTCCTTGCGGCTGTCACGCCAGTCTGCGCTGGCTGCCTTGTCGGCGGGCGCCCTCGCCTCACCAAGCATTTGCGCGTGACGGTAACGGCTGAGGAGGGCGGAACCATCACCGCCCAGGAGGCCGCCCGCCTCCATGGCCACGAGGGCGGCATAAAAAGCCTCCTCTTCCTGGATCGCCTTGAGGACTTCGCCTACGGCGATTTTTCGGACCTTCTCCTCTTTTTCCGTCCTCGACCAGTCAAGGAGGGCCCGCCCCTCCCCGTCAACCGGTATGACCGCCTTGGGTTTTCGGGGCTCCGAGGAGGTGGCGTCGCGCAGCATGACACGCCCTGCCTCGTATTCTAGCAAGGGATTGCCCAAGGTCCTCATCAGGGCCTCGAGCTCGACCCGGGGCGACACCAGGCCGTCATCCGCCTTTTCCACGAGGGGGAGCCTGCGCAGGACCTTGTCGGGATCCGCCTGGATCCCGGGAAACGAGGCACCGTAGTGACGGTACCTGGCTATCTCGGCTTCAAGCTCGCGAAGGGTCGACCCCTGTTCGATGCCCGAGCCTTCCTTGATGCGCTCGCCGCTCGTGGCGACAATCCCCGCGAGGAGGTCCACGTAGCGGCCCAATTCCCGCGGCGGTATCGAACCCGATCGGATGGCTCCAAACAAGGCCCGGATGTTGTCCTGGACGCTCTTGCTTTCACGATCCACGAGGCCCGGGAGGCCGGAACGAAGGGCGGAGAGCTCCTCAAGTTCGGCGCCGCCTTCGAATGGGTCGCCAACGAGGGCGACTTCCCCCACCTCGAATTCATCGAGGAGGCGGAGGACCTGGAGGGCGTCCTTCGCGCTCCGCCTTTTGGGTGACCCGCCGCTTTCCGGATAGACCACGAGGAAAGTCCCCGGCATGGGTCGGGCGGGCAAAAGCCCGAGATACGCGTCGTAGAGCTTCCACTCAAGGGTGGAAAACCCGCCTGATGCCGCCAGGACGGTGACCGCGGCGCCAATCGCGAACGCGACGGCTATCGCCATCGCGAGGGAAGCCCTTGACCTTGTCGTGCGCATTGCGGAAGCATACACGAAGTCATGGAAAATGGCAGGAGTCTTTTTAGTGTAGGTATCGCGCAAGGGATATCAACCCGATATATATTAAGGATGGATCGGCTGTACGATCCAAGCATAAGGAGAAGATTGTGATGAAACGTCATGCATGGCTCCTGTCCCTGATACTCGTCCTCGCCTTGGCTGGTTGCGCGAAGCCTCCCAAGGCCGAGATGGATTCCGCGGAATCCGCGGTCGCCAGCGCCGCCAAGTCTCCCGATGTCGCCGCCTACGCGCCAGACAACCTGCAACGCGCCAAGTCTGCCCTTGAGCAGATGCGCAGCGAAGCCACCGCCCGCCGCTACGACAAGGCCAAGGCCTTCGCCGTCGAAGCCACCGACTCGGCCAATGCGGCGGTCGCCGCCGCGGGAACCAACAAGGAAAGGGCCAAGGCCAAGGCGGGCGAGCTCATCGATGCCGTCAAGCTTGCCCTGCCAAAGACCGAGAAACTCCTGGCCAGCGCGGCCAAGATCAAGAAGGCGAACATCGATCTCACGGCCAGGAAGGCGGAAATCGCCGGGGCCAAGCTCGGCCTCGCCGATGCGGAAGCCGCCATGGCCAAGGCTGACTACCTCAAGGCGGTCGAAAAGGCAGGCGCTGCCCAAAAGAGCCTGGCGGACATCGACAACGCCATCAGCGCCGCAGTCCAGGCCGCGACGCGCAAGAAATAGCCGACCACGCACCCGGAACGGCCTCCTGCCGTTCCGGGCCCCGTTCCCCTGCCGGATGCCCAGAGTGCCTGTTTGGCTGGACGGGCAAGGGCATTTATTTGCATTTTGCAAGTATATGTGCTAGAATGCCCCTCCAAGGACCAAAAGAGGTCCCATCACCACAGGAGGCGACATGGACGACAGGAACGGATACATGCTCAGGGGAAGCCTGGCTCGACGCGGCTATGACTGGTGGTGGCACTCCCTGGTCGGCGTCAATGCCAAGACAGGTGAAAAGCAACCCTTCTTCATCGAATATTATATCGTGAACCCGGCCCTCGGCGGGGACGAGGCCATCCCCGGCCAGCTTCCCGAGAACCAGGCAAAGGGCAGGAAGCCGTCCTATGCGATGATCAAGGCAGGGCGCTGGGGTGAAGGCCGGAAGGCCCAGATACACAATCTCTATCCGGTCTCCAGCTTCAGCGCGGCCAAGGACAGGATGGATGTCCGCATCGGCGACAATACCGCCACGGAAACCCGGCTTGTGGGATCGGTCCACCTGGCCGCCGCACAAGCCGCGGCCCATCCTGAATACATGTCGGATTCCGGGGAAATGAGCTGGGACCTCAAGGCTGAAAAGGTCCTGCCGTACAGCGTCGGCTTCGGCACAAGCCCCTTCTTCCGCGCCCTCAACGCCTTCCAGATGTACTGGCATGCCGCCGGGATGCTCACACGCTACCAAGGCAGCATCACGTTCAATGGAGAGGCCTACCGTGTCGAACCCGACAGCTGTGCCGGCTACCAGGACAAGAACTGGGGCGCCGACTACACGAGTCCCTGGGTATGGCTCAACTGCAACAATTTCACGAGCGCCAAAACGGGCAAGCGGCTGGGGACGACAAGCCTGGACGTGGGCGGAGCCCAACCCGTGGTCTTCGGCGTCTCCCTGCCGCGCCGCCTCCTCGTGGCTTTCCGCCACGAAGGGAAGCTCCACGAGTTCAACTTCTCCAAGTTCTGGACCGGCTCGAAGCAGCGCTTCGATTGTCCCGTCACCGAGGAAAAGGTCGAGTGGAATGTCGAGGCCTGGACCAGGCGGGAAAGGATCGTCATCCACTTCGCATGCCCTCGCGCGGGCATGCTCAATGTCAACTACGAGAATCCCGACGGCAAGAAGCGGCACAACTTTCTCTGGAATGGTGGCTACGCGGCAGGGAGCGTGACGCTCTTTGCGCGGGAAGGGGCGGAATGGAAGGAAATCGACCGCTTCGACGGGGAGCTCGGCGGCTGTGAATACGGGGAGTACGACCGCTGAAGGCCGGCGGCGGGAGGCCAGGGTCCTGACAGACGGGGCCAGGGCCTACTGTGCCGCTCCCATATCCTCCGCCGCGCTCCGCGAGACACCGAGGACGCGGTGGAGGTTCTCGGCGACCATGACAAAGCCCTCGACCTCGACTTGGCTGAGGGAGGCGGCGTTGACCGCGATGAGGCGGTAGTTGTCCTCCTCGATCTCGGCGATGAGGGTGGCGCCTTTCCCCGAAAGCTCCAGCCTGACGGCACGCCCGTCCTCGGGATCGGGGCACCTATCCAGGAATCCGTCGCTTTCCAGGCGCTGGGCAAGGCGTGTCGCGGAAAAGAGGGGCATTTCAAGGAGGCGGGCCGCCTCTCCCACCCGGACGCCGCCTGCTTTCCTGAGAAGCTGGAGGAGGCAGATCTCCTGGTAACCCAGGCCAAAACGCGCGAACAAGGCGCGCTCGAAATGGTATACCGCGCGCAGGGTCGAATAGAGGATCTCATCGACACGTTCTCGGGCGGGTGGCTTGGCCAAGGTGATCCTCCCCTTTCGGTCAGTGGAATATGGAGGGATGCAGCGCCGGCTGTCAAGGACAGCCCGAGGACGCGGCGCGCGGAGCTCCATCAACCATCACGCGATGCCTCATAAGTAAAACACGACGAAGGTAGGTTGATGCCTCATAAGTCTTTCACGACGAAGGCATGGCAGGCGACGCCTGCGTATGGAAGACTTTATACGCCTTGAAGGGGTTTGTCACGGGTGCCGCGAGAGGGATCAG
>JANYKC010000004.1 GCA_025358255.1 Spirochaetaceae bacterium
CCGGAAGGTCGCACCCTGTTCTTCGCGAGAGTCGAAAGATCGGCGAGCAGTGTCCGGAAGCTGTGGACCGGCAAACCCTCGTGGGTCCTTTTGGTCCTTTCCTTGCGCCGTGCGCCCTCTGATCGCTGCGCTGGAGCGACAATGGACGAGCGGAGCGCCTGGGCTGCCTCGGGATCATCGTCATCGAACAGAATTGTGTGGAGTTTCTGTCGCATGTGCCACTCGACGTAATAGGCGAGCATGCACAGGAACACATGCGCTCGCACCCTGCCCTCGAGATAGTGGTAGATCGGCCGTACCTTCAGGTCGACGGTCTTCATGCACCGAAAGGCACGCTCGACTTTCGCGAGGTCCTTGTATGCCCGCACGGTGGATTCAGCCCCGAGCGCCTTTTTCGACAGCGAAGTCCGGATGACGTACAGTCCATCAAGATTCCCTTCCGCCGCGATCTTCTCGGTATTGCGGACATAGGCGAAACTGGTTTCGGTGATCGTGACGACAAAGTGCTTGCCCACCTTGGAAGAGCCCATGATCTTGCCGACCCGCATGCCTATCGCATCTTTTCCCTTCAGGGGGTTCCTGGTCCGCCTCGTCGCGCCTACGATCCCATCGAGTCTCTTTTCCGTCGCGGCGAGCAGCTCCTCGCGCACGTGGGCGCGTTTCTGGGCAAGCAGGGGATTCAGGCAGACGACCAGCCGCTCACCCGGAAAATCGGGGGACTGGACCTCCATGAAGTCCCGGTCATCGAAGAGCGACATGTCGATGGTCCCCTCGTCGACCAAATTCCTGATGTCGGATGTCCGCAATGCCGATATCCAGTCAATGCCCTGGACAGTGCGAAGATTCTCCTCGATACGCCTCGAGGTGATCATCCCGCGATCGCCGACGAACACCACCCGCTCGACGTGGAAGCGCTTCCTGACCTTCTCGACCTGGGATGGCAGCGTGGTGGGATCGGCGGTATTCCCCTCGAAGACCTCGACGGCGACAGGGCAGCCCTCGGAATTGCACAGAAGCCCATACACGATCTGGGGGAAGCCCTGCTTCCCGTCGCGGTTGTGCCCGAACTTGACGAGCTTGCAGTGACTGCCAGTGTAGTAGCTGGAACTGACATCGTAGAGTATGAGCGAGCCATCGTGGAGATGTTTCGCCGCAAGCTTGTCCTCGATACGCTCCTGACGCTCCTCGAGCCAGTCCAGAGCCCCGTACAGGGGGCGCTCTGAATCGAGGGCGATGCCGAGCTCGATTCCCAGGGTGGAGGTCGCCGTCTGCTCGCAGAGCGCCCGCGCAGTCGCAAGCTTGGACTGCGGGGACAGGATGCGTTGCACGATCATGGCAATTACGAGCTCTCGTTCCGGGCATGGGCGTGAGGCTATCATCGAGTCAAGGCCAACAGCGCGCAGGGTGCCAAGGACGGCGGCGACATGCCCATGGGGATAGGAGCGCAGGATCTTGAAGCCCTCGTCGTTTGTTGGGAGGAACCCATCGCGAAGCCGGCGCTTGATAAGTTCGATGAGATCCTCGGGGAGGTGGGAAATGTTGCCGAGGGTTTGGTTCTTGACGCTTCCGCCCTCGCGGAAGGTGCGGCGGAGGAGGTGGGTCTCATAGACCTTCCCCTTGTAGGTGCGGCGATTGGTGACCACATGGACCGATCCAGTTCGTGATGCCATTACCTCATTATAGGCGATTTCAGAGAAGAAGGCAAGAGGAATCCATTTATTTAGTGACTACATTTTGCACGTGCCATATGAAGCTAAGTTGTTGTACTGATGATATTTGAAGGCCTTTTCGGAGACAAAAGGCGTGAAAAGTTGAGTCTAGACAGGTCGGCCACGGGAATCGCCGCGAGCAGGGCCTTGGTGTAGGGATGGAGGGTATTCGCGAACAATTGGCTCGTTTCCGAGAGCTCCAGGGCGGAGACAGCCTCGTCGCAGGCGATCAGTTCAGGATTCAACGAAAGGGCCCTTGCGATGCCGATCCGCTGCCGCTGTCCGCCGGAGAACTCGTTGGGGTAGCGAAAGAGGTGCTCACGCTGGAGGTTCACCGATACGAGGAGGTCCCCGATGATCCTTTCGCGGTCCGCCTTTTTCCTCATCCCGAATTTCTTCAGCGGCTCCTCGAGGGAGCCGAAGATCGTGAAGGCCGGGTTCAGGCTTGAATAGGGATCCTGGAACACGATCTGCAAGGTCTTCCTGGCCTTGTCGAGCTCCCTTTTCGACAGCTTCATCAAGTCCCGCGTGCCGTCCTGGAAGGCGTATTCCATCGTGCCGCCCGTCGGCTTGACGAGCTGGAGGAGGGACTTGCCCAAGGTCGTCTTGCCGCAGCCTGACTCGCCGACGAGGCCTATGATCTCGCCGCGGTAGATGTCCAGGTCGACGCCGTCGACAGCCTTCACGTGGCCGCTGTCCCGCCTGAAAAAGCCCTTCTTGACGGGGAACCAGGTCCGCACGCCCCGCATCCGTACCAACACTTCCTTGCCATGTTGCGGGAAACCAGCTTGCGGAGGCTCGCTTCATCGTCCTTGCCCGATGTGTCGAAAGGAGTTAGTAGCGCCGTGAAAATGCCCGCAGGCGTCTTGATATCTTCCTCCGCCCTGGTGATTGGATATTCCTTGTGATATATCATGAGTCAAATCCGCGCAAGCCCAAATTGCCAGGTCAGCTATTTGAAAAGATGCCGCTTGCCGCTGCGGAGATGGACCCAGACCGCCTTCTCCGCCGAGTCGGGGTCATCGTTCACCAGTACCTCGATCAGGGCCTAGTGGCTCAGCCGTTCGGGGCGGTCGGTGGAGGGAAGGATGCGGTTGAGCCGGTAAAACACCTCAAGCCGGATAAAGCGCTTGAACTCCCGCAGTAGGGCCGGACAATCGGAAAGCTCCACCAGCCTCGAATGAAAGGCTATTTCCTGCTTCCAATGCTCAGGCGACTCGGAATCCGTCGATTCAAGCTCGGCCGCCAACTGGAGGAGGCCGGGACGCTGCTCCAGCACCCGCGGCCCGCAGTAAAGCCGGGCCGCCTGGCATTCCACGGCCTCACGCAGCATGAGCTGCCCCAAAATGTCCTCGAGCCTGATGGGCTTCACGAGGGTGCCTTTCCGGGGGATGCTCTCGACAAAACCCTCCATCTCCAGCTGGATGAGGGCCTCGAGCACGGGAGCGACGCTGATGCCGTATTGCTGGGCTATCTCCCGGCGGTTCAGGATATTGCCGGGGACCAGCTCGTTCTGGAGGAATTTCTCGAGAAGCGTCTCGTAGACTTCTTGGGACAGCGAGTGCTTGCGTGCATCTTCCGGCTGACCTTTTCCGCGGCAAGCTTCATGGGCCGATGCTAACCTAGTTCAGGGGATATATCAATTTTAATCACGATCGAAGCCCAGGAGCCTGAGTTTTTCCGCGATCGCGAGCCCGAGGCTTCGATGCGCAGGCGGCTCGAGATGGACCCCGTCGATATCGCTCGAGGCGACGATCGACCCGGCGTCGAGGAAACCGCAGCCGAGGCTCTTCGAAAAGCTCTCCACGCAGCCGGCAAGGCGCCTCGATTTTTCGCCCCCGCCTTCGAAGCTCTCGGCGAAGTCGCTGAGCTTGCCCAAGGGAGGCGGCGCGACGAGAAGGACTCCGGGAGGCCTTCCCCCGGGGCCGCAGGCAGAGGAGGCAGCCAGGAGGACAAGCCTTTCCATACCCTTCGCGATGTCCCAGGCGCTGGCGCCCAGACGGTGCTTGAGGTCATTGGTGCCGAGCATGATGACGAGGACATCAAGGGGAGCATGGCTCTCGCAGAGCCGTGGGAGCATGTCGTCACCGCGGCGCCCCGGGTTCATGGGGTCCTCGAAGACCGTCGTGCGGCCACAGAGGCCTTCCTCGATGACCACGTGGCCCTTCCCGAGCTCGCCGCGCAGTATCCCGGTCCAACGGATCTCGGGGGGGAAACGCGCGGCCGTTGTGGGATCATAGCCCCAGGTATTGGAATCGCCGAAACAGAGGATGACCCTTTCCTTGGAGCTCATTGCCTATATTCTCCCTTGGGCAGAGCCTAACAGCATCTTGTATACATGGCAAGCCGAAAGGAAGCGAACCGTGAAACTGCAGGTTGACATGTATACAAGTATATTGCATCCTAGTCTGTGTCACCCCGGCATCAAGGAGCATTCGATGAAACTACGACCCGGCCTTTATGCGGCGCAACTCGTCCCATACGGCATCGATGGCAGCGTCAAGGAAAGGGAGCTTGCGGCGATGATCGAGCGCAATATCGTCGTCGGGGGCCTCGATGGCCTTTATATAGGCGGCAGCACCGGGAGAATTTCCTGAGCGATGCCGCCGCCAAGCGCAAGGTCCTTGAGGTGGCAGCCAGGACCGCGGGCGGCAGGGTCTCCCTCATCGCCCAGATCGGTTCCCTCAACATGCGCGAAGGAGAGGAGCTAGCCCGGCTCGCGGCCGAGCTCGGCTACGACGCGGTCTCGGCCGTCACTCCATATTACTACAAGTTCAGTTTCCCCGAGACCCGCGACTACTATGTGCGGCTCGCCGAGGCGGCAGGCCTTCTGATGCTCGTCTACTCGATACCCGCCCTCACCGGCACCAGCTTCGACATCGAGCAGTCACGGAAGCTCTACGAGCATCCCCTGATCGCCGGCTTCAAGTACAGCTCGGGGGACCTTTTCACGATGGAACGCCTGATCCACGCCTTCCCGGATCGCCTCGTCTTCTCCGGCTACGACGAGCTCCTCCTCTGCGGCAGGGCCCTGGGTGCCTATGGAGCCATCGGCTCGACCTACAACATCTTCGCGAAGCAGGCGAGGAAGGTCTGGGATGGCGTCGGGGAGGGAAAGCTCGCCGAGGCGAGGGAAGCCCAGGCCGAGCTCAACGGGGCCATCCAGGAGATCCTGGCCCTCGGCATCTACCAGTCCCTCAAAGAGATCGTGGGCCTTTCGGGCATCGACATCGGCGCCTGCCTCCCCCCCTTCGCCGAGCTGGATGCGGAGAACCGCGGAAAGGCCAAGAAAATCGGCAGGAGACTGGCTGCCCGAGGCCTCATAGACCTCGCCTAGGAATAGCGTCAAGGAGGGACCATGACCGCATCGCGACTCGAGACCCTGCGCGATTTCTACCTCCGGGAGCTGGTCGACGACACCCTTCCCTTCTGGCTGGATCATGGCCTGGACAAGGAGCATGGGGGCCTCATGGACTTCCTGGACCGGGAAGGCCGGCCCCTCTCCACTGACAAGGGCGGCTGGATACAAGGCCGTTTCACCTGGGTCCTGTCACGCATCCAGGAAGCCTTGGGCGACTCCGGCCTTGCGAGGCCGGAATGGATCGAAGGCGCCGCGTCCTGTGCCGCCTTCGTGAGGGACAAGGTCCTTGCGGGGCCGGGCGGCCGGGCATATTTCGAGCTCAGCCGCGAAGGCAGGCCCCTCGTCCTGCGCCGCTACCTCTTCGCGGAAGCCTTCGCGATCATGGGACTCGCCCAGTACGCGAAGGCCTCGGGCGAGAAGCCCTGGCTCGACAAGGCCCTCGCGACCCTCGAAGTCCACGAGGCCAACCGCGGCAAGCTTGCCGCGAAGGTCAACCCCGCAGTGAGGCGAATGCGCGGCCATTCCGAGACGATGATTCTCATCAATGTCTACCAGGTCCTCAGGGACTGCGCCTGCGATGCGGACTCAGGCGGCGGCCCCGGGCGGGAGGCCGAGTATACGAAGCGGATCGACGCCCAGATAGAGGAGCTGTTCCGCTTTTTCGTGAAGCCGGGGCTGCGCGCCCTCCTCGAGACCGTCAATGAGGACGGCAGCATCGCCGAAGGCTGCGAGGGCCGCTGCCTCAATCCCGGTCACGCCATCGAGACCGCATGGTTCCTCATGGAGGAAGGCCGCCTGCGGGGGGATTCCTCCCTGGTCAAGCGAAGCCTTCCCCTCCTCGACTGGTCCCTCGAGAGGGGCTGGGACAAGGATCATGGCGGGCTCTTCTCCTTCGTCGATCTCGAGGGAAGGACTCCGGCCCAGATTGAGTGGGACATGAAATACTGGTGGCCGCATTGCGAGGCGACCTACGCCTGCCTCCTGGCCTGGGCCTTGACCGGCGAGGGGCGCTGGGAGCGCTGGTTCGAGACCCTCCATGACTGGACCTGGAGCCACTTCCCCGACCCTGTCCACGGCGAATGGTTCGGCTACCTTCACCGCGACGGCAGCGTGGCCAACGACGTCAAGGGCAACCATTACAAGGGCGCCTTCCATGTTCCGCGCTTCCAGCTCAACGCGGCCCTCCTCCTCGACGCCGTCCTCGATCGTGGCCTCGGGTTCGAAGCCCTGTCCGGCAAGGACGTCTTGAGGCGCCTCTCACGGGGGAGGCCTCCGCTTGCCCCTCCAAGCGACCTTTAGCTACAATGATGCCGCGGCTTCCAGCCGGGAAGGAAGATGCCCGTGCCCAAAAAGACGAAGGATGTCCCCAGTGCGACGTCCGCGACGATGACCAAGGCCACGAAATCGAGCGATGCGACGGTCGCGGACATCCATGCGACGCTGCGTCGCCGGGTCCTCAATGAGGAGTATTTCCCTGGCCAGAAGCTTTCGGAAAATGTCCTTTCGAGGGAGTTCGGCTGTTCACGCACGCCGGTGCGCGAGGCGCTCAAGCGGCTCGAGGCCGAGCGCCTCATCGAAGTGCGGCCGCAGTCGGGCACCTATGTACGGGCCGTGACCGACAAGGACTACACCGACCTCCTCGAGGTGCGCGCCTACATAGAAGGTTGCGCCTTCCGCCTTGCGCTGCATCGGTCGCGGGAGGAGGACCTGCGCGGACTCGAATCCCTGGTGGAAGCCATGGACGAAACGACGACGGCCAAGCCCATCGACATGCAGCTTTACGCCGACCTCCATTACCGCTTCCATTCCAGCCTCGTGCGCATGGCGGGCAACGATCTCCTCATGGCCATGTTCGCCGGGCTCAATCTCCGCTCCTCCTACATGTTCCTCCGTTCGATGAGCGCGGAGAACGCCGCCCGCACCCAAGAGGAACACCACCGCATCGTGCGCCAGCTGCGCGAACACGACGCGAAGGGCGAGAAGTTCGTCATAGAGCACCTGTGGAGGAAAAAACCCTACTTGTCCCAATAGGGTTTGTTTTCCTTCCACGGCCCCGGTTGGAGGGCATGGGGAGGGAGGTCGAGCGCGGGATCATTCCGGAAGGCGAGCTCGTAAGCATGGCCTGGCGCAAAGAGCCGCAGGAGGTGGAAGGTTCCGACATGTCCATCATGCCCTGCCTCAATGGATGAGGAAGCCGAGCATCGGAATGGTGACGAGGGAAAAAAGCGTCGTGAGGAAGACGAGGGAGCTCGCGGTGCGGGCATCGCCATCATAGGCCTCCGCCAGGATGGCCGCGTTGGCAGCCACTGGCATGGCAGAGACGACGACGGGAAGGCCGAGGGTCAGGCCGCGGAAACCCAGGGAAAAAAGGATGAGATAGACAATGGCGGGGAAAAGGGCAAGGCGGAAGAAAGCGGTGACATAGAGGCGCGGGTTCCCGAGGACGCCCTTGGACTCCATGCGCGAGAGGATGGCGCCGATGAGGACCATCGAGAGGGGCGTGGTCGTGCCGCCCAGGAGCCGGGCGGCCTCGAGGATGGGCCCGGGAATGGCGATGCCTGCGATGAAGAGGAGGAAGCCTGCGATGGCCGCGACCGTGGCCGGGTTCACGAAGGACGAGAGGCCGAGCCTTGCGGCCTTCCCCCCTGAACGCGCGAGCACGAAGGCGCCGACGGAAAACGCCAGGAGCTGCCAGGGGATGTTGTAGATCGAGGCGAAGAAGAGGCTTTCACGGCCGAAAAAGGCCTCGATGATGGGAAAGCCCATGAAAATGGCATTGGAGAAGACCGCGCCGAAGACGTGGGCGCCTGCCTCGGCTCCCCTCGCCCCCAGGGCCTTGACGAGGGGGAAAGCCAGGAGGAAGCCAAGGCCGTATAAGGAGAAACTGAGGCCGAGGATGCGGAAGGCCTCGTCGCGCAGGGCGGGCGTGAAAGGCTGCTGCATCGAGGAGATGATCAGGGCGGGCAGGATGAAATTCACAAGGAGCTTGGAGAGTCCCCGGGTCGCGCTTTCGTCGACGAAGCGAAGGCGGCCCGCGAAGAAGCCGACTGCGATGAGCGCGAAGAGGATGAGGGTCTGGACCACGGTCTGCGGCATCGTTCCCACTCTCCCGAGCTCCCCGGACTTTGTCAATATGAAACCCCCGATTGACCTTGCCGGTCCAGCCGGGGTATTTTGAGGCGTCGTATCTTCGGCGAGAATCATCCGAGGGAGCTTTTATCGTGCGGATGCACAACCCTGCCTGGTACCGGATGCTCAAGGGCTTCCTCTGGACCTACCTGCATACCTTCTTGAAGCTTGAGTACTGGACCGAGACGGATGTCCCTGATGGTCCCAAGGTCCTCGTCGTCAACCATCCGACAGTCTGGGACGCTTTTCCAATACTGGTATGGAGGGAAAAGGGCTTTGTCCATGTGACCGTCGAGGACCAGATCTGGTCCTATACCGTTCCGCGCATGATCTTCGCGGCAGGCAACCAAATCAAGCTCTACATGGCTCCTGGCAAGGGCAAAAGCGCAATGCTGGACTCCCTCCAGGTCCTCGGCATGCGGAACAGCCATTCCGTCCTTTTTTCCATCGAAGGGGGTCAGACCCTTCCCGAGCGCAGGAAAGAAATCAGGGCAAGGCGTGGAGCCATACTCCTGGCGATGGAGGCCAACTGCCCCATCATCCCGATCGGTGTCCATATCCCTCGGCGCAACATCATCCGCAAGGAATTCTCCTATGACTACGGCGGGAAAAAATACACCGATATCTCGGCCGTCCCGCGTTTTCGCTCACCCTACGGAGTCCTCGTGGGCAAGCCCTGGTATCCGATGCAAGCACTCACGCCTTCCTCGTCCAAGGAAGACTACCAGGATTACGCTGACAAGCTCCTGGTAGAGGTATACCGCCTCGCGGACGATGCACAGGGGCGCATGCGCGAGGGGCGGGCTGGATTCAGGTTTTTGAAATAAATAACAGCGACTACCGGCTCCAGCAATTTTTCGACAAAAAACACCAACATCTGGAAAATTCTCCAAACTCCCCATATAGTTATGCTGCTGATCGGAAACGGAGGCTTTCGTGCGGACCCCATCTGCTACGGCACCGAACCGGATGCGATTCCTCGCGGCCTTTTTCGCCCTTGTGTTTTCGCCGTTTTCGATAGGCCTCTGCGCCCAGACAGGGATACCGGAAGACAAGGCTGCCTTCACGGTCATTTCCCTGAAAGAAGGCCTCGTCAACTCCTCGGTATCGGGGATCGTGCAGGACTCGAAAGGCTTCATCTGGCTGGCGACCCAGGGCGGACTTTGCCGCTATGACGGCCAGGGATTCAAGTCCTATGAGAACCAGCCTTTCGACGAGAACAGCATTTCCGGCGACTTGATCCAGACCATGTTCCGCGACCCGGATGACATGCTCTGGATCGGCACCTACAGCGGGCTGAACCGCTTGGACCTGTCCACAGAACGCTTCCTCCGCTACCGCTATTCCGCCGACGACGCCGCCAGCCTCTCGAACGATCTTGTGATCGCGATTGGCCGCGACGCACGCGGAGCTCTCTGGGTGGGGACCCTCAATGGCCTCAATCGCCTCGATGAGGCGACCGGCCGCTTCACCCGCTATTTCCATGACGACAAGGACCCATATTCCCTGCCGGACAATACCGTCCGGTCCCTGTTCCGGGATTCAAAGGGCCGCTTCTGGATCGGCACAACAGGCGGAGGCTTCGCGCGCTACGACTACGACAGGGACCGATTCGAGAACTGCACGGCGGTCCAGGTCGAGGGCAAGGCCGCGGCCACCGAAGGCATGGGCAAGATACCGCCCTCGGCCTCGCTCCAGTCGATAGCCGAGGACAGCGAAGGCAGGCTCTGGCTTGGCGCCTGGGGCATCGGTCTCCTGCGGTATTCCCCCTCCGATGGAAGCTGGCGTACCTGGTCCCTTCCGGACAACCGGATCTACGTGGTCAACACCCAGGAAGCGGGCATCGTGCGCGTGGGCACCTGGGGAGGCGGCCTCCATATCCTGGACCCGGGCACAGGCGCCCTGGGGTCCTACCGCAATTCCAAGTCCTTGGGAGCCTTGCCGAACGACGTCGTCTATTCAATGCTCCAGGACAGCTCCGGGGAACTCTGGATAGGCACGAACGGCGGGGGCCTGGCGCGCCTTGACCGGACCAGGAAAAGCTTCACGGCCTACGTCTCCGAGCCGAACAAGCCGGACTCCCTGCCCTACGGCAAGATCATCGCCTCCCTGGTGGATAGGCGCGGACAGCTCTGGGTCTCCGTGTACAGCAACGGCATCAGCCGCTACGACGCCTCCTCAGGCTCATGGCGCACCTTCCGCCATTCGGACAAGGACCCGAAAAGCCTGGGGGACGATACCTGCAATTGGCTCTATGAGGACCACGATGGGACCATGTGGGTCTGCACCAACGCGGGGCTTTCCCGCTTCAACCCCGCGACCTCCGACTTCACCACCGTGCGCCACCTCAAGGACAATCCCGACTCCCCCTCCTCCGACATCTTCTACAGCCTCATCGAGGACAGGTCGGGCAACTTCTGGATCGGCACCTATACGACCGGCCTGGACTTCTGGGACAGGTCGACGGGCCATTGGCGGCATTACGCGTTCTCCCCGGACAACCCGGATTCGATTTCCGACAACCTCGTCAACTCACTGGTGTTCGACACCGACGGACGGCTCTGGATAGGGACCAACAATGGCCTCAACCGCTTCGAGGACGGGAAGTTCATCCGTTACTACTATTCGCCCGACAACAAGGCCGGCATATCGAACTCCTCGATCCTGCGGCTCATGGTGGATTCGAGGGGGACCCTCTGGGTGCCGACGAGGGGCGGTGGACTCAACCGCTACTATCCCAGGACGGACAGCTTCACGCATTACCTCAGGAAGGACGGACTGCCTGCCAATGTCGTCTATACGGTGCTTGAGGACAAGAACGGGAACCTCTGGATAGTAACCCAGTCCGGCATCGCCCTTTATGACAGCCAAAGCGGGATCCTCAAGCACGTGGCCCTGTACCGCGACCTGGAGAACGCCTCCTTCAACAACGGCTCCTCGAGGAGCGCGTCCGGGGACCTGTACTTCGGCTCCCTGGGAATGCTCGTGAAATTCGACCCCAACCGCTACGACTTCAACACCCATGTCCCCCCGGTCTACATCACCTCCTTCCTCGCGGCCAACCAGCCCAAGATCGCATCCCCCGTCACGAAGGCCCCGTCGATCCCCCTCAATCTTGCCAATTGGCAGAATTCGATCGAGGTGCGGTTCGCTGCCCTCGATTTCAGGAACCCGGAGGCCAACCAGTTTTCCTTCAAGCTCGAGGGCTTCGACAAGGACTGGACCTTCTCGGGATCGCGCAACTTCGCGACCTACACGAACCTCCCCGGGGGGCGCTACGTGTTCCGCGTCCGCGCGGCAAACAACGACGGCCTATGGAACAGCACGGGCGCCTCGATCCCCTTCTCCGTGCAGGCCTCGCCCTTCGCGAGCCCCCTCGCCTTCGCGCTCTACCTCCTGGGCCTCCTCTTCGCCGGCTACTCCGTCGCGAAGATCCGGGCGAACCGGGTCCTGGCCCTCAAGGTGAAGGCGCTGACAGAGGCCGACGACGCCCTCAAGGCCGAGGGCCAGAGGTCGGAAAAGCTCGCGGAGGAGGCCAAGAGGGCCAACGACGCCAAGAGCGAATTCATCGCGACGATCAGCCATGAGATCAGGACTCCCCTCAACGGCGTGCTCGGCATGACCGAACTCCTGTCCAGGACCAGGCTCGACCCGAGCCAGGCCGAGTATGTGGGCACGATCGAGCGCTCGGGGGAGACCCTCCTGGCGCTCATCAACGGCGTCCTCGATTTCTCCAAGCTGGAGGCGGCAAGGGTCACGCTCGAGACGATACCCTTCGACCTCGATGCCCTTGTCAGGAAATCCATGGCCTCGTTCGCCCATCCAGCCTCCAAGAAAGGCCTGGGGCTCGAGGCGACGGTCGCCGAAGGCCTTTCCGGCTGCTACTACGGCGATCCCCTGCGGCTCGGCCAGGTCCTCGCGAACCTCCTCTCCAACGCGATCAAGTTCACCCATCAGGGGCAGGTCATGTTGGGGGTCGAGCGCGTCGAAGGATCGGCGGCGATCGGGGAAAGCGTCCAGCTGCGCTTCTCCGTGAAGGATACGGGGATCGGCATCAAGGAAGAGAGCCTCGCGGACCTCTTCATGCCCTTCAGCCAGGCCGACCAATCGACGACGCGCCGTTTCGGCGGCACTGGCCTAGGGCTTTCCATATCCAAGCGCTATATCGAGCTCATGGGCGGGACCCTCGGCGTCGAAAGCGTCTTCGGAAAAGGCTCGGTTTTCTCCTTCGTCATCGCCTTGGCGGTCGCGCCCGCCGAGTCGCTGAAGGACAACGACTACAGCCCATCACGTATCGCCGATGGGCTCTCGATCCTGGTCGTCGACGACGACGACGTGAACCGCCTTGTGGCCGTGCATCTCCTCGAGGAGATGGGCGCGAGGCCCGTCGAAGCCGAGTCAGGGCATGCGGCCATCGCCGAGCTGGGAAGGCGGCATTTCGACCTTGTCCTTCTCGATTGCCTGATGCCCGGCATGGATGGCTTCGAGACCGCGCGACGCCTCCGCGACCCCGCCTCCGGCGCCCGGAACCCCCACCTGCCGATCGTGGCCCTCACCGCGAAGGTCCAGGAGGAGGACAGGATACGCTGCCTCGAAGCTGGCATGAACGGCTTCGTCGCCAAGCCCCTTTCCTTCCGCGGACTGGAAAAAATGCTCGCGGGCATCTTCCCGTCACGGGGCGGCGGCCCTGCCCTCCAGGCTCCCCGCGCCGGCCTCCAGGAGCTGGGGGGAATGGTCTTCGACGAGAAGGATTTCGCTTCCCGGTACGCGGGAGCGCCTGAACTGGGAACGGAGATCCTCGGACTCTACCTAGCCCAGGCCCGGCCCCTCCTTGAGGAGTCACGAGCGTCCTTCGATGGAGGCGTCCTGGCCGAGGCGGCCGACATGGCCCACCGTCTCAAGGGAAGCTCCGGCGCCATCGGTGCCGAACGCGTGGCGCGCCTTGCGGGGATGGTCGAGATCTCGTGCAGGGAAGGCGGCCGGATCGAAGGCGGCCTGGCCGAATCGGGGCGGGAATCCATCGCAGGGCTCTACGCGGCCCTGGATTCGGAGCTCAACGCCCTTGAGGAGACCTTGGTGGGCTACGTCAAGCGGACGTGATAGAAAGCGCCGCAAGCCCCTTGCCGGGGCCGTCGAGCACCGCCGGTCACAGGACTTCGCGCACCGATTCGAAATCACCTTCCCAGACGACGAGCCTCGCCTCGAGGCCCTCGCCGATCACGCCCCGCCTGTCGTCGATGCCGAGGAAGCGCGCGGGCACGCGAGTGAGCGCGCCGACCGAGACCGGGACCGAGGCGCCAATCTCCCTCAGCCAGTTGCGGAGGATGTCGGGGGCGAGCCTGTTCGAGCCCATGAGGACCCCAGAGTCCGCATAACGCACGCCGTCTGCGCCGGAGACGATTTTCCGGCCAAGGTAGGAGTACTCGCCCGGCGGGAGGCCCGCGGCCACGCAGGCGTCCGAAATGAGCATGAGCCTCCCGGGATCCAGGGTGCGCGCCGATGCCCTGAGCGCCGAGGAATTCACGTGGACGCCGTCGGCGTTGAGTTCGACGAAGGGGCCGTCATGGATGAAGGGCAACATCGCCAGGCCTTCCTCCCCCTGCCTGTGGGAAAACGGCGACATGGCATTGAAAAGGTGGGTGATGCCGAATTTCCCCTCGGGAAGGGTTATGCGATCCAGGGAGCAGTCCGAATGGCCCATGCAGGGGATGATGCCCGCGGCCCGCATCGCGTCCAGGACCGCGCCGACGCCGGGAAGCTCCGGCGCGTAGGCCATGAGCCGGACTTTCCCGCGCCCGAGGGCGATGAGTCGGGAAAGCGTGGACTTGTCGGGATCGCATATCGCGTCAAGGGGGATCCCGCCCCTGCGGGAAGGCGCGATGAAGGGCCCCTCCAGGTAGATGCCGGGGACGTCCGCCTCGTCGAACCCGGCGGCGACGATGGCGGCCGAGAGCGCATTGAGTTCCGCGTCCCGGGCCACGAGGGTCGGGACGAAGGTCGTGACGCCATGCGCCAGGAGGAAGCCCCGCGCGGCGACCAGCGAGGCGACGGCCGAGGCAGGATCGCCGCCTGGCCCCTGGCCCAGGTCATCGAAGCCCACGCCACCCGCGCCATGGATGTGGAGCTCGATGAGGCCGGGCGTCACATAGGCACCTCTGGCGTCATATCGCGGAAGGTCAGGGGAAAAGGAGAATCCCTGCTCAATGACGCGCTGGATGCGCCCACGACGGACGAGAAGGGCGCCGTTCTTGAGCACCTCATGGGGTAGGACCAGTCGGCCATTGACGAGGAGATAGTCCGCCATATTCATTCCGGGTTGCATCCTTGGGGACGAGGCTACCCCCCTGCCCCATGAAGGGTCAAGCCTGTCACCGGTTTCCCTTCCCCAGGCTCCCGCGCCTTCGCTATACTGGACGCCATGGATCACGACGTCATCATCATCGGAGCCGGCCCCGCAGGCCTCTTCGCCTCCATCGGCGCGGCGGAGCAAGGCGCCACCGTCCTCCTTGTCGAGCGCATGCCCAGCCCCGCCCGCAAGCTCCTGGCCTCGGGGGGGGGACAGTGCAACCTGACCCATGCCGGGGCCATGGACGACTTCCTCGGGCACTACGGCAGCGAAAAAGGAGGCGTGGCGGCGGGACGCTTCCTTAAGCCCAGCCTCTACGCCTTTGGCCGCGCTGCCCTAGGATCCTTTTGCGCGGAGCGCGGGCTTGCCCTGGAGACCACGTATGAAGGAAAGGTCTTCCCGGCCACGCGCCGCGCGCACGATCTCCTCGATCTCCTCGTGAAGGAGGCGAAACGCCTCGGGGTGACGATCGGGACGGGCAGGCGAGCCCTTTCCGCGCAGAGGGACGGCGAGGGATTCCGCATCGGTTTCGAGGCAGGCGCCTCCGAGGCCTGCCGCAGCCTGGTTATCGCCACCGGCGGAAAATCCTATGCTTCGACGGGATCAAGCGGCGATGGCTGGCTCATCGCGGCCGGCCTCGGACACCGCATCGTCGAGCCGGCGCCTGCCCTCGCGCCCGTCATCGTCGCCGGCGGCACGCTCGCCGGCGGCACGTGCCCGCCCTTCGCTCCCTTCGCCGCCTGCTCGGGGAATGCGATACGCGACACCGCCATCGCGGTCTACCGCAAGGGACGAAAAGTGGCGGCGGGAAGGGGCGACGTCCTTATAACCCACAGGGGACTTTCGGGTCCCGGCATCCTCGACCTTTCGCGCGGCATGAGGCAAGGAGACGAGCTCCGCGTGGCCCTGGCTCCCGGGATGGGCACGGTGGAGGAAGTCGGGCGGAAGCTCCTGGCCGAGATCGATGGCCATGGAGGCCGCGGCCTCTTCCGCCTCGTCCAGGCCTTCGGCCTGGTTGAAAGCGTGGCGCGCGCCCTCCTAGCCTCGCATTCGCTCCCGGCCGACATGAGATCCTCCCTCCTGACGCGGACTGGGCGGCAACTCCTCGCCTCCAGCCTCGCCGAGGGCGGGGACGCGGGCCATCCCTTCCGGATCGCCTCCCTGGGCTCATGGGACGAGGCGATGGTGAGCGCGGGCGGCGTGGCCCTCGAGGAGGTGGACCCGAAGACCATGCAGAGCCGTCTTGTGCCCGGGCTTTGCCTCGCCGGCGAAGTGCTGGACATTGACGGGGATACGGGCGGCTACAACATCCAGGCGGCGATCTCGACAGGGCGCCTTGCCGGCGCATGCGCCGCGACGCGTTTACAGGAGAGGACAGCCCGTCTATAGTCGAGACAACGCAAGCGAGGAGGCGGCATGAAACGTTTGGGTGACATGCTCCTGGAACCGGGGGCATTTTCTGAGATCGCCATAGGCAATGCCGCCCTTGTGCGGGCGATGGTCGAATCGGGGGTGGAGATCGTCACCTCCTACCCCGGCTCGCCGACACCCGAGATCGCCGAGGCCATCAGGTCCATCCCCGCAGAAAGGCGTCCCTTCCGCTTCGAGTTCTCCACGAACGAGAAAGTCGCCACGGAGGTCGCATTTGGCGCCGCCCTGGACGGCAGGACCTCCGTCGTGTTCTTCAAGAGCGTCGGCCTCAACGTCGCCGCGGACAGCTTCGTCCAACTGCCCCTCATGGACATCGCGGGCGGCATGGTCATCATCCTGGGCGATGACCCCGGAGCGAACTCGAGCCAGAACGAGCAGGACAACCGCCATTACGCGCTCATGTCCTACATGCCCCTCCTGGAGCCCGCCAGCGCGCAAGAGGCCTACGAAACGCTCAAGGTGGCCATAAGGACTGCCCGCGCCCACCGCACGGCCGTCATCCTGCGCCTCACGACCCATGTCTGCCACATGAAGGGGCTCATCTCCTTCGCCGCGCTGGACAAGCAAGCATTGGCTGGATCGCATAACTCTGGAGGCGGATTCCTGCCTGTGGCCTCGGAGTGCATCCCGATAGCCGCGGCGGTCTTCCCCATGAAACGCCGGGCGCTGGAGCGGCTCGCGGAACTCCGGCTCGAGGCGGACGCGAGCGCGCTCAACAGCCTCATGCCAGGGGCCGCCGCGCGCGGGCCAGGCCGGATCCAGGCCCAGGGGGGCAGCCCTGCCCCGCGCCGCGGCATCATCGTCGCAGGGCTCCCATGGCTTTCCCTCCGGGACGCCATGGAGGCCTCAGCGGCGGAGGGCCGCCCCGATGTCCTCAAGCTCGGCTGGATCCATCCCCTTCCGACAGGCCTCATCGCCCGCTTCCTGGCCGACCATGACGAGGTGAAGATCCTCGAGGAGCTGGATCCCGTGATCGAGACCCAGGTGAAGGCCCTTGCCTTCGACGCAGGGCTCCATACGAGGATCCTCGGCAAGGCCGGCATCGAAGAGGAGCTGGGCGAGCATACGCCCACCAAGGTGGCCGCCATCATGTCGGATGCCTGGCCCGACCTCTTCCCGATGCCCGCCGCCCGTCCGGCCCTCCCGGGGAGGATGGCGCCATCGAGGCCCGCCCAGCTCTGCCCCGGCTGTGGACATCGCTCCGCCTTCTTCGCCGTGAAGGCCGCCCTTGGCAAGGACGACATAACGGTCGCCGACATAGGCTGCCACACCTTGGGCCACCTCCCTCCCTTGAGGATGGGAAGGGTCCTCCTCTCGATGGGCCATGCCGTATCGACGGCGTCGGGACTGGCCCTTTCGGGTCGGGACCTCCCCGGCGGGCGGAAGCGCAGGATCGCCTTCTTCATGGGCGATTCGACCTTCTTCCACGCCGCACTCCCGGGAATCGTGAACGCGGTCTACAACAGCCACGACGTCCTCATGATCCTCATGGAAAACGGCACCACCGCCATGACGGGCCACCAGGACCACCCCGCCGCGGGAAGGAACTTCAACGGCCCCGCGGCCGCCATCCCCGTCCGCAAGGCCCTCGAAGGCCTGGGTGTGGACAACATCCGCGAGGTCGACGCCTACAAGCAAGACGAACTGGCCGCCGCCGTACGTTCCGCCCTGGACGAGACCGGCTTCCGCGTCGTGATCGCCAAGCATCCGTGCATGCTCAAGTTCACGAAGGCGGCGCGCAGGAGACCTGGATTCAAGCCCCGGCATGTGACGATCGACCAGGCCGCCTGCACCAAGGCCCATGCCTGCGTCTCGCTGTTCGGCTGCCCGAGTTTCCAGGTCGTGAAGGATGGCAGGGTGTCCGTCGAACGGGAGCTCTGCATAGGCGACGGATCCTGCAAGCAGACCTGTCCCTCGGGCGCGATCATCGACGGCGAGGGAGGGTTCTAGCCATGGCGAGCGCGTTCAACATCTACATCACCGGCGTGGGCGGCCAGGGCATAGGCTTCCTGGCCGAGGCTATCGCGAGGGCCGCGGACAAGGCCGGCCTGGAAGTCCGCGGCTGCGACACCCATGGGCTGGCCCAAAGAGGCGGCGCCGTGGCGAGCTTCGTCCGTATCGGGGAAGGATGCCACTCGCCGCTCGTGCGCGAGGGAGACGCCCACCTCGTCATCGCCCTTGAACGCTGCGAGGCCCTTCGCGCCGCCCGTGACTGGCTCTCACCAAAGGGGAACCTCGTGTGGTACGACACGTCGTGGCAGCCCCTTCCCGTGCGCCTGGGCGAGGAGGCCCCCATCGAAGCGCCCGAGATCGAGGCCATCTGCGCCGCGCTTGGCGCCGGGCACGTCCGCGTCCCTGGCGGCAGCCTGGGCGATCCGCGGATGCAGAACTGCGCGACCCTCGGGGCCGTCGCGCGGGCCGGACTCATCCCGGGGCTGGACATGGGCAATTATGAGGAAGCTTTGGCCGACCTCATGGAGGGCGCCGTCCTCGCGGAGAACCTGGCCCTCCTCCTGGGCGGCTGTTGAGAAAGGAGGTCCCGATGATCCACAACCCGGCCATAGACGCCATGATGGACCGCGCGTCCGTCCGGAGATACAGGAAGGAACGCCCTTCCCGCGAGGTGATCGAGACGGTCGCACGGGCGGGCATACAGGCGCCTTTCGCCTCCCAGCTCCACTCGATACTCCTTTCGGACAAGCCGAAAGCGCCTTTCGGCGCGCCTTTGTGGTTCACGATTTGCGTGGACCTGCACAAGCTGGAGCTCTTCATGAAGGCGCGCGGCTGGAAGCGCGTCACGAACGACCTCGCGATGCTCGTCTTCGGCATCCAGGACGCGGCCTATATGGCCGAGAACATGGTGATCGCCGCCGAAAGCCTGGGGATGGGCTCCTGTTTCCTCGGGGAATCGCCTTGGCTGGCCGACAGGGTCGCAGAGGAGTTTTCCCTCCCGCCCCTCGTCATGCCGCTCGTCGGCCTCGTGATGGGCTATCCGGACGAGAAGCGCCCCCCCCGCCCGCGCTATCCCCTCGAGTACAGCCTCTTCGAAGGGAAGTACCCGCAGCTGGGCGAAGCCGACGTGGCGGCGATGATGAAGGCCATGGACGAGGGCTACCTTGCCCAGGACTACTACCGCCGCGCCAAGGCCAAGATCCCCCTCGAGGACGGGACCGTGGCCGAGGGGAGGGAAGATACGTTCAGCTATGACGATTATTCCTGGACCGAGCACATCTCTCGGAAATGGGGGCAATGGTACAGGACGCCGGACGACCTCCTCGAGCAGTTCGCCAAGCGCGGTTTCTCACTCCTGCCGACGGCTGTTTCAGGCGCAGCCGCGGTCGCGCCCGGTGGCGGAGTCCCGCCCTCAGGCGCGGGCGAGGGAAAAAAACATTAGAGCGCGCCCTTGCCGGCGACCCGGCCTTCCAGGAGGTCTCTGACAAGGGCGCTGTAGGCCTCATGGCCGGCCCAGGGATAATTGTGCCTCGCGCCGACCATGCCTGCCAAGCACGCGCCGGGGATGAGGCTGGTGAGATCCTCCGCCGACTTCCGCATGGAGGCCGGCTCCCGCGAGCCGACCGTGACGAGGACGGGGCAAGCCACGCGATCGAGCCCTGGCGGGGGAACCAGCCTTCCGGCGAAGGCCGCTACGGGCCTGTCCAGGTTTCCTGTCTCCATCGCCGCGACATCGGCCAGGAAATCCTCCGTCATCGACGCGTCCGGGAAGGCGAATTCCCTGGCCTGCAGGCGCGCGATGGCCTTGCTCCGGAGCATCCAAAGGCTCATGGCGTTGAGGGCATGGCTGTCCATCATGCTGACGAGTGGAGAGGGGCGCACAAGGGCGCTCGACACGACCGCGCCAAGGACGGTCTCGGGCCTGCGCACGAGGGCTTCCAGGACAATCCTGGCGCCGAGCGAGTGACCCACTAGCCAGGCTTTGCCGCCCAAGGCCGTGCCTTGGATGAGATCGCACAACTCGTCGGCTTCTTGTTCGATGCCCGGGAAGGGGCGGTCCCTCTGGGTGCCGTGGTCGTCCAGGTCGACGGCCACCAGGCGCCAGCGCCCGGCTTTCCCGAGGGCCTCGAGCTGCTTTTTCCACATCCATCCGGCCACGCCGGCGCCATGGACGAACACGACGGCCGGCAGCTCAGCCGATCCGTTTTCCTCGCGGATCCTCATGGGCAACTCCTTGGGAAGGCACCGCGCCTTCCCTTCATTTCAGCAAGATGACGGCGGCGCGGTCGGCATAGGCTTTCCTCACGGCCGGATCGCCGAAATCGAGGTCCAGTGCGCCGGGGACAAGCTCGGGATAGAGGAGGGCGCCGGCCAGCTGGGCCAGCCTGACCCGCACATCCCGCGCGCCGATGGAAGGGTGCGCGGAACGGAGGGCGGCTTCCACAAGGGCCAGGCCCGGCCCCTCCACGAAGGCGCGATAGCTCGCCGGAACCGCAGGGGCGTGGCCGAGGCGAGAGGTGAAAAAGGCGAGGGCCCGGCCATGCGCATGGACAGCCTCCGCGAAAATCCCGACAAATCGCGTTAGGCGATCTTGGGGCGTCGCTGCCGGGTCGCGCAAAGGGGCGAAAGCCGCCTCGAGGGCGTCCGTCACGGAACGGAAAGCCTCCGCCACGGCGTTGTCCTTGGTCCCGAAATGGTAGTTTACGGCCGAGACCGATGCGCCGGCGCGTTCGGCTATGGCCCTGACCGTGAGTCCCTCAAAGCCGCCTTCTCCGACAAGGGCAAGGGTGGCCTCGAGGATGCTCGCGCGAGTCGATTCGGTCAAAAGAACACCGTTTCAAACATTGTTCTAATTTATGGCAACAATTGGGTTTCGTCAAGCCCTCGATCAGGAACTGGCATCGGGCGCTGGGATGGTCACACGGAAAACGGCTCCACCGGCGGCGGCGCCGAGTGCCTTGTCCTGCGCCGTTTCGAGGTGGCCGCCCAGCTGGGAAGCCAGGGCCGAGACGAGGATGAGGCCCAGGTGCCCTGATTCCTCGAGCCCGAAATCCGGGGGCAAGCCGCGTCCATGGTCGCGGACGGCGATCTCTCCCGAGCCATCCGCCCCGAAGGCGACGGTGATGGACGCCTCGAGCCTTCCCTCCTCGTCCACGCCATGCATGCAGGCATTGAGGACCAGCTCGCCCAGGATTATCGAAAGAGGAGCGCAGATGCTCGAATCGATCTTCCCGCAGGCGAGGTCGATCCGCCGGGAGAAGGAGACCGGATCCACCCCCTTGCCGGCGCAGATGCGGCGGACGAGGGAATCGACGAGGCCCTCCACGGCATCCTGCCCGATGGCGATGCTCCGGTGGATCTCCTCTTCGGCAAGCGCAAGGGCGAAGACCTTGTCGCCGACCTCCGCGAGGACCGTCGCCGCATCCCCGGATCTCCCCTCGCTGGCAGCAAGGCTGAGGAGGCTCGAGACAAGCTGGAGGTTGTTCTTGACGCGGTGTGACAGCTCGTGGACGAGGAGTTCCTTTTCCCCGAGCGACAGCTCGAGGGCCGCGCTGGCGTCCCGGAGCTTTTCGAGGGCAGCCACGGTCTGGGCGTTCGAGCGCCTGAGGGCGAAGACCTCCACGACCGCCACAATGAGGAGTGCCAGCGCGACCAGGAAGAGCGCGCCCAAGGCCCACAGGAGCCATCGCGGGGCCTCGTACTCCTTCCGGGTCGGCACCTGCCAGACGCCCAGGATATCGCGCAAGGCCTTGGGGTCTTCCTGCCTGATCGAGCGTATCTCCGAGTCCAGGGCGAGCGCGAGGGCCGGGGCTCCGGGAGCCGCCCGCGAGGCCGCGAAGCGCAACTCTATCGGATTGTAGATCACCGAGGTCGCGGCGATGGGGAGGAGGGGCTCCCAGATGATGCCCAGCGAATTGCTGGCCACGGCGGCATCGATTTCGCCCTTGCCGAGCGCGTGAAAGAGGCTCGAATAGTCGGGATAATATCGATAGCCGGGAGTCACGCCGAAAGCCCGACAGAGATCCTGGAGCGAGCCCGAACCCGAAAACCAGTAGTCTTCCTCAAGGGCACCGACCCTGCGCCCTTCAAGTTCGAGGATGGACCCTATCCTGTCCTGGCCTCGACGCGCGTAGACGGCGCCCCAGTCCGTCATCACGGATTCCTTCGTGAACAGGGCGAAGGATTCCCTCGCCTCCGTCCTCACGATGGCCGGTACCAGGTCCAGGGTACCGGTCCGCAGGCCGTCCAGGAGTTCGTCCCAGGTCCCGTAGCGGTATTCGATGCGCCACGACAAGCGCGCCGCCACGAGCTTGGCCACCTCGATGAAGATCCCCGCGGGCTGGCCTGCATCGTCCCGGAAGCATGAAGGCTTCGCGTCATAGTAGCCGAGGCGCACGAGCCGGTCCGTGGCCTGGACCGCGATGGTGGAGAGGGAATACAGGAGGGCGAGGAGGAGGGGACGAAGGCGAAAGCGGCGGGCAAGCATGTTCCAAGTGTAGGCGCTTCCCGCGTTTTCACAAGCACCGGACCGGTTTCGGCCAGGCACAGGCTGGAAGGCCCTGATCCATCGACGTATACTCAGGGAAGGCAGGGGGGAAGCATGAACACTCGGCACATCATACAGACAGGCGCGTCGCAGGATCGCCTCGAGGATCTCATCCGGAGGAGGCTCGAGCCGGGAGCCGACAAGAAGCTCATCGACGAGCGGATCTGGGACCTTTTCGGGGAAGAATGGTGCGTCATGTTCACCGACCTCTCCGGCTTCTCCCGCCGCGTGGCCGAGTTCGGCATCATCCACTTCCTCCAGACGATCTGCGAGGCCGAGCGGCTCCTCCTCCCCGTGATCAACGAGAGCGACGGCATCCTCCTCAAGGTGGAAGGCGACAGCTTCCTCGTGATCTTCCGAAATCCGCGCAAGGCGGTCCAGTGTTCGCTCGCGATGCAGAGGACATTGGCCGATTACGACCGGGACAAGCCGGAAGAGGACAAGGTCCTCCTTTGCATCGGCCTGGGACAGGGGCGTATGCTCAGGATCGGCGATGCCGATGTCTACGGCACCGAGGTCAACGCCGCCAGCAAGCTCGGCGAGGACCGGGCCAAGGCCTGGGAGATTCTCGTGACGGGCGCCGTGCGCGACGCCTGCGAGGGAATGCCCGACATCTCCTTCGAGTCCCTCTCCGATCCGCCGGCGGGCTGCGATCGCGCCTTCAAGCTCATCTGGAAGCCGTAGGGAGATGCGTCGCATAACCCGGCGGCATCGCCCGGCCCTGGCCTTGCTCGCCTTGTTTTTCACCGCCGCGGCGGCCAGCGTTGCCGCTCCTTCCGTGACCATCGCCGCGGAAGCCCCGCTCGCCACCATCGTCTACACGAGCGGTCCCTTCACCCTCAGCCGGGACGGCCAGCCGGTCGCGGCCAAGGACATCGGCGACCCGATCTTCGACGACGACTACCTGGCCACCGGGACAGGAGGAAGGGTCACCATCGAGTTCTCCCCGGAGACAGGGATGCGCGGCAGCCTTACCCTCGGCCAGAAATCCTCGCTCTACCTCAGGCTCGACATGCTCGGAGGCGAACGGCAAAACCAGGCCGACCTCATCGCGGGGCAGGTGGCGCTCAAGGTCAGGAAGCTCGTGGGTTCGCCAGGACTGACGGTCACCACCGACAACACCTCCTGCGGCGTGCGGGGGACCGAATTCGAGGTGACGACCTCGCCCGACGGCGCACTCATCGTGGCCTGCACGGAGGGGGCGGTCTCCTGCGACTCCGAAGGGAGTTCGACCTTGGCGGTCCCTGGGCAGATCGTGGAAAAGCGCATCGGCGCGCGACTTGAGCGCCGGGCAGTGGCACTCGAGGCCTATGGGAAATTCCGTGACGGATGGCTCTCCGACAGGGAGGACGAATTCCGCCGGAACGCGGCCAGGACCGCGCCCATCCTCGTCTCGCGCTACCTCGAACTCCAGGGGAAACTCGACAAGGCCTTGCGCTTGATGGAGGCCGACAAGGACCTGCAAGCCTGGAAGGCGGAGCGCCAGAAAGGCAAGGCTCCCCTGGGGAATCCAGAGGAGCTCGACAAGGACATGGCACGGGTCGCGAAACGCCTCGAGGCCGCCAAGGAACTCCTAGGCGCCATAGAGCGCGTGGCGGCGCGGATCACCGCCCTCGAGGAGATCGCGAAGGACAATCCCGCCATCCTCGCCCTGCCGGCCAGGCCCGGCCTGAGCGTCGGGCAGTTCCTCTCGCGCTTCCATAGGGAGAGCGCCCAGGACTTTTTCCGCGCGGCGCAGGTCCGCGGCGGCTTCAAGGTCCTTCGCGAGCGCAAGAACGCGATCGAGCGGCGCGCCGCCGGACAAAGGCCCGGGTCGGAGGATGGCACGAGGCCGGCCGGTGCCCCTCCCGGAGCCGCCCCGACCATGGCCACGCCGTCCCCCGCGGAAGCCAGCCCATCCTGGACGCCGACCTGCTGGCCCGGCAACCAGGCATCGCCTACGGCCCGGGTCAGTTGAGCCTTTTCTCCTCGATCGCGATGCGCTCCTCGATGAAGTCCGTGGCCTCCCCGAGGGAAGCTGCGTCGAAGGCGAAGCGTCCCCCCACGGCCTTGAAGAGCTCGGGGAGGGTCACGCTGCCGCCGAGGGAAAGGCCGTGGAGGTAGGACGTGACAGCGCCTTTGCGGTCAGCCAGGGAATTCCTGTAGACCTGCACCGCGCCGAGTTGCGCGAAACCGTATTCAGCATAGTAGAAGGGATAATGGAAGGGGTGGAGCTTGCGCTGCCAGCCCTTGGCCTTGGCCCGCTCCAGGCCGCTCCAGTCCACACCCTGGATGAAGCGGTCCCAAAGGCGTGACCAGGCGGCGTCGCAGGCCTGGGCGTCCGCGCCCGCGGGTCCCGCCTCGTAGGCCCAGTGCTGGAAGCCATCCACGACGGCCATGAAGGGCCAGAAGAGGAGGAACTGCTCCAGGTGCATGATGGCCGCGCGCGCCGATTCCTCCTCGGTGTAGAAGGCGCCCTGGGCCTCGGTCAGGTAGGGCGAGCCCAGGAGCTCCATGCCCATGGAGGCGACCTCGGCGAATTCCAGGGGATAGTCCCAGAGCTGGAAATAGGCGAGGGCCGGGTTCTCGTAGACGCGGAACGCATGGAAGGCGTGGCCCATCTCGTGGAGAAGTGTGTCCACGTCCCCCGCGCCTCCGGCCGCGTTCATGAAGACGAAGGGGCGGCGCGCGGTGTTGAAGCCCGTGCAATAGGCGCCCGGCGTCTTGCCTTTATAATTGGCAAGATCATAGAGGCCTTCCTTCCTCATGGTCCGGAAATAGCCGCCTAGCCGGGGATCGACCCTGTCGAAGACGCCTTCGATCCTCGGTTCGAGGTCCTTCACGTCGGTGAAGGGCCGCAAGGGCGGCCTGCCGAAGGAATCGACATTGATGTCGGTCTGGCGCATCACGTCCACGGAGACGTCCCAGGGCCGCAGGGCGGTGAGGCCAAGGCGCTTGGCGCGGCGCTCGTAGACACGGGCCGCGGCGGGGACGACAGCCTTCTCGATGGCGTTCCTGAAGGTCTCGCAGTCCTTGGGCGAGTAGTCGAAACGGAGCCGCTGCTTCCATGTGTACTCGCGGAAGTCCGCGCAGTCCGCGTTCCGCGCGATCTTGCCCCTGATGCCCATGAGGCTTGTCCAGACCTTGTCTATCGCGCCGGAGTCGGCGAGGACACGGTCCATGGCGAGCCGCCAGCCTTTTCCCCTGGTTTCGCGCGATGCCCCGGAAAGCTCGCCCACAAGGCCGGTGACCGTCTCCTCCTTGCCGTTCCAGCTGACGGTCCTTGAGCCGACAACCTTGTCGTATTCAAGGGCGGTCTTTTCGTGTTCCGTGGCCAAGGGGAGGTTCACCGCCCTGAAAAGGGCCGCTTCCGCGCGCATGTTCCGCAAGGGGATGGCGAAGCCCTCGGGCTCCAGGGCGCTGGCAAGGAGCTTTTCCTTGAGATCCTGCTCGGCAGCTTGGGCGGGCTCGCCTACATGCTCGAGAAAGGTGGTATAGCGGGACTCCAGGGCGGAGTCGTCCGCGTGAAGGTCGAGGGCGACCTTGAACCTGGCGCCGACTTCGGAGACGAGGGAAGAGAGGGCTGTCCATTCTGACATCCACTCGGCCAGGTTTGCGGCGCTGAGGGTCCGCGTGGCGAGCCTGTCATAGTGGGGCTTGAAACGGTTCCAACCCCAGTCGAGGACCGACAGGGCATCTTTCGGGAGCTCGAGGGCCATGGCTTCTCCTTGTTCGTGGCCGCCCGATGGCGGCACGTGGAGAGAGTCTGCCCCGACCCGCGCTTCCGGTCAAGCCGGAAGTCGCGGGAAGGAATCGCCCCTAGTCGAGGACGTAACTGCCCTGGGAAAAGGAGCTTATGACAACAGCGCCGCGGCCTTTCAGGTTGAAGCCCTCGCCGGCGAAAAGGATATGGTCGACCATGTCCCCTTCCTGGGTTATCCAGAGGCTGCCTTCGACACAGACAAGGGTCTTGCCGTTCACGGCCTTGAGGGTTGTAGGCCGCGATGCGACCACGCTCCTTCCGGAAAAGGCCCGGGCCTGGGGGCTGACAACCTCGAGAATGGCACTTATCTTCATAGGATTGCGGTTCATGCTTTCCTCCTTTGGACAATTCGTGCAAGGGCTTTTTTGCCCCGCACCTATACTATAGTGAAAAGGAGGAGTACAATAACAGAGCCAGAAAAACGAAATTATCAACATAGCAGTTCGATTATTTTTCAACTGTTATGCTTGCATTCTTCGCAGACTGTACTGTCTTCTGGCTTGAGTCTCGTATTTCGCGGATAGGACAATATGGAGCGATAATTCGCGAGGAGATGAAATGGCTACAAAAATTCCTCTCTATGAGCGCTTTGCGGCTGAGCTCCAGGAGCAGATCGAAGCCGGGACCTTTCCGGAGGGCAGCCGCATTCCGGCCCTGAGGGAATCCGCCGAACAGCATAACTTGAGCCTTTCGACCATCCTCCAGTCCTACCGCCTCCTCGAGACCCGGGGCATCATCGAGGCCCGCCCCCAATCGGGCTACTATGTCAAATTCCGCCCCAGGAGCCGCACCCTCGAAGCCGACCCATCCCCCGCCCGCGAGGACCCGACAAGCGTCAATATCGACGACTTCTCCATGCAGCTCTTCCGCGATACCCAGGACCCCGACTTCGCGAAATTCGGCGCGGCCTCCCCCGACGTCGGGCTCCTCCCCATGGCGAGGCTCAACCGGATCGTGGGGGAATTGGCGCGGGAAGGGGCCTTCGACCTCGATACCTCCTTCTATCCCGAAGGCACGGAAGCCCTGCGTGTGCCCATTGCCCAGCGCGCCTTCGGCTTCGGCTGCTCCTTCGGGCCGGACGAAGTCGTGATCACCGCCGGCTGCACGGAAGCCCTCGCCCTGGCCCTCCAGGCCACCTGCGATCCCGGGGACCTGGTGGCCATCGAATCGCCGACCTATTTCGGCATCCTCCTCATACTCGAGGCACTCCACCTCAAGGCCCTCGAGATACCGACGAACCCCGAGACGGGACTCTCGCTCGAAGCCCTGGAGTTCGCCCTGGAGAACCATCCGGTCCGTGCGGTGATCGCGATGACCAACTTCTCGAATCCCCTGGGTTCCTGCATGCCGGACGCGAACAAGCACATCCTCGTGGACCTCCTGGCCCGCAAGGACATCCCCCTCATCGAGAACGACATCTACGGAGAGCTCTACTTCGGGGAAAGGCGGCCGAGCGTAGCCAAGGCTTATGATGCGACCGGCAACGTCCTCCTGTGTTCCTCCTTCTCGAAGGACATCTCCCCAGGCTACCGCCTGGGCTGGCTCGCGCCGGGTCGCTGGCTCGAGGATGTCCGGAAACTCAAGATGGCAATAGGAAGCGGGACGAGTGTCCTTCCCCAGTTGACGATAGCCCGCTACCTCACCAGCGGCGGCTACGACCTGCACTTGCGGAAGATCCGCCGGGCTTACGCCCAGAAGGTGGCCAGGATGACGCGGGCCATCGAGGAGCACTTTCCGGAAGGCACCCGCATCGCGCGCCCGCAGGGCGGCTACCTGCTCTGGGTCCGCCTTCCGGCGGGGATCGACTCCATGGTCCTCTACCGCGAGGCGGTGAAATCGCGCATCACCATTGCCCCCGGCTCGATATTCTCCCCCTCGCACAAGCACACCGACTATGTCCGCCTCTCGGCCGGCGCGTGGTCGGAGAAGACCGAAAAGGACCTGGCCCGCCTCGGGAGGATTGTGCACCGCCTCCTGGCCGAAGGGAAGGAAGCATGATAGCGAAGCTGGCGCGCTGCCATGTTTTTTCCGGCGCCGGCACCACGCGCAACCTGGCCCAGGCGATCGCCTCTGCGACCCCCCGCATCATGGACCTCTACCTGCGGCCTCTGGGGAAGCAAGTGCCGCTTGCAGGAGGAGCCAGACCGCGCGCGGCCTTCCTCTCCACCAACGGCATGGTTCGGGACGCGAAGGCCGCGAGCCGAATCCTCCTTGCCAAAGCCGCGAGCAGATGCTAGTCTATTTTGTAATCATTTCATTTCTGTATCGTTTCCAAACTTTACCAACCAGAGAGGAGAAGCCATGAAAACCTTCGTGTGTTCGGTCTGCGGTTATGTCTTTGAAGGCGCCGAGCCCCCGCCCAAGTGCCCCCAGTGCGGCGCCCCCAAGGACAAGTTCATCGAAAAGTCCGCCACCGCCGGGGCGGCCTGGGCGGACGAGCACAAGGTCGGCGTGGCGCAGGGCCTGGATGCCGAAGTTGTCCAGGGACTCAAGGACAACTTCATGGGCGAATGCACCGAGGTCGGCATGTACCTCGCCATGGCCCGCCAGGCGGACCGCGAAGGCCTTCCGGAAGTGGCCGAAGCCTACAAACGCATCGCCTACGAGGAAGCCGACCACGCCTCCCGGTTCGCCGAGCTCCTGGGCGAAGTGGTCTTCGCCGACACGAAAAGGAACCTCCAGCTCCGCGCCGACGCCGAAGCGGGCGCCTGCAAAGGCAAGCTCATGCTCGCCAAGCGCGCCAAGGAGCTCGGCTACGACGCGATACACGACACCGTCCACGAGATGTGCAAGGACGAGGCCCGCCATGGGTCCGCCTTCCGCGGACTCTTGGGGCGGTACTTCCCGAAATAGCGCATGAGGGCCTTTCCAAGGCCCCCTTTCCAAGGCCCCCTTTCCAAGGATGGAACGATGAGCGATACGGCTGCACTGCTTTCCGGACGCGGCATTCGGCCTTCCCCGCAGCGGATCCTCATCCTTGATTTCCTCCGCGGGACCAAGGAGCACCCCTCCGCCGATGCCGTGTACCGGGCTTTGTCGCCGGGATTGCCCACCCTCTCCCGCACCACCGTCTACAACACCCTGGGCCTTTTCGTGAGGGAGGGCCTTGCCCTGTCCCTGGGCATCGACGGCGTACAGTCGCGTTTCGACGGCGACACGAGCGAACACGGCCATTTCCGCTGCCGCGCCTGCGGTGGCGTCTACGATTTCCCCGTCAAGGCGGGAGGGATCAGCCCACGCCTGCCGCGGGGCTTCACGGCGGACCTCGTTCAGCTCTATTGTATCGGCACGTGTCCGAGCTGCGCCGCGGCGGGCTGAAGCGGACAACAGGGACGTGCAATGGGATTCATCGAATGGACCGAGGCCCTCAGCGTGGGCATTCCACAGATCGACGCGCAGCACCGTGTCCTCGTCGAGAAGATCAACCGGCTGGACGAAGCCCGCCTGGCGATGAAGGACAAGCGCTTCCTGGGCGACATAGTCCGGGAGCTGGACAGCTATTCGAAGGAGCATTTCGCGCTCGAGGAAAGGCTTTTCGACGAATTCGCCTACCCCGGCTCCATGGTCCACAAGGCCGAACATGCGGCCTTCGTCGCCAAGGTGGCCGAGTTCGAGCTGGCCTTCGCGGTCGGCAAGGCCGAGGTGGGCGAGGAGCTCCTCGGCTTCCTGCGGACCTGGCTCACCAGCCACATCGCCTTCTCTGACAAGAAGTACCGGCCCTACCTGAAAAGGAAGCCCTGACCCAAGATGGGAAGGGGGCCCGGAGGCATATACCCGGTAAGTGCCCAGCCGGCACAATCTCGATTTTTGCCCGCCCGGGCGGATGGCCGCTCCTGTATCCCTCCCATGCTATATTGTTGAGCCCGCCCCATTGGGCGGCTAAAAGCCTGGATGAAGCCCCGATGGGCAGGAAAGTGGGTCGGAATGGAAAAGAGCGGCTATCGAGTCTACGGAAGGCGCTGGATTGTCCTTGCCGCCTACATGCTGGTCAACCTTACGGTCCAGCTCCTATGGATAGCGTACGCACCCATCACGGGGGCCGCGGCGGTCTTCTACCACGTATCGGAGTTGCAGATTGGCTTCCTGGCGATGGTCTTCATGATCGCCTTCGTGCCGCTCTCCATCCCCATATCCTGGCTTATCGACCGCTTCGGCTTCTATCCCATGGTCGTCCTTGGCTCGGTGATCTTCGCTGCCTGCGGAATAGTGCGCGGGCTGGCCCATGACAGCTTCGGCCTCGTCCTCGTGGCGAGCATCGGCATGGCGGCCGCCCAGCCCTTCTTCCTCAACTCGTGGACCAAGGTCTCGGCCCTTTGGTTCCCCTCGGGCGAAAGGGCCACGGCGGTCGGCCTCATCACCCTGGCAAACCTTGTCGGCACCGCTATCGGCCTCGTCCTCACGCCAATGCTGGCGACGGGCAGGACGATACCCCAGGTCCAGCTCATGTATGGCGTGACCGCCTCGGTGACTGCCCTCATATTCATCGCCTTCGGCAAGGAAAAACCGGCGACTCCACCCGACGCCTCGGCGGAGGCGGAAAGGGCCCTGATGCTCGACGGCCTCAAGAACGCCCTCAAGATGAAGCACTTCCGACGCTATCTCGCGATCGCCTTTGTCGGCTTTGGCATCTTCAACGGCATCACCACCTGGGTTGAGAGCATTGTGCGCCCGCGGGGCCTCGACTCGGAGCAGGCCGGCCTCCTGGGGGCCATCATGCTCGTGGCGGGCGTCATCGGCTCGGTCATCCTGCCCGCCCTCTCGGACAAGTTCGGCAAGAGGCGCCCCTTCATCGTCCTGGGCATAGTCGGCTCGATACCTGGCCTCATAGGGCTTGCCCTCACCCAGACCTTCCCCCTCCTGGCGGCGTCGAGCTTTGTCCTCGGCTTCTTCCTCGTCTCGGTCTTCCCGACCGGGACCCAGTACGCCTCGGAGATCGCCCTTCCCACCCCTGAAGGCACCTCGAACGGCCTGATCTCCCTCGCGGGCCAGGTATCAGTCGTCCTCGTCTACGCCATGGAGCCCCTCAGACGGCTTACGGGCTCCTCGGCCCTCCCCCTCCTGTGTTTCGTCGCGCTCCTATTCGTGATCCTGGCCCTCGCCCTCACTCTGAAGGAACCCGCCTGGATCAAGACCGATCGGGAGAAGCATCAGGGACTGTCGCCAAGCTCCTCGGGATGAAAGCCGGCGCTGCCGTCGCGGGGGAAAAGAAACAACTTGCCTTTGACGAGCCCCGTTGATGTGCCGTATATTCTTCGGGATGCCACGTAGAGAAAGCCCTGAAGCCAGAAGCCCCTCGAGGAGACAGCATGAGCTCTGAAACAATCATAACCAACGCCAATTTCGAAGCCGAAGTGGCGGCATCCGAGATGCCCGTCCTCGTGGACTTCTGGGCGGAATGGTGCATGCCCTGCCGCATGATAGCTCCCTCCGTCGAGCAGCTGGCCCAGACCTATGCCGGGAAGCTGAAGGTCGGCACGGTCAATGTCGACGCTGAACCCGACTTGGCCAATCGTTTTGGCATCGTTTCCATCCCTACCCTCCTCGTGTTCAAGGGCGGGGAGATGGTCAGGCAGAAGCTCGGTGCCTTGCCCAAGCACGAGATAGAGGCCCTCTTCAAGGACCTCGTCTAGTCCGGGCTAATTGGCCTTTCCCGGGCTTTGGCCACCGCTCGCGGAAAGGCCCCATGACAAGGGTCCCCCCCGGTGGTCCAACCTGATGAGGGAACGGGAGCTCGACGGCTTCCAGCGGTAGGCGTCCTCGAAACGCGGCGCCCCGCCCTCCGCTTGCCAGCTTCCGCCCTTCTTCAGCTCCATCGCAAGGTCCATGAGCTTGCCCTCGGGAATAGGGCCTGCCTTGGCCTCCTCCGCGTAAAAAAAGCTGTCGCAAACCTCGGCCCCGGGCCTTTGCCTAATCACCACGATGCCGGTGGCATCGGGCAGGCCCCCCAAGGCTGTAAAAAAATCGCGCCCCGCGTCGGTCGCGTCGACGGCCTTGGCCAGCCCAAGTCCGGTTCCGACCTCGTCCAGCTCCGTCGAAAGGCCTTCGGGGGCAAGGTGGACGACAAGGAAGTCACCGGCCTTGATGGTCGCAGGCGGCAAGCGGAAGCTCAGGACTTTCACGCTGCTGGCCCAGGAAAGCTCAACCCCGCCGGAATTGCCTGCCGACAAGGCAAGGAGCTCCACAAAGTCCCGATGGGGATTGCTCTTGGACGAGTTCTTCGAGGTCTGGATCTCCGAAAGGACAAGCTCAGGCGGCTTGGGATTGTAGCCGCAAAAAGAGAGGAGGAATCCGGTCCGATTGCCCTTTTCGTCCTCGACCTCGCCGGTCAGGCGGTACTCGGCCCCGGGGTCCAGGGCCGGAGAAAAGGCGAGGGTAAGCTCGCTTGCAGGCGCTGCGGAGACAGCGTTGACTTCCGGAAAAGCCGCGGCCTTGGCCGCCCTGCCCGCGGACGAGCGCGCAGCGGTTCCCGGCAATCCCTTTCCAACTCCCGACTCGAGCCAGAAGGTGGAATCGACCGCTTTCACCGCCTCATCGAAGCCAAGGACATAGGTCGACTCATCCACGGGGCCGGCCTTGAGGAGGGAGGGCGGTTTCATGTCGGACTTGGGAAGGATGCTCTCGACCACGACGGGGGCGCAGGAAAAAAGCGCCAGGCCTAGGGTCAGGCCGAGGGGAACCAGGGGGAGGAAGACGGCCATGCGGGCCTCCTTTGGCCATTCAACGCACGGATCCTGCATCCCCGATTGAAGCCGGCGGCCTGGAACGGCCGGCGGCCTTGTCCGCGGCAAGTCCGGACGGCTATAGTGGAACCATGCATATAGTGATAGCCAACGACCACGGGGCTGTGGCCCTCAAGCAGGAGATCCTGGAGCACCTCGTCCGCGCCGGACATGAGGTGAAAAACCTGGGGGTGAACGATGAGACCTCCGTCGACTACCCGGACATGGCGATAAAGGCCACGGACGAGTACAATAAGGGCGGCTATGACCTGGGCATCCTGTGCTGCGGCTCGGGCATCGGCATTTCCATAGCGGCGAACAAGGTCTCCGGCATCCGCTGCGCCCAGGTCTTCGATCTCTTCACCGCGGAGATCTGCAGGCGGCACAATGACGCCAATTTCATTTCCTTGGGCGGGCGCGTGGACTATGCCGTCCCCGTCACCGCGATGGTGGACGCCTTCCTCGCCGCGCCTTTCGAGGGCGGCCGGCACCAGAGGCGCGTGGACAAGCTCGACGCGATGTGCTAGGGGCCGACGCCCAGGCCCGAGGCGACCCGGTATCCGACAAGGCCCAGGTATTCATGCAGGGCCTTCCACGAATTGCCGAAGGCCGCCGAGGTGGGAAGGAAATCGGCGATGACGGGCCGTGAACGCCCCGCCTTGTAGTCGGTGGGAGCGGGAAGGACCTTCATGCCGTAGCGCCGGAAGGACAGGACCGACCTCGGCATATGGTAGGCCGAGGTGACAAGGACCACTTCGCGCGGCCCGAATTTCGCGGCTATGTTGCGCGCGTTCTCGAGGGTCGTCCGGCTTTCCCCTTCGTATTCGCTCTTGATGGTCATCTCGTTCTCGACAAGGAAGCGCCGCGCCGCCTCCGCTTCGCTCTCCACCTCGCGCCCGTCGAATACACGCCCTCCCGTGAAGGCGAGCGGAAGGCCGGACGCAAGTGCGATGCGATAGCCGTACATGAGGCGCTTCACGGGCTCCTCACCTAGGCTCGCCTTCATCCCTTCCTCGGGCGAGCGCTCGACGTAGCCTCCCCCGAGCACGACAACCAGCCTCCCATCGCTTGCGGTTCCGGCCTCCGCCATCGAGCGGAGGGGGGCATGCCGGTCCTCGAGGGGCCGGATGAGGGCGTCGGACACGACGCGCAGGGAGAGGGCGGTGAGGAGGACCAGGGCACCCAGGGACAGGACGGCCCCCGCCCTTTTCTTGCCCGCGAGGAAAAGGATGGTCGAGGCAAGGAAGGCCAGGATGAGGACGGCGGGGGGAAGGACGAGGAAGGTCACAAGCTTCGAGATGAAGAACATCGTCATGCCTTGGTGGCGAGGGAGTCCACGACATCGCTAGCGAGGGCGGCCACGACATCGCTAGGGACCGGGACAGGCCTGCCCCCGCGGGTCATGGCCACGACAAAGCGGGCCGATGAGGCTTCACGGCCACCGGCTTTCATGATCACCTCCTCGAAGACCAGCTTGAGCCTTCCCTCGCGGCAGGCCCGCACCCGGACCGTAAAGCGGTCACCCGAGCGCAGAGACTCGCGATAGTCGATCTCGGCATGGTAGACGACGGAGTCGAGGCCACGCGCGTGCATCGCGGCGAAATCGAGGCCCCGGCTATGGATGAAAGCGTGCCGCGCGTGCTCGTAATAATGGAAATAGTTGGCGTTGTTTACGATGCCCTGGATGTCGAGCTCGTAGTCCCTCACCTCGAGGGGAAGCTCGAACCAGGGCAGGTTGCTGTCGGCGTGCATGACAGCCAGCATATCACGGCCTGCGGAAAATGGTCAGAGGTCGTAGACCTCGCCGTATTTCACCACCTGGACGGCGGGGATCCCCTTCCCGCGGAGGAAGAGCTCCATGTGGCTGAGGCCGGAAGGCTCGCCATGGACCAGGAAGACCTTTTTGAGCCTCGAACGGTCTAGGGAATCCAGCCATTCCCAGGATTCCTGGTAGTCGGCGTGGGCGCTGAAGGCGTTGATCTCCTCGACGCGGGCGCGGACCTTGAAGACGTCCCCGTGGATGCGGACTTCTTTCTCCCCTTCCCTGATGCGGCGCCCCAAGGTATGGTCGGCCATGTAGCCCACGATGAGGATCGTGTTGCGGGAATCCGAGATGTTGTGCATGAGATGGTGCTGGATGCGGCCGGCCTCGCACATGCCGTCCGCGGAGATGATGATCGCCGGCTCCTTGAGGTCGTTGATGCGCTTGGAATCGGCCACGCTCGAGGAGAAATGGAGGGCGTTGAAGCCGAAGGGGTTCTCGTGGTGCTTCGAGAAGGCCGCATGGGTCTCCTCGTCATAGCATTCGGGATGGATCATGAAGATGCTCGTGGCGTTGATCGCCATGGGAGAATCCACATAGATGGGAATATCGGGGATCTTCTTCTGGTCGAGGAGCATGTGGAAATAGAAGACCAGCTCCTGGGTGCGCTCGATGGCGAAGGCGGGTATTATGATGTTCCCGCCGCGCGCGGCCGTTTCCCTGACGACGGTGGCGAGGCGGTCCATCGCGTCCTCCGTTGACTCGTGGCGCCGGTCGCCGTAGGTCGCCTCCATGACGAGGTAGTCGACGCCGGGGATCGGGTCGGGGTCGCGGATGATGGGCTTGCCCTTGCGCCCGAGGTCCCCGGTGAAGCCGATGGAGACGTCGCGGCCGGAACGGTCGCGGGCGGACATGCGGCAGATCGCCGAGCCGAGGATGTGGCCGGCGTCGAAAAGCTCGATGCGCATGCCATCGCCGATGGGGAGTGGACGGTTGTACGACACCGTCACGAACTGCCCCATGGCCTTGACCACGTCCTCCTCCTCGTATATGGGCTTCCAATCGAAATTCTCGCCGCGCTTGGCGGCCTGCTTGCCCAGGTACTCGGCGTCGCGGGACTGGATCGCGGCGGAGTCCATCATGACCACGCTCGCGAGGTCGCGTGTGGCGGGCGTCGCGTAGAAGTTGCCCCGGTAGCCCCGCTTTGCCAGGAGGGGCAGCATGCCGCAATGGTCGAAGTGGGCATGGGTGAGTATGACGGAGGCGATGCTTTCCGGATCGGGCACGAGGGCCCGGTTTTTCCGCTCAGATTGTTCCCGCCTTCCCTGGAAAGCCCCGCAATCGATGAGGCAGCGTGCGCCATCGACCGTGAGGACATGCTTGGATCCGGTCACTTCGCCGGCTCCACCTTCTGAATGCAACCTGATACTCATGCATTGGAGCATAATGCCCGTCCCGTCCGGACGCAAGGATAGCGGGGCCATTGCCCTTGCCGCCTCTACGGCGATATGGGTATCTTGGCTCCATGCCGAGAAAAGCCGGGAAAGCGGGAAAGGCCGGGAAGGCCATCCTCATCCTGTCGGTGGCCGCCATCGTGGTCGCCGTCCTCCTTCTCGCCTCCGCGCCGCGGACCGGAAGCCTGGACCTCCTCGCCGCCCTGGTCTTCAGGGGCCTTGTCCTCACCTTCGTGGCCACGGTCGCGGTCGAATGGCTTCTCCCGGCACCACGGCCCGGAAGGTCCCGGGCATCGGCCGCCCGCGCTCCCCCCGCCGCGCGCTGATCCTCCCCTTTTCCCGCCCACAGCAGTACGCAGTACGCCGAGCGCCGTGCCAAGGGCACAGGAGCAGCCATGAAATTGCCGACAATCTTCGAACGGGCCTATGGCCTCCCCATATATGACGGCCTCGAGCCCTTTCGGAAAACGCTTGCCCTTTCGGAAAACGCTTGCCCTTTCCGAACGCCATGGATTCGCTGGCCAGGGAGACGCGGCCTTCCGCGCCTCCGTCACGCGGTTCAAGGAAGGCGCGGCGCGCGTCCCCGAGGCCCTCGCCCTCGCACGGAAGGCTTCGAGGCGGGCCTTGGGCCTCGAGCCCTTCGAAGGCCAGCTCGTGGCCGCCCTCGCCATGGATGAATCGGCGGTCGTCCAGCTTCCTACGGGCGAAGGCAAGACCCTTTGCGCCGCACTTTGCGCCGCACTTTGCGCCGCCCTTTGCGCCGCACTTTGCGCCGCCCTTTGCGCCGCCCTTTGCGCCGCCCTTTGCGCCGCCCTGAACGCAATCTGCGGCGGCACGGTCCAGGTGATCGCTGCCAACGACTACCTGGCGCGTCGCGACGCGGCCTGGATGGCACCGCTCTACACCCTCCTCGGTCTTTCCTGCGCCTTCATCGCCTCCAGCGACGAAGCGCACGCGCGGCGACTGTCCTACGGCGCCGACATCCTGTACGCCACGGCCCATGAGCTCGGTTTTGACTTCCTTCGCGACGGCCTGTGCAGGGATCCTGCCCTCCTCATCGGGAGGCGCGCTGCCCTTGCCCTCGTGGACGAGGCCGACTTCGTCCTTCTCGACGAGGCTCGCGTCCCACTCATCATCGCCGGCGAGGACTTCGCCCAGGACTGCGGCGCCCCGATGGACGGCGTCCGAGGGGACGGCGTCCGAGGGCGTACATTGGGTCCTGGACACGCACGGGGAGAAAGTCGCCCTGACGGCCGAAGGCGCAAAAGCCATCGAGTCCCTCGCCGGCATCGGCATCGAAGGGAAGGCTCACATCCGCGCGGCCCTCTATCCCAGGCTCGGCGCGATGACCGCCACCGCGCGCGAGGCCGCCGAGGATTTCCACCTCATGTACGGGGTGATGACCGTCATAGTCCCTCCCCACCTGCCTTCCATCCGCCTCGACCTTCCGGATTCCATCCATCGGACACGGGAAGGCGCCATCACGGCCCTCGCGGCGGAAGCCGCCGCGGCCAGGGCGGCTGGCCGCCCCGTCCTCGTCGGCACCTAATCCCCCCCGGATTCGGAGGCGGTCGCCCGCGCCATCGCCCTGGCCCTGGGCGACGGGAACGAGGGCGGCGTCGACATCCGCCTCGGGGAGGGCGTGGCCGAAGCGGGAGGCCTCCTCGTCCTCGGCCTCGGCAGGAGGGGATCGCGGCGGGAGGAGAGCCAACTCCGCGGCCGCGCGGCCCGCCAGGGCGACCCCGGATCGACGCGCTTCCACGCAAGCCTCGAGGATGCCCAGTTCACCCGCTACGGCGTTCCGGAGTTCCTTCCCCCTCCCTGGCGACCCGGCCCTCCCTCCGCCGCCGGGACCCAGGGCGAGGAGGAAGGCGCCATCGGGGATCCCCGGGTCCTCAGGGAGATCGCGCGGGCGCAATCCATCGTGGCGGAGCAGAACCGCCTCCACCAGACCATGCTCCGGAAATATTCCCTCAGCGTCGAGTTCGATCGCCGCTACCTCCGCGCCCTCCGGGACGAGGCCCTCATCGAAGGGAGGCTTCCCGATCCCATCGAGGCCGCCCTCTCCGGGCTTGCGGAAGGGCGGGAAGGGGGCGAGGCCGCGGCAGGGGCGCGGCGCCTCGCGGGCGCGGCCTTCCTCCGCCGCCTCGACCTCATGTGGGCAGGGCACCTGGCCTTTGTCGAGGCCTTCCGCGAAGGCCGCCGCCCTGGCGCTGGCGGCACTGGCAGGCCTCTTCCGGAGGAGGGACTAGCCTTCGAGCATGTCCTCGAGGGACTTCGGGAAGGTCGAGCGCAGGCGATCGAGGTCGGCGCTCGTCACGACGGACTCCCGCTCGGCCATGAGCTCGCGGTTCGTCGCACCGAGGCGGCGGAGGAGGCTGTAGACCTGGCCCTCGAGGAGGAGGTGGAGGTCGGGGCCGAGGGAGTCCTGCTCGACGAGGCGCTCGCCGTTCCCGTATTCCCTGATGTCGCAGATGGGGGCGAAGCGCTTGAGCTCGCGGGGGGCGAGGTCGCGGAGGAGGGAGGTGGAAGCCAGCTCCTTCATGAGGCGGTCGCTAGGAATCGCGCTCGGGCGCATGGTGGGCTCCTGGGTTCATGTATCGTCGGTCACAAGCTAACGCGCCGGCCCGCGGGAGACAAGGCCGGGGGGCATTCCGGAAGGCGGATCGAGAAGATGGCGCCCCTGTCCCGCCCCTCGCTCCTCGCCGCTATCCTGCCACCATGCTCTTCAACCAGAGCCTTCGAGATCGCGAGGCCGAGGCCGGAGCCGCCCGTGTCGCGGCTCCGCGACGAATCGGCGCGGTAGAAGCGGTCAAAGACCAGGGCAAGTTCCTCGGTCGTGAGGCCCCGGCCATCGTCCTCGACCTCGAGGAGGGCAAAGCCCTTGCCAGGGGTGGCGGCGGCCTCCATCGCGCAGCGGAGTTCGACGCGGCCACCCTCTCGGGCATGCCGGATCGCGTTGGCGACAAGGTTGATGAGCACCTGGCGGATCCTGGTCTCATCCGCGGCCACGACCATGGGCGGGGCGGAGGGCTGGCCGTCGCCCTTTTCCCGCCCGCCTACCTCAAGGCGCACCGAACGTTCCGCGGCCAAGGGCTCAAGGGCCTCGGCGGTGTCGCGGCACAGGAGGTCAAGATCGACAGTCGCGAACTCGAGGGGAAGGCGGCCCGCCTCCGAGAGGGAAAGCTCCCGAAGGTCGTTCACGAGGCGACCGAGGTGGCGGGTCTGCTCGAGGAGTCGGGCGAGGCCTCCCGCGTCGAGGGCGTACACGCCGTCGAAGGCGGCCTGGAGGTTGGCCTCGAGGGCGGCGAGGGGGGTGCGGAGCTCATGCGAGAGGTCGGCGAAGAGACTGGAGCGCTCAGCCTCGGAGCGGGCAAGGGCGGCCGCCATCGTGTTGAAGCTGCGGCCAAGCTCGGCGAACTCCCTCGCGCCGCGTTCGGGCGCGCGGGCGCCAAGGTCCCCCTGGCCGAGCCTCTCGGCCGCCCTCGAGATGCGCCGGAGGGGGATGGCGACGACCGCCGCGACGAGGAGCCCTCCCCCTAGCCCCACCGCCGCCGACAGGACGAAAAAGTCCACGAGGCGGCGCTGGATCTCCGCCTCCTCGGCTGGCGAATGCCGATCCCCGTCGGGGCGCCGCGCATCGAAGGTGATCGAGAGGAACTGCAGGAAAAAAACGAGGAAGAGCGAGAGGGTTATGCCCGCGCCGATCCTCAGCCAGAGGCGGTTCATCGCTCGGCCCCCATGAAGCGGTACCCGATGCCGTAGACCGTGCGCACATAGGCCGGGTTTTCCGGATCGGCCTCGATCTTCTTCCGGAGATTCCGCACATGGGTGTCGAGGGTGCGCCCAAGGCCCTCGTAGGCGTAGCCCATCGCCTTCTCGAGGAGCTGGTCGCGCGGCATCACGTAGCCGGGATTCCTCATGAGGGCCTCGAGGATGTTGAACTCGGTGCGCGTCAGGCAGAGGGCCTCCCCCTTCACGAAAAGCTCCCGCCGGTCAAGGTCGAGGACAAGGTCGCCCGCCTCGAGCACGCGGCGGGCGAGATCGCGGGCGGCGCTTCTCCTGAGGAGGGCCTTCACCCTCGCCACGACCTCCCGCGGATTGAAGGGCTTGGTGACGTAGTCGTCGGCGCCGATCTCGAGTCCCACTATCTTGTCGACGTCATCCACGCGGGCGGTAAGCATGAGGATGGGCGTGAGGCTGAGGACGGGATCGGCGCGGATGGCCCGCGTCACCTCGAAGCCGTCCTTGCCGGGCAGCATGAGGTCGAGGATGAGGAGGTCCGGTTCCACGGAACGCGCGAGGGAGAGGGCTGCCTCTCCCTCCCCCGCCTCGAGGACCTCGAAGCCCCCGAGTTCCAGATAGCCCCTGAGGGCCTTGATGATCGATGCGTCGTCGTCGACGAGGAGGATGCGCTGGGCCATGCCTCGAGTATACACGAAGCGTCCCTGCCAGGAAGAGAGGGGTCCGGCCAGGTAGGCCCATTTGGAAAGCATTGGGACTGTCTTGAGAATTTCTCCGGAATCCCAGGCTAGCATGGGCGCAAGGACAAAGAACAAGGAGACAACCGTGAAAAGACTCGCCTTCGCCGTTTTCGTGATCGCCCTGGCCGCGGCGGCCCTGGCCCAGGAGGCTCCCGCGATGGCCCTGGCCGCGGCGGCCCCGGCCCAGGAGGCTCCCGCGATGGCCCCTCCGCCCGGCGCGGCGCCCGGCGGGCTCATGCCTGGGGGAGGAGGCAGTCCGCAAAAGACCGATGTCTCCTGGATCAAGACCAAGCACCTTGACCTTGCCTATGCGACCGCGTCGCCGGCGGAAAGGCTCGACCTTTACCTCCCCGACTCCGGTCCGGGCCCCTTTCCCCTCATCATCGAGATCCATGGAGGCGGCTTCCTGGTCGGCGGAAAGTCCGAGCAGATAGCGCCCATGCTGGAAGGCCTCAAGCGCGGGTATGCCGTCGCCTCGATCAACTACCGGCTCTCGGGCGAAGCCCCCTTCCCCGCCGCGGTGCTGGACGTCAAGGCCGCGATCAGGTTCCTGCGCGCCAACGCCGCGAAGTACGGCCTGGATCCCGGCAGGTTCGCCACCTGGGGCGGCTCGGCCGGCGGCAACCTCTCGGCGATGGCCGCCCTCTCGGCCGGGGTCGCGAAGTTCAACGACGCCTCGCTGGGCAACGCGGGCGTCCCCGACACCGTCCAAGCCGCCGTCGACTGGTTCGGCCCCCTCCAGTTCTCGACGATGGATGCCGAGTTCGCCGCCCTCGGCACGAGCGGCGTCATGGGCCTGACCAACTCGCCGACCTCCGCCGAGTCGCGCTACCTCGGGAAGGTGGTCGGCACCGCAGAAGCCGCGCCCTTGGTCGAGGCCGCGAGCCCCCTCGCCTATATCAGCTCCAAGGCGCCGCCAATGTGCATCCAACATGGAACAGCCGACCGCAACGTGCCCGTCACGCAGTCAGTGAACTTCGCGCGGAAGCTGGCGGCCGCCATCGGGAAGGACAGGGTGATTTTCGAGAAGATCGAGGGCGCGGGGCATGGCGGCTCGCAGTTCGACACTCCAGCCAATGCGGGCAAGATCCTGGACTTTCTCGACCGCTTCCTCAAATAGCGCTTTTGCTCCCCTGCCGCTGAGGCATTTCCATGGTATGCTCCCTTGCCCCGCAAGCCCGGGGTGAAGGGGACTTCCATGTACGAGAAAGAAGCGCGCTCTGCGCACGAGGCGACCAGAGACATCATCGCAAGGCTCGGCGTGCGGCTCACGGGATCCCCGTCTTGCCACGCCGCCGCCGACGAGATCGCCGCCTTGGCCCGTCCATTGGCCGACTCGGTCTCGACTGACAAATTCGTGGTGAGGCCCGGAGCCTTCCTCGGCTTCATCAAGGTGATGATCTTCCTCTACATCGCAGCCTTCCTCGCCCTCCCCTTCTCGCCCTGGACATCGGCGGCCGCCCTCATGGCGGGCGCGATCATCCTCGTCCTCGAGTTCTTCCTCTACCGCGAACTCATCGACGGCTTCTACGCGCGCAAGGACGGAAAGAATGTCACGGCCATCCTCGAACCCAGGGGCGAGGCAAAGCGCCAGGTCATCGTCAGCGGCCACCATGACTCGGCGAGGATCTTCAATTTCTATGTGGACAGGCCAGAGCTCTACAGCTTCCGCCTCTATGGCGGCATGGGGACCTACGCGGCCTTCCTGGTCGCCGCCATCGCGCTGGCGGCCATCTCACCAGCCAGGACCGTCCTCGTCGCGGCCTCCGCCCTCTTCGCCGCCCTTTTCGTCCTCGTGCTTCCCCTGTGGAAATTCGCCGCGAAGGAAGGGACGCCGGGCGCGGGTGACAACCTCGCCGCGGTCTGCGCCGCCCTCGAGGTCCTCGGCCACTTCAGGGCCAGGCGCGATGCCGGGACAGGCCTCAAGTCGACCCGGCTCATCTTCGTGAGCTTCGACGCCGAGGAAGCGGGCCTCCGCGGCGCCCGAGCCTGGGCAAAGGCCCACACGAGGGACATCGCCTCGCTGCCCACCTGGAACTATAATATGGATTGCCTTTACAAGGCCCAGGACACCCGCTTCCTCTCGAGCGACCTCAACGGCAGTGTCCCCTTGAGCGCCGTCGCGGCGCAGGCCTGCGCGGAAGCCGCCAGGAAACGCGGCGTCGCGGCACCGGTTGAGCCCATAGCCTTCCTCACGGGCGGCACCGACGCGGCCGAGCTAGCCAAGAAGGGCGTGAGGGCGACGACCCTCATCGGCATGCAGTGGTCGAACGAAGCGCGAGGCGATTCCTACCACACGCTCGGCGACACGATCGAGGCGGTCAGCCCCGAAGTCCTCGAGCTGGCCATAGGCGTGGGCGTCGAATTCGCCCAAAGGCTCGACTCGGGAGAGCTGGACTGAACAAGGAGGCGCCATGGCTTCGTTGCGCGCACGCTCTTCGGCGCTCACGCTGGCGGGAATCGTCGCCATCATGGCGGGCTGCGCCACGACGGGCCCCAAGGACACGGGCAGCGCCACCGAGCCCTCCGCCGTCTGGGAACCCATGTATTTCGGCCACGCCCCCTGAGCGGCAACGACCTTGCCAGTCCCTTTCCACCTCGTATAGAATGCATTCCCATGGAATACTTGAAGCGCACCGTCACCTGTGGAGAGCTCCGCGCCCCCGATGCCGGCAAGAACGTCGTCCTCAATGGCTGGGTCCATCGAAAACGGGAGCACGGTCCCATCACCTTCATCAACCTCCGTGACCGCTATGGGGTGACTCAGGTGGTCGTCGACGCCGACGCGGCTGAGGCCTTGAAGTCCGTCGCTGGCGAGCTCAAATACGAGTACTGCATCGCGATCAAGGGCAGTGTCCGCGCCCGCCCCGACACCATGGCCAACGCCGACATGGCCACGGGCGGCATCGAGGTCGTGGCGGAATCCATCCAGGTTTTGAGCCGTTGCGAGACCCTCCCCTTCATGGTCGACGAGAAGACCGACGCGAAGGAGGACCTCCGCCTCAAGTACCGCTACCTCGACCTGCGCTCCTTCTCGATGCAGAGGAAGATCCGGCTCCGCCACGAGGTGGCGCTGTCCGTGCGCAAGTACCTCTCCGGCCAGGGCTTCTACGAGATCGAGACGCCCACCTTCATCCGTTCCACGCCCGAAGGCGCCCGCGACTACCTCGTGCCCTCCCGCCTCTACCCCGGGAAGTTCTACGCCCTCCCCCAGTCGCCCCAGCTCTACAAGCAGCTCCTCATGGTGTCGGGCATGGACAAGTACTTCCAGCTCGCCCGCTGCTACCGGGACGAGGATGCCCGCGGCGACCGCCAGCCCGAGTTCACCCAGATCGACATAGAGATGTCCTTCGTGAAGCGCGACGACGTCCTCGAGCTGGTCGAGGGCATGATGGGCGTCGTCTTCGACGAGACCCTCAAGGTGAGGCTCCCCGCGAAATTCCGCCGTATCCCCTATGACGACGCGATAGAGCTCTACGGCACAGACAAGCCCGACATCCGCTTCGCGATGGAGCTGCAGGACCTGGGCGCCTTGGCCCTCAAGTCAGGCTTCCAGGCCTTCAAGGACGCCCTCGCCGAAGGCGAGACGGCCCGAGTCGCCGCGGCCGCGAAAGGCATCACCCAGGACGGAGGCGCCGTGAAGGCCCTAGTCGTCCCCGGCAAGGCCGACTACTCGCGCAAGCAGATCGAGGAGCTCGAGGCCGCCGCGAAGATCTACCGCGCCAAGGGCATGGCCTGGATGAAGGTCATCGCCGGCGAAGCCGGCGGCACGGAAGCTCCTGCCGGGGCTTCCGCACTGAGCGGGTCCGCGCATCTTGAGGGAGGAGCATCCAAGTTCTTCGCCGGGCTTGAGGGCGAAGTCATTTCGGCGCTCGGCGCCAAGCCCGGGGACCTCATCCTCATGGTGGCCGACGCCAAGAAGCGGGTGGCCTGCCTTTCACTGGGCGCCGTCCGCTCCAGGCTCGGCAAGGACCTCGGCTTCTGCGACCCATCGCGTCACCCCGAGGGTTCCGCGAAACGCTTCGAGTTCGCCTGGATCGTCGACTTCCCGATGTTCGAGTACAACGAGGACGCGCAGAAGTGGGACACCGCCCACCACATGTTCACGATGCCACAGGAAAAGTACCACGCCACCCTCGAGTCCGACCCCGGCTCCGTCAAGGGCGACCTCTATGACCTCGTGATGAACGGCTTCGAGCTGGCCTCGGGCTCCATCCGCATCCACGACCCCGAGCTCCAGAAGCGGATCTTCCGGATGGTGGGCTTCTCCGAGGAGGAGGGCAAGAAGAAATTCGGCTTCCTCACCGAGGCCTTCAAGTACGGTCCGCCACCCCATGGCGGCATCGCGCCGGGACTCGACCGCCTCGTGATGCTCATGGCAGGCGAGACCTCCATCAAGGAAGTCATCGCCTATCCCAAGAACTCCTTCGCCGTGAGCCCGATGGACGAGAGCCCGAACGACGTGGATGCCGAGCAGCTCAAGGAGCTGTCGATAACCATACTCGAAAGCGCGGACGGCAAGAGGCTCGAGATCCAGAAACAATAAGGCCCCAAGGACCGCGTGTGAAGCAAGGGAAGAGGCTGTCCGATGTGGCAGCCTCTTTCCTTTGGTAAACGCCGTCCTCTTCCCCGGGAGCGACCGATCGCTGTCCAAGGAAACCCTCGATGCCCTTGGCGCCGGTTTCGGGAGGCATGGGGCCAGACGCCCCCCGCCGCGATCCTGTCGGACATGGCCTAATAGGCGGCAGGGAACTGCCGGCAGGAGCCCTTGACCCGCATATAGAGGCAATTGTCACCACCTATGTCGGCCAACTTGTCCAGCTCCTCTGACGGCCCCTCCGCCGGGAGGCACATCTCGGACTCCAGGTCGGCCTTGCCCTCGGGCTTTTCGAAGTACAGGCAGAACAGCGCTCCAAAGGGGGCAAGGCCCCGGACCTTCGCCTGCCCATAGGGACCCTTGATGCAGCGCCCCATGGAAAAGAGGGAATCCTTGGTCTTCGCCGTGAGGACGGTGATTTCCGGGGAAACCCGCTCTTCGATCGAAAATCGCGTATCCATCGCATGTCCTCCTTCCCATAAGCAACGAGCCTTCCCCAAGGGGGAGCCAGGGTCGCAAGCTCCATTCCCTCGGGCCGGCTCCACCCTCAGGGTCGGGTCAACGAATGCCACCTCTTGCGGCAGGCGGTCGCATCCCCCACCCCGGGTGCCACCAGGATGAGCCTGCAAACCGCCCGGGACGCGGGTTCGGCGATGCCTTCGAGCCAGGCCTCGTCCCCAAGCCCTTCAACGCGCGGCAAATGGCCGAAACAGACAGTCCCCGTCCTGCCGCAGAGCTCGAAAAGCCCACGCAGATCGTAGGATTCCGGGTTGCCCAGGTTTATCATCGAGACCAGGGGGCTCTCGCAGGCCATCTTGAGGAAATCTTCGTGCCTCCCGCAGAAATGGAGGAAGCCCCTCCCTAAAGGCTTGATGGCGCGCTCGATGAAGGGCAGGCAGAAACGCCGGATGTCGCTCGAGGACAGGAGGGTGCAGGAATCCTCCGAGATGCGGATGCCGGTGTCGGGAAACCAGACGCCCGAAGCCATGCCGGCCTCAGGCTCGTCGGCGAAGCCATGGAATATGTCAGTCCCGACTGCCAGGTGGGAGAGGTCAAAGATGCCCAGGTTGTCGGGGAGGTAGGGCATCACCTCGCCGGGGATCATCCCTGCGGCTTTCCGCCGGGCGAAAAGGCGGTGCATCGCCGTGGCCTGGGGGACCTCGCCGGCTTGGGCGAAATCCGCGAAGGAGCCGGATCCTTCCCCTTACGTGGCCAGGCCAAGATGCTCCGCGAGGGAGGGATGGAGTTCCGCGCCGATGACGAGCCGCAGGCCGAGGGCGAGATGGGGTTTGGCGAAAAGTATCGGGCAGGGACCTTCGCCCTTCCAGAAGTCCTCGAAGAAAGCAGCCTTTTCCGAAAGGCGCGGGTTCGCGCGGGCTGCGGCGAGGAAGCTCAAGCCCCGCCCTTTCCCTGCCGCGCGAGCTCCCCTTCGATCACGATGGCCCGCGCGATGAGTTCGTCGGCCGTTTTCAGGTGGTGGGCGTCGAAAGGCTCGAGGGGCTCGCGCACCGCGGGAGTCGGGTAGATGCCCTGCCGCCACAGGAGCCGCTTGAAGAAGCGGACGGAGAGGTCGATGTGCTGGTTTGAGAAGGACAGTATTGGCAGTATTTTCTCGAATAGTCCCCGCGCGCCATCGCGGTCGCCTTCCATGTACTTCCTGTAGGTCGCGGCATAGGTCCGGTGGAGGCCCGTGGGCAGGAAGGCGTGGATGCCCCGGTCAAGTCCTTCGATCATCTGGGCCGCGGCCCAGCCGCCGCAGACATGGAGGCGGCCACCCGTGGCGGCCAGGATCCTCGAGTATTTCGGCCCGGATGGAGTGACTTCCACCTTGATGCTCCGGAAGGCAGGGACGCGGTCGAAGGCCAGGGCGATGGACTGGACGGGAGCGCCTTGCCCCACCGGATCCCAGTCCTGGACCATGAGGGCAGGGAGGCCCACCGAGGCGATGTCCTCGATGTCGGCCAGGTATTCGTCATCCGCCCGCCAGGTGATCGCCGACAGGACACAGGCGCAGCCTGCGGCCACAAGCTCCCGCGCGCGGTCGCGGCGCTCCGCCCTCGTCGGCGCCGAGGCGCCGCCCACGACGGGCAGGCGGCCCGCCGCGGCCTCCAGGACGGCCCCGACAAGCCGCCGCCTTTCGTCGCTTGCAAGCCTCCCGACCTCGGAAGCCATGGCAGGCACGAGGAAGCCGGAGACGCCGGCGTCGATGGCGTATTCAACGTTGCGCGCCACCGATGCGCAGTCCACCTGCCCCTCCCCGTCGAAGGGCGTGTTGAGGACGGTGACGATCCCTCGCAGCGAGGCGAGGGGATCGAAATCCCTCATCACTGGGCGCCGCCCCGGCTGGCCTTGTCGGCAAGTTCGCGGTAGCGCCTGGATGCCTCGATCCTCGCCGCCAGGATTTCCTGCCTGCTGGAGCCCGAGGCGAAGCGGCCGGCGGGAATCACGGTCTCACACTCGGCGTCGTCCATTGCCCGCACGGCCCAAAGGAGGGCGCCTTCGTCCTCCGCGGGGATGCCGATGAAGCCGTGCTTGTCAGCGTGCATGAGCATGCCTTCCTCGATGCGGGTGCCGAAGACCTCCACGGGACCGCCCCAGTCCACGGGCCAGGAGTGGAGATGGCCGACGCAAAGCCTCCTGGCCAGGGCCTTGAAGCCGGCGTTGGTCATCTCGTCCAGGTCGCGTATCGCGCCGTCGACGATGGCGCCTACGCAGCCGAGGCTCCGGTGGGTATTGGCGCTCACTTCCCCCCAGAATGACCCTAGGCCGGCGGGCTTCCCGAGGTCCTGCATCACGACGATCTTGGGACCATCGATGGAAGCGACATGGTCGAACCATTCCTCCCAGGCGTGGGGGCAGGCACTCGGGTGTTCTGGGTTCGCCGGTTCGATCCGCACGGTGACGGCCCTGCCCACCATGATCCCGAGGGAAGGCATGAAGTCCTTCGTCTCCTCGCGGTTCCAAAGCCCGTCAAGGCGGTCGCGCTTGGCGATCGCCTCCCAGCCGTTGTAGATGGTCGGCGTGTTCCACCTCTTGAGCTTGAGCATGTCGCCGGGATCGATGCGTCCGTTTTCCGTCATCGCGCGCGCCCAATGCCGAACCTGGCGCCAAGGGCCTCGGCGCAGGCGGTCATCTGGTCGGTCTCCGTGGCGAAGGACTTGGTGAACTCATCGGGATCGCGCATCCTGCTCCTGACCGCAGGGAAGAGCCCCTTCTTCATGAGGCCGTACATCGCGTTCAAGGGGTAGGACTGCATCTCGATGACCGACATCGAGCCGAGCGCGGCCTGGATCTCCTCGGCGCGGGAGGGATCCTCGGCCCAGCGCGCGCAGAGGTCGACATAGAGCCAAGGATGGAAATTCCCCATGACACCCGAATAGCCGGCCGCCCCGGCACGGAGGCTCTCGAGGAGGGTGGCGGCGTTGGCGTTGAAGATCCTGAAGGTGGAACCGCGGGTCGCGTCGAGCTTGGCCTTGATGAGGTCGATGTCGCAGCAGGTGTCCTTGAGGAAATCGAAGCGGCCCGTCGAGGCGATGAAGGCCGTCATCGCCGGCGACAGCACGCGCTTGTAGGGATAGGGGCACTCATAGAGGCCGAGTCGGAGGGCCTGGGGCATGGCTTTCATGAAGCGCTCGAGGTTGGCCTTGAAGACATCGTCCCCCTCGCCTTGCGCGGCAAGCCTGTTCGAGATGAGGACGACGGCCTGGGTCCCGGTATCCGCCATCGCCTTGGCTTCCTCGACCTGGTCCACGAAGGACCAGGCCACGTGGCCGGAGGAGACCACGCCGACCCTGCCATTCGCGAACTTGACCACGGCGCGGGAGAGCTCGAGCCGCTCTCGCAGCGAAAGCTCGAACATCTCCGAGGACTTGCAGACCGCGAAAAGCCCCGCCACCCCGCGGGCCACCATCCATTCGACAAAGCGCTCGAGGGACTCGTAGTCGATCTCGCGATCGGCCCGGTAAGGGGTGACCATCGTGGGCCAGACGCCCTTCTTGATTTCATAGGCCATTTTCAGTCTTCTCCTTTGAACGCGGGCGAAAGGCTTCCGTTTTCGTATACGGCGCGGGAGGCGACGCGGCCGGCCGCCTCGATGTTGGCACGGGGAGAGCCGCGGGGGATCACGCAACCCGAACCGAGGATGAAGGCGCCATGGCGGCCGCCCTCCAGAATCCGCGCCCGGGCCTCGAGCTCCACGTCTTCTTCCCTTCCGCGGAGGAAGGTCATCGTATCGATGCCGCCCATCAGGGAGGGCCGCTCCCCGACAATCGACCGTATCGCCCCGGGCGTCGAGCCGCCAAGGGGGTCCAGCGGCCCGATGCAGTCTATGCCTGCCTCGAGGAGGTCGCCCGCTATGGGCCGCAGGTCGCCGCATATGTGGCAATAGACGAGGGCGGCGCTGTCCATGGCCTTGACCGCCTTCGTGATCGCCCGGAAGCGCGGGAAGACGAACTCCCGCCACATCAGCGGCGAGATCAATGACATGGTCCCGGCGGAGTCGTTGAGGCGGAGCATCCTGATGCCAAGGCCCAGGTTGAGCCGGGCCTTCGAGATGGCGATCTCGGCACCCTTGTCCATGAGGGCGTGGACCAAGGCTGGTTCGTCCACGAGATCGTACATCGTGCGCTCGACACCCCGCATGGCCGCGCAGAAGGAGACCGTGGCGCTGCCCAGGTCCCCGACGAGGGCAAGCTTGCTCCCGTAGGCGCGGACCGCCGCCGCCGTCCGTCCGCGCACGCCCGATCCCACCCAGAAACCCTCATCGGGGACTTCGATGGCCCTTACATCGGAGAGGGAGGCCACGAAGGCCTCGTCGGCCGAGCGGAACTGCGGCCAGGCGGCGAAGGCCGGGTCGCCGATTTCGACACTCCGCGCGTCCTCGAGGTGGGTGGCCATGCCACCGGCCTCGTCCACGCTTCCAAGGACCTTGCCCGAGCGGTCGAGCTCCACCGCCCTGCCATCATGGCCACGGACGATCGTGCGCTCGGGGAAATGGAAGAGCCGCGCGCCATCGAGGCCAAGCTCGATGGCCGCGCGCGGTATGACCTCGAGCGCCCGCGTTGGGTCGCCCGCGACCTCAAGGAGGTCCTCGCCCAGGATGACGGCGGCCAGGTCGATCCAGATCTTGGGCATGAAGGGGACGCGATCCGCCATCCCTCCCGCCATCGCCGTGGAGACCCTTTCTGCGGGCGTCATCGCGCGGCCTCCGCCGCCAGGGGCTCGAGGGATGCGGCCAGGGCCAGGGCCTCGCGGACGCGGGACTCGGGCGTCGTGGTGTCGATGTCCGCGAGGACGAGGTCGCAGGGGGCGTACTCGCGCGCCACGCGCTCGAAATCCCTCGCCAGGTCGTCCATGCCGCGCGACTCGAGCTCGCCGGGGGTGTAGAGGACGGCCCGGCGCGCGCCGGGGAAGGCCCGTTTCACCGCCGCGAGGTCGGAGGAAAGACCTGTGTCGATATAGCCGACTTTCGCGATCTTCCGGATCGAGTCCCGGTAGGGGTCGATGTTCCAGTTGCAGGTGTGGATGCCAAAGCGCGGGTAATCCCGCGACAGGGCCTCGTCCAGGGGCAGCACGAATTCCTCGTACTGGCCCGGCGAGAGCATGCTCACCGTGCAGTTGGACATGGACAGGAGGTCCACGCTGAAACCCGAGGAGCGCTGCCGCGCCTGCACGCGTCGCGAAAGGCCTCGGATCGTGGCCGCGATGTGGCCAAGGAGGCGATGTGCGAAACCGGGATCGTCGTAGAGGTCGAGGAAGAAATCCCCTCCGCGCAGCTTGACCGCGACGTTGAGGGTCCCTTGGTAATTCAGGTAGCCATGGATCCGGCCCCATCGCCTCCCGATCTCCTCCATCTGGGAAAACAGCTCGCGCGCCGCGGGATTCGCGTCCAGGTCGAGGGGGGCGGCGACAAGCCGCTCCAGTTCCTCCTTGGGAAGATGCCCGCCACCCTTCGCGTCCGGCCAGCCGTCCTCCCGGAAGGCAGGCTCGAGGCCATAGAGGGAGGGGACGACCATGATGCCCAGGAACCCGGAGACGGTCGCGCAGGTAGGCTCGATCCCGCCCTCGAGGCATGGCTTGAAAAACCCGACCGAAGGGAACTCCTCATGGAGGAGGCCCTTCATCGAAAGGAGTGCCCCGTAGCGGTAGGGGGCATCATGGTGCCAAGGCTCGCCGAAGTCGATGCCCAGGCGGTCGCGGTACCACCTCGGCGTGAAGCCGAGGGAGACGCGGAAGGCGGACTCCGTCCCGTCGCAAGGCTCCCGCGTCGCGGGAGCCCCCAGGGGGATGTGGTTGCGCAAGGTGAAATCCTCCATCGAGTTCAGTACAGGGTCTTGTAGCCCATGAGCTTGGGGAGCCACAGGACGGCGTCGGGGACATAGGTGATGAGGAAGAGGACCCCGATGAACAGTATTATGAAGGGTATCATCTCCTTGATGATGACCTTGAGCTTGGTCCCCGTGAGGCCGGAGACGACGAAAAGGAGCATGCCGTAGGGCGGCGTGGAGAGGCCGATCATCATGTTGAGGACGACTACGACGCCGAAGTGGACGAGGTCTATGCCCATGGCGTTGATGACGGGAAGCACCATCGGGACGAAGACGAGGGTGATGGCCATCGTGTCCAGGAACATGCCAAGGACGAGAAAGACGATGTTGATGATGAGGAGCATCACGTACTTGTTGGCGGTGAGCCCGAGCATCCACTGCGCGACCATGCCGGGTATGTGCTCGATGGCCACGATGTAGGAGAAGGCGTAGGCGGCTCCGACGAGGAAGGACAATGTCCCCGTCGTCCTCACCGTGTTCTTGAGCACCTCCCACAGCTCTTTCGGGCCGAAGGAGCGGTAGAAGAAGACCGAGATGATGAGGGCCCAGGCCGCCGCGAGCGCTCCGGCCTCGGTCGGCGTCACGATGCCCGAGTAGATCCCCCCGAGGAGGATGACGACCGTGAGGAGGGCGGGGATGGACTTGAGGGTGACGCCCACGAACTGCATGAAGGGATAGGTCTTGCCGCGCGGGTAGTTGCGCTTCACCGAGACGATGGCCGTGTAGACCATCATGACAAGGCCGAGGATGAGGCCCGGGACCACGCCTCCCATGAAGAGGGCGCCGACGGAGGCCCCGGAGAGCATGGATATGAAGACCATGGGGATGCTCGGCGGGATTATCGGGCCCTCGGTCGCCGATGCCGCCGTGACGGCGCAGGTGAAGCCGTCGTCGTATCCGGCGTCGATCATCGCCTTCATCTCCATGTTGCCGGGACCGGATGCGTCGGCGATGGCGGAGCCTGTCATTCCCGAGAAGATGATGGAGTTGATGATGTTGACCTGGGCGAGGGCTCCCCTCCGCTTCCCGACAAGGCCCGCCGCGAAATCGAAGATGGTGTTCGTCACCTTGCTCGAGTTCATGATCTCGGCCATGAATACGAAGAGCGGCACGGCGATGAGGACGAAGCTTGCGTTGAGGTTCGTGAGGAACTGCATGGCCACCTGGTCGACCGTGGCTATGGGACCGGGGGCGACGACGAAATAGAAGATGGCCGACATCATCATGCCGAAGCCTATCGGGATTCGCAGGATGAACATGGCGGCGAAGGAGACGATGAAGACAAGGAGGGGGAGGTTCATGCCGGGCCGCCTTTCCGGAGGGAGGACGCGTCGCGCCAGATGTCGATGGCCAGGCGGACGATCATGTCGACGAGGAAGACCACGAAAGGGAAATAGGCCCATTGCATCGGTATCTTGAGGACGTCGGACTTCCGGTAGCTCATCATGAACACGTAGTCCCAGCAGGGCTTGACCGCGATGGCGAAGGCGACGAGGAGGAGGGAGTTGCCCGCCAGCCGCATCCTGGCCTTGCCCCTCGGCTTGAGGAGGTCATACACCATGCCGAAGGCGACATGGGACTCGCTGCGCTTGGCATAGAGACCGCCGAGGAGGGCGACCCAGCAGAAGCAGAGGAGGGACAGCTCCTCAGGCCAGGTCAGGGGCGTGAAGAAATAGCGGCACACGATCTGCGTCATGAAGGCGACGAAAAGGGCAACGAAGGCAAGGGCCGGGATATACAGCTCGATAAGGTCGAGGAGGAATTTCCCCGGCTTTTCCAAAGAGATCTTCATGTGGTCTGCTCCAGTTTTGTCCACGATAGGGCGGCGTCCGCGCGCCCCCCCCCGCGGACAGGCGGGCGCCCAGGCCCCTGGCCCGGGCGCCCGTCGCGATTACTTGAGTTTCTGGACTTCGTCGTAGAGCTTGAGGTCCCAGCTGCTCGAGAGCTCCTTCGCCTCGTTGATGTAGAAAGCCTTGGCATAGGCCGCGAAGGCCTTGCGGTCGGGGTTCTCGATCACGGTGATGCCGTTCGCCTTGAAGAAGGCGATGAGGGTCTTCTCGTTCTCGAGGTTGGAGGTGTCACAGAAGCGGCGGGCGCTGTCCATGGCGGTCTGCACCCACTTCTTCTGCTGGGATGAGAGGCTCTGCCATTTTTTCTCGTTGATCGTGGGCCACACGGAGCCGATCACGTGGTTCGTGAGGACTATGTACTTGGTGACCTCGTAGAACTTCGCGCTCTTGTCCGTGGGCAGGGGATTGTCCTGTCCGTCGATCGCGCCGGTCTTGAGGCCCATGTAGACCTCCCCGAAGGCCATGGGCGTCGGGTTGGCGCCGAGGGCCTTGCCCATGGCGATCCAGACAGGGCTGTTGGGCACACGTAGCTTGACGTTCTTCATCTGCTCGGGCTTGGTGACCTCTCCAACCTTCTCGGTGAGGTTGAGCTGGCGCACACCCTGGTAGAAGGCCGCGAGGGGCCTGATGCCCTGGGACTTGGCCACGTCCTCGAAGATCTTCTTGCCGATCGGGCCGTTGAAGGTCTTGGTCATCTGGTCATAGCTCGAGAAGGTGTAGGCCGCGCCGAACATGGAGAGGTAGGGCACGGTGGGCGCGAGCCAGGCGTCACCGGCGTAGACAATGTCGACCTTCCCCTGGCGGACCGCATCCTGTTCCGCTTGCTGGGTGAAGAGCTGGCCCGAGTCATAGAGATCGACGGTGATCTGCCCGCCCGAGAGCTTCTCCACCTCGACCTTGAAGACCATCATGGCCTGGGTGTGGGCGTCCCCGGGGACGCTCACGCTGGTCCAGACGAGCTTGACGGGCTTGGCCTGTGCCGTTGCCCCGGCGACCATCACGGCGGCCACGAGCGCGAAGATGACGAAACGTTTCATATCTGCCTCCTTATGCTAGGCCTGCGCGTCGCCGGCTCGATAGCCGAGTCGACGCGAGATCTCCGATGTCGCGGCCACGAGCTTGGGCGCTATCTCCCCAAGCCGGGCGAGGGTGTTCCGTTCCGCCGGTCCCGAAAGGCTGATGGCCGCGAACACGCCACCGCGGGCATCGCGGATCGGCGCGCCGACGCAGCGCAGGTGATCCTCATGCTCGCGGTCATCGATCGACCAGCCTCGCGCCCGCACGCCCGCCAGGTCGGCAAGGAGGCACTCGACGGAGGTGATCGTGTGCGCGGTGATCGGGGCGATGCTTTTCTCCGCGGCGATGCGCCTGATTTCGGCTTCCGGCAGGAAGGCCATGATCGCCTTCCCTACCGAGGTGCAATAAAGCGGCGCCCGGACGCCGATGACCGAGTAGGTCCGCAACCGCTGTTGGGATTCAATGCAATCGATATAGAGGACTTCATCACGGTCCAGTATGGTCAGGTGTACGGTTTCGTCGAACTCCCGGTTGAGCCCATGGAGAAAGGGGGCGGCGATGCGGCATATGTCCAGGCCGAGCTGGGCCCTGTTCCCAAGCTCGATCAGGCGGACGCCGAGATGGAATTTCCCGCTTTCCGGGTCACGCTCGACAAGGCCCTCGGATTCGAGGGTCTCCAGGATTCCATGCACGGTGCTCTTGGCAAGGCCAAGCTCCCTCGCAAGGTCGCTCAAGGATCGATCGCCCTGCCGTGCAAGCGAATCGAGGAGGGCGATCGTCTTGAGTACCGTGTTGACCATGGATCCTAGGCCTCCCGAACGAGTCCTTGTTCGTATATACGAACAGCATTCGTGTATACGAACGTATTCAGGGTAGAACCGGAAAAGCTATCTGTCAAGAAAAAATCGCGGGCACTTGACAAAGGCCGCACTGCTTCACTAGTGTATTATCATGCTAACACACTAAAGGAGTGATGCATGATTGAACTTCGTTCATTGACCTTCGGCTACGGGAAAGGCCCCCTCTTCTCGGAGCTTGATCTCGCCCTCAAGGCCGGAAGCGTCTATGGCCTCCTCGGCCTCAACGGCGCAGGGAAGACCAGCCTCCTCAAGCTGGCGGCCGGCGCCTTGCGCCCGCAAAAGGGGTCCATCTCCGTCTTTGGCCACAATCCGGGAAGCCGCAGCGCCGAGCAGCTCGCCGATACCTACTTTGTGCCAGAAGATCCCTGGCTGCCCCCACTCACACACAAAGCCTGGATCGATCGCTACGGCATCTTCCGCCCCGCCTTCGACCGGGCACGCTTCCAGGCCCTCTGTGACGAGCTGGCCCTGGACCGGGACAAGCTCCTCACCAAGTACAGCTATGGCCAGCGCAAGAAGTTTGCCCTTGCCGCGGCCCTCTCAAGCGGCGCCCGCGTCCTCCTCCTGGACGAGCCCACCAATGGGCTTGACATCCCGAGCAAGGCCCAGCTTCGCCGCGTCCTCGCGGCCGCCGCCGAACCGGGACGCGTGATTGTCGTGTCCACCCACCAGGTCCGTGACCTTGAGCATCTCATCGACCCCATCGTGGTTGTCCACGGCGGCAAGATCCTGTTCACGCTGGAAGGCGAGGAACTCGGTGACCGCCTCACCGCCGTCCATCTCTCCTCCCTCGAAGGCCGGAAAGTCGTCTACGCCGAGCGCGACGCCCTGGGATGGTCCGCCCTCCTTGAGAAAGAGCCGGGCAACGAAGCGGCGGCTCCCGACCTTGAACTCGTCTTCGACGCGGCGATCGCCGCGCCCCTCCGCCTGGCGGGCGCCCTGCGTGGCGACGCCCTTCCCGAATACAATCCGGCGGAGCATGAAATCGCCAAGGAGGCCAACCGATGAACGCCGCGACACTGACCAAGCGTTTCAGCCTGGAGCGCTCCGCCTACCTCCTCCGCAACCGCCTCTATGAAGAGATGCCCAGCATCGGAATCGGGCTAGGCGCCATCGCCGCACTCAACGCGATCGGCCTCGTCTTCTCGAAGCGGGCTTGGTTCAACCAGGGCAATTCCATGGTCTGGAATGTCATCCTGGTCATGGCCGGGGTCCTCCTCGCCGCTCAGGCCTTCAAGGGCATGCACGAGGGCAAGTCGGGCACCGATTGGCTCCTCCTCCCCGCGACGCCGCTGGAGAAATACGCCTCGGCCGCCATCGACTATCTCGTCGTCTTCCCCCTTGCGGGCGTCGTCCTGGCGATGGGTCTTTCCGCGCTCCTGAGCCTGGTCGAAAGGGCCTTGGGCGGAAGCGGAGGAACCATATGGACCCCCTTCCACAAAGGCGCGCTCGAGGCCTACCTCCAGTACCTCGTGGCCGCCTCGATCTTCCTGGCAGGGTCCGCGAGTTTCCGGAAGGGGGCCTTCCTCAAGACCCTCGCCATGGCCATCGCCTACGGCCTGGCAATGACCCTCCTCCTGTCTGTCATGGCCTGGATCGTCTACAAGGGGCGCGGTTTCACGGGCTCGAACTTCAATTTCGACAACGGAACCTTCACGATGAAGGGCAGCTCCCTTCCTGAAAACATCCAGGCGATCATGACCTGGACCGGCCGGATCGCGTGGAATGCCCTGCTCCCGCTGTTCGCGCTTGTATATGGCTACTTCAGGGTCTTTGAAAAGGAGGCCCGCGATGAGGTTCAATAACGAGCGTCCGATCTTCGCCCAGATCGCCGACCTCCTGGTCGAGGACCTCCTGGCAGGCAAGCTGGAGCCGGGGTCGCGCCTGCCCTCGGCGCGGGAACTCGCGGCCAGCCTCGAGGTCAACCCGAACACCGCGGCGCGCGCCCTCCAGGGCCTTGCGGATTCGGGCGTGGCCCGGCTGGAACGCGGCATGGGATATTTCGTGGCGGATGAGGCCAGGGAACTCGCGCGTGGCGAGCGCCGGCGGCGCTTTTTCGACGAGGAGCTACCCCGCGTATTCAAGGTGATGAGCGAGATAGGCGCGCGGCCCGAGGAAATCCTCGAGCGCTTCGCGGCCTGGTCCGGGACAAAAGGAGGCAAGGCATGAAAGCGAGCGGCAAGGTAGCCATCATCTTCGCGGCGACGAGCATCCTCATCGCGGTGATCGGCGTCCTCTTCATGGCCCTGTCCTAGGCGAGGGCCTGAACGGCGCATGAACCCCGGCGGACCCCCGCCAGCCTCTTGAGGAGGTGGCCGGGGGCCGCGCCTGGCACAGCCAGCGCTTCTGGCGGCGCCGCCACCTCGGCCACGGGAATCGAAAGCTACTGGCAAGCCAGGGCAAGGGCTTTCCGGCAGGCCCCGACGCAAGAGGCCCCAAACATGGGCGGCAGGACAGTATGTGGTGATGGGCAGCACGGTGAACGGCAAGCGGCAGAACATCACGCGCCCCCCAGCGTCAGGAAAGGGGGCGATGGCTGGGTGATGGAGACCTCCAACATGGACGCGAAAGGGAGCGAGATGCTCACCCAGATCGTCCTGGCCGGCTATGTCAGGCCGGTCGCACAGGACCGTCCTGGAGGCGGCCGACCCGCAAGACATGAATACCCAGCAGGAGCCCTGGCAGCCATGAACATGGAAGGGAGGGCACGGGGACCCGATGGGATCAGGCATGGCACCGGCATCCATTTCGGCCAGGCCCTCGTGGGGAAAGCAGGCGCGAGAAAGCGGCTCGGGTTCACGGTCATCGGGGACAGGGTCAATGCCGCAAGCCGCATCAAGAGCGCCTGCACGGAAAAGGGAAAAAATTATATGCGACTTGCTTCGCCCAGTCACGGAAAATCGGCTACTTGATCCTTCGATGCTTTTTCACTATACTGCAAGAAGTAGCGGGGCTTTTCCACGATATGGGGATAAACCGCACTATATTCAAGGGAATTTCCGGCCTTCCGGATTGCCCAAGCCCCCTTTGCACAGCAGCGTATCAGCTTCGTTCGGGTCCTCGTTGCGACAGCCCGCGACGCGCCGGCAAGGTCGGCGGGGAAGTCTCAAAGCAGTATTCCATGACTAGAGAGGTAGAGAGCCCTATGGCAACCGACATTCGCAAGATGCGGAACATCGGCATCAGCGCCCACATCGACTCAGGCAAGACGACACTTTCCGAGCGCATCTTGTTTTATTGCAACAAGATCCATGCGATCCACGAGGTCCACGGCAAGGACGGCGTCGGCGCCACCATGGACTCGATGGATCTCGAACGCGAGCGTGGAATCACCATCCAGTCGGCGGCGACCAACGTCGACTGGAAAGATACCAATATCAACCTGATCGATACCCCCGGTCACGTCGACTTCACGATCGAGGTCGAGCGTTCCCTGCGCGTCCTGGACGGGGCCATCCTCGTCCTATGCGCGGTCGGCGGCGTCCAGTCCCAGTCCATCACGGTGGACAGGCAGCTCAAGCGCTACCATGTCCCCCGAATCGCCTTCATCAACAAGTGCGACCGCACCGGCGCCAACCCCTTCAGGGTGCGTGCCCAGCTGACAGAGAAGCTCGGCCTGAACCCGGTTTTCCTCACCCTGCCCATCGGGCTCGAGGACAAACTCGAGGGCGTCATCGACCTCATCGACATGAAGGCCATCTATTTCGATGGTGACGGCGGCGTCGACCTCCGCTATGCCGAGATCCCCGGCCACCTCCTCGAAGAGGCCGAAAAGTACCGCGAGGAACTCATCGACTCCGCGTCCATGTTCTCTGACGAGCTGGCCGAAGCCTATCTGGAAGGCAACCCGACGAACGATCAGATCATCGCGGCGGTCCGCGTCGGTTGCATCGCCGAGCAGCTCGTCCCCGTCTTCGTGGGCTCGGCCTACAAGAACAAGGGTGTCCAGGTCCTCCTGGACGGTGTCGAGCGCTTCCTGCCCGATCCCACCGAGGTCAGGAACATCGCCCTCGACCTGGACAAGAACGAGGAGGAAGTCGTCCTCCAGTCCGTGGACGAGATGCCCGCCGTCGCATTGGGCTTCAAGCTCGAGGATGGCCAGTACGGCCAGCTCACCTACGTCCGCATCTACCAGGGATCGCTCCGCAAGGGCGACGAGCTGCTCAACACCCGTGCCAGGAAGCGTTTCAAGGTCGGCCGCCTCGTGCGCATGCACGCCAACGCGATGGAAGACATCTCAGAAGGCACCTGTGGCGACATCGTGGCTCTCTTCGGGATCGAATGCGCCTCGGGGGACACCTTCTGCTCCTCCTCCCTCAACTACGCCATGACTTCGATGTTCGTCCCCGATTCGGTCATATCGCTGGCCATCACGCCCAAGGACAAGAAATCCTCGGACCAGATGGGCAAGGCCCTCAACCGTTTCACCAAGGAAGACCCGACCTTCCGCTGCTGGGTCGATGCCGAGTCCAACCAGACCATCATCTCCGGCATGGGCGAGCTTCACCTCGAGGTCTACATCGAGCGCATGAAGCGCGAGTACAAGTGCGAGGTCGACACGGGCATGCCCCAGGTCGCCTACCGCGAGGCCATCACCCAGCGGGCCGACTTCAGCTATACGCACAAGAAGCAGACGGGCGGTTCCGGCCAGTACGGCAAGGTCTCCGGCTATATCGAGCCCTGCGAGGACAAGAATTTCGACTTTGTCGACATGATCAAGGGCGCCGCGATCCCGAACGAGTACATCCCTTCCTGCGAAAAAGGCTTCAAGGCCGCGGTCGCCAAGGGCAGCCTCATCGGCTTCCCCATCGTCAACGTGCGAGCGGTCATCAACGACGGCGGCTCCCACCCCGTCGACTCCTCCGACATCGCCTTCCAGCTTGCGGCCATCGGCGCCTTCCGGGAGTCCTACGAAAAGGCCAAGCCCGTCATCCTCGAGCCGATCATGAAGGTCGAGGTCGAGGGGCCGACCGAGTTCCAGGGCAACATCTACGCCTCCGTGAACCAGCGCCGAGGCGTCATCATGGCGAGCACCGAAGACGGCACCTTCTGCAAGGTCGAGGCCGAGGTTCCCCTTTCCGAGATGTTCGGCTACTCCACGGTCATCCGCTCCCTTTCCCAGGGCAAGGCGGAGTACTCCATGGAGTTCCTGAAATACGGCAAGGTCCCCGCCTCGGTTTCCGAGCAACTGCGCAAGGAATACCTCGAAAAGCGCAAGGCAGAACAGAAATAAAGAAATTTCACACAGAGGGCACGGAGAGCACGGAGAAAGAGAAGAATGGGGAAGGGAATGGAAGGAACCGGGGGAATCGAAAGGATCGCGAGGAATACCTCCTGATCCACTTTCATTCTCCTCCTCTTTTCCCACCCTTCCTCCGTGACCTCTGTGCGAAAACCTCCGGGTTCTCCGTGGGAAGCTCTTCCCGCTCTAATGTTTTGCCTGATTTGTTGTTTGGGACTATACTGAAGGTCCGATGGCATCTGCCCACCCTTCTTTCGACTATCAACACCTGACCTGAAAAGGAGTTTCCATGCTGAAAGCGGAGCTAATCGCGAAAAGTCCTATTCGCATCCTCGAGCGCAGCATAGAAGGCGGCCTCATGGCCGGCAGCATCGGCGTGATCGCGAGCCGCAAGGGCATTGGCAAGACGAGCGTCCTCGTCCAGCTCGCCCTTGACCGTCTCCTCCAGGGGGAGAAGGTCATCCATGTTTCCTTCACTGCGCATACAAGCTATGTCATTGCTTGGTATGAAAATATCTTTTCGGAATTGGCCAAACGCAGAAGCCTTGAAAAAGTGGACGAGGTCCGCGACGACCTCATGAAAAACCGGGTCATCATGAACTTTGCCCAGGAAGGCGTGTCGATCGACCAGATCCTGCGCTCGCTCAAGGCGATGATCGTGGACGGCGGATTCAAGGCCAAGACCCTCATCGTGGACGGCTATGACTTCGGCCGCTCGACAAAGGGCGAGCTTTCCAAGGTCAAGGCCTTCGCCGCCGAGATGGGCATCGAGGTATGGTATTCCTGCACCCTCTTCGGGGAGGAACCCCTCGTAGACAAGAACAACATCCCCGTCATCCTGCGTGAATACATCCAGGACATCGGCGTCCTCATCCTTCTCGAGCCCAAGAGCGAGTACATCCACTTCATCGTCGTCAAAGAGCATGACAAGATGAACCCCCAGGACCTCAAGCTCAAGCTCGACGCCAAGACCCTCCTGATAGCCGAAACCTGATCCACCGATCCGCAAGCATGAAGGCCGCCCCGGCGAAAGCCGGAGCGGCCTTTTTTTTGCCGTCCCCAAGGGAACCTGCCCTCAAGGACCGGGAAAAGCAAGTTCTCGCAATGGGCAGGGAGAACACGGAGGGCAGGATAATCGCCGACAAAAATATCGGGACCTTCACCCAATGGATCGCCGACGATGACGCCTCCACCAAGACAGGAAACGTCGGGCTCGCGAAGAGATGCGGCAGGTGGCAATCGCCTAGGCCTGGCAGCCCAAGCTAGGTCTCCAGGTCGGCAAGCCCCAGTTCCTTCCGTGCAGCGGCGATCAAGGGAGCAGCCGAAAGCCCGGCTCCCACCGCCTGTCGCATCCACTCATCGGGGGTGAGGCGCCCGAGGGCGCACATCCTGCCCATCTCCTTCCCCAGGTCCCTGCCCTTGAGGTAGTCCTCGACCTGGAAGGCGACGATATGGCCTATCGGGTAGTCGGCGAGGTAGAGGGGATTCTCGATCATGTGCGAGTAGGAGCCCAGGATGGTCGCGTCGCGGAGGCCGAAGGCCGGCGCGAAGAGCCTGTTCCATACCGAGCGGGCGGCATCGAGCACCGCCCCACCAAGCGCCGCCGCCGTCGCGTCCGGGTGGGCATAGAGCCAGCGCCAGACGGCGATGTCCACGAGGGCCACGCCCGCGATCTCGCAGGTGGCCCAGTAATCGCCGAGGGCGTCGCTCCGGGCGACGGTTCCGCAACCCAGCACCTCAAGGTCCCGCGCCTGGAAGACAAAGGCGAAGGCTTCGGTGAAAGCGGTGTTCGGGACGCCCGAGAGGAAGTACTCATCGATGCCGTGGAGGCTGAACACCTGCTCGACATTGTGCCCAAGCTCGTGGAGCGCGATGTTGTAGCCCTTGTAGTCCATCCCCTCCGGCCCTATCCGGGTCCTGAGCCTCGCCTTGTCGCTGCGCATGGCCGCAGGCATGGCGTGTCCCGAGCCGTGGGCCGCGTCCACTTCGATCCGCGCGGCTAGCCATTGCGCGTCCCTCGCGCTGAAGCCCAAAGCGCCGAGGATTCCCGGGATAGCCGCCTGGAAGGCTGCGGCACTGGGGTAAAGGGCTCGGGTCTTCGCGTCCAGCGCGGCTTCGCCGAGTCGCCGCCCTCCGGTGGGATCATGGAACCAGACATCGAAGGCCTCGAGTGGACGGCCAAGCCGGATACGCACGGACGCCGCGGCTTTCGCGTAGGTATCGCCATCAAAGGTCGACTCGAGGAGTGACTACACGGCGGCGATGGGAAGCTCGAGGTTGGCCTCGAAACTGGCGAACAGCGCGTCCAGTTCCGGACCGGAAGGGCAGAAATGGCTTTCGCGAAAGGCCGAGAAAGCCCCGTCATCGCCGTCTTCCTCCCGCCAGGGCGAGCTTGCGCATTCGATGCCTTCGATCGCCCTCGAGCGCTCGCCCTCCCCGTGCTTCGCCACAAGGGCTTCCGCAAGCTTGATTCGAAAATCGGGGGCGATCTGCGGGTGCATCGAATCCTCCTATTGCCCTATTCGCATGGCCAGCCTGATCGAACCCAAGAGGCCAGCCCGTCCGCCAAGGGTGGAGAAGGCGATCCGCGGGGGAAAGGGGGTCATGTGCCTCACATAGGCTTCGAGGGCCGGTCCATGGGCGGCGAGGCTCCGCGAGACTCCACCTCCGAGCACGATGAGCTCGGGATCCAGGAGGGTGGCGAGGTTGGCCACCGCGGGAAAGAGGAGCTGCAGCCCCCTGTGGATGATGCCGGCAGCCAGGACGTCCCCCGAGGATGCCAGCCGGAAGATCTCCTCCGCGCCGGCATCATGGGGTTTTCCCGAGCGTTCACGCCATGCGTCCGCTATCCCCACGCCGCTCATCGCCTGTTCGAGGGCGCCTATGCCGTCCTGGAAGCCCTTGGGGTCATCGGCTTCGGCCACCCAGTAGCCGATCTCGCCCGCGGCATGGTGTGCCCCGTGGAGGACCTGGCCTCCTGAATAGAAAGCCGAGGAAAGTCCCGTGCCGACATTGACGAAGACGAAGCTCTGCGCGCCTTTGGCGACCCCGAGCCATTCCTCTCCGAGGGCGGCGCATTTGACGTCATTGAGCAGCGCCACCGGGGCGCGGTAGCGTCCGTGGAGGCTTTCCTCGAGCCAGGGCGGGTCGAGGGCCTTCACGTTGCGTGCCAGGTGGGCCTTCCCCTCCCAGCAGACAAAGGGCAGTCCGACGCCGATGCCGGCTATCGCGTCCATCTTGCCGGCGAGTCCGGAGACGAGGTCGGAGATGAGGGCGACAATGGCCTGGCCCAGGCCGTTTTCCTCCTCCTGGGCGTCGCAGGTGGCCACGACGCTTTCGCCGATGATGGTCCCGGACGCATCGGCGGCGGCCACCCTGAGGCTTGTGCCGCCGCAGTCCACACCAAGGAAGACAGGGCGCATCATGGAATGGCGATCCGGCCGGCCACGCAGGCGCCGCGGGTCATGGGAGGAGCCCTCGCCAGTCTTGGGAAAGCCTGGATTCCGCCGCGATCACGGTCGCGACGGCCTGGTCCAAGTCCCTCCGCCGCTCCGCGATCGCCGACCCGAGGGCCTCGAAAACCGGCAGCATGCCCTCGGGCGAAGGTCCACCGGGAAGCTTGCGGACGGCCACGAAGTGCCTGGGATCCAGGATCTCGGCCACGCGCGCGTCATCGAAAGGCAGGGGTTTCCCCGCGACCTCGAGGAAAGCCTGCCTGAGGACGGCGAGGCTGTTGCCCGAGCGGGCAAAGCGCGAGCAGACCTCGTGGGCGCTCCTGAAGCCAATGCCCGCCTCGCGCACCATGGTGTCGGCCAGTTCGGTGGTGGTCACGCCCCAGGCAAGGGCGAGCTCCTCCACCCTCGCCTTGTCGCCGCCGAAGTTCTCCACGATCTCGCGGACGAGGGACAGGGCCGAAGTGGCCGTGGCCAGGCCGTCCAGGAGTTCGGTCACCGGCGCGTCGGCGGCCTCGTTGACGTCCTGGTAGGCCACGTTCCGGTAGAGCTCCCGGATGGAAGAGCAGGTCCCAAGGGCCTGGCCGGCCTGGATGCGGGCATGCTCGAGGATGACCGGGTTCCGCTTCTGGGGCATGATGCTGCTGCACTGCACCAGGGAATCCGGGAAGGTCACGATGCCGACCTCGCAGCTTGCCTTGTGGGAGAGGTCGGCGACCAGCCTCGTGCAGTCCTGGAGGAGCTGCTCGAGGGCCGCCGCAGGCCGGGTGAGCCAATGGGAGGTGCTTATCGCCTCATAGGCATTGGTCACATATCCGGGGAAGCCAAGGCGGTCGGCGACGCCCTGCCTGTCCAAGGGGAAGCCCGTTCCGGTTATCGCGCAGGCGCCCATCGTCGACCGGTTCACGACGGCGATCGCCGCGACCAGGTCCTTGAGGTCGGCGGCCAATTCGCCCGCAAAGGCGGCAAGGTAGTGGCCCAGGGTGGAGACGTTGGCCGGCTGGCCGTGGGTGAAGAGGATGGTCAGCTCCCCTTCTCCCTCCCTGGCCCTCCGCACGAGGGATTCGAGGGCATCGAGGGCCTCGCCGGCGAAGGCGAGGAGGTTCCTCCGCAAGGCCATGCGGAAAACCGTGGTGTCCATGTCGTTGCGGCTGCGCGCCGTATGGAGGAAGGCGGCATCCTCGACTCCGATGCGGCGGCCCAGCTCCGCCTCATAGGCGAAATAAAGGTCCTCGACCCCCGGAGGTATGGCCTGCTGATAGGTGAAGTCCGTCTCCATCTCCGTGACCGCGGCGGCGATCCGCTTCGCGACATCCTCCGCGATTATTCCGCGTTCCAGGAGCCCCAGGAGATGGGCCTTGTGCACGGCGATCGAATCGACCGCATAGAGGGCCTTCCAGTTCCGGTACGCGGGTTCCAGGACCCGCTGGGTATATACGGGGGAAAACATTGATTTGCTCCTAGTGCGGCGGCGCGGGGCCCGCTCAGGATATGCCGAGGAGGCCGGCGATGTTCCGGTAGAGGACAGCGTCCACCTCGGACTCGTCGAAGCCGTTGTCCAGCATTTCCCTCACCTGGATGTCCAAGTAGGCATCGGTGAAGCCACGGGGGAACCAGCTCGAGTCGGTGCCGAAGATGATCCGGGAAGCGCCTATCGTGTCGTGGTACTTGCGGAAAAGGGAGGCAAGGTCCACGGGATAGGGCATCCATCGCATCCACTGGTTGGAGCCCGAGGTGTCCACAAAGACGTTCGGGCAGGCCCAGCAGAGGTTGAGGGTCTCGAAGACATAGCCGCAGCCGAAGTGGGGGATGATGATGGACAGGTCGGGGAAGCGCTTGGCCACGTCGTGGATGACGATGGGGTTGATGTTGACGTGGTTGGCTATGCCCCCCGCCCCCCCCATGATGCCGAAATGAATGAGGACAGGCGCCCTCGCGGCCGAGGCGATCTCCCAAAGGGGGTTGAAGCACGGGTCATCAAGGCTCCGGTCGATCTTGGGGCCGAGGAGCTTGTAGCCCTTGAGGCCCTGGTGGCGCAAGGCCCTCTCGAGCCGCGGCGCGGCATCGGGCAAGAGCGGGTCGTGGTGGGCGTAGCCGTGGAAAACGCCGGCATTCCGGCCCACGAGCTCCGAGCAGAAGTCGTTGCTCCCCGTCGTCACGAAAACGACGGACTCGAGGTAGTCGCGCTTCTCGACTTCGGCGCGCCAGAGCAGCTCGCCGTCCGCGCGGTTCACGGCCACTGGCGTCGGGAACCTCCACGCGGCCTCCCACCTGGCCTTCTCCGCGTCGAGCCAGGGGTGGAGGCTCTTGCCGGAGCGCCCGCTCGAATAGCCCACCTGCTCCTTCGCCCCCTCCACGGCCGGAAGGACGCCCTTGCCGTCGTCGATGATCCTGTCTTCTGGAAAGTGGACGTGGCTGTCGATAACTCTCATAATTGCTACTATCCTTTCAGGCCGGTCATGGCGATGCCGCGGATGATCTGTTTCTGGAAAACCAGGAAGACGATGATGAGGGGCACCATGGCGACGGTGGCGCCCGTCATGATGAGGTGCCAGTCGCTGCCGGCCTCCCCCGAGAAATTCGCGAGTCCCACGGGAAGCGTGAACATCGCCGGCCTGGAGGCGATGATGAGGGGCCACAGGAAAGCGTTCCAGTTGCCGATGAAGTTGAAGATCGCCAGGGTGCCGAGGGCCGGTTTCACGAGGGGCAGGGCTATCCTGGCGAAGATCGACAGCTCGCCCATGCCGTCGATGCGGGCGGCGTCCAGGAGGTCGTCGGGGACCGTGGACATGAACTGGCGCATGAGGAAGACGCCGAAGGCGCTGATCATGCCAGGGAACATGATGCCCCAGTAGCTGTTGCCCCATTTGAAGGCGCGGGAGAGCGCGTACCAGGGGATGACGAGCATCTCCGTGGGGATCATCAGCGTGCTTATGATGAGGAGGAATATCAGCTTCTTGCCCGGGAAGGAGAACTTGGCCAGGGTGTAGCCGATGAGTGAATCGAAGAAAAGGACGGAAGCCGTGGTGCAGCAGGCTACGACCGCGCTGTTGATGAACCACCTGGGGAATTTCGAGCCCTTGGACAGGAGGATGGCCGCGTAGTTGTCGAGGCCGGGATGGCTCGGCAAGAGGGCAGGCTTGAATATCTGCGTCGCGTCCTTGAGGGACGAAAGGATCATCCAGAGGAAGGGGAAGACCATGACGAGGGCGAGGACGGTGAGGAGGGCATAGGATGAGGCCCGGGAGAGCGTACGATCGGTTGTCATGCTCCCTCCTAGTAGTTGGTCTTCTTGTCGAAGAACCTGACCTGCACGAGCGTGACGACCATGATGACCGCGAAGAGGATGAGGCTGGCCGACGCGGCCCGGCCCATCTCGAATTTCGTGAAGGCGGTCTGGTAGATGTAGAGGGCGGCGGACTTTGTGGAATCCAGGGGCCCGCCCATAGCCTGCGAGGACATGTTGTAGACGGGCGTGAAGATCCGGAGGAACTGGATGCCCTCCATGATGGCGAGGAAAAAGGTGATCGGCATGAGGAGGGGAAGGATTATGCTCCGCAGGACCCTTGACTCGCTCGCTCCGTCTATCCTGGCGGCCTCGATGCAGTCCTGGGGAATTGTCTGGATGCCCGCGAGGAAGATCGTGACGCAGTAGCCCATCTCGACCCAGATGCCTACCCCGAGGATCGAGTAGAGGGCCTCCTTGGGGTTGTTGATGAAGGCATGGGCAGGCAGGCCCAGGGCGCCCAGGAGGCGGTTGATGAGGCCCATGGGCGGGCTCTGGTACATCCAGCGCCAGACCCAGCTCACCGCGACGACCGGCGTGATGTAGGGCAGGACATAGATGAGGCGGAAGAGCCCCTTCCCGCGGGCTATCCCGTTGAGGAGGAGGGCCACCGCCAGGCTGAGGGCGATGACGATCGGCGCGCCCACGAGGGCGTAGCGCGCGGTGTTGGCCATGGCCTTGCCGAAGACGGGATCGCCGAGCACCGCGGCGAAATTCGCCAGCCCAAGGAACTGGTTGCTTTTCCGCAGCAGGCTCCAGTCGGTGAGGCTCCGGCCCATCATGTAGAGCATGGGGCCGAAGCGGACACCGATGAAAAAGACCAGGGGGAGGGCGAGGAAGACGTAGGCCGTAATCGCCCGTTTTTTCGCGAGAGTCATTCCTCGCCTCCTTTCAAGGTCACTTCCAGAAATCGTCGATGAGTTTCTGTTCCTGCGCCGCGGTCGTGGCCACGACGTCGGCCGTCTTGCTTCCCTTCAGGTTGATCTCGTCGATCATGTTGACGAAGAGGGTGCGCTGGCCGGCCTCGTCCACGTAGGCCGTGGCATGGGCGTAGGGGAGACCCTTGAGGAAGATGCTGACATAGGGGTCATCCTTGTGCTTCTCGCCGATCTTCGGGTTGGCCGGCAGCTCGCCGACGGCGGCGAGCCACTGCTCCATCGCTTCGGGGGAGGTGATGAACTTGAGGAACTTCACCGAGGCATCGAGCTTCTTGCCGGTCACGCCGGCGACGATGCCGTGGGTCCAGAAGGAGGCGAAGTTGGACTTGACGCCCTTGTAGGTCGGGAGCTCCGCTGCGCCCCACTCGAGGTCCTTGACCGCCTTGAGGGTGGCGATGCGGAAGGAGCCGTCGATGTTCATGGCGGCGAGCTGGGCCTTGAAGGCGGTCACGTCGTCGGTGGAGAAGTTCGGGTAGCCGACCTTGTCCTTCATGATCCGGTCCATGTACCACTGCACGGCCGCGACGCCATTGGCGTTGTTGTAGGTGACCTTTCGGCCGGTGGCATCATAGGGCGCGGCGCCGAACTGCCTAAAGAGGACTTCGCGGATGTAGGAATGTCCCTGGCCATTGGGCTGCATCGCGAGTCCGGCCTGGACCAGGTTGCCCTGGGCATCGTACTTGGAAAGTTTTTTCGAGAAGGCGACGAGCTCATCGAGGGTCTTGGGCGGGACGTTCGGGTCGAGGCCGGCTTCCTTGAAGAGCTTCTTGTTCCAGATGAGGGCCAGGGTCCTCACCGCCGTGGGCGCGGAGTAGTACTTGCCGCCGAACTGGACGCTGTCTGCCACGAAGGGATAGTAGGTCGACTTGAAATAGGAGGCCGGGAAGGCGGCCTTGGGCAACTCCTGGAGGTAGTTGGCCTTCACATACATCGGCAGCCATCCGCCGAAAAGATTGATGACATCGGGGCCTTCGCCGGCGGGGATGGAAGCCGCGACCTTCTGGTTGTAGCTCTCATAGGGGAAGGTGACCTGCTCTACCTTGATGTCGGGGTTTTTCGCCTCGAACTGGGCGATGAGCTTGTCCATGAGCTCCACTTTTGTCTGGTAGAAATACTGCCAGTAGGTGATCTTCACCTGCTCAGCCGTCGCCGCCTGGGCCGCGAGAACCATGAGCACGATCAGCACGAGCCCAATTCCTCTGAACCTCTTCATGCATCTTCTCCTTCTCGGGCGGACGGCCTTCCCGTCGATTTTTTTGGCGGCCCCGCCTGCATATAAATGATATGCGGCTTGGGCGGCTGAATCAAACAGCTTCCCAGACCGCCCACGAACCGACTTGTCCAAGGTCCCCTCATCCTGCGCAGACCTCCCGGATCCACGCGTCGAGGGCCAATCCCGCCGCGCCTGAGACCCCCGGTTCGGCGGCGACCGAAAATTCGCAGGAGACTTCCATCGGACAGAACCTCCGCAGCTCCTCGCGGAGGCAGGCAAGGAGATCGGGACCGAAGCTTTCCTTTCCTGCCCGGCCAAGCACCACGTTGCGGACATCGAGGGCCACGCAAAGGTTGGCCAGCCCCATGGCGAGGAACCGCCCCACGCGTTCCACGGATTGCCTTGAAGGCGCACCGTGCAGGTCGACCTCGGCCCAGAAAGCCGGCAGGTCCATCGCGGATTCAAGCCAGCCCGGGCCGGACGCCGCCTGCTGGCCTGTGGCCCCCACCGCCGCGTCCCTGTCAAAAACCATGTAGCCGATCTCCCCGGCCGACGAGCCCGGGCCTTCCCGGAGCCTTCCGTCCAGGACAAGCCCCGCGCCGACACCGCGGCCCAGCTCGACGAATATCAGGTCTCCACCGTATTTCCGGCCCCGCGCGGAAACCTCACCAAGCGCAGAGGCATTCGCGTCGTTGGAGACATGGACCCCAATGCCCAGCCTTTCCTCAAGTCGGGCGGCCAAGGGACCGAAATCGACATTTCCCGCGACCCCGACCAAGGGCGCCTGGCTGATGGATTTCCTGTCCGACCTCACCACGCCGGGAACGCCGACTCCCAGGCCTTTCACGAGCCCGGTCGCCATGCCCGATTCGGTGACCAGGGCCTCCACCTCGCCCGCGAGGAGGCTTCCCAGCAGAAGTCCCAGATCGGGAGGAGCGGGAGAGCGGCGAAGGGAAAACAGATGACCAGAAAGGTCGACAAGGCCTACGCTCAGGTGGACGCCGTCATACTCGGCGCCGACCGCATAGGCCGCCTTTTCGCAAAAGCGCAGGAGCATCGGTTTTCGTCCGAGGGCCGCCTGTCCCTCGCCTGCCTCTGCGACAAGGCCCAAGGCAGCGAAGTACTCGATGATCTTGATGACCGTGGGTACGCTCAAGGAAAGGCGCTTGGCTATCTCGCTTTTCGAGATGGCTCCCTCGGCCTTGACAAGCCGATAGACGAGCATGCGGTTGTATTCTTTAAGATCCGCGGCAAGGCGCGCCTTCATGTCTCGCCCTCGACTTAATTTACTAACTTAGTTTATTAAATATACCGGAATGATGAATCTGTCAACAAACAATCGCTTGCCTGCCTGCGAAAACTAGGAATCGCAATAGAGAATCGCGCAGCGTTCGGAGGCCAATAGCCCGGCCGGATAGTCCTGGCTTCCCGCGGCAAGGGCCAGTACGAGGCCGAGCTTGTCCCCTCCCCTCGCGAAAAAGCGCAGGCTCCGGGAGGGCCGGAGGGCCGCAAGACTAAGGCTCATGCGCTCCCTCGGCACGACTGGAGAAGTCGACCTGGAAGCGAGAATGGCCAGTCCAGACAGGGGATCTGCGCCCAGCTCGAGGATGGGATCGCCTGGAAACAGGCTGGCGGTATGCCCGTCTCCACCCAGTCCAAGGAGGGCGAGGTCGAATACCGGGCGAGGGCCGAGGAGGCCGGCCAGTTCGCGCGCATAGGCCAAGGCGGCGGCTTCTGCTGCGGCGGCCACCGCGGCCGGGGACGATGTATGGTCGAGACCGGAATCTGCATCGCCCGGATCCGGCCAGAGATGGATCTCGGGCCTCCAGGCCGCGCCTTGGAAACATGAGGCGATAAGGAGGCCGTTGCGGGCGGGAGAATCCGCATCCACCGCCCTTTCGTCACCAAGCCAGAGCCCGATCGCAAGGCCGTCAAAAGCCCGCGTCACGGAATCGAGGCCTGCGAGCCTGCGATAAAGCGGCGCCGGGGTTGCGCCGCCTGCGAGGCAAAAATGGCAGGACGGGCGCCCGCTTTCCTTGGCGGCCAAGGCTGCCGCGATGAAGTCGCGCACCGCCGCCTCGATCCAATCCACCTCGGAGGAAAAGCGGAGGAGCCTCATGCCCGGCCGACCTCGCTGGCTGGGGAACCAGCGGCATAACCGAGGAGGGGCGGCGCATTTTCGCCCTTCCAGGATTCGAGGAGCCCGTCCACGATGCGCCAGGATTCCTCGGCCTCGTCCGCCCGGATGAAGAGGGTAGAGTCTCCGCAAAGGGCATCGGCCAGGAGCCGCTCGTACGCCTCGGGCAAGGTCTCTCCGTGGCCCTTCGAATAGGAAAAGCGCAATTCGTTCCTTTCGATCTCCGCGCTCCCCGGCTCCTTGGCGTTGAAGCCGAGCCAGATGCCCTCCTCCGGCTGTATGCGGATGATGAGGGCATTGGACGGCAAGGTCTCCGAGCAGATCCCGGCGAAGAGCGTCTCCGGAGGCCGCCGGAAGCGGACTCGGATCTCGCTGGCCGATCGGTCCAGGGCCTTCCCGGTGCGCAGCACGAAGGGCACGCCGGCGAAGCGCCAGTTGTCGACTTCCACGCGGAAGGAGGCGAAGGTCTCCGTGGTGGAGCCGGGCCTGACCTTTGCCTCGTCCAGGTAGGCGACCTGGGAAGCGCCGCCGACATGCCCGGCTTCGTACTGGCCTCGCATCGAACGCTCGAGGTAGCCGGAGGCGCTGTAGTGGGGAACGGAGCGGAGGACCTTCACCTTCTCGTCCCGGATGGCCTCGGGGTCCAGGCTGGGCGGGGGTTCCATAGCGGCGAGGCAGAGGAGCTGGACGAGATGGTTCTGGACCATGTCCCGCACCGCCCCGGCGCCGTCATAGTAGCCACCCCTCGTCCCGATGCCTTCCTGCTCGAGCACGTCGATCTCCACGCGCTCGATGTAGTTGCGGTTCCACAGGGGTTCGAAGATGGAGTTGGCGAAGCGGAAATACAGGAGGTTCTGGACGGCTTCCTTGCCAAGGTAATGATCGATGCGGAAGATATCGCTCTCCCTGAAGACCGCCGTGAGGAGGAGATTGAGGCCATGGGCGCTCGCCCTGTCGCGGCCGAAGGGCTTCTCCACGACGAGGCGGCGCCAAGGGACCTGGGCGCCTCCAGGTTCGCGCCCTGCGCCTCCAGGTTCGCGCCCTGCGCTGCCAAGGCCGGCCTTTTCCATTCCCGCGATGGTCATCGGGAACTGGTCGGGGGACATGGCCAGGTAGAAGAGGACGTTCCGCGGGAAGCCGGATTCAAGGGCTCTGGAGAGAAGCTCATAAGTATGAGGATCTTCAACGTCGCCGGCGAGGTAGCTTGCCTTCGCGGCGAAAGCGTCCCAGCCCTTCCCTTCAGACCAGGACCTGGATCGCTTCTCGCAGGCCGAGCGCAAGCCCTCGCGGAAGGCGCTATCCGCCATGGGACGGCGCGAGATGCCGAGGATGCGGCTCTCGGGGTGGAGGACGCCGGACATGTGGAGGCTATGGAGGGCGGGGAGGATCTTCCGGTGGGCGAGGTCCCCCGATGCGCCGAATATGACGATCGTCACCGGCTCCAGGTCGGGGCGGGCCATGAAGACGCCGCAGGAAACGGAATCGCGCAGGGGATCGGGCATTGGTATCTTCCTTGTCAAATGAAAAACGCGGCCTTCCCCGGATATGCACATCCATCGGGAAGGCCGCGATCATGGACCAAATGACCTAGCCGGCCTGAGGACCTTTCGGTCAAATCGCCGGGTCATCGATGGCCCTACCGATATTCTCGGCAAGGCCAGTTCGTCAAATTAGCCTTCGTTTTCAATCGTCCCGGTCTTCGCTCCGGCCATCCGGCGGATTTTCCTTGGGCGGCCTTGGCGCAGGATTCTTGTTGTAGGATTCCCGCCTGCCTGCGTTCGCGCCAGGACCGTTGGCACCGCCAAAACTCGAGCCTGAGTCCTTTTTCGGCCATACGCGCGGCTCATAACCCTCGCGCAAGGGACGGACTTCGCCCTCCCCTTCCGTCGGACGCCGATCGTAGCCACCACTTGGAGGACGGCGCTCATAGCCGCCCGATGGAGGCTTTCCGCCGTAACCGCCGCCTTCAGGACGCTTTTCATAGGAGCCTGAAGCTGTCCGGGTAAAATAGGCACCGTTGGAAGGTCGGCGTTCGGCCACGTCGCGCTGGGAAGGACGGACATAGCTTCCCGTCACGGGACGCTGCCCATCTTCGCGCCGTGGCGGCTTTCGCTCGTAAGAGCCGGAGGCCGGACGGCGCTCGCCTTCGTCGCGGCGCGCCCCTTCCGGGCGCGGGGGACGGCGATCGTAGCCGCTGGACGCGGGGCGGCGCTCGCCTTCGTCGCGGGGCGTCCCGCGATCGTAGCCGCCGGGTGCGGGGCGGCGATCGTAGCCGCTGGGTGCGGGGCGGCGATCGGAGCTGCTGGACGCGGGGCGGCGCTCGCCTTCGTCGCGGGGCGTCCCGCGATCGTAGCCGCTGGGTGCGGGGCGGCGATCGTAGCCGCTGGGCGCGGGGCGGCGCTCGTAGCCGCCGGACGCGGGCCTGCTGCCATAGCCCCCCGCGCCGGGACGCCGATCAGGATCGGTGGAATAGGGTTTGCGTTCGGGACCACCTGAGGATGGCCGGCGATCATAGCCGCTGGAGGCGGGACGGTTGCCATAGGCGCCTGGGGACGGACGGCGATCAGGGCCCGCGGAATAGGGATTGCGATCGGGGCCGCTCGAGGACGGTCGGCGGTCGTAACCGCTTGAAGCGGGGCGGCGATCGCCCTCGTCACGGCTGCGGGGCCGCTCAAAGGGGCGTTTGGCCTCGTATTTGCTCTTGCCCTTTCCCTTGCCTTTGGCGGCTTTCGCCACCTTTTCCCCGGCGGTCATCGCGGGTTCGCGAGCCTTGGTGTCTTCGTATCCCGGCGGGAACCAGTGGAACCACTGCTCCTCCGCTCCGTTCACCATCTTGTGCTCGGCAGTCGCACGGCGCCCGAAAAAATCCCCGAAGTCCTTGCGGATGGTGACAAAGCCAAGGCCCCAGCCCTTGAACCTGGGAGCGATGGCCCCAAGTCCCCTGTAGAGCTCTTCGGCTTCCTCGGTGGTGCCAAGGCGAAGGCCGTAGGGCGGGTTGGAAATCACGTAGCCCTTGTCTTCCAGGGGCTCCACATCTTCGGCAGCCGCGCGCCTGAAAACGATCTTGTCCGCGACACCCGCAAGGCGGGCGTTGAGGCGGGCCGCTTCCAGCACGGTCTCGTCCTTGTCGGTGCCCAGGAGGATGAGATCGGCATCGGTGCGGATCCGCGCCTTGGCGGCGTCCCTTTCGGCCATGAAGACCGCAGGATCGGCGAGCGGCATATCCTCTATGGAGAAGGAGCGGCCAAGGCCAGGCGCGATGTCCATGCCAAAAAGGGCGGCTTCTATAAGTATGGTGCCGGAACCGCAAAAAAGGTCGACGAGGGGTATGCGCCGATTCCAGCCTGCAAGGAGGAGGGATGCGGCGGCGAGGGTTTCCTTGAGGGGGGCCTCGACTGGGGACCGGCGATAGCCTCGCTTATGCAGGGCATCGCCGGAGATATCCACCCCGATGAGACATTCGTTGGCTTCGATATATACGCGGGCAGAACGATTGCTGCCAGTCTCGGGCATGACCTCTGTCCCGTAGAGCTCGCCAAGATGCTCGTAGATGGCTTTATGGACTATGGACTGGACAGAAGTCTGGGAGTCGATCCTCGAATCATGGATGCGTACCCTCTCGATGACCAGCTTGTCTTCGGGGCCGATGTAGCGCTCCCAGGGAAGGGGGCGGACATTGTCGAAGAGCTCGTCGAAATCGACGGCATTGAAGCGGGCGGCCTCGATGAGGACGCGCTCGGCTGTCCGCAGGCAGAGGTCGGCCCTGAAAAGCCCGGCCAGATCCGCGTCGAAATAGGCACGGCCTGGAGCCCTGCCAACCATGGTAAGGCCGAGTCGTTCAATCTCGGCCGAGAGGACCTTTTCGAGGCCCAAAGTACAGAGCGCAAAGGCCCTAAATTGTCCATCCATATGTTTGAGTATCGCCCGTTTGCCGCAATTCTTTCAAGTGGATAGCGATGGATGCCTCAGTTTGCAAACAGACAGTAAGTCTGTCGACTCCTTGCATCCTCCCCTTTTCCCCAGTCTCGCCGCTATGTAGCTTGACACTCCCCTCTCCCGGCCGCTATTATCGCCTTGCTTCGGGGGTGTAGCTCAGTTGGCTAGAGCGCTTGAATGGCATTCAAGAGGTCGTCGGTTCAATTCCGATCACCTCCACGAAGAAGACGGCTTCAGTAAAAGACTGGAGCCGTTTTGCTTTTAAAGCGCCGCCTCACCCTCCCCTCTTCCGAACTCGCCCTTGAAGCAGGCACCCACCGGAGATAGAATAGTGGCAATAGTGTTGCCCCAATCACATGGGGCGGCCCATTCCTCCCAAGGAAGTGCCCTGTGTCCGATGATATCGATCCTGAAATAGCCGCGCTCATCGGCGGAAATGTCGAGGAATACAAGCCCAGCGGCCCGCCCCGCACGCCACAGGCACTCATGAACGGCAATGCCGGCTTGCTGGCAAACGGACAGGGCGGCCCCAGGCAAGGCCCCGGCGGGGCACTCGCCCCGGATTTCACGACCCTTTTTGGGGACATGGACGTTTCGGGCGAACAGCACGATAAAAGCGAGTTCGGCGTCGACCTATCCCGGAAAGGCTTTGCCCCGATCGAGAAGATGGAGGAGGAGACGCCGGTAGACTACTTCTCCGACCCCGACTACTACAAGAAAGCCTTGGTCGGGGAAGGCGACGAAGCCACGAAGTTCCATGAACTCCTGTCCAAGTACATGAAGGCCACGGACATCAAGGACAAGGGCGTCTACCGCCAGCAGCTCATCTCGACCTACTGGTATTTGGTCGCCAAGGTAGCGCTTCGGACGGCGGGGGCCCAGGTGCTCCTGCCCAAGCGCCTGCTCGTGCGCTTCGGCGGCCTTCTCCCCAACATCCTCTCCGCAGAGCTCAAGGACGCCATCGGGCGCATAATCTTCGATAAACGCATTGACGAGCCCGTCTACTATGTGGACGAATGGATACGCGCGGTGGCGACCGGCCAGATCAACCAGAGCGCCACCGACGAGGTGAAACCGAGCCGGGGCGGCCTTGACGAAAAAGCGCGCCTCTCGGCCTTGCTCCAGAAGGCCCAAGGCAGGCGCGATGCCGCGGAAGGCATGATGAAAGCCAAGGTCGAGGAGAGGCGGAGCCTCGAAGGGCTGCTCCGCGACAAGATCGAGATAATCTGCCGCCACGACAGCCAGCCCGGGCTCCTCCACGTCCCCGCCCCGTACATCGAGCCGCAGAAAAAGGCGATGGGCGAAATCCTCGAGGTCACCAGGCGCATGCTTGCCGTGGACAAGGAGCTCGTCCAGACGATGGGGGACTTCGCCAAGGCCGGGGAGGATTTCGACGCCGCGACCGAAAAGGCGGGCTCGGCGGGGACGGAGGCGCTCAAGGCGGACCTCCAGGTCCTGGCCCAGGAATACGAGACGGTCAAGCAGATGACCAAACTCTGCATCGGCCGCCAGGGCAACCATTTCCCCCTGCTCTCGCGCGAGTACTTCCACGGGAACCTCCAGGGCATCGCGTCGCGCGAGAACGTCATCAAGCTCCTCACCTGGATCGAGAGCATCGACTGCGAAGCCTACTCGCGGCCCTACAAGACGACGATGCACCGAATTGTGCCCTTCATCCTCCTCCTGCCCTGCTACGGCGACTCCGGCATCTGCTGGGAGCCTTTCGACCGCTTCAACCGCGCCTCGAGCAGGGGGCGCGTGGCCATCCCCATGTATCCCAAGAACCTTCAGGCCGCGGTCCTCACGGCCGTCGCGGACCTGCGCTGGCAGGTGGCCAAGGAGAAAGCCTCCTTCTACTGGATGGAGGAGGGACTTACAGGCAATTATTACCAATGGTTCACGGCCAAGAAGATCAGGGGTGACGTGAAGGAATACTTCATCCAGGACTATGTCGTGTGGATCACCAAGGAAAGCGAAGGCATACAGAAGCTGGAGAAGGAAGTCCGCGGCATCTTCTGGCGCTTCATGCCCTTCTCGAAGGAGATCAAGGAGAAGCTCAAGACCAGGAGCTATGTCTACCAGGAGCTCTACCAGAAGGACGTCAACCGTTCCCTATCGGATGGTTATTGAAAAACGGCCGTCGTTGACACCGCGGGAGGGAGGGGAATATACTCCGATCCCAAGGCAAAGGGGGAGATATGGAGTCTTTGAGCCACAGGTATCGGGATCGCATCATGAAGATGATGGCGAAGTCCCGTGGCGAGGACCGGGTTTCCGAAAGCAATGTCTACCAGCATGGCAACACGGAGCTCCTTCCCTTCATCGACGGGATGATCGAGGAGAACCTCCTGCCCGGTTCCGAAGTGCGCCATCAGGACCGCCTCGTGGAGCTCCTGGCCGCCGCCAACCGCGGGGAGGCCTGCCTCCTCCTCATGGAGCATTACTCCAATTTCGACCTTCCCGTCTTCCACCATCTCCTCAGGAAATCAGGCCCCGCCGGCGCGGCGATCGCCGATGCCCTCGTGGCCATCGCGGGCATCAAGCTCAACGAGTCGAACTCGGTCATCCTCTCCTTCACCGAAGCCTACTCGCGCCTCGTCATCTACCCGAGCCGCTCGATCGAGATAATCAAGCGCAACCTCAAGGACCCGAAGGAACTCCTCGCTGAAGTCATGCGATCCACCACGGTGAACCGCGCATCGATGAGGACCCTCGCGGAGCTCAAGCACCAGGGCCGCCTTGTCCTCGTCTTCCCGTCCGGGACCCGCTTCCGCCCATGGGATCCGAGCACCAAGCATGGCCTCCGCGAGATCGACTCCTACCTCAAGGGCTTCTCGAGGATGTGCCTCGTATCGATCAATGGCAACATCCTGCGCATCAACCCCGAAGCCGAGATGGACGAGGATCTCCTCTGCCAGGACAGGATGGTTTTCGACGTGAGCCCGATCATGGACTGCGCGCAATACCGCGAGCACATAAAGAAGGAGCACAGTTTCCGGGAAGACAAGAAACAGGCCATCGTGGACGAGATCATGGTCATCCTCGAGGGCATGCACAATGAAGCCGAGAAGAACCGCCTCTAGGAAAATGGTCCCTCCGGTCAGAACACCTCGTAGTCTAGGACCTCGGTCACCTCGATCCTGAACCGCGCCTGCACGGCATAGACGCCTTCCACGAGGCCGATGCGCGGGGTGCCGGAGAACACGATGCAGCCCTTCACGCGGCGCGGCTTGTTCGGCTCGAGGCCGCGCAGCAGCTCGCGGATCGCCTGCCTGGCCGAGTCCTCGTAGGCCGCCCTCCTGCCCGCATAACCCTTGAAATACTCCCCGTGGCCTATTCCCTGGCTCGATCTCCACGGCGAGCGCGAGTAAGCGGAGAGCATGGAGCGCTGCGCCGCGTCGGGGCTGTAGGAGACATAGCTATACAGCCTTCCAGCCTCGCTCCTGGCCGCTTCCGGAACGAAGCGGGGATCGCCGCGCTCTATGGACCCCCTCGCGACGAGGGAGAAGGATTCCTCGATCGCGCGCGCCTTGTCCGATGGCGTCCAGTCGAAGGAGAAGCCGTAGACGGTCCCCGAATAGACCCATGCCGCCTCGTCCACGAGCCGACGGGCCGCGAGGTCGAGGGGCAGCGGGTAAGGATCGCCTGAAGCCGGTATGCCTCCAAGGTCAGTCCAGAACTCCGCGCGGAGGAGCTCCCGCGATTGCATGAGGCCCGACTGGGCCTGTGCCGCGGAACCGAGGAATGCGGCCGTGAGGGCCAGGATCGAGATCCTCCCAAGGAGCCTCGGCCGCGGGGTGGATGTCATGGTCTTGATCCTATCGCCTCGGGAAAAGCCGGCGGAAGGGATTCACCCCGAAGCGCGCGAGGAAGTAGATCCAGCCGAAGGCCAGGCCCGACAGGTGGGTGAGATGGGCGATGGCATTGTTGAGCCCGAAGGCCTGGTCCACGATCTCCATGAGGGCATAGATGGTCACGAGGATGGGGGCCCGTACCGGGAGGATGCCGAAAACATAGATATCCGCTTTCGGGAAGAGGACGGCAAATGCAAGGAGGACGGCGAAGACGCAACCCGATGCCCCGAGGAGGAAGACGTTGAAGGCCCCGGTCGCGAAGTAGACGACAAAGGAGAAAAAGCCCGCCAGGAAGCCCGTGAGGAGGTAATAGAGGAGGAACTCGCGGCTCCCCATCTCGCGCTCTATCTGCGGGGCGAAAAAGAGGAGGCCGAGCATGTTGAAGAGGAGGTGGGAGAGGTTCTCATGGGTGAACATGTAGGTGAAGGGCTGCCAGAGCCTGCCTGAGAGGAAATAGGCGGGATTGAGCGCCAGCCATTCATACAAGCGGGGGAAAATCCAGGTGAGGGCAAACACCGCGATGTTCGCGGCGATGAGATAGAGGCTGTAGTTCCGGTTGGTGTAGCGGAAAGGCCTTCGAATCACTGAGTTGCGGTCCATGCCTCCAATGTACGGGAAACCGGCCCTTTGGGGCAAGCATGAAACAGGCATCATGCCAGGATCCGGGCCCCCGCGGCTCACGCGGGACCCCGGCATCTCGCGCGCCAATTCGCGGGGCTGGCCTCTATCGGCGAAGGGGTGCTAGACTTTCCCCGGGAGGCGAACCAATGAAAGAACGGGCCCCGGATTGCCTAAGCTGCCTCCATTTCCGCGTGACCTGGGATCCCTCTTTCCCGCGCTCCTGCACCGTCTTCGGGATCAAGTCCAGGAACCTCCCCTCCTGGGAAGTCTACGCCGCCAATGGCAGGCATTGCCCCTCATTCTCGCGGAAGCCCGGCCTCAAGCAGAAGGAAGGGAACAATTGATTCCATCCACGGACAAACCGCGCGAAAGCCGCCTCGACCCCGCTGCCTTGGCTGACCTCGTGGCCAAGGGGAAGGAGGCCTCCCTCGCCGGGAAAACCGCGGACTATATCCCCGCGCTCTCGCGCGCCAGATCCGAGGCGGTGGGCGTCTCGGTTTGCCTCGCCGACGGAAGTATCATCGAGGCCGGCGATTCGCGCTCGCCCTTCACCCTCCAGAGCGTCTCCAAGGCCCTCGCCCTGCCCTACGTCCTCGACACGATCGGCGAAGACCGCGTCTTCGCCCGCGTCGGCAAGGAGCCCACGGGAGACCCTTTCAATTCCATAATCAGGCTCGAGGCGTCAGCCTTCAAGAAACCCTTCAATCCCATGATCAACGCAGGCGCCATCGCCATCTCCTCCCTCATGCCAGGGAGGACGGGGAAGGAAAAAGCCGAGGGTCTCTATGGTTTCGCCTCCAGGGTGCTGGGGCTGGAGGCCGGGAAGACGGCGGCGATGGACAAGGAAGTCTTCGCTTCGGAGGCGGCCACCGCGAACCGCAACCGGTTCATTGCCTGGTTCCTCAAGGACCTTGGCATCATGGAAGGGGAAGTCGAGGAAGGCCTCGACGCCTATTTCCGCCAATGCGCGATGTGCGTCACCGCGGTCGACCTTTCACGCCTGGGCTCCTGCCTGGCCCTCGACGGGCTGGAACCGAGAAGCGGACGGGAGCTCATGTCCCGGCGCGCGGCGCGGGTGACCAAGGCACTCATGCTCAGCTGCGGCCTGTACGACGGCTCCGGCGAATTCTGCGTCGATGCGGGCATACCGGCCAAGAGCGGCGTAGGAGGCGGCATAGTGGCCGCGGCCAGGGGAAGGCTCGGCATCGGGACCTACGGCCCCTCCCTCGACCTGCGCGGCAATTCCATCGCGGGCAGCATCGTCATCTGCGCGCTTTCCGAGGCCCTGGACCTGTTCGAGCTATGACAGCCGCGGACAAAGCGGATCGAAGGCCTTCCGCAGCCCAGCCTCGGATCCTTGGGGAAGGCGATAGTCGGGGAGTTCGTCGAGCGAGGGACACGGCATTGCCTGGAAAACGCGGACCACGCTGTGGCCCGCGCCTTCGGGGAGGATGGCCTTGGATCCCTCGCCGTCCGGGCATCGCGCCTGGAAGAAGCTGACCCTGTCCCCGGCGCGCATCGAGGCGCCTTCACGCATCCTCGTCTCCGGCCTTCCGAACGACAGGGCTTGCTTGCCCGTTTTCGCGGCGGTAGGAGACGACACCTGCCCGAGGGAAAGATGCGGACACAATGGAGCGTCAACGGCTTATTTTCAATTCCCGAGTCCCGATCGGCATCGCGTCTCGAGGTTCGGGGCCGGAATAGGCGCTCCCGCGCGCAGACACCGCTTCGCTCCGTTCAACGATAGGAACGGGTTTCATGCACGCGCCCAGCAGGCGACGGAAACGGGGAAATCGCTCTCGACGCCATCCTTGGCGTCTCGACCATGATCTCGCTCATCGAATCGCGAGATCATGGAGCGATTTCCCTTCGACTCCGATCGGCAACAAAAAAGACAAAAGCCCGGCTGTATTGCGGCACTTCAAACCATCGGAGTCGCCTTCCGCTTCTCGACATCCTGTCTCGAATCTCCAGGCCGGGGAAATCGCTCTCGACGCCATCCTTGGCGTCTCGACCATGATCTCGCTCATCGAATCGCGAGATCATGGAGCGATTTCCCTTCGACTCCGATCGGCAACAAAAAAGACAAAAGCCCGGCAACAGCCGGGCTTTTGTCTTCAAGGCGCCGATCGGAGTCGAACCGATTCATGAAGGTTTTGCAGACCTCTCCCTTCCCACTTGGGTACGGCGCCATGTGCGATAGAACATTATTAAATATCCTTCCACTCGCCGATCGGGCTGCAAGCACCTACGGCGGTTTTTAGAAATAACTATCAATAAGCGGGCGAGAGTCCGCTATGAAGCGCTAAGCAATCGCCGTTTGCTTCGTTGGCAGACGGCGCCGTGCGCGATGGCGGGATTTCATCAATCGAAGCAGGGCCTTGAATCTTGCCCTGTCTCACGCCAATGGCACACTCGCGCGGGGCTAGCGGGGCTTTCGATCCGCGAATCCACGACGCGCTCAAAATATACTAAAGAAACCCTGTCTTTGTAAAGCCATCGACGGGAACTCGCCATCATTGGGGCAATTCATCGATGCCGGGTGCCGTGCCAGCCAGGGACGTGGCGGTCCTTCATGGCCTTGAACTCCTTGTAGACGATCCGCTCCATGTCCTTTTCCCCTGCCCTATCCAGTGCGGCCGGATGGATTGACTTGCCGAATTCGACTACGACACGGGCGCGCGGGGGCACGTGTAGGCTTCCGTCGCGCATGACATGTTGGGTGCCATTGAGGCACAATTGCCACGATAGAAAACGGCCACGACACCCGCTCCAGCGGGGTCGTGGCCGTTTCGGACCTGAAAATGGCCCTTGATGCTATTTTCTCTCGGCTTTCTTGGCCTTTTCGACCACGGGCTTTTTCTGGAAGGCCACGGTCTGGGCCTGCTGGTCCTTGATCTTGCGCTTCTCGACGGCATTTTCCCAGGCCAGGACAAAGGCGCTCGCGATGTAGATCGTGGAGTAGGTGCCGGAGACCATGCCCACGAAGAGGGCGAGGCTGAAGTCCCGAAGGTCGCCGCTCGTGAAGAAAAAGAGGGAGAGGACGGTGATCATGGTGCACAAGGTCGTGATCACGGTCCGTCCAAGGGTGATCGTGAGGGCGCGGTTGAGCACGTCGACGAAGGGCTCCGTCGGGCTCAACTTGCGTTCCTCGCGGACGCGGTCAAACTGCACGATCGTGTCGTTGATCGAGTAACCGAGGATGGTCAGGATGGCGGCGATCGATGAGGAGTTGAACTCCATCCTTGTCCAGACGATGAAACAGATCATGATGAACATGTCGTGGACGGTCGCGATCACCGCGCCGATTCCGTACTGGAAGCGGAAACGGATCGTCGCGTAGAGGAGGATGGCCAGTACGGTGAGAATGACGAGGGTGAAGGCTGTCGAGGCCAGGTTGGCCGAGAAACGGGCGCCTACATAATCGGTCTTCATCACGACGACACGGCCGGCGCCGAAAGTCTTTTCAAGGCCCGCGGTGATGGTCAAGGGAGCGTTCTTGGAGAAGCTGCTGTCCTTGCCCTCGTCCTGGGCACGGATGAGGAAGCGCTGGAGGTCGGCGGGCTTGGCCACCTGCACCGAGATGCTTCCGAGGCCGGTGACGGCCGCGCGGACCTTTTCGGTGTCGGCGAAGCGTTCCGCCTCGTTCGCCGGGGCGCGGTGGGTAAGTAGGGGGACCGCACCCAGCCTCATATCGCCCTGGAAGGTCGGCACGAGGAGCGAGGTCGCGATCCCCTTCTGGCCTTCGCGGACGGTGGCATGGAGGTCAGGCACCGCGTTGAGGGCAGTGGCCAAGGCTCCTAACGTCGCCTGCTCCGCATAGGGAAACACGAGGGTCCGACCCTCGACCTCGGCGCCGGAGAACACGATGGTGGTGTTCACCTCGTTCATGGTGAGGACGGCGTTGCCCTTTCCGGCATAGGTCAGTTCGACGGCGGGAAAAGCGAGCTGGACGGTCTGGTTGATGCCGGCCTGGAAGTCCACGCCGAGGTTGAAGCCCTTGACCGCGTAGCCGACGATGCCGAAGAGGATGAGGAGGGAGGACGCGATGACGGCGGGGAGGTATCCCTTGCTGAACTGAACAACCCGCTTCATTTGACCCTCCAGCTGATCGACACGTGCTGCAACTTGAGCACGTCGGTTTCGAAATCAAAGAGAAGCCTGGAAACGAAGAGCGCGGTGAAGAGGGACGTTATGTTTCCGATGGCCAGCGAGATCGCGAAGCCCTGGATGGAACCCTTGCCGAGCTGGGCCAGGAAGAGGGCGGCGATGATCGTCGTGATGTTGGAGTCCATGACCGCCCAGAAGGCACGATGGAAACCGGCATCGAGGGACGCCTTGCGGCTCTTTCCCGCGCGGAGCTCTTCCTTGATGCGCTCGAAAATGACGACGTTGGCGTCGACCGCCATGCCGACCGTGAGCACAAAGCCCGCTATCGAGGAGAGGGTCAGGGTCAGCTTGAAGGCCGTCAGGATCCCGATCATGATGTACAGGTTGAGCACCTGGGCGAGGGTGGCGTTGAATCCCGCGCCTTTGTAGTACAGGAACATGAAGAGGAAGACGCCCAGGAGGCCGAAGATTATGGCGTTCTTGCCCTGGGCGATGGCGTCGTCACCGAGGGAGGCGCCGATGGCCTGCTGGTTCTGCACGATGAGCTCGACCGGGAGGGAAGCCGTGCGGAGGAGGAGTGCCAGGTTCTGGGCCTCCTCCTGGGCGAAGCCGGTCATGCGCACCTGTCCGTTGGGTATGGCTTCCTGGATCCTCGCGCCGGCCTTCACGCGGTCGTCGAGGACGACGGCCATGGTCTTGCCGACATTGGCTTCGGTGAGCTTGCCGAAGATCACGCCGCCTTCCTTGTCGAGGACGAAGTTCGTCTCGGGCTGGCCGGTGATGGAATCGGAGGAGGTCTGGGCGCTCTGCACATGGGTGCCGTCCAGCCCCGCGGTCGCGTTGAGGATCATATAGCGGCCGGTGAACTCGTCAAGGCCGTAGCTGTCCTTCTTGTAGAACTTGCGGATGGCATAGCCCGCGGGCACAATGTTGGGATCGGCGCACTTGAGGGTCTTGTCGTCCACTCCGAGGGGATTCTGGACCAGGTAGCTCTCGAGCTTGGCCGTCGCGTCGTCATCGACCATATGGAAGGCGAGCGCGCCCTTGCCCATGATGATGGAGTTGATGCGCTCGGGGTCTGCCGTGCCGGGGATCTCGACGTAGATCTGGTCTTCGCCCTGCTGGCGGATGACGGGCTCGGAAAGGCCGAAGGTGTCTATGCGGTTGTTGAGGACGTCGATGGCGCTTTTCATGGCCTCGGCCCGCTCGGATATCGAGAGTGTGTGGCCTTTCTTCTCGCCAAGGGACTTGAGATCGGCCTGGATGACGACGCTCATGCCGCCCGAGAGGTCAAGGCCCAGCTGGAGGGCATTGCCGTGGAGGGTCTTGAGGCTGAGGACCTGCTTGCGGTAGAGGTTCTCGACGGCGTCGTAGGCGGATTTCTCGTCCTCAAAGCCGACCAGGAGGGCCTGGGCGGTCCAGGCCGAGGGGAGGGACTTGCGCGTATCCTTGTAGCCCTGGGCGGACGCCTTGATGACAAAGGCGAAGTCCTTGGAGGAGACCGGCTTGGCATCGGCGACGGCGGCGAGCTTCTTGAGCTCGGCGAGGTTCTTCAATGCCATGCGGCGGGAATACTCCCGGATCTGCTCCCGCGTGACGAGGGCCAGGGCCTGGTCCTCCTTCGGGGTCCAGAGGTACCATTTCAATGAGGGGAAAAGAAAGGCGAAGGCGATCGCAAGGACCGCCAATACGAGTATAAATCTTCGTGATTTGCTCATTCCGGCAACTCCAGATGAGAATACGGGCCGCACCTACGCCGAAATCCGCCAGAGGCAGATCTCGAGCGAGGAACGTGCCCCGAGCTTCGCGGGAAGACTACTTCTTCTCTTCGGCGGGCTTTTCCGGTGTGGCTTCGCCGGGCGTCACGTCGCCCTTGGCCACCACGGCCGAAATAGCGGACTTGGAGAACTCGATCTTGGTGTTTTCATCGACCTTGACCACGACCGTGCCATCCTTGACGGAGGAGACGATGCCGTGGACTCCGCCGATCGTGACGACCTTGTCGCCTTTCTTGACGGCGTCGATCATCTTCTTGGCTTCTTTCTGCTTCTTGTTCTGGGGGCGGATGATGAGGAAATAGAAGACCACGAATACGAGTCCAAAGGTGCCCAGGGTCGTGATCATCGACATGGAGCTATTGGGGGCCGCAGCCTGAAGAAGCACCAGGCCAGAGAAAAGTCCTTCCATTGATAAGTCCTTACGGGAAGAGTTGTGGAGAAAACTAGCACGGATGCGGGAAGCTCGTCAAGTTTAGACTAAAAAGGGCCGCCCCATGGGGACCGCCCCGACTTCCGGCTCCGTCCTTGATTCAGGCGGTGATCACCGTCCCGGCCTTTCCTTCCACCGAAGCGGTGGCATGCTCAAGGCTCGTGATGATGACCTTGGCGCCGCCGCGCCGTATGAAGTCGCAGGCTGCCTCGATCTTGGGGCCCATGGAGCCCTTGGGGAACTGGCCCTCGGCCTGGTACTTGTCGCACTCGGCCACGGTCATCCTGTCGAAGTACTTCATGTCCGGCTTCTTGTAGTTGATCGCGACCCGATCCACGCCCGTGAGGATGAGGAGCTCGTCGGCGCCGATGAGCGAGGCAAGGAGGGCGGAAGCGCGGTCCTTGTCGATGACGGCATCCACGCCGGTGAGGGTACCGTCGGCCAGGCGCTCCACGGGCACGCCGCCGCCGCCCACGGCGATGACCACCTTGCCGTCATCGATGAGGTCCTTGATCGTGTCCTTCTCGATCACGTCGAGGGGGAGGGGGGAGGCGACAACCCGGCGGAAGCCGCGGCCCGGGTCTTCCTTGACTATCCAGCCACGGGAACGCAGCGCCTCGACCTGCTCCGCCTTGTAGAAAGGCCCGACATACTTGGTGGGATTGACCATGGAGGGATCCTTGGGATCGACCTCGACCTGGGTGATCACGGTGACAACGTCCTTCTCGACCCCGGCCAGGTGGAGGGCATTCCTCAGGCACTGGGCGAGCATGTAGCCCATCGAGCCTTGGGTATCGGCGACGATCATGTTGAGGGTCGAAGGCGCAACCTGCGCCGACGCGGATTCATTGCGGATGAGGTGGACGCCGGCCTGGGGGCCGTTTCCATGGGAAAGCACGACCTTGTGGCCGTCGCGGATCATGCCGACGATCGCTTCCATGCTCTTGCGGGTGTTTTCAAACTGCTGCGCGACGGTGCCTTCGCTTCCTTCGTCAATGATGGCGTTGCCACCGAGGGCGATGACGATGGTTTTCCTGTTCATATGCTCTCCTTTGGCTTCGCGGCGCGACAGGGATCCGGGGTGGGCGCGAATGAAAACGCGAAGGAAAAAGGAGTATACATCCTGTCCGAAAACTGGGCAAGCCTTTGCTGTTTCGATAAATATGCGATTTGACGGCATAGGCATCCATGCCCGATACTTGAATTCCAGGGATGGGCCAAGAGGAGTTGCCTTGACTCCTGCCGGGGCCTATCCTGAAAGGCAAAGCCCTGCGCGCATTCCGGCAATCCACGATCAACCTATGCGCTTCGGCCCTCATGGCCGTGGCCCTCCCCCTCCTCGCCTATGGCAGCTGGTCACTCCGCAAGGATATGCAGATTGCCTATGCGGCCTTCGAAAAAGAAAAAGCCGCGCATTCGCTTTCGGAAGACATCAAGGACGCATCCAACTTCCTCACGGACCAGGTCAGGTCCTTCATCGTGACCAACAATGCCGATTACCTGGCCTCGTTCTGGAACGAGGTCGAGACCGTGCGGCGGCGGGAAAGAGCCCTTTCCCTGCTCTCGACCGTGGATCCTTCCGCCATGGAGGCCTTTCTCCTGGGTCGATCGAAGGCGGAATCGGACCGGCTCGTCATCACCGAAACGCGGGCGATGCGACTGGTCTGCGAGGCCTTGGGCTACCCGGAGGGCAAAATGCCCGCGCACGTGGCGGCGGCCAGGCTTTCGGAATGGGAAGGCGCCCTCTCGCCCAAGGACAAGCTTGCCCGGGCCAGGGAGCTTGTCTTCGGTGCGGCCTATGTCCAGCAAAAAAGCCTCATCATGGGCGATATCGAGGAATTCGCCTTCGCTTCCCGCATGCGCACGAAAGAGGCTACGCTCGCCTCCCAAAAAAAGGCGGACCGTGTCTATGCCTTGCTCATAGCCCTTTACGGCTCATGCTTTGCCGGAGGCGTCTTCCTCCTCCTCGTCTATTACCTGACGTCGGCCCTGCCAATCGCCGTCTATATCCGGCAGCTGGCCGCCCCCGTGGACGATTCGGCCCTGCCCATCCTCACGCCGCGGGGAACCAGGGAACTTGTCGCCCTGGCGGAGGCCTTCAACCGGCGGCGCGAGGAGAGGATGGAATATGACCATGCCCTCTTGGATTCGCAGCAGCGCATCAGGACCCATCTCCGCCTGATGCCCCTGGCGGTGGTCGAGATCGACGCGCGCGACATGATCCTCTCCTGGAACCCGGCTGCCGAAAGGACCTTCGGCTTTTCCGAGCCGGAGGCGGTCGGCCAAAGTGTCATGGACCTCATCGTCCCAGCTGACCTCCGCGAGGAGATGGCGAGGCTCATCGACAGGCTTGCTGACGGCTCGAAGACGCACACGAACATCAACAGGAACCTGAGGAAGGACGGATCGGAGATCCTCTGCGAGTGGTTCAATACGCCGCTCTACGATTCGAGTGGCGCCTGGATAGGCTGGGCCTCCATCATCAAGGACATCACGAAGCAGCGGGAAGAGACGGACAAGATACTCTGGCTTTCGCGGCATGACCCCCTGACCGGCCTCTTCAACCGGCGGCATCTCGTCGAGAGGCTCGAGGAGGAGAAGCTGCGCTCTTCGCGCACAGGCGGTGCCTGGGCCACGATCATGCTCGACGTGGATTTCTTCAAGGGTTTCAACGACCGCTACGGCCACAAGTGCGGAGACCTCGTGCTCACGCGCATCGCCCGGGTGATGACGGAGACGGTGCGGGCCACGGATGCCGTCGGACGCTGGGGCGGCGAGGAATTCCTCATCCTCCTCCCCGAGACTAGTATAGCCGGCGCGCTCGAACTGGCGGAGAAGATCCGGCACCGCATCGAGGAGAGCAGGATCGACTACGACGGGATCGAGGTCAAGGTCACGGTCACCGCAGGGGTCGCGGAATGCCGCGGCGGCGCGGAAAAGATAGACGACTGCATCCGGCGCGCCGACGAAGCCCTCCTGGCCGCGAAGGCCGCGGGCCGGAACCGCGTCATGACGGCCGTTTAGGCGCAAGGCCCGAACCCTTCACCACGCGCGCCTTCGCGCGCTATACTTCCCCCATGATCGTCAAGCGCGCCGCCGTCCTGGGCCGCTGCATGGGTGTCAGGCGCGCGGTGGACCTGGCGCTGAGGACCGCCAAGGCCGAGAAGGGCAAGGGCGGCGGGCAGCGAAAGGTCTTCACCCTCGGTCCCCTCATCCACAACCCCAAGACCGTCGCCGAGCTCGAGGCTTCGGGCATATTCGCCATCCATGACCGCGGTGGCACAGGGGCGCCGTGCTTTGTGGACGGAGGCGGCAACCAGCTCGCCCTGTCAGGGTCGGTCGTGGTCATCCGCGCCCATGGAATCCCGCCGGCCCAGAGCCAGGCCTTGGAACAGGCGGGCGCGAGCATCGTGGACGCCACCTGCCCAAGGGTCCTTGCCAGCCAGCGCCGCGCCCGCGATTTCGCGCTCAAAGGCTGGACTGTCGTTATAGCGGGTGACCGCGACCATGGCGAGGTGACCGGGATCGCGGGCTTCGCCCCCGGAGCCCTCATCGTCGCCTCCCCCGAGGAGGCGGCGCGGGTCGACACCACGGCTCCCTTGGCCCTCATCGCCCAGACCACCATCAAGCGGGAAGAGTACCTCGCCATCCGCAAGGCCCTGGCGGCAAGGAAGCCCCTCCTCGAGGTCGTGGACTCGATCTGCCCGGCCACGACCGAGAGGCTCGCTTCCCTTGCGGACCTGGCCACGGACTGCGACGCACTCGTTGTGGTCGGGGGACGGAACTCGGCGAACACCGCCCGGCTCCACCGGACCGCCCTGGCCACCGGCCTGCCCTCCTGGCTTGTGGAAGAGGCGGCTGACCTGCCCAAGGAAATCTTCTCTTTCGCCCGCGTGGGCGTGACGGCCGGAGCCAGCACGCCCGACGAGGCGATCGACGAAGTGGAAGCGGCCCTTCTGGGCCTTAGGCCTCAGGCCTCAGGCCATAGGCCTCAGGCCATAGGCCTCAGGCCTCAGGCCACGGTGACGATCGACTCGCCTGACTTGCCTGTCCAGCGGTTTACGAGATAGAGGGCCAGGCCGGTCACGAAGAGAAGGATGGTGGACATCGCGCTGGCCGTCCCGAAAAAACCGTCCAGCACCGAAAGGTAGACCTTTATCGGCATCGTCATCGTCTTTCCGACGTAGAGGAGGAGGGACGCTGAAAGCTCGTTCATCGAGGTGACCCAGCTCATGATCGCGCCGGAGATGATGCCCGCCTTCATGAGGGGCAAGGTCACCGTGCGGAAGGTCCGCCCCGGGGGCGAGCCCAGGTTGATCCCCGCCTCCTCGAGGGCCGGGTCGATCTGCTTCAGGATCGACGAGGCCGAACGCACCGAGTAGGGCAGGCGCCGGATGAAATACGTCATGACTATTATGATCGCCGTCCCGACCAGGAAGATGGGCTTCTTGTTGAAGGCGACGATGTAGCCTATGCCGAGGACCGTGCCCGGCACGATGTAGGGGACCATGAGCAGGGGATCCAGGACCTTGACGGCGAGGGTCCTCCTCCGAGCGATGATGAAGCCGAGGAGGGTGCCGATCGTCGCGATCAGGATGACCGCCAGGAAGGAATAAAGGAGGCTGTTCATCACGGTCTTGGGCACGTCGAAGAAGATCTGCCGGTAGCTGTCAAGCCCGAAGCCGGGGGCGAAGACGGGCCCTTTCGTCTTGCGGAAGGAGAAAAAGACGATGACGGCCAGGGGAAGGGTCGAGAAACCGACGATGACGTAGCAGACCAGGTGGGCGAGGACCGAGGACAGGCCCTTGAGGCGCTTCTGGATGGGCCGGTTCACGAGCATGCTCGCATACTTCCGCCTCGAGGAGGCCCACTGCTGGAGGGCGATGATCCCCGCGGCACAGAGCATGAGGATGAGGGATACGGTGCTGGCCATGCCCGGCCTTTCGGCTATCTCGCTCGTGAAGAGGTTGTAGGCCAGGGTCGGCAGGACGAGGTAGTTGCCGCCGATGATCATCGGCGTGCCGAAATTGGAAAGGGACATCATGAAGGCGATGAGGGCCCCGCCTGTCACCGAGGGGATGACCAATGGCAAGGTCACGCGGAAGAAGGTCCTGAAGGAGGAAGCGCCGAGGTTCTCCGAAGCCTCCTCGAGGGAGCGGTCGATCGTGGTCAGGGCGCCCGCCGTCATGAGGGAGATGAAGGGGAAATACTGCAGGGAATCGGCGAGGATGATCCCGAGTGGTCCGTAGATGGGCGGCAGCTGGATGCCGATTGACACGAGGGCGAGCCTGAGGAAGCCGTTGCGCCCCAGCATGGTGATCCAGGAGTAGGCGCCGATGAAGGGCGGCGAGAGGAGGGCCATGACGGCCAGGGTGTTGAGGAGGCTGGAGCCGCGGATCTTGTAGCGGGTCGTGAAGAAGGCCAGGGGTATCCCGAAGAGGAGGGAGAGGAGGGTCGTGGCCACCGCGACGAACATGGAGTGCGAGAAGGCGCGCAGGTAGTAGGCCTTGGAGAGGAACTCCTTCCAATTGGAAAGGGATGCCGCGCCGGTGGCCTTGTCCGTGAAGCTGTAGCGGAAGACGTCGGCCAGCGGATAGACGAGGAAGACGGCGACGAGGACGAAGCCGCCGAGCGTGACGAAGGTCCAGACATCGACGCGGCGCGGCGATCCCCCCTTCCGGGCAGCGCCCTTCCGGGCAGCGCCCTTCCGGGCGGCGCCTTTTTCCGTGCCGCTCATCTCGCCTCCCCGGGCACCGGGCCTCCCCGGAGCCGCGCTCCCGTCTCCGGGTCGAAGAGGAGTATCGACTCAGGGGGAAGGGCGAAGGAGAAGCGCGATCCGACGGGGGGCAGGTCGCCGGCCTTGGGCCTGTGGCGCTCCACGACGATGCGCGAGCCTGCGCAGTCCATCTCGAGGCTCGCCACAGCGCCCAGGAAGCTCGCGCCGACGAGGCCGCCCTCGATCGTGTTCCTGCTGCCCGCCCCGCCTCCCTCGACAGCGTCCTCGGGCCTGAAGGCGAGCTTGACCCTGGCGCCTCCGAAGTTGAGGGGATCGCGCACGAGGAGTTCCATGGTGCCGATCCTGGCACACCGAAGCCCTGGTCCCATGGCCTCGCCCAGCTCCGCGTCAAGGAGGTTCACCTTGCCGACGAAGGAGGCGACGAAAAGGTTCGCCGGATCCTTGTAGACCGCCCAGGGCGCGCCCACCTGCTGGATCCTTCCCGCCGAGACCACCGCTATGCGGTCGGATATGACGAGGGCCTCCTCCTGGTCGTGGGTGACATAGACCGCGGTGATGCCAAGCTGCTTCTGCACGGCCCTGATCTCCTCCCGCATCTCGACGCGGAGCTTGGCATCGAGGTTGGAAAGGGGCTCGTCGAAGAGGAGGACCCGCGGCTCGATCGCCATGGCCCGCGCCAGGCCGACGCGCTGCTGCTGGCCACCGGAGAGCTGGTCGGGGGTGCGCGTCTCATAGCCCTCCAGGTGGACGGTCCGCAGCGATGCCGCGACGCGCTTCTCGATCTCCGCCTTGGGCAGGCTCCGCACGCGCAGGCCGTAAGCCACGTTCTCGAAGACGGTCATGTGGGGGAAAACCGCGTAGTTCTGGAAAACCATGCCGGTGTCGCGCTTGTGGGCAGGGACCTTGTCGACGCACTCGTCGCCGAGCCAGATCTCGCCCTTGTCCTGCCTGTAGAAACCGGCGATCGTCCGCAGCAGGGTCGTCTTCCCGCAGCCGGAGGGGCCAAGAAGGGTGAAGAACTCGCCCTTCTCGATGACAAGATTCACGTCGGCAAGGGCCGTCACCTCGCCGAAGCGCTTTTCGAGATCGACTATCCGGATGCTCGTCATGGCAATCCCGCCTTGCAGTTCCATGGAATATGCGGCACCGGGATTCGTCACCCCGGCGCCGCGGCGGCCGGTCGCCCGGCCAGTCAGTCTGGAATGGAATCGCCTAGAGCCCGAGCTCCATCGCGATGTCAGCGAACTTCTTGACGAAATCGGGATTGTTCTTGGCTGCCCAGCCGAAGTCGTAGGCGACCGTCTTGATGGTCTTGAGCGCGGGAAGGCCGGCGGGATCCTTGCAATCCGTGCGGACGGCGCGGCGGAACATGGAATCGACAAGGAACTCCTGGATGGGCTTGGAGAGGCACCAGTCGATGAAGGCCTTGCCGGCTTCGGGATTTGGACCGCCCTTGAGAAGCGCGATTCCGTCGGGGGCCGCGACCGTCCCGTCCTCGGGATAGACGATCTTGACCGGGCCGCCGCCGATGACATAGCGGTAGGCGTTGTCCTCAAGGGTGATGCCGACCGCCTGCTCGCCGTCATTGACGAACTTGGGGACGGAGCCGGAGCTCGCGGAGAGCACCATGTTCTTCATGATGCCCTTGTACACGTCCCAACCCTTGTCCTTGTAGACAAGGAGGGTATTGCAAAGCTGCATGTAGGAGGAGCCGGACTTGTCCGCGCGGGCCGAGGAGATGAGCTTGGCGAAACGGGGGTCGGCGAGATCCATCCAGGACTTGGGCATCTTGTCGGCGGCGACCATCTTCGTGTTGACGATGAAGACGTTCATGATGCCGGTGTAGGGAAGCCAGTTCGTGCCGACCTTGAAAACCGCCGCGATCTTGTCCCATTCCTTCGGGATGTAGGGGGCGAGGATGGCGCTCTGGGCTTCGAGCTGCTCGCCGCCGATGCTCCAGATGACGTCGGCCTGGGGGTTGGCGGCCTCGGCCTTCGCGCGCTTGATGACATCGCCTGAACCAAGCTTGATGTACTCGAGCTTAATCCCGGTCTCCTTCTCGAAGCGGGGGGCGAGGGCGTTGAGGATAGAGTCCTCATGGGCGGTGTAGACGACAACTTTCGCCGGGGCGGCATAGGCGCTCAAGGCGAGAGCGAGACAGAAAAGCGCAAAAATGTTTCTCTTCATTGCAAAAACCTCCATTGGCGGATGCACTGACGCAACTTCAACCGGATTATAACACCGCGAGAAGCTTATGTAAAAGATTCTCGCTTTTATGATCGTATTGAATCGAATGCAAGCCGAGGGCCGATGCCGCGTCGCAATAAGCCTCAACGTCATCGACGTAGAGGCATTCCTGGGGCTTGAGTCCGGCCCGCTCAAGGATCCAGAGCCAGCAACGGGGGTCGGGTTTCATGAACCCGATCTTGTAGGAGAGCGCGTAGAGCTCGGGGATGGTGGCGAGCGCCTCGTTGAGGAAAATCCAGCGGGAATGGAGGAAGGAGGTGTTCGAGAGGATGAAGGTCCGCAAGCCCGCCTTCGCGACTCCGGCCAGCGCGGCCTCGCCATCGGGGTGCGGCAGGAGGCAGGCCATGTACTCGCGCTCGAAATCCCCATAGCTCCATGACGCTTCGGCCCCGAGCGCCTCGCGCACGCGCTCGAAATGGGTGCGCGAATCTATCTTCCCGGTCTCGGCGTCGCGCTCGATGTCGCCGCCCCATATCCGCGCGTCGACCTCCTCGGGCGAAAGGCCGCAGTGCGAGGCGATGGCGCGATTGCCCGCGGGCCTGTCGAGGCGACACAGGACATTGCCGAAATCGAAGATCACCGCCTTGACGGCGGCCCCGCTCCCGCGGTCCGCTTCATCCATCATCCACTCCTATGAAAGCCATCTATCAAACCAGGCGAAAGCCTCTTCCTGCATCGGGACGCTGAACCGACGGGGACCGTCATGGTACGACATCCGGAAGCGGTCAGTGGCCCCCGCTTTCCGATAGATAGGGCGAGCTCGCCCTCGGCCTTCCGCACTTCCTCCAGGCTGAAAAGAGGATCCTGCGACGTGGCCTGGACAAGGGCAGGCAAAGGCATCCGCATGGAGAGGATTTCGGGGCAGTCCATGAAAAGGGGCAGTCCGGGGACGCGAAGCCTCTTCGCCGATCCACGGACCGTATCCCCCCAACAGGGGCAAGGCCGGATTGTCCATCATTGGCGGATCATCCGAGCCTATTGCCCAAGCCGCCGTGGGGCAAGGCAACCATCGCGCTTTAGGATGTACGTGGCGGGAACGATGCCGCGCGCGGGACAGAGGGGGTAGACCATGGCGTCCCGGCCGATGAGGGTCCCCGGAAAGCAGACGGCGTTGCAGCCGAGCTCGGCGCGGTCCCCGAGGATGGCGCCGAACTTGAGGAGGCCGGTCGCGATCACGAGGCCACCAGGGCCGCGCACCACGACCTCGCCCTTGTCGGAGCGCTGGTTGGAGAGGATCGCGCCGGCGCCGATGTGGGAAGCGCTGCCCATGATGGAGTCGCCGACATAGTTGAAGTGGGGCGCCTGGGCTCCCTCGAAGAGGATGCAGTTCTTGAGCTCCGAGGAATTGCCCACGGCCGCGAAGTCCCCCACGAGGACATGGGCGCGGATATAGGCCCCTGGGCCGATCTGTGCGCCCTTCCCGATGACGGCGGGGCCGAGAAGCTCGGCCTTCCCCGATATCCGGGCCTCGCGGTGGGCGATCACGTTGCCGCCTACCCGGGCGTAACCCTCGGGCGGATCGGCGACCAGGGCCTCCACCAGGGACGCGATGAGCGGAATAGCCTGCCAAGGGTATTCGAGTCCCTCGAAGATACGCGCCGATAGGCTTTTCGAGAGGTCGAGGAAGGAGGCGGGAGCGAGCTCGGGATGGTCCATGACGACGATGATAGGACCCGCCTGCGCTGCCGGTCAAGGTCGCCCATGCCGTCCGGGCCTCGCCTTCCCCTCTTGCCGGCCTCCGGATATAATTCCACAGCATGAAAACGGGGCTCTTGGTGCTGGCGGCGGGCATGGGATCGAGGTTCGGCGGGGTCAAGCAGGTGGAGGCCGTAGGGCCCTGCGGCGAGGCAATCCTCGAATATTCCATCTTTGACGCCATCGAGGCGGGTTTCGACGACCTCTACTTCCTGGTCCGCAAGGAGATCGAGCCTGGCTTCAGGGAAAGGATCCTGTCGCGCTTGCCTGCGTCCATCCGGCCGCGGCTGGCCTTCCAGGAGATCGACAGCCTCGTGGGAAGGGTCGATCCGCCTCGGACCAAGCCCTGGGGCACCGGCCATGCGCTCCTGTGCGCCGCCGGCGAGATCACGCAACCCTTCGCCGTCATCAACGCCGATGATTACTACGGCCGCGCCTCCCTCGCCTTGGTCCACGGTTTCCTCGAGAAGGTCGACGGGCGAAGCGCGCACTGGTGCATGGCAGGGTTCAGGCTCGAGCGCACGATGAGCCCGCATGGCGCTGTGTCCCGCGGGCTCTGCCAAAGGGATTCCAGCGGCAGGCTGGCCTCGGTCCAGGAGCACCCGCGGATACTGTCCACGGAAACGGCCGGCAAATACGAGTCCCTTCATAACGATGGAACCGCGACCTCGCTCGACGGGGGCGAAATCGTCTCGATGAACCTCTGGGGCTTCACGCCTGCGGTTTTCGGCCTGGCCCAGCCGCTTTTCGCCTCCTTCCTCGAAAGGTCGAGGGCATCGGGTTCGGCGGAGTTCTACCTGCCCGCCCTCGTCGACAGCCTCGTCGCCGCAGGCAGGGCGAGCGTCGAGGTGCTCGAAACGACGGATTCCTGGTTCGGCCTGACCTGGAAAGAGGATATCAGTGAGGCCCGATCGAGGATCATGGCCATGGTCGAGGGCGGTTTCTACCCTTCCCCGCTCTGGTCCCGCCAGCGCCTTGGCTTTACCCGGGCTCCCAAGCCGTGTTAGGATGGTCCGTCTCGCCCGTGGAGACGGGAAGGATGCGATGGTCCCAGCCAAGATAATAGGCATTTGCGGCGGTTCCGGCTCGGGCAAGACGACGATCGTCAGGAAGATCTCCGAGGTCGTCTCGGATTTCGTCTTCGTCCCCCAGGACAACTACTACAAATCGGCTTCCTTCATGTCCAACCAGAACATCACGGCCTTCAATTTCGACCACCCCGACGCCTTCGACAACGAACTCCTCCTCGAGCACCTCATGAAGCTCAAGTACATGGAGAGCGTCGAAATGCCGACCTATGACTTCGTCCATCACCGCAGGCGGGAAGAGACCATCAGGGTCGAGCCGAAAAAGCTGGTCATTTTCGAAGGCATCATGACCTTCACGAACAAGGCGGTCCGGGACATCCTCGACCTCAAGATCTTCGTCGACACCCCCGACGACATCAGGTTCATCCGCCGCCTCGAGCGCGACATCAAGGAACGCGGGCGGACCATGGAATCGGTGATCCAGCAGTACCTCACCATCGTAAGGCCGGGGCACTACGAGTTCATCGAACCGACCAAGCAGTTCGCCGACATCATCATCCCGGAAGGCGGGAACAACAACAATGCCCTCGGCGTCCTTGTCAGCTTCATCAATTCGATCATCCAGTCCGAAGGATGAGCAGGGCGGTTGGCCATCGATCCCGGATCGACGATCAACCGAAGATTGACGACAGGACTACACGGGTCTACAAAGAATGCCGATATACAGCTGTGGAGCCACATAAGCGATGATTTACCGCAAAGCAAGGGGGCTGGTCGAGGCCGGCGCGACCGTCGCCGCCGCGATCGCCTTCCTTTTCGTCCCCCTCATGTCCTCTGGCAGGCTCGGCCTCGGGCCGACCCTGGTTTTTTCGGCCCTGGCCTTCATCATCCTCTTCCAGGCCAGGAATTACTTCGTGGAGATGGCCGACAGGGGCTTGCGCAAGCGGCACCTGGCCAAGCCCGAAAACCGCATCATCCTCGAGTTCGCCGAAAGGGTCGGCGCGGCCTTCACGGTCGCCGACCTCGTGGAGGCCATCCGGGAAACCATCGAGGAAAAGGCCGACATGGGCGCGATCATGCTGCGGTCGAACACCTGGGAGGTCATGTACCGGAGCCCGAGCTCCGCCGCCTCCGACCCCAAGGTCCTCGACCTCCTCGAGCGCAATTTCCGCGACTGGAACGAGGGCTTCTGCTTCCTCAACGAGGACTGGTCCCTGGCCACGACCAACGAGGGCGCCCGCGGCTTCTTCGTCTACTCGAAGGGCTTCCACTTCTTCGTCTTCACCCGCCTCTGCTCCCTCATCGAGGTGGAGGCTTTCAGGACGCTCTACGGCGAGCTCCGCATCTATTTCGACCGGGTCATCACCATCTCGGACCTTTTCGAGGTCGCCTCCCTCTCCAAGGAGTGGGAGCTGGTCGCGGAGACACAGCGCTCCTTCCTGCCCAAGTCCCTGCCCGAGGTGAGGAAGCTCGACCTCTGCGTGTCCTACCGGCCCCTCGTCAACGTCTCTGGGGATTTCTACGACGCCATCGTCGTGGACGAGGACAGGACCCTCCTTGTCATCGGCGACGTATCCGGCAAGGGCCTCGCCGCCGGCCTGATCATGGGCATCATCGTCAACACGCTCCGCGTTGCCCCGGACAAGACGGACCTCGTGGCCCTTGTCCGCAGCGTCGACGAGGCGGTCAGGGAGATGGGCTTCGACGACAAGTACACCGTCCTATTCATGGGCCTCGTGGACACGGGGAAACGCAGCATCCGCTATATCAACGCCGCGATGGCCGATCCCCTCCTCGTGTCGCAGACGGCCCTTGGTCCCAAGATCAGGCAGCTCTCCCCGACCATGGGCCTCATAGGCCTCGTGCCCCTCGAGAAGGACATCCCCGTCGAGGAACTCCCCTTGAGGACCGACGAGCTCATCCTCCTGGCCTCCGACGGCGTCACCGAGGTGGCCAACGCCCAAGGCATGCGCCTCGGCGAGGAAGCCGACTACGAGCGCGCCATCCTCCAGGCTTCCCGCTTCGGTGCCGAGGACTTTGTCGGAAGCCTCACCGGACTCCTGTACGCATTCATAGGCGACATGCCCCTGAAGGACGATGTCACCATCCTCGCAGCCAAGGTGGGCCGGCTATGGGACTGAGCGCACTCGCATTCGTCGCCGCGGTCGGCATGGTCGTCGTCATCCTCCTCACCTTGCGGCGCGGGCTTGCCACGACGGCCATACGCTACGAGCTCGCGCTGGACCTAGTCCTCCTCTTCGTGACGGTCTCCCAGGCGATGGTCATCCTCCTGTATCTGGATGTCCAGCATCCCGCCGCCTACCTTTTCTGGGCCAGGGCCGTCAACGCGTCCATAGCCCTCTCTGAGTTCCTCCTCGTGGCTTTCGCCCTCTATTTCCCGCGGCGCATCCACCGAAGGGTGAGGTTCGCCGCTCTCTTCCTCCTGCCCGTGGCCGCCTATGCGTTGAGCGTCATCCTTGGAAGCGCGGATTACCTCCGCGAGGCAAGGTTCGGCGGCGCAGGCTTCGCCCTCACTCCGGGAGCCTGGTTCGACTGGATGAACCTTGCCACCGCTGGGATGGGCATGGCCGCCGCCGTCATCCACCTGGTGCGCGGCATGGCCACCGATGACTCGATCAACCGCCAGCGTTCCTTCCTGGCCTTCCTAGGCGTGCTCGTAGGCGTCGGAGGCCTCGTATTCATGCAGGGCTACGGAATGGCCCACAGCCAGGAAACCTGGCCGAGCCTCGCCATTCCCTTCGTGGCGCTGGTGACGAGCGTGATGATTTCCTATGCCATCTCGATCTCCCGCCTCTTCGACTGGCGCGAACTCTTGAAGACCCTTTTCGCCTACCTGGTCATCGCCGTGGTCATCGGTGTCCCCACCGGAGCCATCGTCGCCCTCCTGGTCATCCTGGGCGCCGGCTCGCCCCTCGTGCCCATCGTGGGGTCCTTTTTCCTTTTCATCGCCGCCAACCGCCTGGGCCGCAACTTCAAGGCGCGCTTCTTCGAGCGCCTCGGCGCACGCCTCGAGTACCGCGAGATGCTCGAAAGCGCCCTGGCGCACATCGACCTCTCCCAAGGCCGCGACGCGGTGCTGGCCGACCTCAACGCCCTCCTCACGGACAACCTCGGCTTCAGCGACTTCACCATCCTCATCGAGGACGACCACGCCGTCCTCAAGACGACCTGGAGCTCCGCGAACGGACACGCGAACATGGACAGGTCCGACCTGGTCCGCAACTTCATCGAGCGGACAAACGTGAACGTCCTCATGCTCTCGGAAGCCCAGGCGGACGCGGCCTACGAAGGCATCCAGAAGGAGCTCCTGGCCCTCTTCGGCTCGCTCAAGGCAGAGGTCCTCATCTTCGCCCGCGAAGGCCGGCGCATCATCGGGGTGTTCGCGATCGGCGCGCGGAAGATCGGCGGCGAGTACACCGACTATGACTACGAGACCTTCAAGGCCATCTGCGCCAAGCTCTTCGTCTTCGCCTTCTACCTCAAGAACGTCGCCCGGGAATCCATCTTCTATACCGTGGACCGCGAGCTGGCGCTCTCCGACCAGGTCATCCGCTTCGCCCTCGAGCATGTCGCAAGCGTCGAGCACCCCCGCGCGGACGCGGCCTGGGCGATGCGGTCCACGAGGAGCCTCGGGGGGGATTTCGTGGACTTCGTGAAAATGGGCAAGGAGCGCTGGTTCTTCGTCCTTGGGGACATTTCGGGCAAGGGGCTCTCCGCCTCGATGAACATGCTCATCCTCAAGTCGATGGTCCGAACTTTCCTGAGGATCGAGAAGGACTTCGCCGGCCTCGTGCAGCGCGTCAACGCCTTCATCAAGGACCATCTTCCCAAGGGCTCCTTCTTCGCGGGCGTGTTCGGCTATTTCGACTTCGAGCGCGGCATCCTCTATTTCATCAACTGCGGCGTCCCGGCCATACTCCTTTACTCCCCGAGCTTCGACGCATTCATAGAGGTCCAGGGCGAGGGCAAGGTCCTCGGTTTTGTCCGCGACATCTCCCCCTACCTGAAGCCGCGGAAGATATCCCTCTCCCCCGGCACGGCCCTCGTGGTCTGCACGGACGGCCTCCTCGACAGCGAGAACATCCGCGGGGAGCGCTTCGGCAAGGAGCGCCTCCGAAAATCCTCACGCGACCGGCTCCAGGAAAGCGCCAAGGCGATCGCGGACGGCGTGCTCGAGGACCTCCTGCGATATACCGAAAACCGCCAGGAGGATGACATCACCCTCCTGGTCATGAAGATAAAGTAAGGGAGGCCGGGATGACCCAGCTCGACATATTCGAAAAAGAGGACGGTGATCGCCGGATCCTCATCCTTGCCGGACCGGTGAACAGCTACACCTACACCGATCTCCAGGAAAAGCTCATGAAGGCCTTGGCACAGGCCGCCTTCGTGATCGTGGACATGGAAAAGGTCACGAACCTCTCCTCCGCGGGCATCGGGGTCCTCATGGCGGCCTTGGACGACGCACAGGAGGCGCAAAAGCGTCTCGTGCTCCTCCGCCCGTCGGAGATCTCGAAGCTCGCCCTCGAGTCGACGGGTTTTGCCGAGCGCTTTCCCATGGCAGAAAGCCTTCGCGAGCTCTGATGCGTGGAGAGTTCGCGGATCTGGCGCCCCTGCCCCCCGTCGGCCGCCCCTGCGCCATGGAAACGGGCAAAAGACGGCGTGCCGCGGAACGGACCAGGACAATCGGGGCCAGGAGCGAATGCATCTTCGATTTCGAGGCATTTGTCGACTCAGTGGATTTCCTGGAGGATGACGCACGCAACCGGATGAAGCTCGCGGGCGGCGAACTCTTCGACAACCTTGTCCGCCATGCCCTCCCCCTGGAACTTGGCGTGATCGTGACACGCATCACGCGGCATCGCAGCGGCCTCTTCCTGGCCTTCTATTTCAAGTCCAAGGCCTTCGCCCGCTATGCGGCCGGCTCTGCCCACGGAAAGGTGGGTCCTGACGCCGGCCTCGAGGTCGACCTGCCAGCCTCTTCGGAAGCTCCCCTGTGCAGCTTGCCTTTATTCGATCCGATAATCGGACGATGGAGGGGCATCGGCATCCATATGTGCCGCTACCTTTCCAAGTCCCTCCTCCTGCGCGCCGGCTCTCGCATCGATCGCATCTATATCGCCTTCTAGAAAGGGAATTTTTTTCCCAGCCTGCATAGTAAATGCGCATCCTTGGCGAAGCTCCTTTTCAACGACAGGCCCTTACCACCACTTTTCATAACATTATAATTAGCCTTCCCATAAAGAATAAGAAAATAATTTCGTATTTTCCAAAATGCTTCGCATATGGCACGCTTCATGCACTATGGCTTATGTCCCCAAGAAGGACCGGTCAGGTACTGACCGCCGGCACTTATCGCAATGAGGAGATTCACTATGCGCAAATTAGCACTCGGGCTTGTCCTTGCACTCGCCATTACCGGACTTGCCACGGCACAGGCCTACGGTCCCCCCGCAGGTTCGCCCATGTACGGCCAGGTCCGGCCGGGCGTCACGGCTCCCCAGCTCCAGGCCAAGAACATCGAAGGAAAACTGAGCTTCATCGATTCTAATCCCGCGATTGTCACCAAAGAAAAGACCTTTCTCCTCGACATGCGGGCATTCTTTTACTACGCTTATACCGATGGCATCAAGGCGGGCGACACCATGAAGCTGGACGGCTATGAGCTCCCCGCGGTCGCCGGCCAGGACAAGCCCTTTTTCATGGTCACCAAGGCCGTGATCAATGGCAAGACCTACGACCTCACCGCGGCTTTCTCCCGCAGCATGCATGGCGGTCAGGGCGGCATGATGGGTCGTGGCGGCTCGATGATGGGACAGGGCGGCTACGGCCCGAAGTCGGGGCGTGGCAGGGGCGGACGCTGGTAAATAGGGCGTAACCTCCGCTCTGGCCCGGTTATTTGATGTATGTCTGGACTTGGGGTCGTTGACCCGTCCATGACATAGACAATAGCGCGCGTCAACCGCGGAATTGCTCCCCCTCGGTGTGGCGGGCAAGGGGCTGTCCTTGTAAAGGACGGCTCCTTTCATTTTTTGGCCTGGCACAAGCGCTCCTGAAACTTGCAATGCGGGTCCTGCTGGGGGGGAACACGGGAGGACGCGCGATAGCGCGCTCCCGTGCTCCCCCCCAGCACCCGCGGCGCTACGAGTTTCCAGGAAATCGGGGACGGGGCTCAACCCAGTGGGCGGCTTTCAAGGACAGTGGCCACCGGGAGTGGCGATGCCGGGCTAGATCCAGCCTAAAATCCCGGCGAAGACGACCATGGACAGGGCGTCGGCGGCCGCGATGCTGCCGATCACGATTTTTTGCGTCCTGGGCTTCCAGTCATAGGCGAAGTTGGACATGAGGAAGAAGGGGATGTAGACGAGGACGAATACGGGGAGGGCGCCCCACCAGGGATAGACCCAATGGAAAGCGGGGGTCTGGGCGAGGAAGATCTCGAAGATCGAGAAGAAGGCGGCGTTGCCGATGGCGATGAGGACGCGGTTGTTGATCCCGAGGATCTTCATTTTCGGATCGGCGGGGAGGATCTTCGTGAAGATGACGCCTGCGACGGCGAACATCATGGAAAGCTCGACACCCACGCCGACGAGGAGAAGGAAGGACGTGCCGGCGGGCACGGTCCAGAGGGCATGGCCGGAAAAACGCTGGATGAGGGCATTCGCGATCTCGAAGGCCCAGTGGACGGAATACAGGGAAAGGCCGGCCGCGACCGCCTTCCAGTTCCTCTTCTCGATCTCCGAGAAATAGACATAGACGACAAAGGCGAGCAAGGGGATGAAATACCACTGGAAGGTGGATCCCTTGCGAAGGATGCCGAGGGCCGCCTGGGTGAGCTCGGGATGGTTCAGGGCCATGGTGATGCCTCCTTATGACGCCGCCTGGGGCGGACTACGAGAAAAGGATGATACACCAGGATCCCGTGGGAGGGAAAGGAAAACAGGGGCCTTGGCCAAGGTCCGCGCCCGGCCTGCGGGTCAGCCCCTGGCTGCCCGGACCGCCGCCTTGAGCACGGCTTCCCAGGCGCTGCCATGCCGCCAGAAGGCGGGCGGCTCTCCCAAGGCCGCGGGCACCTCGTGGTCGCCGCCTTCGTAGGCGAGGCCGCTCCACAGGTGGACCCACGATCCTTCCGGCAGGTGCACCGCCCGGGACACCGCGCCCTCCCTGACAACAGGCGCCACGAGGAGGTCATCGCCGAGGAGGTACTCGTCCTTGGTCGACCAAGAAAGGGCATCGGCCTCGAAATGCATGAAGAGGGGTCGCATGACGGGCAGTCCCTCGCGCGAGTTGCGCGACACCGCATCCTTGAGGTAGGGGGCCAGGGCTACGTGGAAGCGTCCCATGGCCGCCAGGTGGGCGAGGGTCTGTGCGTCGGAATCGAACTGCCAGTTGTCCTTGGGCCGGTTCCCCTCGTGGCCACGCATGAGGGGCGAGAAGGCGGCAAGCTCCGCCCAGCGCATGAAGAGCTCTTTTGTCCGCTTCATGCCGTACAGGGTGGTGTAGCCGCCCATGTCGGAGTGGCACAGTCCGTGTCCCGATACCGCGAGGGAGAGCGCGGCCGGTATGACCGACAGGAGCCCGTCGTCATCCGACCAGTCCACGTTCTGGTCGCCCGCCCACATCATGGGACAGCGCTTCTGGCTCCCCGGGCCGCCGGCCCGCATGAAGTACAGGATATCGCCGCCCTTGCCGGCCTCATCCACCGCCTCGCGGTTGCAGCGGGCCCAAAGGGCAGGCCATGCGTTGTGGGCCACCTGCGCGGAGGTTCCGTCATGGAGGACGGCATCCGTGGGGAGGTATTCGCCGAAATCCGCCATCCAGCCGGCCAGGCCGAGGTCCAGGAGCTCCCTCCTGATGACGCCTTTGTACCAATTGAAAGCGGCGGGATCCGTGAAGTCGACGATCCCGGCGTCGAACTCCCCGAAGTCGACGAGGTAGTCGCCGCCGGAGGCGTCCTTGGCGAGGTAGCCCGACTTCCGGGCCTCCTCGAAGAGGCTCTTGCCCTTGGCCACGTAGGGGTTGATGTAGCCGAGGAAGCGCACGCCCTCCTGGGCGAGGGCGCGGATCTCCCGATCAAGGCCGGGATAGCGCTCCCTGTCCCATACCCAGTTCCAGCGAAGGCGTTGGCCGAAACTGGTCATGTTGATGCCTTCCCAGTCCTGGGCCCAGATGCCGGCCACGGGGATGCCTGCCGCCCGGGCTGTCTCCAGCTTGTCGAGACAGGTCCTGGTCCCGCCCTGTACGCCAAGGATCACCCCTTGGTAGACCCAATCGGGGAGCTCCGTCTGCCGGCCGAAATACGCCGAGACATCACAGACCGTCTCGAGCATCGTGCCTCCTGAGGCAAGCACCAGCTTCGAGGGGAGGTCCCAGGCGTAGAGCTCGTGGCGGTCGGCGCGCGTGAAATCGAAGACCGAGTAGGCGCTCGTCTCGAGGTGGCACCAGGTGTGGCGGCTCGAGACAAAGCTCGTCTGGGGGAAGAAGGTCCAGAAGTAGTCGCCGCCGGCCCCGTCGTTGACATCGGCCTGCCAGGTCACCAAGGTCTTCTTGTTGCGCCCAACGCCCTGCTCGCTCGTCCACAGGGGAAAGGACTTGCCGCGGAGGTCAAAACAGGAGAACTGCTCGCCGCAGCCGTAGACGTGCTCGGCGGCCTCGGCCGGGAGGGAGAAGCGCCAGCGGTTCGCCGCGAGCGCGGCTTCGCCCTCCGCCTTGAAGCGCAGCACAAGGCGGCCATCCTCGAGCGCGCAACGCGCCACGAGGGCGTAGAGGCCGTCCCGCGAGAAGCGGAGCTCGACCTCCCCAGCCGAACGCGCCTTTACCTCGACATCGCGCAGCTCGACCATCTCGTCCAGGACTTCGCTCACCTGGAAGTTGCCCCGGTACATCTCGAACCGCCCCTCGCCCTTCCCCGCTCGCGCAAAAGGAGAACCGGGGGCGTGGCGGAGGAGCAGTTTCCCGGCATGGCGGATCTCGAAACCGCCGGGGATCTCCCCGAAGTCGAAGTTTTCCATAACCTAGCCTTTCACTCCGCCGGCCGAGATGCCACGGATGAGGAACTTCTGCATCGCCACGGTGAAGATGAACACCGGGACGAGCATGAGGGTGCCGCCCGCGCAGACCTGGCCCCAGGTCAGGATGTCCGAGCCGATGAGGCTGTTCAAGGCCACCGGAGCCGTCTTGGCGTTGATACCCGTGAGGATGAGGGCGTAGAGGAACTCGTTCCAGCTGTTGATGAAGGCGAAGACCGCGCCCACGACGAGGCCGGGGGCCACGAGGGGCAGGAAGACCTTGAAGAAGACCTGGAACCTGGTGCAACCGTCCACCATCGCCGCCTCCTCGTAGCTCGAATCCACCGAGGTGAAGAAGGGCAGGAGGAGCCAGATGACATAGGGGACGTTGAAGCTCGTGTAGGCGATGATGAGGCCGCCGGCGCTATCCCGCAGGCCGAGGAACTTGTACATGAGGTAGAGGGCCACCACCAGTGAGATCTGGGGCAGCATCCTGAAGATGAGGAAGCTGTAGGCCAGGATGTTCCTTCCCTTGAAGCGGAAGCGCGAGATCCCATAGGCTCCCATGGCCGCGATGAGGACGGAGGCCGTGGTGGAGCCAAGGCCCACGACCAGGGAGGTCACGAGGGACTTCTGGAAGCCCGGCCGCTCAAGCACGAGCTTGTAGCTCCGCAGGGAAAGCTGGGACAGCTCGAAGGGCTTGCCCGAGAGGATGACCACATCGCGGCGGAAACCGTTCACGACCGTGATGGCTATCGGAAAGAGCTCGATCGCGAGCACGAGGAAGGCCGCGCAGGCGATGAGCGCGTTGACGGCTGGCCTGTTGCGCCTCATCGGTTCCCTGCCTTTCGCTCGAGGACATCGAGGCTCATGTTCTTCCGGACAAGGGTCGCCGCGAAGACGACCGATAGCACGAGGAGGAAGATCGCCATCGCGCTGGCCATGCCGACCTTCATATAGGTGAAGGCCTGCTTGTTGGTGTAGAGGGAGAAGAGGAGGGTCGCCGAGCCGGGTCCGCCTTCGGTCATGGTGAAGACCTCGCTGAAGATGCGCAGGGCGTCAATGAGCCGCAAGAGGAGGGCAGTCATGATGGTCGGCGTCAGGAGGGGGGTGATGACGATGCGGATGCGTTTCCAGTAGCCCGCGCCGTCGATCTCGGCCGCCTCGAGGAGCTCGTTGGGTATGCTGGTCAGGCCCGCGTAGAGGAGCATGAACATGAAGGGCCACATCCGCCAGATGTCCTGCATGAGGACGGCCGCATAAGCCCAGCCGGGGTTGCCTAGCCAGGAGGTCTCGGGGATCCCCAGCGAGACAAGGACCTGGCTCAAGGGGCCGTAGCGCGGTTGGAGCATGAAGCGCCAGGTGATGCCGGACAGCACGGGGAGGAAGAACACGGGCAGGAGGAGGAGGGTCCGCACGACCCGGGCGCCGAAAAACTCGCGGTTGAGGAGGAGGGCCGCCCCGAAGCCGAGGAGGAGCTCCACCGGCAAGGCGACGAAGACAAAGCCAAGCTGGAGCTTGAGCGAGTTCCAGAACTCCGCGTCTGTGAAAAGGGCCCCGTAGTTGCCCAGTCCCACGAATACCCGAGGCCCCATGCCCTCCGAAAGCGGCCAATTGAAGGTCGAGACATAGAGGGAAAAGCCTATGGGAAACAGGAGGACGGCAAAGACGACGACGAGGGCCGGGATGAGGAAAAGAAGGGGCGCCCCCTCCCTCCCCTTCCCGCTTTTGCGGGTCAGGGAAGGGTGGGCGCCCCCGTCGGCTCTCGCTTCGACGCCCTGCTTAATAGGCGGCTTTCGCGATGATGTCATTGGTTTCCTTGGTGATATTCCTGATCGCATCGACGGTCGGCATCTGGCCGGTGATGCCCATGATCCAGTACTTCTTCACGACGTCCTGGATCTGGGGCATTTCCTTGAGCCTGGGCCTGGCGACGGCGTATTTCATACTGTCGGCGATGGCGGCGAGCCAAGGCATATTCTTGGCATAGGCGGGATCCTGGAGGACTTCGGTGCGCGCGGGGATTGCGTTGCCTTCGACGACCTTCTGGGAGATCGCCTTCGACGTCCACCAGTACACGAACTCGGCCGCTCCGGCCTTGTTCTTCGCGGCGAGGGGAACGCCGACTGCCCAGGCGCCACGGATGGCTACGCGCTTGGCGGGCCCTCCGGGCGGGGCGGAGTAGGTGATCTTGCCGGAGACGAGGGACTTGTCCGGATTCTCATAGCTGGCGATGTAGGACGGCCAATGGAACTGGGTGAAGACACCCTTCGGATCCGCGCAGAAGGCGGCGATGCGCTCGTTGTGGGCCCAGGTCTCGGAGCCCTTGGGGGAGAGGGTCATGAGCTTCTTGTAGAACTCCATGCCCATCACGGCCTTGGCCTCGTCGAGGACGACCTTGGGCTTCCCGCCGACCCAGTTGATGAAGCTGGTGCCGAAGGACTCCCACATGTAGACCGCTTCCGCCACGACGCCGGCGGGTCCGCCGTTGAAGGGACCGAAGCCGCCGATGCCGATGCTCGTGAAGTAGGCTGCCTCCTCCTCGAGCTGCTTGAAGGTCGCGGGGACGGTGAGGTCATAGCCGTACTTGGCCTTGAACTCGGCCTTGTATTTCGGATTGTCCACCATGTCCTGCCTGGTGAACCAGACATAGATGTTGCCGTTGATCGGGAAGGCGATGAGCTTGCCGTCCCAGATTCCGACGTCCAGCATGGCCGGCGTGACGCTTTCCTTGGGGGTCTTCTTGAAGACCTTGCCGTCAGGGAGGCTGTCATAGGGGGACATGAGGCTGGCGAAGACGGGGATGTTGCCCTCGTCCATCGGGACGACGTCATAGTCGCTGGACGTGGAGGTCACGCCAACCGCGGTCTTGGGAAGGACCTGGGGAGGAGCGACCATCTCGACCTCGACTTTGTAGCCGGTGGCCTTCTCGAAATCGGGGATGTTGCTCTGGATTATCTTCGTGAGCGGATCGTCCCATAGAAGCACCTTGATCGACTGTGCGCTCAGGGCACCGAAGGCGATGCACGAGAGCAGCGCAAGGACCGCAATCTTCTTCATTCTAGACCTCCCTGGATAATTACTTTCTCAAAGAAAGTAAAGCATGGACCTTGGCTCCTGTCAATAAAAAATGATTTTCAACAGGCCAAGAAAGACGAATCTTCACCTCCAAAAGCAATGGCAGATGCCTGACATGCCGCATTCCAGATACTCGCGCCCGCGTGGCGCGGCGTCAATGGCCGGGATCGCGGCACCCCTCCCCCGTCAGGACCCAGGCCCAGGCCTCACCTCGATGTTCTCCCCCCTGATCCCTGGCCAGGCCCCGCGCTCCACGAGGATGGCCCGCTCCGGATGGGCCAGGAGCCACTTGTTTTTCATGAAAAAAAGCCGGGCTTCGGGATCGCCGGGCGCGTCGCCCGAAGGCTTCGCCAAGGCGCGGGCCGCGGCGACCTCATCCTTGCCGAGGGCTTCGTTGGTGCCGCGGGGAAGCACGATGACGCTCTTGAAGCCGCCCGCAAGCGCGCGGCAGGGGGAAAAGTGCAGAACTTCGGGCCAGAGCTCGATCGCGCAGCCTTTGGGAAGGTAGTAGCATTCGGCCCTGCGCGAGTCATAGCTGTTGTCGATCCCGATATCCGCCTTCCTCCCCAATATGAGGACAAGGTCGGTGACCGCGACATCGACCTCGGTGGACTTGTGGTACTCGAGGCCGTTGAGCTTCGAGTTCGGGCCGTTGCAATAGCCCACCTGGATGGGCATGCAGCCGAAAATGATGGATAGGCGGGATAGACTTCCGTCAGCTTCGAGCTCCGGCAGGGAAGCCACATAGCGGTTCGCGTCCTGGTCTATTCCCGTGACGCGATCGGCAAGCTCGACAAGGCCATCGAACGCATGCGCGTCGAGGACGCGCCCGTAGGCGGCGAAGGCCGGATCCCCGGTCTCCTTGATGACAAGCCGGGGATTGGCGGCCCTCAATGCCTCAAGGCTCATCGCGCTTCCTCCGCCCCGGGGCTGGGAAGCCGGGCCGAGGATGCCCGGATGCCCGGGTGCATCAGAGGATTCCCCTGAGCGCGCCCACGCCCATGAACACGACCGCGACCACGACGGAAGCGGCCACGGTCATGGCCAGGCCCGCCTTGGCCATGTCCTTGATGCTGAAATAGCCCGCGTTGAAAGGGATCACGTTCGTGGGCGTGGTCGTGACCAGGATGAAGGCAAGGCTCGAGGTGAGGCCGGCGGCGAGCGTTATGATGGTCACGTCCATGCCGAGGGCCTTGCCTAGGCCGATGATGAGGGGGATGAGGATTGTCGCGGTCACGGTGTTGGAAGAGAAGACCACCTTGAGGAGGCAGACCCCGAGGGTGACAAGGAATACCTGAGCGAAAAGGGATACGTCCCCGATGCGGCCGAGCATGGAGACGGCGAGCCACTCCGCCGCTCCGGTCTTGTAGAGGTAGGTGCCGAGGGAAAGGCCCGACACGATGAGGAGGATGCCTGCCCAGTCGACTTCGGACTCGATCTCCTTCCACTTGGCCTTCGACATGCCGGGCAGGAAGAAGAGGCAGGCGGCTATGAGCACCGGGAAGGATATCTCGATCGTCATGCCGATCGGCCCCTGGATGAGGGGAGTCAGGACCCACACCAGCACGGTGAGGACAAAAACAACGAGCGTTATGCGCTCTTCCCGGTTCATCGGGGGCATGTCCTTGAACTCGGCTTTCAGGGTCTCCCTCGTCACCTTGAGTTTCTTCATCTCGGGCTTGAAGAACAGCAACAGGATGCCCCAGGCGGGGAGGATGAGGAGGAGGGAGGTGGGCACCCCGTAGGCCATCCAGTCGAGGAAGGACAGGTTGATGCCCGCCATCGTGGAAAGGAACTGCAGGGCGATGGGATTCGACCCGCATCCGGCCGGCGTCGCGATCCCGCCGATGAGGGCGCCCCAGGCGACCGAGATCATGAGGGCCTTGCCGAAGTTCGACTTCATCGGCTTGACCCCCTCCTCCTGGAGGATGGCGCGGGCAAGGGGCATCAGCATGGCCGCGACGGCCATGTCGGTGATCCACATCGAGAGGAGGGCCCCCGTCACGAGGAAACCGAGGACGATGAGCCGGGTGTCGTTGCCCGTGACCGAAAGGATCACGGCGGAGATGCGCTTGCCCAAGCCTGACTTGGTGATGAAGGCGCCGAGGACCAGGACACCGATGAAGAACACGACGATGTCGTTGCCAAAACCCGTCGAGATTATCTCCTTGTACTTGCCGACCTTGAGCAGTGTAAGGAAGGCCAGGGAAAGGAAGCCCGTTATGTGGAAAGGCAAGGCCTCCGTGACCCACAGGACAAGGCAGAAGATAAGGATGCCGAGGGCGGCCATCGCGGGCTTCCCGGAGAATACCGAGGTCGCATAACTCGCTTTTCCCGTCGTGCCGTCAAGCGCGGCCGAGATGGTCGAGACGAGCGACTCAGGAGGCGCCAGGAGCGCCACCGCCCCGCCGACGGCGAGGGCGACGGCCAGGAAAACCAGGTTCCTTGCGGTGAGGGAGATCTTCTTTGCGCTCATGTGCGCTCCTTTTTGTGGTTTCTGCCTTCCAGGGCCTCGCGCAGGAGCTCTCCCACCTGGCTAGGCCTGGCGGCGACGAGGGCTCCCGCCGCGTGCAGCGCCGCGGTCTTGCCCTCCACGGTGCCCTTGCCGCCCGTGACGATGGCGCCGGCATGGCCCATGCGCTTCCCCTTGGGGGCATTTCGCCCGCCAAGGAAGGCCACCACCGGCTTGCGGAAGACGAGGTCGCGCATCGCTTCGGCGACCTCCTCCTCCATCGTGCCGCCCAGCTCCCCGATGATGACCACGGCGTCAGTGAGGTCGTCGGCCTGGAAGTCGGGGAGCATCTCGGCGAAACGGGTGCCGGGGACGGGGTCCCCTCCCACGCCGATGAGGCTCGAGACGCCGAAACCGGAGCGCACGACCATCGCGGTGACCTCGTTGGTGAGGGAACCCGAGCGGGTCATGACACCGATGCGGCCGGGCTTGTAGACGCGGTCGATCCAGAAGGGGAACATGCCCATCATGGCGCGGCCGGGACTGATGACGCCAGAGGTGTTGCCGCCGATCACGCGGGCTCCGCAGGAGACGGCGGCGGCACGGATCTCGAGGGCCTCATGGAGGGGGATGCCGTCGGCGATGGTGACGATCTTCTTGATCCCCGCGTCGAGGGCCTCGAACACCGCGTCCTTGGTGAAGCGGGGGGGCACGAAAAGCATGGCCGCGTCTGCGGGCCGCTCGGCCACGGCCCGGCGCACCGTGTGGAAGACCGGGACGCCTTCGACGAGCTGGCCTTCCTTTCCCGGCGTGACGCCCGCCACGACCGTCGTGCCCAGGTCGATCATGTGCTTGGTCCAGAAGGAGCCTTCGCCGCCGGTGATGCCCTGGACGAGGACGCGGTCCTGCCTGTCTATGAAGATGCTCATTCCACCGCTCCCTTGGCCGCGCCTGCGACGCGGGCCGCGCCCGCGAGGGTGACGGCCTTCCTGACCGCTTCCTCGGTGTCGAACAGCGGCTCGAGGCCCGCGGCCCTGAGCATCTCCACGGCCTTCTCCTCGCCCGTGCCGCGGATGCAGGCGACGATGGGACAGCTTGGCTTCAGCTTCAGGATGGCCTCGGTGATGCCCTCGGCCATGATGTCGGCCCGCGCTATCGTCCCGAAAGTCACAATTAGAATTACCTTCGGCTTGTTCTTGAGGCAGAGCTCCATGGCGCGGACGGCCTTCTTGTAGTTGGGCCCGCCGAACTCGAGGTAGTTCGCGACCGAGCCGCCCTCGTCCACGATGAGGTCGTAGACGACGGTGGTGAGGCCGGCCCCGGCGCACATGAGGGAGATGTCGCCGTCGAACTGGAGGTAGGGGATGCCCTCCGCGGCGGCCTCGAAGGCGGCGTCGGAATCGTAGTAGTCGCGGCCGGGCTCCCTTCCGGCCTGGCGGAAGAGGGCGTTGTCGTCGATGGAGAGCTTCCCGTCTCCGGCGACCACGCCGCCCGACTTCGTGATGAAGAGGGGGTTGATCTCGGCGAGCTCGGCGTCGTTGGCGCGGAAGACGCGCCAGAGGGCCTCGAGGAGGGAGGCGACCTTCTTTGCGATGTCGCCCTCGAGGCCGAGGGCGTAGGCCACGTTGCGCGCGCGGTAGGGCAGGAGGCCTTCGGTGAGGCGCACGCGCTCGCGGAGGATCTTCCCGGGGGCCCTCGCGGCGAGCTCCTCGATCTCAACCCCGCCCTCGGCGCAGGCCAGGACGACGGCCTCGGCCGAAGCGGGATCGACCGTGATCGAGAGGTAGACCTCCCGGTCGATGGCTACCGCCTCCTCCACCAGGAGCTTCCGCACCTCGTGGGGCCCCGCGAAGAGGGAGGCCGCCACCTCGCGCGCCTCGCCTTCTGACTTCACGAGCTTAATGAGGCCCGCCTTGCCCCGCCCGCCCCGGAGGACCTGGGCCTTGAGGACGCAGGGGAAGCCGATGGCGACCGCGGCCCGCGCCGCGCCCTCCGCGTCGGCCGCGAGGAGGGACCTTGGCACCGGGATGCCGGCCTTCGCGAAGACATCCTTGGCCTCGTGTTCGTGGAGTTTCATGCCGCCCTCACTTGCCGTACTTCGCCCAGAGGGCGCCGAAGGTCTCCTCGTCCGAGGGCCTGCTCATGGGCAGGGGGAGGCTGAGCCAGGTCACGTTGATGAAGTGCTTCCAGTGGATGTTCTCGCTCGTGATGTTGCCGCCCCAGGTGCCGCAGCCGAGGGTCACGGTCGAGGGCATGCCGTTGGCGAAGGTGCCCCCGTTGCCCGAGGCCATGCCCTGGCGGACCATGATGCGGCTCGACCTCATGGTCTCGCCCATCCTGCGGATGTAGGCGTCGTTCCAGCTGAAGAGCCCCGAGGAGTGCCCGGTGCCGCAGGCGTCGGTGATGAGGACGACAGCCTCGAGGCCCAGCTCGAAGCTCGGGCACTTCCAGAGGGCAAGGACCGGGGAGATCTTCTCCTGGGCCCACTTCTCCGGCGCGGCTCCGCCCTTCCGCGGTAGCTCTGCCTCGACCATGAGGATCTTCGTGCCGGCGGGGACGGCGATGCCCGCGCCTTCCGCGATGACGAGGGCCGTGCGCGCGATGACCTTGGGGTTGAGGGCCTCCTGGCCGTCCTTGCCCACGGGCCAGATCCAGGAGCGTAGCCTCGCCTTCTCCTCCGCCGTGCAGAGGTAGGCGCCCTTTTCCTTCATCGCCGCCACGAAGGCGCCGTAGACGGCCTCGTGGGCCACGACGGAATTCTCGCTCGAGCAGCTCGTCGCGTTGTCGAAGGCCTTCGAGACGGCTATCTTGGCGGCCGCGTCGGCCGGGTCGGCGTCCTCGGCCAGGAGCTGGACGGCGTTGCCGGGGCCGACGCCGTAGGCCGGCGTGCCCGAGGAATAGGCGGCCTTCACCATGGGGCCGCCGCCGGTGGCGACCACGAGGTCGACCTGGCGCATGAGCTCGCCCGTGCGGTCGATGGAGGGCTCCTCGATGCATTGGACCAGGTCCTCGGGGGCGCCGACCCGCTTCAGGGCGGCGCGCATGAAGTCGCAGGCCAGCTTCGAGGCGCCCTTGGCCTTGGGGTGGGGGGCGAAGATGACGGCGTTGCGGCCCTTGAGGATCGAAAGGCCGTTGGACGAAGGCGTGGCCGTGGGGTTGGTCACGGGCGCGAGGGCGCCGATGACACCGACGGGCTTGGCGAACTTCATGATGCCCCTGGCCTCGTCGCGCTCGATGAGGCCGACGGACCTGGCCGTCCTGATGTCGCGCAGGACCCCGAGGACCTTGTTCTTGTGCTTGGTGAGCTTGTCCTCGTAGACGCCCATGCCGGTCTCGTCGACGGCGGCGCGCGCCATGACGCGGATGTTCTCGTCGTTGTAGACGGCCCAGCCCACGGCGAGGCAGACCTCGTCGATCCTGGCCTGGTCCCAGGTTGCGGCGACGGCCTGGGCCGCGCGCGCCTTCTCGATCATCGCGGCGACAACGCGGTAGTCCTCGGTGTCGCGGGCTTCCACCGTCTTCCCGGCGCTCATTTGAAGTTCTCGCTCTCGATGGCCTTCACCTGGCTGAGGGCGTTCGTCAGGAAGTCCTTCTTGAACTCCATCTTCTGGGTGAACTGCATCGCGAGCCAGCCGTCCACGATCTCCTTGCCCACGAAGGGCGCGGTGATCCAGCCGCCCATCGTGATCACGTTGGCGTCGTTGACGATCTTGGCGCGCTCGCCGGAGAAGATGTCGTCCACCACGCAGGCGTAGATGCCCTTGTGCTTGTTGGCCACGATGGCCATGCCCTGGCCCGTGCCGCATATGAGGATGCCTCGGTCGGCCTCGCCCCTCTGGATGGCCTTGCAGACCAGGGGTGCCTGCGCGAAATAAGGCGAAGGCTTGTCAGCCGCGGGGATGCCGAGGTCAAGGACCTCGATGCCTTCCTTGGCCCGCAGGTGGGCGACGATCTCTTCCTTGAGCGGGAAACCGGAAAGGTCGGAGGCAATTGCGATCTTCATAGTTATTTCCTTTTTGCGACGAGGGCCTTCGCCCCGCCCGCCACATGGGCCGCGGTAAGGCCGAAATGGCCAAGGAGCCAGTCCTGGGTGCCGACCTCGCCGAATTCGTCCTTGATGCCGATGCGCGCGAAGCTCACCCCGCCTTCCTCGGCGAGGAGGATGGCCACGGCGGCGCCGAGGCCTGTCGCCGCCTGGTGGTTCTCCGCGGTGAGGACGGCTCCGGTCCTCCTGGCCCAGTCCATGATGAGTCCGGCATCGATGGGCTTGGCGCACAGGGCGTCGATGACGGCGGCCTCGATGCCGTCGGCCGCCAGGAGGGCCGCGGCCTTGAGGGCCTCCGCCACCATGATGCCGCCGAGGGCCACGATGACGAGGTCCTTGCCTTCCCGCAGGAGCTTGCCCTTGCCGAGCTCGAAGGTCTCCCCTTCCTTGTAGATGGGCTCGATGGCCTTGCGATGGAGCCTCAGGTAGGCCGGCCGGCCGGACACGGCGAGGGCCTGGACCAGGCCCTTCAGGGAGACAGGGTCGGAGGGCTCCACGATGTCTAGGCCGGGGACGTTCCGCATTATCCCGATGTCCTCGAAGGGCATGTGGGTCCCGCCGTTGAAGGCGGCCGAGACGCCGGGGTCGGTGCCCACGAGCTTCACGGGGAGCTTGGCATAGGCACAGGAAAGGAAGAACTGGTCGAAGGCCCTGCGCGAGGCGAAGCAGCCGAAGGTCGCGGCGAAGGGGACCTTGCCCTCGGCGGCAAGGCCCGCGGCCACGCCGACCATGTTGGCCTCGGCGACGCCCGCGTTGACGGCGCGCTCGGGAAAGGCCGCCTTGAAGCCGGTGGTGCCGGTGGCCTTCATGAGGTCGGCCTCCACGACCATGATGCGCGGGTCTTTCGCCGCCAGCTCCATGAGGGTCTCCGCGTAGACCGCCCTCATCTCTTTCGTTGCCATATTCATTTCCCTCTTTGGTTTTTAGCCGAGCTCCGCGATGGCTTTCTTCGCGGTCTCGTAGTCGAAGTTCATGTTGTGGCTGCCGACCTGGCCCTCGCAGAAGGCCGCGCCCTTGCCCTTGACCGTGTCCAGGATGAGCATGGTCGGCTTCCCTCCGCCAACGGACCCGTTGGCGACGCTTGCGGCCGCGCGTGCCTTGGCGCGGTCGATCGCCGCGGCTATGGCCTCCACGTCATGGCCCGGCACCCGCTCGGCGGCCCATCCGAAGGCTGCCCACTTGGCCACGAAATCCGAACCCGGCGAGTCGAGCCCCATGATCTCCGCCGTGGTGCCGTCGATCTGCATCCTGTTGTTGTCGGTGAAGGCGACGAGCCGGTCCAGCTTGTAGTGGCTCGCGAACATCGCGGCCTCCCAGACCATGCCCTCGTCGGATTCGCCGTCTCCGATGATGGCGAAGGTGAAAACGTCGCGGGCGTCCATGCGGTTGGCGTAGGCTATGCCACAGGCCGCGGAGATGCCCTGGCCGAGCGAGCCCGTCGTCATGTCGATGCCGGGCGTCTTGTTCCGGTCGCAGTGGCTGGGGAGGTTTGTCCCGCCCTTGTTGAGGGTGTGGAGCCATTCCTCGGGGAAGAAGCCCTTGAGGGCGAGGGTGCCGTAGAGGGCGGGGCCTGCGTGGCCCTTGGAAAGGACAAGGCGGTCGCGGCTGGCCATGCGCGGCTCGGCCGGATCCACCCGCATCGCCCTGAAATACAGGACGGCCAGGAGGTCGGCTATGCTGAGGGCGCCGCCGATGTGCCCCACTCCAAGGAAACCGATCGCGTCGATCGTCCGCTTCCTGATTTCCTTCGCGGCCGTCTCGAGGCCGGCTGTCTCTTCTTTGGTCATAATTGGTCCTTACTGGATTATTTCCCAGCCAAGCAGGCCGGCGGCGATCTCGAGCGGCTTCACGTAGTCGCCGTAGACCATGGAGGCATGGTGGGCGACGCCTTTCTGGACGATCAGATCGAGGACTTCCTTCACCGGCCTGTCGAAGACGGCCTTGACATAGGTTCCCTTGAGGTCCTTGTCCATGGGCACGGCATGGGCGCGCTGGAGGAAGAGCCTCCGCTTGCCGCGGGCGGTGTCGATCCGCGCGATCGAGAGCTCGCCTGACTTGAGGACGAAGTCCGCGGTGACACCCTTCCCGCCCGCGAAATAGGTATCAAGGGAGCGCACGGAGCAGCCGTCCCAGAGGTTGCATGGCGCCACGCCGCAGTGCCAGAAGAGGGCGAAATTCCTCTCGAGGTCGACCTGGGAGAAGTCGAAAAGGTAGGGCGTCTCCCCGCCGATGGCCTTGTGGACGAGCATGGAGAGGGCCCCCTCAAGGTCTCCCTCGCAGGCGATGAGGCGGCCCTCGGACTGGAGGATGGACATGGCCGCGCAGGGCGAGATGCCATAATCGCGGGCGAATTCGGGCCAGCAGCGGATTGCCAGGGCATCGAGCTTGTTCCTGGCCAGGAAGCCGTCGAGCCTGGCCGAGAGCTCGGAGACCTTTGCGACCTGCTCGCCCTTGAGGCCGGAGACGTCAAAGGTCTTGCGGACCTGGGCTTCCCGGGCGGCGACCGCGGCAGGCTCCGCCGGACTGTCCCATATGTCGGAAAGCTCATAATGGTCGAGGATGACGCCCGTCGCGTTGTAGAGGGTCGGGTCGTCCACGGAAAGGTTGAAGAAGCCGTGGGCCCTGTAGCCCGCGATGCCGACATGGGAGTCGCGGAGGGCGGCGATGACCCGGATCGCGTCGACCCAGTCCCCGTCGATCTTGCCGCCGACGATTGCCCGGTAGTCATCCACCCCGGCCTTGTAGAGGTTCGAGGCGTCGAGGTTGACGCCGCAGACCGAGTTGAGCCGGATCTTCCCGCCGTTGTAGGGGAGCTCGTCGAGGCCCCACAGGAGGATGGGGACCTTGCAGCGCTTGCGTATCTCGAGGACCAGGTGCCCGAGGTGGAAGGTGCCGGAAACGCAGACCAATGCGTCAAGGCTGGTTTCGGCGAGCCGGCGGGCGGCATTCTGGGCATCCTCGACGGAGATCACAAGATCGATGATGACTTCCCAGTCCACGGCTTCAAGCGTGGCCAGTTCGTTCCGTATCCTCGCGTATATCTCTGCGGCGGCCTTGAAATCGAAGGTTTCCCTGGCCAGGCATACGAGCCCGAGCTTGATGCGCTGCTTCATGCTTCCCCCGATGGTTTACTTTCTTAATGTAAGTAAATCGCAAAAGCAGGATTTCGTCAACAGGAAAGAGGGGGGAAGAAGAGATTTCACGCAGAGGGCTCAGTGACGCAGATGTCAAAGCCGATCCGAATTTGCCGGGAATTTACCATCGGCGCCGGCACAACTGGCGTCGATTGGGTCCCAAAGGATGGGAAAAGGCGCCTTGGGGATGACAGGCTTGCTCATTTGATATTCTTGAAGACCCATATTCAGGTTCATTGGATGGGCGTTCAGCAACGCCTCTGCCAGATTTTCGATTGTTGCAAGGAAGCCTACAAGGAAATTGGGAACCCTGTCTCTTATTCCCATATGTAGGGCACATGCTTCGTGATTTCACCAACAGGAACCAAGCCCCGTTCTTCCTGCGTGGTCGCAATGGGATGAATGCCAGGAGCACCAGCGCACCGAACCGGCATGGATGAGGGAACTTCCCAATTTCTGCGCGGCAGACTATCGGGAACTTTCATCCACTGCTCTCTGCGCCCTCCGTGTGAGATTCACTCTTCGTTCTTCACGAAAGGAAGTGGTCCATGACGAGGTCGGCCGCCCCGCGCTGGGCCAGGACTTCGTCATACGCGCGACCGAGGAGGCGGGGCTCCACGACATCGAAACTGGAACGGGCGCTCCTGAGCCTTTCGCCCACCCTCCTGGCCAGGTCGCTTGCCACCGCCTCGGAGCAGGCGACGAAAAGGAAGGAGGAGGGCCTGAAAAGCCGGGAAACCGTCTGCACCGCGGCCGCCAAGTAGGTTGCGGCCTTGTCCAGCATCGCGGCGGAACCGGAGTCGGCATCGGCGCATTGCCCCTCGAAAAGCCATTTCCCCGCACCGAGGTTCTCGCGGTCGAGGGAAGTGATGAAGGCCTCGAGGCAGCCGCGGGCGCCGCAGACGCAACGGGGGCCGTCGAAGTCGATGGAGATGTGGCCCATCTCTATCGTGGTGCCGCGGGGTGAGAGAAAGACCCTGCCGCCCTCGACAAAGGCCCCGTTGACCCCCGAACGGAGGAGGAACATGAACATGGAATCCTCGTCCCCGAGGGCCCCGTAGCGGAACTCGCTCTGGGCGATGACGGAGCAGTTGTTATGGAGGGAGACGGCGATGCCCAGCTTCGCCTCGAGCAGCGCTGCTATCGGAAAGTCCTTCATCCCGGCGATGCGGGGATAGGAGGCCACTTCGCGGGAGCCCACATTCACCTGGCCGGGAGCGCCGATGCCGAGTCCCAGGATGCGGTCCCTGGGCAGGTTCAATGCGGCAATGCCCTCTTCGACCAGGAAAGCGATGAGGTCGGTCACCGAGGTGGCGTCCTCGAGCTGCTCCAGCGGCATGAGCCTTGAATAGATGGACTGTCCCTGGAAATCGAAAATGCCCAAGGAAAGGCGCTCGACCCAGAATTCGACGCCTATCGTATAGAAAACCGCACGACGGGCCCGATAGGCCAAAGGCCGGCGTCCTTTCTTGTCCTGGCGGGCCTCGTCCTCGACGCGGAGGAGGGGTTCGATATAGCCCGCCTCGTCGAGGTAGGAGAAGATCCGGAAGATGGTCGGGGGTTTGAGGCCTGTGGCGATGACCACTTCGGATTGCGAGAGCCCCCGCTCGCGAGAGGAATGGATGAGCCGCAGGACTATCTTTTCATTGCGCCGACGGACGTCCGCGGAGCGTAGTGGACTGATGCTGTGTGCCATGGCCTTGTTTGGAAGCATAGCGCAGGACCGGGGCGTTGGGAAGGGACCAACAACCTTCGATGCACAGGCCATGCTTTGATTCGCTGCCAATATTTAGTATTCTCTATGTATGAAAGCTAGCTCATTGCTGGTCCTGTTCGGCGCCTTGGTCTTCTTCGCGCCGCTTTCCAGGCCGCTGGATGCGCAGGTCACGGATCGGGGAGGAAGGGTGGAAAAGTCAGGCGCCAACGCGGTGGCAGTGCTCGGCGGGGGTTGTTTCTGGTGCCTCGAGGCGGTTTTCGAGCTGGTTCCCGGCGTCATCGACGTGGAAAACGGCTATGCAGGAGGGAAGAGGCTAAATCCGACCTACGAGGAAGTCTCGACCGGCGCCACCGGCCACGCGGAGGTGGTGCGCATCACCTTCGATCCGGCCAAGGTCAGCTACGCCCATCTCCTCGACTACTTCTGGAAGGTGCACAACCCGACCACCCTGGATCGGCAAGGGGCCGATGTGGGGAGCCAGTACCGCTCGGTCATCTTCTTTGCGGATGAAGGCCAGCGCGTCGCGGCCCAAGCCGCCATCGCCGGGATCGCCAAGACCTACAACGACCCCATCGTAACAGAACTCCTCCCCCTCCCCAGGTTCTACGTGGCCGAGGATTACCATCAGGATTATTTCCGGAAGCACCCCGACGCCGGCTACTGCCGCGTCGTGATCGCGCCGAAGGTCAAGAAGGCGGGGTTCTAGCTCTTGTCCCGGCTCAGCCAGAGCCCCCCGAGGATGATGAGGAGGCCGAGGAGGAAGCGGGGATTGGGATGTTCGCCCCCGAAGATGAAGCCTAGAAGGACGGTCAGCGCCGTCTCCCAATAGAAGACGACGCTTCCCCTGCCCGCCGGCACCGATCGATAGCCGACCGACATGAGGGCCTGGGCCGTGAAAGATCCCACCCCGACAAAAAGCAGGAAGGCCAACGCGGCGATTCCGACCGGCGCCGCCGGTGCGGGGGCGAAGGCCAGGATCGGCAGGCCGAAGAGGCAGGGGGAGAGGTAGAGGACAAAGGGACTCTCTCCGGCCGAGGACGCCTTGCGGACAAAGTTGACGGCAATGCCTGCCAGGACGGCGCTCGCAAGGGCAAGGAGGTCTCCGGGCAGGGAGGCGTCGCTTCCGTCCTTCATCACGAGGGCCGCGCCAGCCGTGCACACCGCGATGGAGACAAAGGTCCTGGCCTTGGGGCGCTCCTGGAAAAACAGGGTCCCGAAGAGGGCCACGAAAAGCGGATAGGTGTTCCCGAGAAGCGTCGCCCTGCCGGGTCCGGTGAGGGAGATGGCCGCGTATGAAGCTATCATCGAGGCCCCGCCCGCAAGTCCCCGAAAGACGACAAAGCGGAGGTTTTTCACGCGCATGCCGCGGTGGCGCCAGGCCAGAACGGCAAGGCAAAGCACGATGCCGATCACGAAGCGCGCGCCCGAGATGAAATAGCCCGCGAAGGACGCGGAAGCGAGCTTCACGGAAAGGGAGACGAAGGCAAAGACGGTCGCCGAAAGGAAGAGGGCGAGGATGCCCCCGGGTTTGCGCTGCATGCCGCCATCCTAGCGAGGCCGCGGGCAGCGCAACAATGGCCCCAGGATCACTCCTTCGCTTTCGGGACGCCGGCGATGTGCCCCCTGGACGCCCTTCTCCAAAGCGCGACGGCCGCGCCGAGGAAAGCCACCTGGGCCGCGATGTTCACCGTCTGGTCGAGCCAGTTCATGAAAATGCGGTCGGCGAACCTCGCCTGGACCGAGGCCGAGGCGAGGGCGCCCATCGCGAGCATGGCGAGCATCGAGACGACGGCGAGGCCCCCACCCATCCACGCGCCCTCCCCGAAGGCGAACCAGGCCACGATGCCTACGGTCGCCAGCTGGAGGGCCAGGCCCGCGCCGAGGAGCCGCAGGATGCGCACGATGAACCATGCGCCCGCGAGACAGAGCATGGAGGGAAGGAAATCGGAAATCGCCATGGCGAAGGACGCCGGCTCCATGGGAGCATCCTTACGGCCCGGGATCCAGCCCCCTTGCGGGAGCCGGCAACATCTCATTGTTGGCTGTTTCGCATAATTCGAATCCTGCTAGGTCGATGGTCCGAAGACGAGCTCCTGGACCTCAAGGATCCTCGCCATGTCGTCCGCGGGCGCCATGGTGAGCCTGAAGCGGCATGCTTCCCCGTCCATGCCCAGGCTCCTCTCGCGGACATAGGCCGGCGACACCATGGGCGGCATCGTTATCATCATCGTGGCCAGGCCGTGGACCTCGCACCAGCGGCAGAAGCCGTAGCCAAGGGACAGGGGCGGAAGGCCTTCCCAGGCCTCGACCGCGGCGTAGACGCCGGCGAGCTCGCAGTTCTCGAGGACGCTCGTGCGGACCGTCGCCTCGCCCTCCTGGGCCTCGGGCTCCGAGTGGAACCACTGGTCGGCGTACATCCCGCGCAGGCCGAGCTCCATGAGGTCGCCGATGTCCTCGAAGCCGGCCTTCGGCAGGGCGGTGGCGAAGAAGGCCCGCGAGACCTCCCACATGAAGTCCTCGCTCGTCGCGTCGACGGCGGCGCGTAGGGCTGCCTTTCCCTCGCGCTCCACGAGGATGGCCGCGCAAGTGGCGCCGCGGATGAGGAAGCGGTTGCAGTTCGCGACGCTCCGCATGCAGGTGGCGAGCCACCGGTCAAGGAGTCCGCGCGGGAAGGCCCCGGCGGCCACGGCTGCCTCGGACTCGTCCTGGAGGGCACGGAGGCGAGGGGCCCAGTCGTCGGGCATGTCGACCCCCCCCGCGCGCAGGCCCCTGACGATGGCGGCGAGGCCGGGCGCAACGCCCTCCTCGCGTTGGGCGATCTCGTCCATGTCGTCAAGGAAGCGAAAGAAGTAAAGCCCGCTCTTTCGGGCCACCTCGGGATCACCGCGCCAGTCCTCGTGGCCGGCGCCCCGGAGGAGGGTCTCCAGGCGGAGGGGCATCTCGTGCTCCACGCTGGCCCAATAGGCCGACATCACGCGCAGGCCGGGGAACCAGTCGTACTCGGCCAGCTGCTCGCCCCGCCAGAGCCTCTCGACCTCGCCCCGCTTCCAATAGCCAAAGGCGAGGACCAGGTTCTTCGCCCACTTGTGGCCGTGGAATTCGCTGTAGTTCATGCAAGGCTCCTTGGGCTGGACTTCCTCCGACTTCAGGATGTTCCCTTTCCCACAGTCCACGACGTCGTCGCGCCCGGCTGCCGGCACGGAGGTGACAAGGATGAGGACGGCCCTCTGTTCCGCGCTCGCGTTCTCGATGCGCCGGGACGGAAAGCCACAATAGCTCGCAAGGTCCCCCGACGAGAGCAAGACGCACTAGCCTTCCTCCGAGAGGAGGCGCACGCCCCGCGCCACGCGGCCAATTCGCCCGACCTGACCACGAAGACCGGGGCTCCGGGCTCCTGCCCAAAGAAGCCCACCATCCGGATCCAACAGAACCGCGCGAGGCGCCCGAGGTTCTCGAGATTGATCGAAACCTTGTCCCTTTCGAGAAGGCTCAGGAAGGAGAGGGCAAAACCCGTCCTGTCCGCGCCCTGCTGGAGTGTCAGGCCCCGATTCTGCCTGATCTCACGGGGGCCTGCGCCGATCCGTAGGGGGCTCTGGCCACTCGCCTCGTCATCATTTTCCGTTTTCAAGAAATCCATTTCGTTTTCAGGATAAATTGCTCATGGGTTTTGTCAAGGAAATTCTGTTTCTCTCAGGATGGCGGCATAAAAAGATCGACCCAAGGGCGGGAAGCCGTGAACCGAAGGGCGAGGAAAAGGAAGAGCAGGGCAAGGGCTACCGAAGAGGCCACGAAAAACGCGCCGGCCTTCCGCTCAGAGAGCCTGTCCTCGAGCTTGGCCACGAAGAAACTCGTGACCAGGACGACGGAGTTGGCCCAGATGATCTCGGCGGCCTCATTCGGCATGCGGCCCACGATGGCCGGCGCAAGGTACCACAGCAGGGTGAAAACCCATGGCGCCATCACGGCGCCGAAAAGGCGGCTCGAGGCAAAGGTCCCGAAGTGGAGGGGCCGGAGGAAGGCCTGCTCGCCGGTGGCGATGAGGATCCAGGCGAAAAAGCCAATCTTCATGTGCTGGAAGACGGACTCGTCAATGCCGCTGAAGACCGCGGTGAAGGGGCTCGGGAAAAGGCCGTAGGCAAAATGGAAAAGGACATAGGCAAGCTGGAAAGCGACCACACGCAGGATGACGCTTCGCGCGGAAGCAGGTACGGCTCGTTCATCCATGGCTATCCTCCTTGGGGAAGGATGGCCTCGACGCGTGGCCGGCGCAAGGTGGCGATGGCAAGGAGGGCGATTTGCATCGGCGCAGCGGCATTCCTATACTTTCGGAAGGGACACAGCGGAGGACACATGAAGGACATCATCGTCGGGCTCGCGGACTACAACATGAACGCCGGCAGGAGGATGCTGGGCATCCTTGAAGGGGCCACGGATGCCGTCCTTTCCAAGGAGATGGGCAGCTACTACAAGACCATCATGGGCACGGTGGACCACATCTTCACCGCCGAGCTTTTCTGGCTCAGGAAATTCGATGGCTTCTTTCCCAGCCCTTGCCTGCGAAAAAGCTGGCTCGTCAACGCGGACATGGACGAGGCCAAGAACCGCGCGAAGGCGGGCAGCAAGATGCTCTTCTCACTCCTGCGCGACGCCGACAACCTCCTGTTCAATTTCGCCTCCGAAGTGGACGAGGACGACCTTGGCGCGCGGGTGAAGTACAAGAACCTACAGGGCGAGGAGCACCAGAGGAAGTACTGGAACCTCATCGTCCACATCCTGAACCACGGCACCCACCATCGCGGCGAGATCTCTGCCATGCTCGACATGCAGGGCATCGCCAACGACTGGTCGGGCTTCAACCTCTACACGAAATAACCCCGCCGCGGTTGTCCCCTAATAGAGGACGCCGATCCCGAGGCCTCCGCCGAAATAGAAGTTGCCCTCGCTCGCCCATTCTCCCGACCCGTAGAAGGAAAATACGGTCGGGGAGTGCGGCTTGTACCAATGGAGCTCCGCGCCGATGGAGAGGGGCAGGCCGAAGGCGAATCCCTCATTGAATGGAGTCGTCCTTCCCGCGGCCGAGAGTGAAAGGGTGGCTTGGCCGCGCAGGAAGTCGGGCAGGGGAAATTCGATGCCGGAGCGCAGGTAGGACCACAGGTAAAAGCCGGGAACCGCTGGATCGGCGCCGTAATTCGGGTAGTAGCCGGAAGCCGCGAGCTGGAGCGAGGCGTAGACCCTGGCCAGTCCGGAATCCGACTCGACCACGAGGCCGGCGTTGACGCCGGGAAAGCGCGCAGGCCCGTCCCAGGAGGCCGGCGCCTCGACGGCGAAGAAGCTGCCGAACGAGCCCCCCATGAGCAGGGCAAGGCCAAAGGTATCGTCCGCATGGAGACTGGTCTTCACGGAAACCGCGATCGACCAGGAATCGGGCGAGGTGGCGTAATTGTAGCCTGGATAGAATACCCCCATCGCGGAAGCGCTGATCTCCGTCGCATTGCCCGGTAGGCCGAAGCGTATGCCAGTGAAGCCGGGAAGCCGCGCGGCCAGGGCGGCGGAGCGATCGAGCACGGCATACATCCCGAGGGTAGCCTCTGCGCGGGAGGCGGGGAGGATGCGCGCGTCAGGAGCGTAGACGCTTCCGGAAAAGCCGCCGGCCAGGGATGAATAGCTCGTCGACACGTGGTTGTCGCTCAGCTTGACGAAACCCTGTGCCTCGAGGCGCGAACCGGCGAAACTCGTGGCGGATACGACCATCCGGTACTCGCCCGCCGGAAGTGCCTGGCCATCGCGGCCGCGGCCATTCCAGGGAACAACGGTCCGTGGACCCCAGATGCGCAGGTTCCCTTTTTCAAGGACGACCCTGCCTGTGCGATCGCGCAGCTCGATGCTGGCAGTGCCCGGCGCAGATGCGGTGAAGCTGATTTCGGTTTCGCCCAACCGCGCCGGGGAAGAGGGATCGAAACTTCCCGGCGTCGCCGTCACCGCGCCAAGGCTGAAGGGAGCCGGGCTCATGTCCACCTCGAGGGTGGTGAGCCGCAGGATATCGATGGAAAACGCCTTGGTCCAAGGCAGATAGCCAAAAGCCTCGACCCTCACGGAATGGAGGCCCTTCCCCAGGGCCACTCCGCCTGCGCTCCCGATCGGGCCGGCGGCCCCGAGGCCGGCGGCCCCGGGGCCGGCCGCGCCGGAGGGGCCGCTCATCTGGAGCTGTCCGTCTATGAAAACGCGTGCGCCATCGGGCAGGCCGCCCAGGCTGAGATGGCCCGAGGTCGCCGCGCGTATCGCGTCCGCCAGGAAACGGACGGCCAGGTCATTGGCGGAGAGGCCGGGCGCAGTGGACGGCGAGACCGGCTGCGGGGACGGCGAAGGAGGTGGAGGGGTCGATGCCGGTGGCCGGCCAGGGCTGGTCGGGACACTGGGCGAAGCCGCCGCGGCGGCGCGCCTTTTTTCCTCCGTGCGGCGCTTGGCCTCCTCCGCTGCAGCGGCGTCGCTGGATACCGAACTTCTGTAGAGGTTTCCCTTGGTGGTGGAGCAGGAGGCGGAAAGGAAGGCACTGGCCATGAGGACGGCGCCAAGGCCGATCGCTGCCAGGAAAGGCCGCAGCCTCATTGGTATCATCATGGACTCCAGTCTAGCGCGGCCGCCTCGGCAATCACCGATCAAGGCCTATTTCAGGCTGATGAGGATGACGCCCAGGACAGCCAGGACAAGGCCGGCGATGCGCGGCGGTGGCAGGCGTTCGCGCAGTACGATGCGTCCAAGGATGACCGTCGGCGCCGGATAGAGGGAGGTGACGATCGAGACCAGGGAGAGGAGGCCGCTGCGGCTGGCGAGGAGGAAAAAGACATTGGCCCCCATGTCCGAAAAACCCGCGGCCAGGGTGACGCCCCAGGAGCCTTTCGCGATCAGGGGCCGCTCCCGGCGGGCGATGAGGATGGCGAGCACGATGGCCAGGGAGGTGCCGCGGGAGACGATGAGGGGCCAGAGTCCCGAGGCATGGCTCGTCCTCGACAAGGCGATGTAGAACGTGCCAAAGCCGATCCCGGCAAGGCATCCCTGGATCAGGGCGGAGCGCACCGAGGGGCGGCCCTTTCCACCTCCGCCCGAGGAAAGGAGGATGACCGCGGGGAGGCAGAGAAGGGCTCCGGCTATCGCCAGGGTGGAGGGCCTTTCCCCGAGGGCCATGCCAAAGGCCATGGGGAGGAGGGCGCTGACCAGCGCCGATGCCGGGGATACGACGGCCACGAGGCTCGTGGCGATGCCCCGATAGAGCATGAAGAGCCCAAGCGAGCCGCACAGGCCGGCGACAAAGCCCCAGAAGACATCGCCTGGGCCTGGGAGCCCTGGCCAAAATGCCAGCAGCGCCAGGCCTGCGAGGACAATGCCCGCAAGCTGGGAAAAGACGAGTACGCAGAGGGTGGAATTCCTCCTCGACGCATAGCCTCCGGAAAAATCGGCCGCGCCGTAGAGAAGGGCGGATACGAGGGCGAGGATGAGTGGCATGGAGAACAGAGTCTCGCATGGGCAGCCACATGCCTTCAAGCGAGCGCGCGGCGGCCCGCGTGAGGCCAGGGAAGGAAAGGCGGGTGGGTTCCTTGACCAAGGCCGCCCGCGGCCGTACCTTCTGGTGATGGTACCCGTGGAAATCACCGACCCCGTCCTCCTTGACCACCTTGCTTCCTTGGGCCCGGACGGCATCACGGTCTTTTCCCTCGGAGGCGAGGACGGACCCAGGGGCGGGGACGTCCGGGGAGCCCTCCTTCACGGGACGGCGCTTGTGGCTCGCGCCCGCTGCCAGCATGGCCTCGGCCTCGTGGAGGCCCTGGTCCTCGGGCAGGCCTACCTGGCGGCCCTCCTCGTCGCCTCGACCCTGAAGGGCAGGGACAGGACGGTCATCCGCCTGGACTGCTCGGGCAGCGTACGCGGCTTTTCGGTGGAGGGCATGGCCGTCGACGGCGACCCGGAGGCCATTGGGGAGCCAGTGGCAGGAAAGGCCGAAGGCCGCCGCCGCAACGCAGTCAGGGGTTACCTTTTCCAGGATCCCATCCCGATGGAAGCCGAGCTTGAGTCCTTCGACCTCGCGCCTCTCGTGGGGACAGGCAGCCTCACCGTGACGCGTTTCATCGCGGGAGCTCCACGCCCCTTCACGGGAGCGGTGAGCCTCAGGAGCGGCCGGCTTGCGGAGGACCTCGCCGCCTACTACCTCGAATCGGAGCAGAAGAGGACCGCCTTCAAGCTCTCCCTCGTGTTCGACCGGGAAGGGCGGGTCTCCGGCGCAGGGGGCCTCTTCCTGCAGGCCCTTCCCGGCGCCCGCGAGGACTTCGTCTCCCTCGCCGAGGCGGCCCTCCTAGGCCTGCCCTCGATCGGCGCCTGGTTCGCCGCAGGGAAGACGGCCGAGGCCCTCCTGGGCTCGGCCTTCACCGGAGAGGGGCTGCGGATCCTTGCCACTGAGGGGGCGGACTTCGCCTGCTCCTGTTCCCGCGGGCGCTTCGCGTCCTTCCTCTCGTCCGCGAACGACGAGCTCCTGCGCGACCTCGCCACGGAAGGACCCTGGCCGGTGGAGACGGCCTGCCACAACTGCTCGAGCACCTATGGCTTCCCGCGCCAGGAACTGGAGGCCATGGCCCAGGCAAGGGGCATCAAGCTCCGGCAAGACGGCTGAAATGTCCAACTATGAGCTTTCTGTCATGGACCGCATGGCGGACGTGGACAGGAACGAGTGGGATGCCCTGGCCGGCGATGGCGCCGGGGGCGATGCCTCCCCCTTCCTCGGCTGGGGCTTCCTTGCCCTCCTCGAGGAGTCGCTCTCCATTTGCCCGCAGACGGGCTGGACCCCTGCGCACTTCCTCCTGCGCCACAACGGTGTCCTCGTCGCAGCCGCCCCCTTCTACGTCAAGACCCACTCCATGGGCGAGTTCGTCTTCGACATGGAGTTCGCCCAGATCGCGCGGAGATCCGGGATGGACTGGTACCCCAAGCTGGTGGGCATGGCGCCGGCCACCCCCGTGCCCGCCTGGCGCGTCCTGGTCGCGCCCGGAGAGGACGCCCCGGCGCTCGCCTCCCTCGTCATCGAAGGCGCGCAGGAGGCCGCGCGCGCGGCCGGGCTCAAGGGCATCCACCTCCTGTGGCCCGACGCGGGGACGGCCCACTCGCTCAGCGCCGGCGGGAAAGCGGCCTGGGCCGAATGGCAGCACCAGGCCTTCCTGTGGGAGAACCGGGGATGGAAGGACTTCGACGGCTGGCTCTCCTCCTTCTCCAAGAACATGCGGCGCAACGTGGGACGGGAGCGGAAGTCCGTGCGGGAGGCCGGGATCACCACGAGGATGATCGATGCCGGCGAAGCGGCCGCGACCCCCGGCCTCCTGGCCCTGTTCGCCGACCTCTATGAATCGCACAACGTCAAGTTCGGGCCTTGGGCCGCGAAATTCCTGACCCGCGAGTTCTTCCTTCGCCTCCCCGAGTTCATGCCCGACGGCTGGTGCCTGGCGGCGGGCTTTGAGGAGGCCGCTCCCGAGGCCCTCCCCGTCGCGCTCGCCTTCCTCTTCGAAGGCGGCGGCCGCCTCTACGGCCGCTACTACGGCGCCTCGCGCGAGGTCAGCGGCCTCCACTTCGAGCTCTGCTACTATCGCCCGGTGGAATACGCCATCGAAAAGGGAATGTCCGCCTTCGACCCTGGCATGGGAAGCCCGCACAAGGCCCGAAGGGGCTTCACCTCCTTCGCCGTCCCCAGCTTCCATCGACCCTTCGACAAGCCCCTCCTGGACTTCATGGTGAGGGTCCTGCCCGAGGTCAACGAGGCGGAGAACGCCCAGATCGCGGCCCTCAACGAGGAGCTGCCCTATCGGAAAGATGCCCATTGACCGGCAGCCAGCGGCACCGTCGCCGAGAGCGGCACCGTCGCCGAGAGCGGCCAGCTCAAGGTGATCCTCACGCTGAGGCCCGCGCGAGGGACCACGACGGGTGTGGATCGCGAAGGTGGCTTCGGGGGTTGCCGACCTTTCCAACGTGGCCGGGCTGCCTTTCGGGCAGCGAGGTCGCGCCTTCGCTAGCCTGCGGAAAGGCCGTCCCGCATCCTCGCGGGACGGCCTTCCTTTTTCCTGGAGCCCGCGGGTTTCCTAGAACACGTAGGCTTCCTCGCCGTGCTCGGAACCGTCGAGGCCGACGATCTCCTGCTTCTCCGAGACACGGACCTTCGTGACCCTGTTGATGAGCCACAGCATGAGGATGGTGAAGCCAAAGGCATAGGCCGCCGTGCCTACAGCCGCGACCGCCTGCTTGAAGAGGAGGTCGGCGCGTCCGTCAACGAGACCAGAGGCCAGGGCCGAGGGGTCGCGTCCCGGGATCGTCATGGCGACGGTGCCGAACACCCCGAGGAGGACCGTGCCCAGGAAGCCGCCGACGCCGTGGACGCCGAAGACGTCCAGGGCGTCATCCAGGCCCGCCTTGTTCTTGAGGTGGACGGCGAGGTAGCAGGCGCATGAGGCGAGGACCCCGATGATGACCGCCGACTGCGTGGAGACGAAGCCCGCACAGGGCGTGATCGTCGCGAGCCCCGCGACCGAACCGGTGAGGAAGCCCAGGAATTTGGGCTTGCGCGTGAAGATCCAGTCGAGGAGGAGCCAGGTGGGACCGGCGAAGGAGGCCGCGACGTCGGTGTTGAGGAAGGCCAGGGCCGTGATGCGGTCCACGCCGAACTCGCTGCCCGCGTTGAAGCCGTACCAGCCGAACCAGAGGATGGCGGTGCCGAGGGCCACGAGGGGAAGGCTGTGGAGGCCCTTGTCCTCCACCTTGCGCTTGCCCACATAGACGACGCTCGCGAAGGCCGCGAAACCGGCGGAGATGTGGACCACGATGCCGCCCGCGAAATCCTTGACTCCCCAGGCCGCCAGGAGGCCGCCGCCCCAGACCATGTGGACGAGGGGGAAGTAGACGAGGATGAGCCAGGCCACCAGAAAAAGCAGATAGGCGGGGAAGCGGACGCGGTTGGCGAAGGCGCCCGTGATGAGGGCGGGCGTGATGATGGCGAACATCATCTGGTAGGCCACGAAGACCATGATGGGAACGCTCGGGTTGGCGGGGCTCGGCGCCATGAGGTCGACGCCTCGGAAGAAGGCCATGCCGAAGTTGCCCAGGATGCCGGCGAAGTCGCCGTTCCCGAGGCTCCCGGAGAAGCACAGCGAGTAGCCGAAAAGGAACCAGATGATCGTCGTGATGCCGAGGGAGATGAAACTCTGGAACATGATGGTGAGGACGTTCTTGCGGCCCACAAGGCCACCGTAGAAAAAGGCGAGGCCCGGCGTCATGAACATGACGAGGGCGGTCGCGACGAGCATGAAGCCGGTGCTTCCTGTATCGATAGGCATTGGTATTACTCCTTTTTGGCGCGTGGGGAAGTCGAAGGTTGGGATCACGCGCGGTGGGGAGGGGCGCGGGGAGAGGCTACGCGGCCGGGCGGCCATTCGAGGCCGGGAAGGACCGAGGCGAAGGAAAAAAGCCTGGCGGGCGAGGCCGAAGGCGGCACGGTGGCGGTGCCTTCGTTCGCCGCGGCCGCCACCTGGAAAACCGCCGGCGACAGGGAGGCGCCGTCCATGTCCCCGGTGGGGCGGCGGAGGTCCGGGCCGCTCGCCGCCTGGGAGGGGATGCGGGCCAAGGCGGAGGCGATCTGCGCGGCTAGGCGCTGGCCGCCAAAATCGATGAAAAGCGAGGGAAGGAACGCGGCCGCGATGAGGACGAGGAGGAACAGCGGACCCGTGCGCGCGTCGCCATCCTGGCGTCCGGGCTCCGCGCCTCCAGGGCGGGCTGGAGCCCGGGTCCCGGCCCTCCCCCTCCCGTCCTTCACCGCGCCCATAGCGGCATCGCCTAACGCGAGCCTTCCGCCGCTTCGATGACGCGGTAGAAGGGCTCGGTCACCTCCATCACCAGGGGGAAGTCCGCGGCGTCGAGCCTGCTCACCTCGCCGTCGCGCTGGAGGAGTATGGCTTTGGGGTGCTCGATGACCATGCGCTTCGCGTTGAAGAACTGGACCACTGTGTCGAGCCCGCGATGCTTGCCCGTCGAGATGCGCTCCTTGAACTCGAGTTTCTTGAGGAGCGGTATCTGGAAAACCCCGCAGACATTGTCGTCGTCAGGGAGGATGGGCTGGTTGGCGCCGTAGGTCCGCCGCCCGGAGGCGCCCATGGCAAGGAGGAGGAGCTCGCGGTCGATCGCGCCCGTCTCCCTTCCCGCCGCGTCATAGCCCCTGACATGGAAGACCGAGGTCGGCCAAATCCTATCGTAGAAGATGGCGCTGAAGTCCACCCAGAGCTTGTAGCTGTTGCCCGGGAAGAATGACTTGAGCCTGTTCGTCATCTGGCTGACAAAGGCATCGAGGCCGATGCTCGCGATGTTGAAGGAAAGCAGCGCCGCCTTGCCGCCCGCGGGGTTGGGGACCACTCGGAGCGCCGACCGCGGCCGCGCCTCGACGGGACCGAGGAGGCGGCCGAGGCAGGCCATGAGGTCGCGCCCTTCGGAGCCGTCGTTGCCCGTGCCGAAGGGAAGGCGAAGGATGCAGAGGCGGTCCGCCTCGGCCGGCGGAAGCTCCGCGAGGATGCAGGCGACCTCCAACGAGGTGCCGTCGCCGCCGGCGGTCAGGATGAGACGTCGCAGGCCTGGCGCATCCGAGCGTGCGGCAAGGGCGATGCCGCGGGCAATGTCGGAGGCATGTCCCGAGCGCTCGGTGAGGTGGAGACGAACCGTGACCGGAAAGCTCCGGAGGGGCAGGTCCGCCGCCATCGTCTCCAGCCTTGCCAGCTCGGCGAAGCGCTTCTTCGCGAAGGCGGGCCGGGTAAAGCCGCCGGCCCTCGGGTTGGCGACGATCTCGACGATCAGGGATTCGCCGGGGAAGGCAGGACTATGGGCTAGGATGCGATCCAGGGCGGAGCGGAGCTCTTCGGGTTTCATGGTTCGAGGAGTGTACCCTTGCCCTTCATTCCTGTCCATCTCGTTTCACGCGCCGCGTTCCCGCTCCGACAGCAGGCCGCGGACAGGCACGGGCTGGGACTTCCCCTTTGCGGTTATTGAAAGATAGCCCTCGAACACGAAAGCCCCGGCGACCGCGGGGTCCGCGGCCAGGTCCTCGGAGACGAGTATCTGCCAAGGGCCGGCAGCCCCCTGGATGCGCGCCGCCGTGTTCACTGTGTCGCCAATGACCGTATGGTCCATGTGGTTGGGCGAACCGATATCGCCTTCCACGAGATCGCCGACATGGAGGCCGAAACCCAGGCGCAGGCCGTCGAGCTCCTCCGCGGCCGCCTTGGCGGCCTGCCTGATGCGAAGGGCCGCGCGCAAGGCATTGGCCGGATCCTCGAAGATGGCCATGGTCTCGTCGCCCACATACTTGTCCACCTCGCCGCATGATTCGGCGATGATCTCCTCCTGGAGCCCCAGGAGGCGGTTGAGCACGGTTATGACCCTTTCGGGCGGGGTGTTCTCCGAGTAGGAGGTGAAGCCGCGAACATCCGAGAAGAATAGGGTGAGGCGCCTCTTCCGGACGCCGGAGATCCCGCCCGACGCCCTTTCGCGGACCGCGCCGACCGTCGACTTCGATACATAGCGGGAAAGCTCGAAACGCTCCTTCAAGCCGGTGACCATCTCGTCGAAACGGGAGGCCATCGCGCCAAGCTCATCCTTGCCCCCCAGGCCAAGGCGGGCATCCAGGTCCCCCTGCCCCACCCTTTCCATGGCCTTGGAGACGCGAAGGACCGGCCTTATGACGGCGCCGCCGACACCGACGAGGAGGAGTCCCGACAGGAGGGCGAACGCCGCGAGGATGGCCAGGAATATGACCAGCTGGATCGTGCGGTAGCGGGCGGTGAGGAGGGCCATCGTGGCGGTGAAATCGAGCTTGACCTCCACAGCGCGGTAGTCCCCGTCGGCAAGGAGGATGGGAGCCACGATGTCCGCGTCCGTTTCCGACTTGCCGTCAGGGCCCACGCTCGGCTCGATGACGATGCGGAACGGGGCGCCGGCCAGGGCCTCGCGGATGTCGGCATGGGAGGAATAATCCGTGCCCGTCTCGCTCTCCGGATGCCCGATCTCGACCTTCGCCTCCTTGTTCACGAGGACGATCTTGCGGACCGTGAACTCTCCGGTCGTCGCGGCGAGCTTCGAGACGAACTCGAACTGCCGGTCCACCGCGACCTCGAAGGCCTTCTCGTCGCCCCCGTAGGCCAGGCCCTCGAGGTCATGGATCAGGTAGACGCCCACCGTCCGGGCGAGGGAAAAAAGCTGGGTCTCCGTGATGCGGTTGGCGAGGGGAGGGAACACCGCAAGAAGAAGGCCGACCGTGAAGGCGAAGGCCAGGAAAAACATCAGGGCGAGCTTGGAGCGCAGGCGCATGGAACCTCCGTCGTTTTGGAGAGTGTAGGTCTTTGCGCGGCGCTTGCGCAAGTTGCCTGATTCCGTCGCTTGACACCGCAACGGGGAACCGGGACCTCATACTCGCCCAGGCCTTCTGGCGCCTTGGCCTTTCCGTTCCGGCTTTCGCCCGCATGCGCCTGGCCATGGGCTTCGCCCCGACGGAAAGCGAGTCAGGCGCGGCGGCCGTGGCCTTCAACCGCGGTCTCTTTGATGCGGTGGCGGCCTTCTTCCGGGAAGCAGCCCTCCTCCATCGCAGCATGAAGGGCAGGAGCCGCCCCTTAGCCGGCAGCGGCCCCCTGGACGATGCCACGCTGCGCGAGGCCTCGCGCCAGTTCATGCACGGAATCTTCTCGTAGAACCATGGTCGCGTTTCGCCCGCCTTCAAGGAGAACTCGGACCCTGGCGATATACCTGCCGGTACCCATAGGAGCGGCAGCAGTCCCACGGGAGCGCGGACGCCGTCTTCCGCCACGCGCATCCCTCGGCTGCTGTGGCGCGGCCCCGACCTGGCAGCCGCGAGATCCCTTCCCAAAGCTCCGGCACGGAGGAAAACGCTGACCCTGCCGCCCAGAGTATCGGGACCAACAACTCCGGGCGGCCCCAGGGCTGCCAAAAATATTGGCAGCACCGTAAAACCATTGACAGAACCTAGGTCCGGGTGCAGAGTTTCGGCTGGTGGTTTGACCACAAGGAGGAACAATGGCCACGCTCAAGCAGCCTTACGGCCTTTCGCCCCGCGTCGAGCGCCTCAGGTCCTGGTATTTCGAGGGAGCCGACCGAGGCTGGAACAACGAATACAGCGCCTGGACCACGGGCACTCCTTGGGACAGCCAGTTCAACGAGATCACCTACTACATCGTTCCCGAGGTCTACGCCCTCATCGGCGCCATGGCCTCCTCCTATCGCCTTTCCGCCAGGCCCGTCAAGCTCGCGGATGGCTTCTGGACCTTGAGCCTGCCGGAACGCCGCGCCTGGTTCGTGAAGGAAGTCATGACCAAGCACCTCCCGCGCGACTTCCTTCCAGGCGACCTCCTCTGCGGCGCGCGCTTCAACATCCAGACCTCCCTCTGCTTCACGCAAAAGGAAGCCAAGGAATTCGACCGCTTGGTGCGCGGTAAAAACGGCGCGAGGGCGGCGGCCATCGGCTTCCACAACCACGGCTATGGCAACGCGGGCGCCACGAGCGGCCACCTTGTCCCCGGCTACCAGCGCGTGCTGGAGATCGGCTGGAAGGGCGTCCATGCCGAGCTCGAGGCCAGGTACGCGCAATTGTCGGAGGCCGAGAGGAAGGGTCCGAAGGGCTGCCAGGTCAGGGCGATGACGACCTCCGCGACGATGGCGCGCGACCTGGCCGCCGCCTACGCCGAGGACGCGCGGGTCCTCGCCACCAAGGCGGGCTCCACGCCACGCGCGGCCGAGCTTCGGGCGATGGCCCAAGTCCTGGATCGTGTGCCCTGGGAGCCGCCCCGGGATTTTCACGAGGCCATCCAGTCGCTCTGGCTCACCCACATGCTCGTGATGGCGGACGAGAACTATCCCGGCCCCGGGGTCTCCTTCGGGCGCGTGGACCAGTACCTCCTCCCCTACTGGGAAGCCTCCAAGGCCAAGGGCATGACCCGTGCCGAGGCCAAGGACATCCTTGGCTGCCTCTGGTTCCACTGCAACACCGCCTACGACGCCCAGATCCGCACGGGCAACAACGGCATCACCGCGGGCTTCGGCCAGCTCATCACCCTCTCGGGGCTCGGTCCCGACAGCAAGGACATGACGAACGACCTGACCATGCTCTTCCTCGAGGTGATCGACGAGATGTCCCCCATCCTCGAGCCCAAGCCCAACGTGCGCCTCCACCGCGGCACGAGCGAAGCCCTGCTGGACAAGGTCGTGGACATGATCGAGGGAAGCCAGGGCGCGCCCTTCCTCCTCAACTTCGACGAGCGCTCCATGGCCGGCATGATGCGGGAGGGGAAGGAAGGCGGGATCGGGAGGCTCATCCACAAGGACAATGTCCACGATTACGCGCCTGTCGGCTGCCTCGAGAACACGATGGTGGGCAACGACCGCTCCGGCACGGTGGACTGCAACCTCAACCTCCTCAAGGCGGTGGAGCTCGCCCTCACCGGAGGGAAGGACCTCCTCCCCTTCACCGACGCGATGAGCGGCGTCACCGAGGAAATCGCCCAGGCCGGCCCCGCCACGGGGGACGCGCGGGACTTCACGGGCTGGGAGGGCTTCTGGGCGGCCTTCGAGGCGCAGGTCGCCTACATCGTGCGCGCCATCGTCGGGCTCTACGAGAAGTCCGAATCCATCCGCGCGGGCTTCTTCCCCACTCCCTACCTCTCCTGCCTCGTCAAGGGCTGCGCCGAGAGCGGCCGCGACGTGACCCAGGGCGGCGCACAGATAGGCTTTGTCACCGTGGAGGCCGTCACCTACGCGACGGCGGTGGACTCCCTCCTGGCCATCAAGCACCTGGTCTTCGACCAGCACGACTGCACGATGGAGGAGCTCATGGACGCCTTGAAGGCGAACTGGAAGGGCCATGAGGCCTTGCGGGCCAGGGCGCTCAACAAGGCCCCCAAGTACGGCCGGGACGACGACGAGGCGGACGCCATGGCCAAGGCGGTGATGGACCTGTGGTGCGCACAGACCTGGAAGCACAGGACAACGAGCACGGGAAGGCAATTCCGGCCCGGCATGCTCTCATGGAACTACTGGGCCGGCGACGGCTACATCATGGCGGCCAGCGCCAATGGCCGGGAGCGCGGGCAGTTCCTCTCGAACGCCATCTGCCCCTCCAACGGCGCCGACACCAATGGCCCCACCTCCAATTCCAACTCGGTGGGAAAGGTCCTGGGCGGCAGGTCGGCGGACAAGGGCGACTATGGCGATTACCTCAACTGCCTGCCCAACGGCGCATCGCACACGATCACCTTCAATCCCTCCATGCTCCGGGACGGGGAGCACCGCGCCAAGTTCAAGGCCTTCCTCCGCGGCTACGCGCAGAACGGCGGCACGGCCCTCCAGGTCAACATGCTCGACCCGGGGATGCTGCGCGACGCCCAGGCGCGGCCCCAGGAGTACCGCCACCTCCTTGTCCGTGTCACCGGCTACAACGCCTATTTCACGGGCATAGGCCGGGAGCTCCAGGACGAGGTCATCGCACGGGTGAGCCATGGACGTTTCTAGCCCTCCCGTATCGCTCGAGGAAGGCCTGGTGCTGCAGATTCAGCGCATGTCCACGGAGGACGGACCCGGCCTGCGGAGCACGGCCTTCCTCAAGGCCTGCCCCCTGTCCTGCGCCTGGTGCCACAATCCGGAGGGCATCTCCGCCAAGCCCGAAGTGGAATGGACGGCCGGCAACTGCATCGCGGCCGGCACGAAGGACGGATGCGGCGCATGCGTCGCCGCCTGCCCTTCGCGCGCGCTGGCCAGGGACCCAAGCGGCGCCCTCCGGGTCGACCGCAGGGCCTGCGCGGCCGCCCAGGACAAGGGGGACTGCCGCCTCTGCGCGGCGGCCTGCCCCGCTGGCGCCGTCCAGGTCCTGGGCACGCGCTATTCGGCCTCGAGGCTCGCCGACGAGCTCGCGAAGGACAGCTCCTGGTTTTCCGGCTCCGACCGCGGAGGCGTGACCCTATCCGGCGGCGAAGCGAGCGCCCAGCCCGCCTTCGCCCGGGAGACCCTGCGGCTCCTCAAGGGAAGGGGCATCCACACCGCCTTGGACACCTGCGGTGTCGCGTCCTGGGAGAACCTCTGTTCCCTCTACCCCTATGTGGACCTCCTCCTCTGGGACCTCAAGGAGAGCGACAGCGCCCTCCACGCGCGCTTCACGGGACTCGGGAACGAACGCATCCTGGAAAACCTAAAGAGGACCGCCGACTGGATGGGAAGCCACTCGTATCCCCGCGCGATGTGGATCCGCACCCCCGTGGTCCCTCGGGCGACGGACCGGGAGGACAACCTCCTGGCGATAGGCAAGGCGATCGCCCGCATCGCTGTGCCCCGCCTTGAGCGTTGGGAACTCTGCGCCTTCAACAACCTCTGCGCCGAAAAGTACCGGCGCCTGGACAAGGAATGGGAATACGCCACGAGTCCCCTCATGAAGGCACAGGACATGGACCGGCTCCTGGAAGCCGGCAAGCGCGGACTGGACACAGGAGCGTGGACGGGCGCCCAGGCGCCGTCCGTCGCGTGGACAGGCTCGACCGGTCCCGGGACCGGAAGGAAGGAAGCATGAGAGAAGAATTGTCCGAGAGCGACCTCGCGGCCTTCGCGCCGAGCGAGAAGATAGGCATAGTCGCCACGGTCACCGAGGCGGGCGAACCCCACCTCACGATCCTCACGACCCTGATGGGCAAAGGCGCGAAGGAACTGACCATCGGCGAGTTCTCCAGGGGCCAGGGCAAGGAGAACATGGCGAAAACCGGCAAGGTCGGCTTCCTCGTCATGGGCCTCGACCGGCGGCTGTGGCGCGGCAAGGCGCGATGGAGGCGCAGCGCGAAGGATGGACCTGAATACGTGGCCTACAACCGCCAGCCGATGTTCCGCTACAACACCTACTTCGGCATCAACACGGTGCACTACCTCGACCTCATCGGCATCGAGGGACCGCGGCCCCTCCCGATGGGCGCCATCGTCATCGGCTCCCTCGCCACGGCCGTCGCCGCGCCCTTCGCCCACCCCCGCGGCACCATTTCCGCCGGGCGGAAGGCGGCGGAGGGCGAAGCGATCATGCCCCCACCGGCCCTGCGTCTCCTTGACACCCTCGATTCCCTTTCCTTCCTCGGCGCGATCGACGCCGATGGCTTCCCGCGCGTCATCCCCATCGTGCAGGCCAGGAGCGCCGGGAGCAGGCGCATCGTCTTCACGCCCGGCGCGTGGAGGCAGGAACTCCTTTCCATCCCCATGGGCACGCGCGTGGCCATCCTCAGCATGAACCTCGGCATGGAGAGCTTCGTGTCGAGGGGCCGCCTCCTCCGGACGGCGGGACTTCTTGGCGTCGACCTTGATTGGCTGTACAACTCGGCCCCTCCCTGCCACGGGCAAGTCTACCCGCCCCGGCCCCTCGAAGCCTTCATTTCGCCCTGACAGGAGGCCGCGATAGATGCAAGGAGCGAGAATACCCCGCCTTGAGGCCAAGTCGCTCAAGGCGCAGTGCATCGAGACCCTCGAACGCCTGATCATCTCCGGCGAGCTCGCCGTCGGCGAGGTCGTGCCGCCCGAGCGCGACCTCGCAAAGCGCCTGGGCGTCTCCCGGCCCGTGGTGCACGAGTCCATGGTGGAGCTCGCCTCCAAGGGCTTCGTCTCGGTGGAGCCGAGGAGGGGAGTGCGCGTCAACGACTTCTGGCGCCATGGCACCCTCGCCATCTTCGAATCGATCGTCCTCCACAGCGACGGGATGTTTCCCGATGGGATCCTCGCAGACCTCCTTGGCTTCCGCGCCCTCATCGAACTCGAGGCCGTCCGGCTTGCGGTCCTGAGCAGGGCTGCCGGACACATCGATGGCTTGCGCGGAGTCCTCGCCGAGGAAGAAATCCTTCCAATCCCCTCAGGCGACGGCGATGGGGCAAGGGCGAGGACGGAACTCGACCTGCGCTTCCATCTTCTCCTCGCGGAGGCCTCAGGCAGCAGCATCCTCCCCCTCGTGATGAACTCCACCATCCCCGTCTACCGCAGCTATATCGCCCGCTTCTACGCCTCGAAACCGGATCTCGCCCTCGTGCGCGGCTTCCACCGAGACCTTGTCGCGGCGATCGCGGCCGGCGAAGGGGACAGGGCCCGGTCTGTCGCCCAAGCCATGCTCGATCATGGCGCGGTTATTGCACGCAAGGAGGCCTCCACCCGAGCCGGGGCCTTCGACTAGCTCTTTCTTTTTGGAGAAATTTGTTTATACTTTGCCTCCAAGATGCATACCAACTACAAGATCATCCTGAATCCCACCGCGGCAAAGGGCAAGGCTGGTGAGCGCGCCCCGGAAATAGAGTCCCTCCTTGCCGCCAAGGGCATCAAGCACCAGGTCTTCATGACCAAGGCCGTCTGGCACGCCGCCGAACTCGCCAGGGACGCCGCGGGCGAAGGCTACGACGTGGTCGTCGCCGCAGGTGGCGACGGGACGGCCAACGAGGTCATCAACGGCCTCATGCTTTCCATGGCCAGGGGCGAAAAGGCGCCTACCCTCGGCGTCCTGTCTGTCGGCAGGGGCAACGATTTCTCCTACGGCGCCGATGTGCCGAATGGACTCGAGGCCTGCGTCGAGGCCCTCCGCCTCGGCTCCGAAAGGCCCATGGACGTGGGCCGCGTGACCGGCGGCTTCTTTCCCGAAGGTCGCTACTTCGGCAACGGCATCGGCGTGGGCTTCGACACCATCGTCGGCCTCGAAGCCGCCAAGATGAAGCATGTCCACGGCTTCATGGCCTACGTGTTCGGGGCGCTCCGCACCTTTGTCATCTACCCGAAAGCGCCGGCCATCACGCTCGACCTGGACGGGAACGCGGGTCCTGGCCCGAAAGGCCGGCATTTCGAGCTTCAAAGCCACCAGATATCCATCATGAACGGCAAGCGCATGGGTGGGACCTTCTTCATGGCGCCCCATGCCTCCAACCATGACGGCCTCCTCGACCTCTGCCTGGCAGGCTGCCTTACCCGACGCGACATGATCGCCCTCATCGCGGGCTACACGAAGGGCAGCCAGGCCAGCCACCCGAAGATCACATTGGGCCGCGCCACGCATTTTTCGATCCAGGCGCCAGGGGGCGGCCTCGTCTGCCATGCCGATGGCGAGACGATCTGCATCGACGGCAACTCCCTCGTCGTGGAATGCCTCCCCTCGAAGCTCAACATCATCCATGACGAAGCGACCGCAGCCGCGACCATCGCGCGCTGGGAGGAAGGGAAGGCGTGAAGCTCAGCGCCAGGGTGGTGACACCCCTCGTCCATTTCATCCTCGCACGCATCTGCCGGCTCGACGAGGCGGAACTCGCCAAGGTGCCCAGGAAGGGGCCCCTCATCATCGTCGCCAACCATATCAACTTCCTCGAGGTGCCCCTCCTCTACGCATCCCTCCATCCCCGCGGCATCGTCGGCCTCGTCAAGGCGGAAACCTGGGACAACGCCTTCCTCGGCTTCCTCGGGAAGGTATGGGAGGCGATTCCGCTCGACCGGTCGAGCACGGACACGAAGGCGATGAAGCTCGCCTTGGCCGCATTGGCGGCAGGGAAGATCCTTATCGTGGCGCCCGAGGGCACGCGAAGCGGCAACGGGCGCCTCCAGAGAGGGCATGGCGGCGTGGTCCAGCTGGCGGCGCGCAGCGGAGCGCCCATCCTTCCCATCGCCCACTTCGGAGGCGAGCGGTTCTGGGCCAACATCAAGAAACCCAGGCGCACCAGGCTCACCTTTCGAGTCGGCGAGCTCCTCCACCTCAACCTGCCGGAAAGCGGCTTCTCGAAGAGCAGCCGGGCGGAGGCCACGGACGAGATCATGCGCAGCATAGCCCAGCTTCTCCCCGCGAAGTACCATGGCGTCTATGCCATTGGCGTCGAAGCGCCCGGCCGTCACCTTTCCGGGCTCTCGTCCTTCTGAACCCCTCTATTTCGGCCGATAATTTCCGTATGGATACAAATTCGAAGCGTGGATCCCCATCGACCAGGCCCCTTCTCCTCGGCGGCGGCCTTGCCCTCCTTTCCGCGTTGCTCGGCGCCCTCGGCGCCAGCCTTGGCGGCGCGCTCGGCGCCCTCCTTGCGATCGTCGTCGCCGCGGCCGCGGGAGCCTTCGTCCTCGGACGATTCGGAGCCTCCATCTTCGGCGGCAACACCCTCGCCCCGGCCGAATCCAGGCCGAAACCTTCGGCGGCGGCGCCGGTCGCCGACGCCATCCCGCAGGACCGCATCGACACCCTCACGGGCCTTGCCAACGAGAATGGCCTCCTTGCCTGGTTCGCCGAAAAGCAGGGCCGCCTCGCCGAGGACAGCAAGGGCATCGTCGTCCTCGTGGCCAACCTCGACGCCTTCGAGGAACTCGCGCGCACCCGCGGCAAGACGATGGCCGACTCCGTCCTCGTCGAGGTCGCCAAGCGGGTGTCGACCTTCTCCGGCGAGGACGGCATAGCCGCACGCGTCGCCGGCGACGAGATCATGGCCGTCGCGACCGTCGTGCCCGACCACGCCCTCGAGTACGCCGAGGAGCGCGCGGGCTCGATGGCCGAGACCATTTGCCGTCCCGCCGAGCTCGCATCGGGCGCCCTCTGGATCGGCGGCTCCGTCGGCGCGGCCGTCGGCCGTCCATCGGAGGGCGAGGGTGTCTTCACCCGTGCCCGCGAGGCCCTCAAGAAGGCCCAGCGGCTCGGACAGGGGCGCTACATCGTCGACCCCGGAAAATAGGCCTCGCTGACCCGCCGCGCGGCTTTCCATGATGAAGCTTCCGGCGGGGTTCAACCAATGTAGACGCCATTTCATGGCGGTCGCCGCATTGGCCGCTTCGCTTATCAATCCGGGCACTTTCCCCTGAAGGCAGGCTTCAAAGCGGCCATCCATGGCGACATCGTTTCATACCGAGCTATCGCATCGCTGGAGGACGCATGCGCCCAACGGCGGCCTTCCCCGTCAGCGTCGCGCCTCCCACGAGGCCATTGATTGAATGCGCCACGCCCAAAATAGCCGTCTTCGTTGGTTGAACCCCGCCTCAGCCCAATTGAACCGGGGCAGCGCCGCGGGTGGGCAGGGGGAAACGCACGGGCCGAGCTTGCGAGGTCCCCGTGCGCTTCCCCCTGCCCAGGCCCCGCCAATCCCCGCTTGAAAAGGCCCAGCAAGCGCCCCCCGATCCAAATGGCAGCATTATCCGGATGGCCGCTATCTTCCCGGCTTCCGCAGTATGCGCCGCTGGGAGTCGGGCAGGTCCAGGGCTATCGTGCCGCCGGGGTTCATTATGCCCTTCGGGTCGAAGTGCCGCTTGATCGCCCGCAGCAGCGCGATCGCCTCGGGGCCGACATCCCCCTCGAGCCAAGGCGCGAAGGACTTGCCGATTCCATGGTGATGGCTCATCGTCGCCCCGTGCCTTTGGATGCTGTCCAGTATCCCTGCCTGGTAGGCGAGGTACTCGTCGATGCTGTCCATCTTCGCGATGAAGATGAAGTAGAGGTTGCAGCCCTGGGGATAGAAGTGGGACATGTGGGTCATGCAGATCGTGTCCGGCCTCGAGTGGCAGAAGGCACGTACGCCCGTATGGACCTCCTCGAGGTTGGACCAGTTCACCGAGCACTCGAGGGTGTCCATCATGATGCCAAAGTCCTGGAGGTCCTCGCGCATGTAGGGGTCGCGGAAGCGGCCGTGCTCCCAGCTCTTCTGCACGAGGCCCGTGGTGGACATGGCGCCGTGGCGGGCGCAGATCCCCATGATCCGCCTCTTCACGTGGCGGCTGAAGCCCGCCTCCCCGTCGGCGGTGCCCAGCATGAGGCAGCGCTCGCCCTTCTTGAAGCCCCGTGCCCTCATGAAGGTGTCGAGGACTGTCCCCTCGACACCATAGAGCTTGAGGGCCACGTCCGATTCCTCGGGGTCCGACAGCCTGAACACCGAGGGGTTGCCGAACTCGCCCTGGAGGACCTCGCGGGCGGCCTCCTTAGCGCTTTCCCAGTCCTTGAAGATGAAGGAATAGCGGCGGGTGTTCCGAGGCTGGTACATGCGGAAACGAAGGGTGGCCGAATAGAGCGCCCCGAAGGTCCCCTCCGATCCCATCATGACCTGGTCGATGTCGGGTCCATTGGCGGCCGCGGGGAATTCGCCGGTCCGGATGTCGCCCCTCGGGCAGACATAGTCCTGGGCTATGACCATGTCTGACGCATTGCCATAATAGGTCGAGTTCTGGCCTGAGCCCCGCGTCGTCACCCAGCCGCCCACGGCGCTGTACTCGAAGCTCTGGGGCAAGTGGCCGCAGGTGTAGGCGCGGCTCGCCTTGTGGAGCTCCACCGCGTTCCGCAGCTGGCGCTCGAGCTCAGGGCCGCTCATGCCGGCCTCGACGGTGATGGTGTGGTTTTTCTCGTCGAAGCGGAGGACCTTGTTCAGGTGGACTCGCATGTCGAGGGTCACGCCGCCCTTCACCGCCTCCACGCCCCGCGTTACGGAGGAGCCGCCGCCATAGATGTAGACGGGGATGAGGTTCGCGTCGCAATAGTCGATTATGGCCCGGAGGTCCGCCCGGCCGCGTGGATGGAGGACCAGGTCGGGGATGTTCTCGATGATGCCCTTCCGCAGCCGCATCGCGTCGAGCATCGTCTTCCCGTAACCGACCTGGAGGCGGTGGTACACGTCGGTGAAAAGGTTCCCGTCGCCGACGATGGACCTGAAGGCCTGGACATGCCTGGCCTCGAGGGCGCAAGGCATGTTTTCCGGCACGCTTTCCATGCCCGTCTCGAAGGGCTTCGCGAAATGCGAGTCGTCGAGGCCGAAGGTTACCTTCATGAGGGCATAGAGCTTGCGGTTCGGGTGCTTGTAGGCGTCGGGGTCCCCCCATTTCAATATGGACCGGAAGCTGCCGCCGGGCATCTTCCCCTCGAACCAGTCGGGGCGGAATTCGTCTCTCTTGGCCATGCCTGCCTCCTCTATTCTCCGCGGCCGAGCCGCTCGGGGTAATTGGTTATATCGCGTATCGCCTCGTAGAGGGGGGCGAGCACCCTGTACATCCTCCGGTAGACCCGGTGGTAGAGCTCGTGGTAGAGCCTCGCCCTGCCGGGATCCGGCTCGAAGATCGTCTCCCTCGCCGCCATCCGCCGCGAGGCGGCCTCCACGCCCGGGTACATCCCTAGGCCCGCCGCCACGACCATCGCCGCGCCCAGGCCGCTCGTCTCGAAGGTGGCTCCCCTCACGAGGGGGAGGTTGAACACGTCGGCGGTGATATGGCAGATCTCGTCGCTCTGGCTGGCCCCGCCAGAGACCGCCAATTCCGTCACCTTCATCCTGCCGGCCCTCTCGATGGCGCGCAGTCCGTCCTTGAGGCCGAAGGCGAGGCCCTCGATGATGGCGCGGTACAGGTAGGCGCGGTCATGGACGTCGCCGAAGCCGATGATGGCGCCTTTGGCCGATGGCGTCTTGAGCGAGGCCGTCCAGTAGGGCTGCATCACGAGGCCGTGGCAACCTGCGGGGGTCTTCCTGAGGAGCTCGTTGAGCATGGCCTCCGGCGCTATCCCGCGCCGCCGGGCCTCCATGACTTCCTCATAGGCGAACTGGTTCTTGAACCAGGTGATCATCCAGTAGCCGCGGAAGATCTCGACCTCGGCGTTGTAGCGGCCGGGGATGGGGGAGGGATAGGCGGGCATGTGGGCGAGGGGCTCGAAATAGCGCCGGCTCGTGGTCTGGATCGTCGCCGTCGTGCCGAAGGACAGGGAGGCGCTGCCTGGCTTGGTGACGCCCATGCCGAGGGTCTCGCAGCCCTTGTCGCTGCCCGCCGCGATGACGGGGATGCCGACGGGAAGTCCGGTCCGGGCAGCCGCCTCGGGGGTCACGCGGCCGATCACCTCCCCGGCGCGCACCATCTCGGGGAGCTTCGCTCTGGGTATCGGGAAAAGCTTCGCGTTGAGCGAACCCGGCCTGCTCCAGGCCTGCCTTTTGTAGTCTATCGGCTGGTGGCCGATCTGCGAGGCCACCGAGTCGGCGAACAGGCCCGTGAGCCTGAAATTCAGGTATCCGGAGACCTGGACGAATTTGTGCGTCCTCTCCCAGATCTCCGGCTCGTTCTGCATGATCCAGTTGCACTTGCCCTCTTCCTGGGTGAGGGGCACGGCCTCACCCATCCCGGCAAGGCCATAGATGATCCGCATCGGCAGCCAGGGGCGGTACGGCGGCCTGGCCTTGCGCAGGTCCAGCCAGAGGATGGCCTTGCGCAGCGGTTCGCCCTTCGAGTCCAGGCAGATCATCGAGTCACGTTGGGTGGTCACGCCCACGCCCGCGACGGCCTTCATGAGCTCCGGCCGCCGCCCGGCCAGGTCGCGGCAGGCGGCGCAGACGGCATCCCAATAGGTGGCCGCATCCTGTTCCGCCCTGCCCGGCTCTCCCTTCTCGTAGGGTTCGTACTCGATCTTGCATTTGTCGAGGAGCTTGCCATCGAGGTCGAAGATCAAGGCCCTCGCGCTCTGGGTGCCGCAATCCACCGTGAGGATGAGGCCATCCATCACATGCCCCTTTCCAGCTGGTCGGTCGCGACGATATCGACGCCGAGGCCGAGGAAGTCCACCGCGATGACCGTGCCGCAGGCGAGGGGGCCTTCGACGACGATGCCGTCAAGCGCCCGCGCCGCCTCGCGCAACCGGGGCAAGGGGATGGTCCCGGTGCTCCGCACGGGAAGGCGGCGCCGCTTCCCGTTGGCCACCCTGACCGTGCTCGTGAGGCTCCTGCGGGGATCGACTATCTCGCTCCGTCCGTAGACCTCCCCGCGCGCGCAGGCATTCCCGCGCAGGGCAAGCACCGCCTTGCCCTCGCCCGCGACGTCCACGTCCACGTCCACCTCGAGGGCACAGCCCCGGGGGCAGACGATGCACACGAAACGCCGCGTCTCAGCCAAGGTCCGCCTCCTTCCTCTCGAGTTCCAGCCAGAGCGAATCGCAGCCTTCCGGCACCCTTCCAGGGTCGATCTCCAGGCGCTCCATCTCGGGCGGCCTCAAGGCCGGATAGCGCTTGCCAAGGAGGGTCTCCCCGGCGGCGGACAGCGACACGCGCGCGCCTTCCCGGAGCGTCGAATTCACGCGGAAATAGATGACCGCGGGGCCGGGCCGCGACAGGTCGATGAACTGGGGCACGGCATAGAGGAATCCGGGACCCGCCTTCACCGCGACTCGGCGCCCCGGGGCCGCGGTCCCCCCTGCGGCGCCGATGGAGAGCGCATGACCCGCCGCGTCTCGGCCCGCCGCCTCCCCCGATTCCGACACATAGTCCACGAGGTCGTTCACATGGAGGGCATTCCCGCAGACGAATATCCCCTCCCCCGCCCCCCCGCCCTGGTCCACCTTCGGCCCCTTGGTCGAGGGGTCCAGGCCGAGGCCCAGGGAGAGGGCCAGCTCGTTTTCGGGGATCAGGCCCACTGACAGGACGAGGGTGTCGCATTCGACAAGCCTTTCGCTTCCCGCGATGACGCTGCCCCGCAGGTCCACCCTGGCGGCCGTGACCGCCTCGACGCGCCTCTTGCCATGGATCTCGACCACCGTCATGAGGAGATGGAGGGGGATGCCGAAGTCCGAAAGGCATTGCTGGAGGTTGCGCGACAGGCCCGAGGGTTCGGCCTTGAGCTCGTACACGCCCTCGACCTCCATGCCCTCGAGCGTGAGGCGCCGCGCCATGATGAGGCCTATGTCGCCCGAACCCAGGATCACGGCGCGCCTTCCGGGGAGGACCCCTTCGATGTTGACAAGGTGCTGGGCGAGGCCTGCCGTCAGGACCCCCGCGGGCCGGTCGCCATGGATGAAGACCTGCCGGTCGCTGCGCTCACGGCAGCCCGTGGCCAGGACCAGGGCGGGAGCGTAGGCCTCGAACACGCCTTCGTCCCTGCTCACGCACTCAAGGACGTAGCCGCCCCCCGCCGACGCTAGACGCCGTGCCGCGTGCACGAAGGTCTCGAGGTGGACGGCGATATCCGACCCCTCCACGAGGTCGATGAAGCGCCGCGCGTATTCGGGCCCGGAGAGCATCTGGCCGAAGCGCACGAGGCCGAAGCCGTCGTGGACGCATTGCTTGAGTATCCCGCCAAGGCACTCTTCCCGCTCGATGAGGCCGACGCGCGCGCCTGTGCCCGAGGCCGATAGGGCGGCCGCGAGTCCCGCCGGTCCCCCACCGATGACCAGGACGTCGTATTCCTTGCGGTCAACCACGGAAGCCCTCCCCCAAGCCGGACTTGGTCATGCCCACGGCGATCCGGGAGCCCGGCCCCTTCTTCGTGACCTCATCGATGCCGATGCCCAGCTCGTCCGCCACGATCTCCATCACGCGGGGCGTGCAGAATCCGCCGTGGCAGCGCCCCATGCCCGGCCTGGCGCGGCGCTTGACGGCGTCAAGGCTCCTCACGGGAAGGGGGGACTTCATCGCGTCGCGGATCTCGCCCTCGGAGACCTCCTCACAGCGGCAGACGATCCTGCCGTAGGAGGGATTCCTCGATACGGCCTTGGCCCTTTCCTCCAGGGAAAGGCGCCGCAGCTCGAGGGGCGCGTCCCGCACGGCCACAAAGGACGCGTTGGGCGATACCTTCATGGTCGCGCACAGGACATCGAGGGAGATGCGTGCCACTTCCTCGGCGATCGCCGGGGCGGAAGCCAGGCCGGGCGACTGGATGCCCGCCGCATGGACCAGGTTGGCGACCCGGCGCGAGCGCTCGATGATGAAATCCTCTTCCCAGGTGCAGGCGCGCACGCCGGCGAAATAGGTGATGGCCATCGAGGGCAGGAGGCGGCGGTTGATCCGGAAATGCCTCTCCAGGGTGCGGAGCTCGGAGGTGCTGGTGGCGTAGGACTCCCTGCCGGGAAGCTCCGTGGCCGTGGGTCCCACGAGGATGTTGCCCTCGACCGTCGTGACAAGTCCGCCGCCCTTGGTCGTGGACTTGGCTTGCATGATGGAAGGCATGGCCATGATGTGGCGTTGCAGGCCGCCCGCCTGGGAGTCGAGGATCATGTCGGTGCCACGCCTCTGGTGGAGGCTGAAGAACCGGTCGTCCGCGAAGGACGCGACAACATCGGCCCAGTTGCCCGCCGCGTTCACCACGACGGAGGCGCGGAAATCCCCCCGGTCGGTCCTGACCCGCGCGATGCGGTCCCCTTCCTTCTCGAATCCCTTCACGCAGGTCCCCAGCTCGACGCGGACGCCGTTCATGACGGCGCTCTCGGCCAGGGCCACAGTCGCGCGGTAAGGGGAGATGACCCCGGCGCTCGGGAGGAAAAAGGCGCCGTGCTGCCCGTCGCAGACATTGGGCTCCTCGGCCCTCACGCGCCGGGGGCTCCAGTATTCCCACCCGTCCACGTGGTTCATCGCGGCGCGCGCCGCGAAGGCCGGATAGAGGGCCTGGGTGGCCGCGTTCCGGAAAAGCACGATCGAGCCCGGCCGCCTGAACTCGATCCCGAGCTCCCAGGCCAGGGCTTCCCAGAGCCGGTTCCCCAGGATGTTGAATTTCGCCTTGAGGCTTCCCGGGCGGGCGGCGAATCCATCGTGGATCATCCCGTCGTTCCGGCTCGAAGCGTGGAAGGCCACGTCCTCCTCCTTTTCAAGGAGGATGGTCGAGACCCGCCACTTGGCCAGCTCCCTCGCCACCGCACAGCCCACGACACCCCCGCCGATGACCGCCACGTCGAAGGAGAGGCCCTCAAGGCCCTTTTCCCCTTCGTCGCGACCCGGATCCCTGGGACTGTCAAGGCGTTCCGAAGCGGCCCAGGCGCAGTCGTCGGCCACGATGTCGTTCACCACCCCCCGCGAGCCTGCGCCGACCGCGCGGGAACCCGCCTCGAGTCGGGCTTCCCAGCTGGGCAGCTGGCCCTCAAGGACGATCGAACCGCGATCCTCCCTTGCCTCCACGCCGTCGCCGAACCTCTTGCGCAAGGCAGAGCGCAGCTTGTCCAGTTTCACGGGTTTTCCCCCTCCCGGGCCGGCTTTGCGGTTCCCGGCGCCAGGAGGATCCTGCGCAGGTTGCGTTCGCCGTACTCGAGGATCTCCCGCATCACCTCGGCGGCCTGCACTTCCCTTCCCGTGCGTATCGCGTCCACGAGGTCCCGATGGAAGCCAAAGACCACGGGCACGACCGAGGCGTCGACGTAGAAGCGGTCCAGGATCTGGACGTAGATCCGCTTCATGGAGTTCATGAGGAGGGGGTAGATGTCGTTTCCCGAGGCGATGGCGATAGACAGGTGGAAGCCGTAGTCGAGGGCCGTCACCTCGCGTGCGTCCACGTATTCGTGGAGGCGCTCGCGCGCAAGCACCCGCTCAAGCTCCTCGAGCTGGGCTTCCGTCCGCCGCGTGGCGGCCAGCCGGGCGCTTTCGGTCTCGAAAAGGAGCCTCAGCTCAAGCAGGCTGTCGAATAGTCGGGGAGATATCTCCCCGCCCGCATAGCTCATGATGGAAAGGAGCATCTCCACCGAGCCTTCCCGCCGCCAGTCCGCCACGAAGACGCCGCGCCGCGCCTCGATGCGCACCAGGCCGCGGGAAGAGAGCTCGATGAGGGCGGAATGGACAACCGGCCTTGAGGCGCCAAGGCTCGCCGCCAGCTCGCGCTCGGGGGGCAGGCGGTCGCCGGGCCCGAAACGGCCTGAAAGGATGAGTCCCTCGAAACGGGAGATGAAATCTTCTTTTCGTCCACGTCTACGTTCTGCCATCTGGTAAGTCCATATGCTTCTGTGGTATTACCAGATGAGCTTAGGACGGTATGTGTATCCTGTCAATACAGGGACAGGGAAATCGCTTAGGGCAAGGCCGGCTGGGCGCTGTCTTGCGCGCCGGCTCTTTGATGCTCGCCTTTCTTGGGCAATGCATGCCCGGCCTCCGGCGGCCCGCCCTTCCCTCTTGCCAAAAGCCATGCCAACCCTCAATCGCCGCCGGCTTTCCCACGCGTGTATGGATCGCGCCCCGGCGAGGAAGCCGGGGAGACGCAAGGAGGAAGGGATGAACTCTCTGAACAGTATCCTTTTGGAGGGCAACCTGGTGCGGGATCCCGAGAACAAGACCCTGCCCACGGGCAGCCAGGTCTGCAGCTTCTCCATGGCCTCGGACCGCTTCTACAAGCAGAACGACGAACTCGAGAAGGAAGTCTCCTATTTCGACGTGGAGGCCTGGTCCCGCCTCGGCCAGAGCTGCTCCGAGAACCTCAAGAAAGGGCGGGGTGTGCGCGTGGTGGGGCGTCTCAAGCAGGACCGCTGGACGGACACCGAGGGCAAGACCAAGAGCAAGGTGAAGATCGTGGCCGAGCACGTGGAGTTCAAGCCGGCTTTCAACAAGGTCCCGGAGGCGGGGAAGGATCCCGTGCGTGAAGTCGAGGAAGTGTTCTGAGGGGCAGGAAAAAAGGCTCGCGCCCCATCGGGCGCGGGCCCTTCCTGGCGCCGGGCCGGATCCCTATTCGAAGAATGGCTCGACGGCCTTGGTCTCCTGGCCCGTCGCGTCGGGCTTGCGGCGCAAGGCCTCGATGGCCAAGGCCGCGTCGCGGCGCAGCGCCTCGAGCATCTCGTCGCGGACGGCGGGGTCGCGCATGCGGGCTGTGGGGCCTGATACGCTCATCGCTCCGTAGAAGTCGCTTTCGGCAAGGCAGATGGGAAGGGCCAGGCAGGTGAGGCCCGTTTCGTACTCTTCCTTGTCCATGCCGTAGCCGGCCTCGCGGGCCTGGGCCGCTTCCCTGAGGATCTCCTCGGGATCGGTGATCGTCCGCTCGTTGATCCTGGGAAGGGGATCGGTGCCGATTATGGCCCGGGCCCTGTCGTCGGGAAGGATGGAAAGGATGGCCTTGCCCACACCCGTGCAGTAGAGGGGCAAACGGTCGCCGGGGGCGGATCGCATGCGAAGGGAACGGTTGGCTTCCGCGCGGTCGAGGTAGACGGCGCTGCCGCCGGCCAGGCAGGCAAGGTTGGCGGTCTCGCCGGTCTCCCGGGCCAGCCGCTCGAGGAAGGGACGCACCCGCTCCACGACCAGGGAGCGGACAGGGACGCGGGTCCCGAGCTCGTACAGGGCCAGGCCGAGGGACCAGCCTCCGCCGCGGCGCTCGGCGACACCCCGGGATTCCAGGACGGCGAGATAGCGGAGGGCCGTTGCCTTGTTCATCCCGGTATCGCGCGAAAGCCGCGCGAGGGTGACATCCCCTTCGGTCTTGGCTAGATAGAACAGGAGATCCAGGGCCTTGCCCGCTGACTCGCTCATGGGAAACCTCTTGGCATCGGTTTGATCGACAAAATGCTATTTCATTGAATAAATTAGCTTAGCATCGAGGGAGGGTCGAGTCAACGTTTTTCTCGTTCCGCATAGGATTTCCCGCAGCGGTCCACCCAGGGCCGATCCGGCGGCGCTAGTCGGAATCGGCGCCCTTCCCCTCGTCGGGATGGAAGAAGCCCATCTTCCAGTTGAAACGTCCTGTCTCGGGGAGGACAGTCCCGTCCTGGGCGGCCTTGAAGACCTGCTTGTAGAGGGGCTTGAGGAGGTCGACCTGGGAGAAGTCGAGGATCACCTTGCCCATACCCTCCTTCTTGAGGAAGGGGACCCGATCCACCAAGGAAAATGGCGTGAGGGGAGTGACCGTCGAGTAGTTGGCCCTGCCGTTGAGGCGATAGGTCGTGCCGTCGCGGTCCTGGAAGGTCTTGAAGTCATACTTCCTCGTGAGGTCCGCCCGGATCCGGAACAGCGAAGGAAAGGAAAAGACGACAGGCATGACGGCTTTTTTCGGAAGGTCCTCACCAAGGCGCTGGAAATCCTGCTTGGAGATCTCGAGGGGCGGGATGATGAAACGGCAGCCTTCCTCTACGAGGAAGGCCGCGGCGTAGCTGTTGAAGGCATAGAGCCAAGGGCCGGCGATGATCGTGATGCCACGGTCCTTGTCTCGGCCCTTGTAGCCGCTCCGGGCGGCGCCCGTCTCGCCTTCGGCCGCGGCGTCGGAGCCACCGCCGGTCGCGGAGCGGCCGCCCGTCCTGGAGGCCAAGGCGCGCAACATGCCCAGATGGGCCAGGTTGTTGGCCACGAAGATGCGCTGGCCGCGTCCCACCCAATATTCGAGCTCCTCCTGGAGCCAGGCCGAGTCGCTCTCGGGGAACCAGGGGTCGAGCCAGAAGATCAGCTCGTTGCGCTTGAAGGGGATTTCCTTTTCCTGGCGGCGCAAGCCGTCCGCGTTCTTCTTGTCGAAGAGGATCATGGCGGCCTGGGGGCGGGAGGCAAGCACAACGTAGAGGTCGGCCACGCGGCCGACCAGGGCGTAGATCCCGTCGGGCAAGGAATCCAGCTCGGTCTTCTCGATCTTGGGGACATTGGCATCCGGCGCGCTGTCATGGCTGGGGAAGCGATGATAATGGCCGATGTCCTTGGGGATGACCTGCTTCCACCGCTTGCCGACACCGCGCTTCTGGACGAGGTAGATCGTGTCGCCGGCCCTGAAGCTGCCCTCGAAGCGCAGGAGGGGTCCCTGGGGGCTGTCCTTCACCTCGCGGAGCTTGGATGTATAGCGCCCTGAGTCGTCGCCCGAGTGGATGCGCAGCGAATCTCCTTCGGATAGGCCGTCCGAGCCGCGTCCCTCGAGGAGGGCCGCGCCGGAAGCGCCGAATTTGGGTGTCCCGTCGGCGTCCAGCTCGGGGCGGGTGTCGATGAGGGCATAATGGTCGCCGCCCACGTTCCGCGCTTCCTTGATGCGGCCGATATAGAGTCCCGTGCCACCGGCCTGTTCGGGGCGGATATAGGAGAGATCGGGCGCGGTCGCATCCCGGGGAGGGGTGCCAGCTTCGGCGTCCGCAGGAAGGGCGGGCTTGGCGAGTATGCCGCCATCGATGTTGAAGGTGGTCTTGCTGCGCGCGAAGTCGACCTTCAGCAGGGCACGGGCCTTGGCCAAGGCCCGCTCCGGGTCGATCTTGTAGTTGTCGAGCATGTGGCGATAGGCCTTGGTCACCGCTCCCACGTATTCCGCGCTCTTCATGCGGCCTTCTATCTTGAAGGAGGCGACACCCGCCTCGGCGAGGGCGGGGACCTGGGCGATGAGCTCGAGGTCGTCAGGGGAGAAATAATAGCCCGAGCCGCCTTCGGTCTGGTACATGCGGCGGCAGGCCTGGGCGCAGAGGCCGCGGTTGGCGCTCTTCCCGCCAAGGTAGCTCGAGAAGAGGCAGAGGCCCGAGGCCGAGACGCAGAGGGCGCCATGGACAAAGACCTGGACTTCGAGGTTGGTGGCCTGGATGATGCCGCTGATCTCGTCGATGGAGAGCTCCCGGGCGAGGACGGCCCGCTTGATGCCACGACGGGAAAGGAAATTCGCGCCTTTGGAGCTGGCCACGTTCATCTGGGTCGAGGCATGGAGCCTGAGGGAAGGGAAATGGCGGTTGGCCATCTCGACCACTCCGAGGTCCTGGACGATGACGCCGTCGGGTCCCACCTTCTCCAGGTATTGGAGAAGCTGGTACATGCGGTCCGCTTCGCGCTGTTCAAAGACGGTATTGACCGTCACGTATACTTTCTTCAGGGCTTTGTGGCATACGTCGACCGTCGCCTCGAACTGGTTGAAGGCGAAATTGGCCGAGCGCATGCGGGCATTGAAGGAGCGGAGACCAAGATAGACGGCGTCAGCGCCCTCGGCAAGGGCTGAGTCCAGGGCTTCGGGATTCCCCGCGGGGGCAAGAAGTTCGACAGTAGGCATGTAATCATGATAGCAAATTTCGGCGATCTTGCAAAGTATGCGAAAAACCGCATCCTATGCGAGGATGACCAAGCCTAGAACTGTAGCCAATCTCCCGCGGCCTTCGCGGCATTCTCCGCGGCGACAATTATGGCCGTCAGCCCCTTTTCGCCGAGGTTTCCAAGCTTGAGCACGGCCACCGCCGCCTGGTTCTTGCAGATCTTGGCCGATTGCTGGATGGCCTGCTTGTACTCGGGATCCTTCATTTTCCGTACCGCGGTGCCCAGGGTCTTCTTGTCCTTCGCATAGCCAAGCCTGACCACATAGTAGGTCATGACGTACTTCACCAGGGTGATTTCCGTGTCGTTGAGCTTGCCGCCGGTGATCCTCTGAGTATCGATGACGGGATCACGGAAGATGGCGAAGAGGCCTTGGCTTACTGACCCGACAACATGACATCGGGACTCTCCCGTGATTCTGGCCCGTCGCTACGGGCCAGAATCACGGGCTAAAGCTATTGCTTGGTTGCCGGGTCAGTAATGCCGGCATCGCGGCGACCAGGAGAAGGGAAGCCAGGATGGCCATGCTCGCGAACTGGTGGAGGCGACCTTTATTTGTGGGCTGCATAGGCTTCAATCATAGCGCATCGCTGGAGGCGCGCAAGGATGTGCGGGCATCAGCCTACAAGCTCCACATCCACCCCCGGCCATCGCTTCATGCCTTGCTCGGCGGTGATGAGGGTCGCATCGTGTCGCAGGGCGAGGGCCGCAAGGAAGGCATCAGGGACCTCGTTCCCGCTGGCGCCGGCCACGAGGCATAGGTGCTTGAAGATGCCGAAGGTCATGGCGTCAGCCTGGGAAAAGACCGCGGCGGGATGGGCCTCCAGGTAGTCGATGAAGGCCCAGGCTTCACGGAAAGCGGAAGGCTCGACGAATATTCGCCGGTTAGTCACGAGGCGGAGGAAGGACGCGGCCACCGAGGGGGAGAAAAGAAAGGGCTCGCGCGCCTCAAGGCTTTCGACCAGCATGGGACGGATGCGGGCGTGGAAGGGGCTGTCGGACCGGAAGGCGTAGACCCAGAGCTTGACATCCCAGAGTCTCACCGGTAGTTCTCTCCCTCATCTGCGTCCGTTGCGGCGGACGACGCGGCTTCAAGGCGGTTCCAGGCGAGTCCAGGCATGAGTCCGCCCACCGCACTGGAAAGAGGAAGTGGACCAGGACATCCACCACGCTCCAACCGGGCCTTGAGGCCCTGGACGATGAGATCGGTCAAGGTGGTATCCTCTTCCAAGGCACGCCGCTTGGCCTCCCTGACAACCATGTCAGGAATATTCAAGGTGGTTTTCATACAGACAAAGGTATCTCCATACAGATATATGTCAAGACTGCAAACTGCAATTTTGGGAAATTTTCCGCCACCCATGGGGAAGCTATTCCCACGCGCGAGGGATAGAAGCGACCAGACCACAGGGCGCGCCACCCCTTCCCGGCGCGACCGAGGACTGGTCGCGGATAGCCCGACGGCGGGCGGCCAGAGCGAGGACCTGTGCCTGTGGCCGGCTTGTGCCGCACGCCGGCGCGCCAACAATCTTGGTGGCAGCCCCTTCGCCTTGCACAGGGCGGGATTTGCTGTATATAGTTGCATCGATACCCTGTATCCTTGGAGATCTCCCATGGACCTGCGAAACACCAGAAACATCGGCATCATGGCCCACATCGACGCCGGAAAGACGACCACCACCGAGCGCATCCTCTACTTCTCGGGGAAGACCTACAAGATAGGCGAGGTGGACAACGGCGAGGCCACGATGGACTGGATGGACCAGGAGCAGGAGCGGGGCATCACGATCACGAGCGCGGCCACGACGACCTGGTGGCGCGAGCACCAGATCAACATCATCGACACGCCAGGGCACGTGGATTTCACCGCCGAGGTCGAGAGGTCGCTGCGCGTCCTGGACGGGGCGGTCGCCGTCTTCTCCGCCGTGGACGGGGTGGAGCCGCAGAGCGAGACGGTCTGGCACCAGGCCGACCGCTACCATGTGCCGCGCATCGCCTATGTCAACAAGATGGACCGGCTCGGGGCGGACTTCGACGCGGTCCTCGAGGACATGCGCAACAAGCTCGCCGCGAAGCCGATCGCCGTCAACGCGCCCATCGGCTCGGGCAACTCATTCGAGGGCATCCTGGACCTGGTCGAGATGGAGGAGGTCCGCTTCGAGGAGGACGGCAACACCATCGTCCGCACGCCGATCGCCGAGGAGCGGCGGAGCGAGGCCCGGTCCCGCCGCGAGACCCTCATCGACAGCCTCTCCGAGCACTCCGACGAGATCACCGACCTCTACCTCCAAGGCGCCGAGGTGCCGGTCGTCCTCGTGAGGTCGGCCCTCCGCAAGGCCTGCATCGCGCGGGCCCTGGTGCCCGCCTTCTGCGGCGCGAGCCGGCGCAATGTCGGCGTCCAGCCCCTCCTGGACGGCGTGGTGGACTTCCTCCCCGCCCCCGACGAGGTGCCGCCGGCCAGGGCCTGGCACCCCAAGAAGGAGGAGGAGGTCGAGGTGCCCTGCTCCTCCAAGGGCTACCCCCTGGGGCTCATCTTCAAGGTCCAGTACGACCGCGAGGCCGGCCCCCTGTGCTACGTGCGCATGTACTCAGGCAGCGCCAAGAACGCGAGCGTCGTCTACAACATCAACAAGAAGAAGCGGGAGCGCATAACGCGCCTGTTGCGCATGCACGCGAACAAGAGCGAGCCGCTGGACGAGGTCGAGGCCGGGGACATCGCCGTGATCGTCGGGATGAAGAACGCCCAGACGGGCGACACGATAGGCACGGAGGGATGGCCCGTCCTCCTCGAGAAGATGCACTTCCCCGAGCCCGTCATATCCGTGGCCATCGAGCCCCGGACCATGTCGGACCGGGACAAGCTCAAGGAGACCCTCGACATACTCTCCAAGGAGGACCCCACCTTCACGAGCAAGGAGAACGACGAGACCGGCCAGCTCATCATAGCCGGCATGGGCGAGCTCCACCTGGACGTCCTCGTGACCCGCATCATCCGCGACTTCCGCATCCAGGCCAAGATCGGCAACCCCCAGGTGAGCTACCGCGAGTCCGTGAGCAGGACGGTGGAGCACAAGGAGAGCTACGAGAAGATGCTGGCGGGCAAGGTCAACGCCGCGGGCCTCACCCTCAGTGTGGAGCCGCTCCCGCGCGGGACGGGCAACAGCTACGAGAAGGCGGTCCGCATGCCCTTCGTGCCGGACGAGATCTGGGACGCGGTCGAGCACGCCGTGCACGGCGCCTTCGCCGGCGGCATCCAGTACGGCTACCCCGCGGTGGACATCGGCGTGAAGCTCACCGCGATCGACTGGGACGAGCTCACCGCGACGCCCTTCGCCTTCGAGGCCTGCGCCCACATGGCCTACGACGCCGCCTGCCGCGCCGCCTCTCCCGTGATGCTCGAGCCGATCATGAAGGTCGACATCACGACGCCCAAGGAATTCCTCGGCGAGGCGATGAGCCTCGTGTCGCAGCGCGGCGGCCTCATCCACGGCACCGACAGCAAGCAGAGCGCCGAGGTCATCCACGCCGAGGCGCCCATGGTCACGATGTTCGGCTTCACCACCTCGCTGCGCTCGGTGAGCCAGGGCCGCGCGAGCTTCAGCATGGAGTTCTCGCACTTCGAGCCCAAGCGGCAGTAGGCGGCGCAGGCGAGCTTTCAGTAGAAGGAAATCTCCCGGACGTCGAGGGCCGCCGCGAAAGCCTTCTTGTAGGCGACCACCGCGATGCTGGAGAGCTTCCTCAAGTCCAGGGCGAAAAACGAGCCGAAATCCCCTTTCGTGAACCGGCTCCAGGGGACGAGGATCTCGGTCCACTCCTGTGTGACAGGCAGGGGCGCCATGAAGAAGGACCAGGGGAGGACGTTGCCCGTCGTGCGCAGGAACAGGTAGTAGCCGCTGCCCTGCCCTCGCGCTACGATCCGCATTCCGGAATACGCGGATGCATCGAAGGCGGACTTGCCCTTGGAGGCCAGCATGAGCCGCGCCTGGATGAAGCCACCGTTGTTGGCGAGGCTCACGTTGCCAGACATCGCCAGGTGGAGCCGCCCATCCTCGGAAGCCAGGCCGACCTTCATGTCGGATTTGCCGCCCATCACGCGGTCGGTGAAACCTTCCCATGACGTGCCGAGGGCCGAGGTTCCAGAGGAGAAATCGTCGACAAGGAAAGCTTTCACTGGTGCCTCCGGTTGGGCGAGGAGGGACGCGGGGAGGAAGGCCGCGAGGAGGGACAAGGCGATCCACGGGAGCGCAGCGCGCCTCAGGAATGCTGCCTTCATCATCGCAACCCCGCAAGGAAATCCAGCCCCCTCACGCGATTCGGGTATCTCTCCGCCATGGCGGCCGCGTACTGGCCCCCCATGGAATGGCCGAGGATGACCATGGGGTCCTTCCATCCGAGGGAGTCGGGCACGGCCCACAGGAGCTGGCTTCGATCGTAGCCCAGGCGGGCGAGGGCATCGCTCTTGTCCGAATAGCCGAAGGGGGGGATGTCGACCGCCGCCACTTCCCAGCCTGCGGCCAGGAGCTCGGGCACGAGGAAGCGGAAGGAGAAGGTCGAGGACCCGAAGCCATGGAGGAGATAGATGCGACCAAGGGGTGGCCGGTCGGGCATCCAGTGGCGGTAATGCAAAGAAATGCCGCCGGACTCGACAAAGGCGCTCTCCGCGAAGGGCTTGGCAGGGTCGACGGAGTCGGCGAGGCTTTGCGCGCGTTGCCGGTCCGCAAGGGAAACGCAGGAGGGGAAGGACAGGATGACCGCAAGGGCAAGAAGGGCAGCAGGGGCGAATGTTGGCCTCATCACTTGAACATACTCATTCCCGGCCGGGCAAGCCAGATAAAGGCCGCGCCCGCCGGAGGTCCTGGGCTTCCGTCCGGCCGGACATGCGTATATACTTGAGTCCATAGCTTGGGGATAGCACAATAAAAGGTCAAAACAGCATGGAAAGAATCGGGGTCAAGGACCTGCTCAAGACAATGGCCGCGGAAGGGCCGGTGGTCAGGGAAGCGCATTCGAACATGGAAACCATCCCGGCCTCCAGCTTCGGCGAATCCATCTTCTCGCAGCTCCTCGCGCGCCTCCTGGCGGGGCGGGGAGTGAAGCTCGGCGACGAGGCGGAGGGCAGGAGCAGCCTCGAGATACTCCTCGAGAACAGCTCCGACCCGATCCTTCTCCTCTCGGCGGCCGGGGTCGTCGTCGAGGCCAATCCGGCGTTTTGCCAGGCCTATGGCTGGATGCGCACGGAACTGTCCGGGACGAGCATCCTCTCCCTTGTTCCCGAGCAATTCTGGCCTTTCTTCTCCGAAAAACTCGTCGGCATGGTCAGCCAGGACCAGAACACGCCCATCGAGTCCATTAACAATTACCTCGATTTCAAGGCCAAGGCCAAGGATGGCTCGGTCCTTTCGGCGGAATGCATCCTCTCGCCAATCTGGTCGGGCGGCGAGCGAAGGATCCTGGCGGTGCTGCGGGACACCCCGAGGGACCGGGTCCTCATGGAGCAGCTCAGGGAAAGCAAGGATCACTACCTTGCCCTCTCCGAGACGATAACCGAGGCCATCTTCCGCCTCGACGAGGACTTCAACATCATTTTCGTCAACTCGGGGGTGAAGAACACCTTCGGCTTCGAGCGCGACGAGCTCCTTGGCGGCAAGCTTTCCGTCCTTTTCCCGGCCGAGGTCTTCGTCAAGCACCGGGACGAGTTCCGCAAGTATTTCATCGTCGACGACCAGGACAGGATCGCCAATGGCCTGAAAAGGACGATAGAGATCCTCGGCGTGACGAAGAACCGGGGCGTGGCGCCGATGGAGATGTCCTTCGGCAATGCCCGTGATTTTTCCGGCCGCACCCTCACCTGCATCATCAGGGACATCAGCCAGCGCAAGACCACCGAGAGGCGGCTGAGGCACCTGGCCTTCCATGACAAGCTCACGGGCCTGGGCAACCGCGACCTCTTCGGTGAGGACATGAAGGCCTTGCTCAAGGATCCGCTCAAGGGCGACCGGGCCAAGGCGGCCCTCCTCTTCCTGGACCTGGACGGATTCAAGCATGTCAACGACACCCTAGGCCATTCCGCGGGCGACGAACTCCTCATCGAGACGGCCAGGCGCATCCGCGTGTGCCTGCGCTCCGAGGACGCCGCCTACCGCTTCGGGGGCGACGAGTTCGTCGCCTTCCTTCCCCAGGTCATCGATGCCCAACGGGCGCTATCCGTCGCGGAGCGCATCCTGGGCGCCTTGAGGCAACCCTACGAAGTGACGACGGACCTGGGGACAAAGGCCAAGATCGAGATTGGCGTAAGCATCGGCGTGGCGGTGATCCCCGATCATGGAGAGGACGCGGAAGCGGCGACCAAGAGCGCGGACATCGCCATGTATTGCTCGAAGGAAGGCGGCAAGAACCGCGTCACGCTCTATGACGACTCGCTGAACACCAAGTCCAACGAGAGCTGGCGGGTGGAGCAGGACATCCGTTCCGCCCTGATCAAGGGCGAGTTCGAGCTCCACTACCAGCCCATCGTGGCGCCGTCGGGAAAGCTCCTCGGCCTTGAGGCCCTCATCCGATGGAAACGCACGGGAGAGTCCTGGACATCCCCGGCTTCCTTCATCCCCATAGCCGAGGAGAACGGGATGATCATCCCCTTGGGCGCCTGGGTCTTCCGTCGCGCCTTCATGGACCTCCGCCGCCTGGCCAGGAGCGGGTTCGAGGACCTGTACTTCAGCATCAATGTCTCGGGAAGGCAGTTCGGGCAGCCCGATTTTGTCAGCACCCTGTGCGACACAATCGACAGGTCCGGGGTGGACTCGTCGCGGCTGAACTTGGAGCTCACCGAGACCACCCTCATGAGCAACGCGAACGAGGCCGTCGCCAAGATCCTGGAGATCAAGCGCCGCTTCCCCTCCGTCATGCTGTCCATCGACGACTTCGGGACGGGCTATTCCTCGCTGTCCTACCTGTCCCGCCTCCCCGTCGACGTCCTCAAGATCGACATCTCCTTTGTCCGCGCCCTGCATGACGAGCAGAACCGGAAAATCGTGAACTCGATACTCTCCCTCGCTGACAGCCTGGGGATCGTGGTCGTGGCCGAAGGCATCGAGACGGCGGAGCAGAGGTCCTATTTCCGGGAGCGCAACTGCTACGGCCTCCAGGGCTTCCTCTTCATGAAAGCCCAACCCATAGACGAGCTTGAGCGGCGCCTCAAGACCCTGCGGGCCGGGAAGGTCGCCTCGGCCAATCCCGCCGCGCCGTCCGCCGCCACCGTCACTGGCTGAAGTCCTTGGTGGCCAGGAGGCGCTCCAGGTAGCGTGACTTCATCTGCCGGCTTGCCATGACCTGCTTTGCGGGCGGCAGCCTCAGGATGACGCCCAGGATCGCGGCCATGGCCCGATGGCTCGCGAAGGCCTGGTTGTCGAAGATGAGGTTCTGGAGCTTGCCACGCTCGATCGCCATGAGCACCGCGCGATGCGCGGAATTGACCGGCGTGATGACGCGCTTTTGCCGTGGCTCGAGGGCTATCGCACCGCGGGAGCAGGCCCGGACGCAGACCCCGCAGCCAAGGCAGACGGCCTCGTCGAGCTTGGCCTTTTTCCGCTTCGCCGCGTGGGGATCACTGGCCCCGACCAGGGTCATGCCCTCCACGGGACAGGCCTCCACGCATTTTCCGCAACCCGTGCACGCCTCCTGGCCGACCCTGGGGATCCAGTTGGCCGTGGCTATGGGGTTGAGGACGGCAAAGCGCTTGGCCGCCAAGAGGGCCTCGCAGCAGCAGCCGCAGCAGTTACAGATGAAGGCCACGCTTTCCCGCACGTTCTCCCCGAACTGCACGAGTCCTTCCCCGACTGCGCGGTCCAGGAGCTCGAGCCCTTCCGACACCTCGATGGGCCGCGCGACGCCATGCCTCGTGAGCGAATCGGCGACGCTGTTGAAGGTCATGCAGATGTCCATGCTGGCATCGCAGGCGCGGTCCAGATGGGACATCTTGTGACGGCAGTAACAGGTGCCGATGCCGCGGTGGGTCGCGGTCCTCATGACTTCGCTGGCGCGCTCGTAGTCGAGGACGACCAGCTGGTCGGGCAAGGAGGCAGCGCTGTCGACCGCCGGAGGGAGGGCGCTTTCCTGCACGAAGACCCGGCCCAGCTGGGTCTCGCCCCCGGCGAAGAGGCTCTTGACGAAATCCTCCTCGACGTTGAGGTATTGGAAATAAAGCTCGCTCAAGAGCCTCTGGTCGTACCTAGTGCCCACACGCATCATGCTGAACTCGAAGAAGCCGGCCATGGGCGGGGGCATTGAATAGACCCGCCCTTCGCCATCGGCCTCCATGTCGAGGATCATCCCGCGGCTGGCCAGGTCTTCTAGAAGGACCCTCGCCTCGGCTTCCGGACATTTCCAGACCCGCGCGGCGGCCTTCAGGCTGAAGGGGCGGATGGGGAGGAGGGCGACAAGGGTAGCCTCCTTTTCGGAGAAGAGGACCTTGAGGATGCCGAAGAGGAGATCATCCGGCGGCGCGCCCTGGGGGAAAAGGTTGATCCGCTCCACAAGCCGACTGTAGCCGTTCTTGAGGCTGTGATGCGCCATGTGACCTCCTCGTCGCGCCAATGAGACTGTCATCCCGAATGCGTGGCGTCAATAGTCGAGGCCTGAGGCTGCGGGGGCCACGCACTCCCGGCGCCATGGTCCTTCTTCGTGCAGGCTCGACCACCCCTGGACGAGACCTACGTGCATGGAGGCTTTCTTGCCAATCCAAATTATTGGAGATTTCAATTATTTTTGGCTTTCCATGGTTTTTTTTCTCGGGTAGTCCCAGAATTTTTTGCAAGCCGCCTGGCGGCCTGCCATTGAGCCTTCCCCGGAGGCCAGCATGACTTGCCTCTTTAGATTCCTCGCGTTCCGCCTGATGATAGCCCTCCTCTCCACCACGGCAGGGGCCCAGGCCTTACTGACCCGGCAAGCAAACATTGGCTTCAGCCCGATCTTATGTTGCCGGGTCGGTAATCCATGTGGCAGCTTCCGCGTAGCGGCCTTGAGTACCTGTCGACAGCGGCGCACAGGAAGGGGCCGAGGCGTGACGGCGAAGGGCATGAAAAAGCCCCGGCCGCCCTTGGGGCGCCTCGGGGCCTTTTTTTCCGCGCGCGGCAGGTCAGAAGCAGGAGAGCACGTACATGCCGACCAGGATCTCGGCCGTCATGAGGTCTTCGTTCTCCTCGGGGCCGGTCACCACATCCTCGCGGAGGCGGGTCTCGAGCTCGCCCACGAACCAGAAGAAAAGGCCGAGCTTCGGGTCTATCCTGAAACAATAGACAAGGAAATCGTCGGCCCTGCTTTGGGCGCCGAAGAGGAGGTGGGCAATGGAGCGTGCCAAGGCCACGAAACGCCTGAAAGCCGGGGCTATCGCGCCATCGCGGAACTCGCGCTCGAAAGCGGAGATCTCCTCGAGGAGTTTCACCTTGCGCTTTTCGTCGGTCTTCTCGACCCAGGTCTTGTGGACGAGGAGCTCGGTGTTCTCGCGAAAGTACTTGAGGAGGTGGTCGATGTGGGCCAAGCGGTCGCCGGAGCCACCGATCATGTAGTGGTGGAACTCGCCCTTGTTGCCGAGGATATCGGCGAAGGCGACTGCGTATTCGGCGCGCTTGGCCTTGCCTGAAGCGCCCACCAAGCGGGCGTAGACCCCGAAGGCGGCTTGCTCCGCGTCAGAGACAAGCCTTTCATCCACCGCGAATTCGACAAAATTCATCGCGTTACCATGTCCCGAAGGGGAAGTCTTTGTCAAGCGGGACTACTTGCGGCCGTCCCCGCCGGGAGCTACCATCCTTGACCAGATATGAATGACATCAACCTGCAGAAGGACGAGGCCATCGGCCTCGGTTTCGTGCCTCCGGAATTCCTCGGGCCGGGGGAAAACGAATACCGCATCCGGGACGAGCAGCTGCGTGCCCTGGGCAAGGACCCGGCAGGGTATCGGCGCCTGCGGCCTTACGAGATCGAGGCGCTCGTCAGGAACTCGAACACCTGCCTCGACTGGAACGAACTCCGCGTCAGCGATCCCTTCACGCCCGAGCTGGTCAAGAACTGCGCCTTCGCCGGCCTCATACGCCTGGGCATCCTCGAGCGCGCGATCCTCGAGCACCATGACACGGCAGTGCCCATCGGCATCTACAACAGCCGCCTCATAGCCTGCGACATCGGGGACAACTGCGCCATCCTCGATTCCTCCTACCTCGCCCACTACATCATCGGCGATGGCTGCATCCTCATGAACAACGACGAGATCGCCGCCTCCAACCACGCGAAGTTCGGCAACGGCATCCTCATGGAAGGCGAGTCCGAGGAGGTGCGCATCGAGCTCGACCTCATGAACGAGGCGGGCGGCCGCTCCGTACTTCCCTTCGACGGCATGCTCGCGGCCGACGCCTACCTTTGGGCACGCCGGCGTGGCGACCGGCCCCTCATGGACTCCTTCAAGTCCATGACGGAAAGGATGTTCGACCTCCGGCGAGGGCGCTATGGCACGATAGGCGCGCATTCGGTGCTCAAGTCCAACCGCATCATCAAGGACGTCGCCATCGGTCCCTGCGCCTACATCAAGGGCGCCAACAAGCTCAAGAACCTGACGGTCAATTCCTCCGAGGACGCGCGCACCCAGATCGGCGAAGGGGTGGAGCTGGTCAACGGCATCATCGGCTATGGCTGCCGCGCCTTCTACGGCGTCAAGGCGGTGCGCTTCGTCATGGGTGACAACTCGGCCCTGAAATACGGCGCCCGGCTCATCCACTCCGTCCTCGGCGAGAACTCCACGGTATCCTGCTGCGAGATGCTCAACAACCTCATCTTCCCCGCCCACGAGCAGCACCACAACACGAGCTTCCTCATCGCCAGCCTCGTGCGCGGCCAATCCAACATGGCTGCCGGGGCGACCATCGGCTCGAACCACAACTCGCGCGCCCCGGACGGCGAGATCGAGGCCGGCCGCGGATTCTGGCCGGGGCTCTCCACCTCGGTCAAGCACAGCTCGCGCTTCGCGTCCTATTGCCTCCTGGCCAAGGGCGATTACCGGAGCGAGCTGAACCTCCCCCTGCCCTTCTGCCTCGTGGATGACGACAGGACCCGGGACCGCCTGGTCCTCGTGCCCGCTTACTGGTGGACCCACAACCTCTTCGCCCTCCTCCGCAACGAGTCCAAGTTCGCCGCGAGGGACAAGAGGATCCGCAGGCAGCTCCTCCTTGAGCAATCGCCCTTCGCCCCCGACACCGCCGAGGAGACAATCGCCGCCATCGGCCTCCTTGAGCGATGGACGGGAAGGTCCGTGCTCAGGGCCGAGGGGAGGGACACGACGGAGCTCGAAAACGCCGAACTCGCCGCGGCCGGAAGGGCGGCGCTCGCCAATCCCGCCTCCCTCCTGCCCGCCCAGATCGAAGCCGAGGAGGTCGAGAACTCCGCGCGGCCCACGGTCGTCGTGCGCCCCGCCAGGGCCTGGAAAGCCTATCGCGAAATCCTCCTCTGGTATGCCGGTTCCACTGTCCTGGCCTTCGCCGGCAGCGTCGGCGGCGGCGGCGGCAGCGGCGGCAGCGGCAGCAGCGGCGGCGGCGGCGGCGGCAGCGGCAGCGGCGGCGGCGGCGGCGGCGGCAGCGCCCGAAAGGGCCTCCACGCGCGGCTGGAAGCGGAGCTGGGAGGAATCAAGCGGATCAGGGAATGGGAGAACCTTGGAGGACAGCTCGTGCCCCTGGCCGGCCTGGACGCGGTCCTTTCCCGCGCTTCGCGCGGGGAACTGGCGACCTGGAACGACATGCACGCCGAGTACACGCGGCTTGCGGAAAGCTATCCCCTCGAAAAGGCCCGACACGCCTGGGCCACCCTGGCCTGGCTGGCCGCGACGGCCCCGGGTCATGAATCGGATTCCGGCGCGGAAGGCGTCGAAGGGGCCGTGGGCGACAAGGCGAAGGGCAAGGAACCCCGCCTGGACAAGGCGGCCTTCTCGCTTGCCCTCTTAGAGCTTTCCCGCCTCTCCGAAAGGGTGGAGGACGGCGTCTACCGCTCGCGCAAGAAGGATTTCGACAACCGCTGGAGGCGCGCCACCTCAAGGTCGGAGGGCGAGGCGGAAGCGGTCTTCGGCAGCGCCGAACGCAATCCCTTTGTGCTAAAGATTCGCAAGGAGGCCGCGGCCTTGCGCGCGGCAGTGGAAGAGCTCGCTTCGAGGCTTTGCTGACCCGGTAAGCCTTGGCCTCTTCGCCACGCTCTCCTGCCTGGCCCTTCCGGCCCAGGAACGCTTTGCCCTGGTGATCGGCAACGGGAATAAAGCGACGGTCTCCAAGCGCAAGAACCCGGTCAACGACGCCGCCGACATGGCGGCCGCGTTCAAGGGACTGGGCTTCCTGGTGGACCTCCTGCGGGACGCGACCCTCGACGACATGGAGAACGCGGTGATACGCCTCGGGAACCGGCTGGGCCAGTCTCCCGGCTCCTATGGCTTCTTTTTCTATATCGCCTATGCCACGGGCGCGGGCTCGGTGGCCCAGGACGGCCAGGACAGGAACGGCCTTTTCACGAGCCAGCTCCTCAAGCACCTCGCGACGCCGGGCCTGGAGATCAAGGATGTCTTCAACCGTACCGGGGCTGATGTCATGGGCGCGAGCAACAACCAGCAGGTCCCGGCGATCTACAACCAATTATTCAAGTCCGCGTGGCTCGCTGGCCAGGCCGCCGCATGGGCCAGGCCGCCGCATGGGCCAGGCCATCGATGTGGGCATCGGCAAGGACCGTTTCGGCAGGGACGCCAAAGCGGGCTGGTTCAATGACAGCCCAAGCGCGATCGACGCCGGCGAGGATGCCTCGATGAGCGGCGTGGGAAACCTTCCGGCGAACGGCCACGGGTCGCTCTACGGGTCGCTCTACGGGAAGCGCTGGATCCATGCCCGCATGGTGGTCAAGGACGGGAAGGTGGATACCTGGGTCGATGGCCTTTCCCAGGGAAGCCAGCCGATCGCGGCGGTCATGGTCCCCGACCTGGACAGTCCCCTCTGGATCGGCCGCGGCGACATCGATTATGGCTATGTCAAAAACGGCGACGGCCCGATGGGGATCATCGACTTCTTCAACGGGGCCCTTGACGACATCAGGATCTACAGCCGCGCGCTGACGGTCGACGAGGTCGAGGCCCTGTACTTCGAGGGACAGCAAGCCCGGGGAGAGAAAGCCTCTAGCCCTTCTCCTCCAGTAGGACATAGGCCTCGACCGGCGCGTCGTAGCCCTTGGCCTTGACGTGGCGGTCCTCTCCGAATACGAAATTTCCGGCCGCACGCTTCCGCGTTTCCGCCGCAATGAGGATCCCCTCCACGGGCGCGTTGCTTTCCATCCGCTGGGCCAGGTTGACTGCGGCGCCGATGACGGTGTATTCGATGCGGCTCTTCGAGCCGAGGTTGCCCACGATCACGCGACCCGAGTTGACCCCGATCCGTATCCTGAGGTCGATGCCCGCCTTGTCCTTCCATTCCGCGCGCAACTGTGCCGCCTTGGACTGCATGTCCAAAGCCGCGCGCAGGGCACGGTCGGCATGGTCGGGCTGCTCCAAGGGGTCGCCGAAAAAGGCCATGATGCCGTCCCCCATGAATTTGTCCACGGTGGCGCCGTGCTCGAAAAGGACGGCTGACATGGAATCGAGGTAGTTGCCAAGGAATTCATGCACGAGCTCGGGGCTCTTATCGGAGCTCCAGCCCGTGAAGTTGGCGATGTCGGCGAAGAGGATGGTGAGCTCGCGGCTTTCCGGACGGAGTTCCGCATTGTGGCCGGAAAGGACGCGGGCGGCCAAGGCACGGGGAAAATAGCGGCTCAAGGCGTTTTCAAGAAGGAGCCTTTCCTCACGCGAGCGCAGGATTCCGGCCGCGGAGGCACCGATCCAGGCCGCCGCGAGCCCCAGGGCGGGCGCAGCGAGCCAGGGCATGACAAGGCCCAGGAACCAGGCCGCGCAGGTCCATGCCAGAAGGGCGAGGGCGAGGATCGCGAAGCCCGGTTGGAGGAAGGACCTCCGCCGGGGAAGCGTCAGGAAGAGTATGCCAGACAGGAGGACCAGGCAGACAAGGGAATCCACAACAGCAGGGGAAGACCTGAAAAACGTGCCGGTGAGGATTCCGTTCAGGAGGCTCGTATGGATGCCCGAAAGGGGATAGACGGCCTCAAGGGGCGTCGAACCGAAATCCTTGTGGGTGGTGGTGATGTCGGCGGCGATGACTAGGCTGCCCTCCCAGGCCTCGATGATGGAGTCGGTGGCCATCGCGTTACCCGCGGCATCGACGACCTTGTCCAGGGGAATGCGCTTCCACCCGGCCTTCCACGGCCCGGGCAGGGGAACCCAGGCTGTCGCGCTGCGGTCAATCGGGATGGAGATCGCCGAGCCATCGGGACGCGGGATGCGGAGTTCGGTTCCGGCGCGCAGCTCGACCAGCGAGGGATCGATGCCCATGTCGGCTACGGCCAAGGCCAGGGAGAGGGTCGGTATGTAGCCGTCCTCCCATCGATAAAGAAGCGGAAGGCGGCGGTAGATGCCGTCCGTATCGGGAGAGACCGCGATATGGCCGAAAAAGCGGGACTTCCGCGCCAATTCGCGGTTCGGCATGAGGAAGGTGCCGGCTTCGGGGACATCCCCCGCCACAACCACGCGGGGGTGCCAGAGATGGGCGCGCAGGATGGCCGCATCCTCCTCCTCGAGTGCGCTGCCGGAGAAACTCGAGAGCTCTGTGGGGACGGGAACCACGGCCAGGACCAGTTTTTCCATCCTGCCCGCGGAATCGGCCATGGAGCTGTCGAAGCCCGCGTCCCTCTTCCCCTGGAAAAGGAAGTCGAGGGCCCCGGACAGGCGACCCTCCCCGAGGATGGAGAGGAGGGCCGCGAAGGCCTGCCGGTCATCGACCCTGCCCCCGAGGTTGCGCTCCGACCGGTCGTTCAGGTCGACCGGGATGATGCGCGGACTCAAGGGCAGTGGCGACATCGCGATGCGCAGCCTGAGGAGAAGGTCCCCCGCGTCACGGTCGATCCCCTGTCCGAGGCCGAGCATGGACAAGCCGGCGAAGACGACAAAAAGGACGGCGGGGAGGTAGGCTGTGCCTTTCCTGCCTGCGGCGTCAGTGCCTGCGGCGTCAGTGGTCGAAGCGGATCGTCTTGACATAGGTGGACCCTCCCCTGAATTCCGTGGCCAGGAGCTGGGTGGCGCCGCGGGTGACCCCGCCCATCGGCACCGGCTTTTCTGGCGCTTCCGCAAGGCCTGAGAGCGACTGCTTCATCCTGGCGATCTCATCGAGGATGGCCGAGGACCTGGCCCCCGGGTTGCCCTTTTCCAGCCCGGACAAGGCCTTTTCGAAGTTGGGCAAGCGTTCCGCGCAGACCATGACAAAGATCCTCTCGGTGCCCGAAGGCGGCTCGACCTTGAAGCTGTCCTGCTCGGAGGGAAGGGAGAGAGGGCGGCCCGCCTTGAGGGGCCCCTGGAACAGCACCGTCAGCTTGCCGCTTGGCTCCGCGTAGATGACGTAGGCATAGACGCTTTCATCCGCCTGGACAGTGAGCTTGAAGCGCTCGCCGTCTGCAAGCTTGAAGGGGCGGGAGAAGGGTATGGACTCGAGGCCGCCGCCGCCCACTTTCACGAAGGTCATCCTCCAGGCGAAAACGGACTGGCCCTGGACTGGAACCTGCGCGGCCGCCGCGAGCGCCGCCATGAAAAAGGTGAGGGCGAAAAAACCCTGCCGTGTTGCCTTCGACATCGTGGACTCCTTGGGCGCTCCCCAGCTAGATCGCTATTCCAGGATAAGGTAGCTCGCCAGTGTCTCGGCGCGCCTGTCCGGAGCGCCCTCTGCCGACATTCCCCTGCCGATGCTCTCGCGCGCCGCGCCGGCCAGGTCCGCGAATTCCGCCTCGGTCAGGGTGAAGGCCTGGCTCGAGGCGACGACCTTGATGAACTCCGTCCCGTAGGGCGGCCCGAGGATGAAACTGAAAGGGTCGCTGCTGGACGGGATGCGCACGACGGATCCCCCATCGAGGGGGCGCGCGGTCCCGGAATAGCGGTTGGGCCATATCAATTGGGTCTTTCCTGCCACGTCGACCTGGTAGACCTTGACCCAGGCGCGCTGGTTCACCGTGACGAGGATGCCGAGCCTCTCTCCCGCGCGGTAGGCCGCTCCCGTTCCCCGGTCGGTGCTCACGGAGACGTGGAGGGCCTGTGTCCGCGGGTCCTGGGCCGCCTGGACGGAGGCCGATGCGCCGGAGGTGGCGGGGACCGCGGCCGCCGGAGCCGGCGGGGTGATGTGGAGGAGGTCCGCCAGGGCCACTGCGACCTTCCGGTCCGGGCGTATGCCGAGGCCCGAAGGGAGGCTAGAGAGCGGAACCACGATCTGGGTCGAGCCGATGAGGGCGCCGTCCGAAAGCCCGGTCAGGTCGAGATGCACCCTGACAGCGCTTCCTTCGTCGAAAAAGCGGCCGTAGAGGATGGCATCCACCTGGGCGCTCGCGAACAGCTCGGCGTAGGTATTCCTGAGGGCCGGATCCATGGCTGCCGCGGCGCGGGCATCAAGGAGGCGGAGGTTCCGGGTCCGCGGGATGGTCGCGCGGATCCCGTCCTCGAGCCAACGGGAGAAGGGGCTGGCCAGCTCGTCATTGCGCCAGGTGAAGGTCCCGAGGACCACGAGGACCGAGGGTTTCCAGTAATTGGACACGGCCTTGTCCAAAGCGCTTCCGAGTTCGTTGACAAAGCCTTCGTTGGACGGCTGTGCATGGAGGAGGCTCGCCAGCGCCAGGAAAAACAAGGGAAGCGCCGCTTTTCGGCCTGCAGCGATGATGAACCGAACTATTCGGCCGGTGTTTTGGGGCATTGTCATGCAATCCTTTTTTATAGCATAGCGCGAGAATGGGGACATTGCCCATTCAATCCTCGATTCGGCCCCTTTTCCGCCAGTGGACCTGATCATCCCCCGCAGCAGGTCCTCCCCTTTCCTGCATCGCCAGGCTGCCCATCCCGGAGCCGTCAGGCAAGCGCCGCGCCTTCATTTCCGTCCCTGCCAAGCGCTAGTGGCGGCGGACAACGCGGAATCCCACGTTGTCATGCCTGGTTCCCGGGTCGAGGTCGAAGCGGCAAGACGAGGCGCAGTAGGAGGCGTTGCCGTACCAGCTGCCTCCCCGAATCGAACGGCCGCTTGCGGTCGCCGCGCCTGTCGGGTCGACTTGATCCTGGCCCGGATAGCTTCCGTACGAGTCCCAGCACCATTCCCATACATTGCCGCTCAGGTCATGCAATCCCAGCTCGTTTGGAAGCTTCCCCCCGACCGCATTGGGAGCGCTTCCTGCGTTGGCCGAGTACCAGCCAACGTCATCGATGGCGCTGGATCCGGCATAGGTATAGTTGTGCGAATATTCACCTCCACGCGCGGCGAATTCCCACTCCGCCTCCGTCGGCAAGCGGTAGCCATTGCTGGCCATGTCCATCGTCACCGTCGCGGAGGTGATCGGATAGCCGGCAGCCGGGGTCCTTCCACCCACCTGGTACACGGCGCCTAGGCCTTCCCTTTGGGAGAGCGAGTTGCAGAATTCCACCGCGTCATACCAAGTGACCATCTCCACGGGCCGGTTCGTGTCCCCCGCGAAAAATCCGGGGTTGTCACCGGTAACCACCGCGTATTCGGCCTGGGTCACCTCGCATTCCGACATGGTGAACGCGGAGACCGACACGCCGGCAGTGCCGTTGTCGAAGGTCCCGCCCGTGACCGGCAGCATGGTCAGCAGGGCAGGAGGGTACACGGCGGTGGACACCAAAGACTGGGCAAAACCAGGAGCCGTCGAGATCGCCTTGATCGTCATCGTGCCCATGGTGACGAGGGGAATCGGATCCGCAAAGGGCATGGAGTCGGTTGTCGGGTCGGCCGGAATCCCCGACGTGCTCACCGTATAGTAGCTTTTCGCGCCAGCTGTCGCGCAATGTATCGTCACGTCCTCTTCGCCCAAGTAGGTCCCCGCGCTGCGGCTGAAAGTCGGCGCCGCGGCTGAGGCGTAGGCGATCGAATACTTCGCGCTGGCGACAGCCGAATCCTTGAACCCCACCGCGACCGCCATCGCCTTGATCGTCTCAACCGTCCCGTCCCCGGTCACGCTGATCGCGCCTGTGTAAGGCGTCGATCCTGTCGTCGGCGTGCTTCCGTTCGTCGTGTAGTAGACCGTCGCACCGCCGGTCCCGCAACTGATCACGATGCCCGTGTCTCCGGTCAGGCTCGTCTCCGTCGGATCGAAGACTGGCGTAGCCGCTGGTATGGTCCATGCGACGGTGAAGCTCGCGGCCTGGCTCCAGGCACCCCATGTCCCATCCGCGGCTTGGGGCCTCGCCTTCCACCAGTAGGTCGAGCCATTGACGATCCCTGCCAGACCGAGATCGATCAGGTTGCCGGCGCTCGATGCCGGCGTGGCCAAGTCGAGGCCCGCGGCCGTGGAGGCCAGGATCATCTCATAAGCTGCCGCGCCTAGGACCTTTGTGACGGCCACTGTCCTGCCGTCGAGCTCGCCGCCATCGGGGGGCGCCACCGTGCGGAATTCCGCAAGCGAGGCCACGGTCGGCGCGCCTTCATAATTGACCGCGCCTGAATCCGCGGGATTGTCCCGCTCGCCCCAGACCGAACAGGTCCCGAAGAAAAAAGCGGCAAGGAGGAGGAAAGCGGAACCAAGGATGCGCTGGGCGTTTCCTCCGGTTTTTCCTATCTGCGCTTTCATTTTCCCAATACCTCGATTCCCGTTTCCAGTTGATCCATCGAATGCCGCAGGGCTCCAGGATCGGGCCTTCCCGGCCACAGCGCCAATGTCAACCCGAAACCCGCTCCACCGATCGCCGCAGCGGCGGGGAAGAGGGATTCATAGCGAGAGACTTTCGCCCAAGCCGCTTCCGCGTCAAGGGTCGTTACCGCCGAATGATAGGCCAGCATCGCTTCGCTACCCAGGTAGTAGACTACTCCAGTGCCCACCGCCCCCAGGATGCCGGTGGCGATGCCGAACCATCCGGCCGTGGTCGAGCATTGCCTGGCTGCCATTTTTCGTAGGAGGCTTTCCACCTCTTCGCCAAGTCTCGCAGACATCGCGCTCCGGTAGTCGGCCGGTTCGACTGTCCTTCCCGGAACGACTGTCGCCATGCCGGAATAGCGGTCACCGACCGTGACCAAGTATTCGCCGGGCGGAAGGACGCGGGACCAGGCTCTGGACGCACCCTCGTTTCCGAGCTCAAGGACCGGGACCTTGCCAATGGTTACCCGCGCGCCATCGGGGATCCAGGGAAGGAGGATGCCTCCGGAAGCGAGATCGAGGGACCTTTGTTCGTTCTCGGTAAAAGTCGTCTCGAGGACAGGAATGTCGATGCGCTCGGCATAGGCCGAGGCGAAACGCAACCTGGATGGAATCCCAGCGGGAACCGACCAAGCCATCGTCGAGGCTCCCTGAGGCCTTATCGCGGTGATTTCCGACCCGGCATCGCTCTTTGGAAAAAGGCCAATGCCGTAGTCGGGCACCAGCAGCACGGCAGGAGCCAGCCTTTCGAGGACCACGCTGACCTTTGTGCTCTTGCCTAGACGCACGGTGGCTGCCTGGGCGCAATCGCGGTAGCCTGGCTTCGTAAACAGGAGCTGCCTCGTGCCGGGCGCGATTCCCTCCATCTTTCCATTGTCTGCCGTCCACTGCGCTCCATCGATTTGGCAGAGCGCACCTGCGGGGATCGACGTCAGATCGAGCTGTCCGCCTTTCCAGGGCACCCAGTGCAGGTCCCCCCCCCTTCCCAGGTCCAGTACCGTCGTGACAAGGAGGTAATCCCCGGCGCCGCCGGCACCCAAGCTGATGCTCCCGGCGCCTATATTGGCAATCCTCCCCCCTCCCACCCTGTCGATCCTCCAATCCGGGCCCTCGATCCATATCGGGGCGTCCGACGGGGCATCGATCACCACGCTTCCGACAGGATGGACCATCGCCTTCACTTCCGTGGTCTCGTTGGGGCTGATGTTCGTCATTGCCGTCCAATAGAGATCCTTGCCCTTCAGTTCAAGCTTCTTTCCGCCTGCGGGCAGGGACTTGAAAAGGCCGGAGCCGAGCGGGCCCATGTCGATCCCATCGATGAAAAGATTCACCGCGGCTTCGTTCGAGGCGACATAGAGCTTGCCCTCGAGGGCTTGGAGCGAAAGGCTAAGTTCCCTAAGGTCACCGGGCTCCAGGATGATATCGGCGGAAGCGGCCATCGTGGCGGTCCTGGCGACGACCTTGAGGGTCCGCCCCGCTTGGAGTTTCCGGACAAGGACAGGCGCAAACCCGCGCGAAACGCCATCCACGAGGACCTCGGTGCCTTCTTGGTCGGCCTTGATCATGAGGTCAGCCTTGTCTGCCTGCGCAGCGGCGGATTGGCCTTCCCCGGCGGAATCCTCCCCTCTGGCCACGAGGGTGGCGCTGCGAAGGAAGAGGGCGAAGCTCGCCCCATCCTCATTGCCGGGAAGCGTGCCCAGGAGAGGCATCGTCTGGCTGACCCCGAGTCGGATGCGTTCATACATCGACATTGGATCGAGGAGGAGCGTGTCGTTCCGCTCAAGGAGGTTCAGGACCTGGCGCCCGAACTCGCTCTCGTCCGGCACAGTCTCGCTCGCGCCTGAGGTGAGGACCTGGCGGGCCGTGAGCTGGAGGGCTTTGCGGTAGTAGGCATTGTCAATGACGGGGAGGACGCCCCGGCTAACGTTGAGGAAATCCCCGGAAAAGCAGGCGTCAGCCAGGATGAGGATGCGCTGGGCCTTGAGGTTGCCGATCATGTTCCGCAGCTGGGCGTTGGGAATCCAGTTGTTTTGCGAAAAGATGTCCTTGGAGCCGTCGCTGGCTATCCAGAAACCGGTCTTGGTCGAGTCAGTCTGGCCATGGCCCGAGTAGAAGACAAGGAGGGAGTCGCGTGACCCTATCCTGGAAGGCAGGGTCTCCATGAAAAGCCTCCGGATATTGGCCGCCGTAGCCGCCTCGTCGTAGAGTTCGAAGAACTCGTCAATCACGTAGCGCTCGGAGAGGACCTTCCTCACGGCCTTGGCTTCGCCGGCAGCGCTTTTCAACGAAGGCCATTCCTTGTACTTGTCTATGCCGATGATCACGGCATATTGCCTGCCGGGATCGAAGTCGGCCTTTCCGGTGATCTCCTGGGTCACCACGCTCAGGCCCCGGTCCTGTGCGGCAAGGGCCAGTGCCGGCACCAAGGCCAGAACCATGCAGAGGACGAGAGGCTGGCTGAAGGACGGGACGCTTTTTCCGGGCATGGCGGCTCCGCAGGTTTTCAAATCGGCGTCGTTGCCAAGCATACCTTTCTCCGGGAAGGGACGCAACATGGAACGGGCCGGGAACGAGGCGGCGACACGGCCCTTCTGGTGGCACTTGTTCCGGAGACCAGGCGACTCATGGCCGGCGGACCACCCGGAAGCCGATGCCGCCGCCTTGGTAACCGGGATCGGGAGCGCCGCGGGCGGACACCGCGCAGCTTGCGGCATTGTCGTCCCAGCTCCCCCCCCGCGCCACTCGCAGGCTGCCCGTGCCGCTGCCCACAGGGTCGGTCTGCGCGGTGCCCGGATAGTTCCCGTACCAGTCCCAGCACCACTCGAAGGCGTTCCCGCTCAGGTCGAAGAGGCCGAGCGCGTTGGCGGCCTTCCCGCCCACCGCATGGGTCGTGCTGCCCGCGTTGCCGAAATACCAGGCTACATCGTCGATCGCGCTCGATCCAGCGTAGGTATGGGTCTCGGCGCTGGCCCCGCCTTTGGCGGCGAATTCCCATTCCGCCTCCGTCGGCAAGCGGTAGCCTTGCTTGGTCAGGTCCAGGGTGACCGTCGCGGCCGTGATCGGGTAACCCGTCGCCGGGGTCCGGCCGCTTATGGTGTAGGCCGAAGGCAGGCCTTCGATCGTCGAGAGCCTGTCGCAAAACTCCACGGCGTCATACCAGGTCACCATCTCCACAGGACGGCTCGGGTCGCCGGGGAAGGACGCTGGATTGCTGCCCATGACCGCCTGGTACTGGCTTTGGGTTATTTCGAACTTCGACATCCAGAAAGTGGGAACCGAGACCGTGCTCGTGTTGTTGTTGAAACTGCCCCCCGCGACAGGAAGCATGACTACGGGCGAATTGAAGACCCCGATCGCCACCGCGGAAACCTGGCAGCCGGAGGCCAGCGCGATCGCCTTGATCGTCGTCGCCACGCCGGCGCTGACCGTGATCGCGCCTGAATACTCGAGGGATGCAGCCGTCGGGTCGGCGGGTATGCCCGAACTGCTTATCGTGTAGTGGATGCTGGCACCGGCGGTATCGCAGGTCAAGGACAGGCTTTGGTCGCTTGCGGAGTTGCCGGCGGCAGGGCTCAAGACGGGCTTGGCGGCCGCGGGATAGCTGATGGCATAGGTCGCGCTCCCCACGGCGGAATCCGAGTAGCCAGCTGCCGTCGCAATCGCCTTGATGGTCATCACGGTGGCGTTCCCCGCGACGCTGAGCGGGCCCGCATAGGGTGTGGAGGCGGTCGTGGGAACGTCTCCGTTGGTCGTGTAAAAGATGCTCGCGTTTTCCGTCGCGCTGCCCAGGGTCACGCTTTGGTCACTCGCATAGCTTCCCGCCGCCGGGCTGAAGGTCGGGGTGCAGGTGGCGGGGTTGTTGACCGTATAGGTCGCGCTGCCGACTGCCGAGTCCGAGAATCCGACAGCCATGGCGATCGCCTGGACCGTCATCACCGTGTGGTTTCCCGCGACATTGACCGGGGCGGAGTAAGGCGTGGAGGCGGCCGTCGGGGCATCGCCATTGGTCGTGAAGTAGATGCGCGCATTGGCCGTCGGGCAGCTCAAGGTCACGCCCTGGTCTGTCTCGTAGGTCCCGGGATCAGGGCTCATGGCCGGCGTGGACGCAGCCGTGGTCCAGGCCGTCGTGAAGCTCGCGGCGGAACTCCAGTCCGCCCAGGTCCCGTCCGCGGCTTGGACCGTGGCCATCCACCAATAGACGGCCCCATTGGCAAGCGCGGCCGTGCCCAGGTCTATCAAGTTGCTGGCGCTCACGATGGTCTTCGCGGTTTCGAGCCCCGCGGAACTCGCGGCCACGATGACTCCATAGGCGGTGGCGCCGAGGACCTTGGTGACCACGACCTTCGTTCCGCTGAGCTGTCCGCCATCCGCGGGCGAGACGGCCTTGAACTCGCTCGTGGTCCCCACAGTGGGAACCCCGTCATAATTGGCGGCGAGGGAGTCGGTCGGATTGTCGCGTTCGCCCCAGAATGTGCAGGTCGAGGCAAGGAGGGCGACGAGGATCAAGGTCCGACAAAGGAAGGTCCTGCGCATGGCCGTCCTCATTTCCCCAAGGCCCGGATGCCCGCATCCAGCGCCTCGATCGAATGCCTGAGGGCTTTCGGACTTGGGCCACCCAGCAAGAGGACGGGGGAGAGTCCCAAGCCGATGCCGCCCACCGCGGCGGCGAAGGGGAAGGCGGACCTGTGGAGCTCGATATCCGTCCATGCGGCCTCGGCTGCGGCCGTCGTCGTCGCGGCGTCGTAGGCCACGCGTGCCTGGCTGCCCAGGTCGTAGTCGGACACGGCGACGAGGGTGTAGAGAATGCCAATAGCCAAACTGGCCCAGCCCGCGATTGTCTTGAGACCCTTGAAAGCCAGCTTGAGCTTGAGGCCCGCTCGCTCCGATCCAAGGGCCTGCGCAATGGCGGCCCGGTAATCCGCGGGCTCTGCCACGCTTCCCGCGGCGACCTGCACTTTGCCGGCATACCGGCTACCGACCTTGACCAGGTACTCGCCCGGGGGAAGGAGGCGGGACGTGAAGCCCTCGGTCCCGCTGTTCTCGAGTTCACGCGAGCGGCCATCGCCGATGGAAAGCCCGGTGCCTTCAGGCAGCCAGGGCAGGGCGATGGCTCCGGCGGGAATCGCGAACTGCCGAACCTCGCCTTCGGCGAAGGTCGTTTCGATCGCGGGGATGTCCAGGCTAAGGGCATATGGCGAGGCAAAGGCCAGCTTGACAGGAATGCCTGAGGCGACCGACCAGGATGCCATGGCGGCCCCGGATCGCCCCTGTGGCCCAGTGACCGTCCCGGCCTCCGCCTCCAATCGGAGGTCGATGCCAAAGTCGTCAAAGCTGAGCAGGGCAGGCTCGAGCCTTTCCAGGATGACGCCTACCTCCGCGGTCCGGCCCAGCTCAAGGGTCACGGCCTGGGAACCATCCCGGTAGCCTGGCTTCTTGAACAGGAGCTTCCGCAAGCCCGGGGCCAGGCCATCGATGCCGCCGCTGGCCTCGACGGCAGGCGCTCCGTCGATGGAGCACTGGACGCCTTCCAGCCCTGGGGTAAAGGCCATCCGGCCTCCCTTCCAGGGTTTCCAAGCGATGGCCTGTCCGCGCGCGAGGTTCATCGTCTCCGTGGCAGGCAAATACCCGCCGCTGCCACCCGCCCTCAACATGAGCTTGCCTTCCGGCACATTGGGGACGGGGCCGCCGCCGACCCTTTCAATCGTCCAGTCCGCGCCCTCGATCTTGATTGGCGCGTCAGGAGGCGCGTCGATCGAAAGGCTGCCGACGGGACGGACGACGATGCGCACTTCCGTGGTCTCGTCAGGGCTGATCTTTGCCAGGGCCGTGCCATAGAGGTCCATGCCCTTCAGCTCCAGGTTCTTCACGCCGACGGACAGCGCCTTGAAAAGCCCTGGGCCAAGGGAGCCCATATCTGCCCCGTCGATGATAAGATTCACGGCCGCCTCGTTCGAGGCGACATAGAGGTTGCCCACGAGGGCCTTCAGGGAAAGGCTTAGGTCCTTGAGGTCCCCCGGGGACAGGCTTATCTCGGCGGAACCCGACATGGTGTCCGTGGAGGCCACCACCTTGAGCGGCCGCCCCGCATCGAGCCTCTTCACAAGGACGGGCGCCTTTCCGTAAGGGACGCCATCCACGAAGACCTCGGCACCTGGCTGGTCGGCCTTGACCATGAGGTCGGCCTTGCCGGTCGGCGGCGCCAAGGAGGCAGGCCTCCCGCCGTCTCCGCCACCGGCAAGGTCCGCGCCGGCGGCCGTCCCCGCCGCTTTCAGGAAAAGGGCGAAACTTGCCCCCTCCTCGTTCCCGGTGAAGGTACCCAGCAGCGGCATGGTCTGCGTGACGCCGAGCCGGATGCGCTCGTACATGGACGACGGGTCGAGGATCGGCGCCTCGTTGCGTTCGAGGAGGTTGAGCAGCTGGTGCCCGAACTCGCTCTCGTCAGGGACGCTCTCGCTCGCGCCGGAGGTGAGGACCTGGCGGGCGGTGAGCTGCAAAGCCCTGCGATAATATGCATTGTCAATGGTTGGCGATGCCCCCCGGCTAACGTTGAGGAAGTCCCCGGAAAAGCAGGCGTCGGCCAGGATGAGGATGCGCTGGGCCTTGAGGTTTCCGATCATGTTCCGCAGCTGGGCGTTGGGTATCCAGTTGTTCTGCGAAAAGATGTCCTTGGAGCCGTCGCTGGCGATCCAGAAGCCGGTCTTGGTCGAGTCCGTCTGGCCATGGCCCGCGTAGAAGACCAGGAGGGAATCCTTGGGGCCGATCCTCGAGGGGAGGGTCTCCATGAAGAGCCTGCGGATGTTCGCCGCCGTCGCGCCTGCGTCATAGAGCTCGAAGAACTCGTCGATGAAATAGCGATCGAAGAGGATCTTCCTGACGGCCTTCGCCTCGGCCACCGCGCTCCTCAACGTCGGCCATTCCTTGTACCTGTCGATGCCTATGACCACGGCATACTGGCGGCCGGGATCGAAATCGGCCCTGCCGGTGATCTCCTGGGTCACCACGCTCAGGCCGCGGTCCTGGGCGGAGACGGGCAACGATAGCGAGAGCATGATGAGCACAAGGGCGGAAAGCAGACCGAAGGACGGGACGCTCCTATTTTTCATAGCGACTCCCCGGGTTTTCAAATCGGCGTTGACGCCAAGTATATCCATGCCCGGGGAGGGGCGCAACAAGGAATTGCCAGGGGCTAGCGCAGGCGCTTCACGATGGCGATGAATTCCTCGTCCGTCACCAGTGTCCGCTTTTCGTTGCCAAGGTCCTTCACCTCCAGGAGGACGGCGCCGCAGCGGTCGTCGTCCAGTCCGCCCAGGCCAAGTTCCGCCAGCTTGTAGGTGATTGAAAGCTTGCCGCTTTTCTTGCCGAGGACCACCTTCCCCTTCCTGCCCACCATGCCCGGATGGACGGCGAACATGACCAGGGGATTCTCCACGACGAGGTTGACGCCGATGCCCGACTCCCTCGTGAAATTCTCCTCGCCCACGACGGGCTTGTTCCGCGCCACGGGAACCCGGCTCAGCTCCGCCACCAGGGCCGAAAGGTCCTTGAGGGAGCCGATGTCGCAACCGGTGGGAGAGCCATAGAGGAGGTCGAGGGCCATGACGAGTTCCTCGAGGGCCGCGTTGCCGGTCCTCTCGCCAAGGCCGTTGACGCAGGAATGGACCACGTCGGCGCCCTCTCCCACGGCGGCCAGCTCGGTGGCCAGGGCCATGCCGAAATCGTTGTGGGTGTGGATCTCCACGGGAAGCCGAGTCGCCTCCTTGTACTTGCGCGTCAGGTAGGCAATCGCCTCGGGTGTCGCGCAGCCCATCGTATCGACGATGCCGATCGAATCCGGCGGGGACTCGCGCATGATCCCCTCAAGGAGGGAGTCGAGGTCCTCTTCCCGCGCCCTTGTGGAGTCGTAGGGAAAGTAGACGGTGTAGAGGCCCTTCGACCTGGCGTAGTCGATGATCGGGACGCTCTTCCGGAAGACATCCTCCCAGGTCCACTTGAACTGGTGCTGGAGCTTTGGATAGCCGATCGGGACCTCGATCACGACACCATGGGCGCCGCAGGCGAGGGCCTTGTCGATATCCTCGGCCATGGCGCGGGCGAAGGTGAAGATCCTGGACTTGAGGCCCAATGAGGAGATCTCGACAATTGCCTCGAAATCCTCCGGGGAGACCGCCGGCATCCCGGCCTCGATCCTGTCCACCCCGACACCATCCAGGGCCCGCGCGATGGCGACCTTGTCCTCCTTGCGGAAGACCACGCCCGGCGTCTGCTCGCCGTCCCGCAAGGTCGCGTCGTGGATGAGGACCTTCCGCCCGCTTGGGCGCTGCGCAAGGACCTCGGGCTTGAAATTGTAGGGACTGACCCAATAGGCATTATCTTTCCTGTACGCTTCGCTCATGAGGTCCTCCTGGCTAAAAAATGGCCGCCCGAGGGAAAGCTTCCCCGGGCGGCCCTCATCTCAGATCCGGAATCGGGTCAGATCAGGGCTTGAGCCAGCCCTGCTCGACGAAGTACTTGCGAGCGGCCGGGTGGTAGGGCACGAGCATCTGGTCGTCCGGGAGGACAAGGTCCTTCGTGAACTGCTTCAGGTTGGCGGAGACCGCCTGGACCGTCGCGAGGTTCTCGTAGAGGGTCTTGGTCATCGCGTAGACAAGCTTGTCGTCCATCTCGGCGCGGACGATGATCACGTCGGGCGGAGTACCGACCGTGGCGACCGCGGTGGGCTGGTTCGGATAGGTGTTGGCCGCGATCACGCGGCGCATGTAGAACTGGTTGACCTTCTTGAGGTTGGCCAGGGCAGCGTCGGTGATGGGGACGAGGTTGGTCTTGCCGTCGAGCATGAGCTCGATCATGCCTGAGGCTCCGAGGGCGAGGCCGAGGATGGCTCCGTCGACCTGGTCGTCCTGGAGCATTTCCACGCCCTGGGTGTACTCGACGAAGCTGACCTTCATGTCCTTGTAGGTGAGGCCATAGGCCGCGAGGGTCTCGCGGGCGTCGACTTCTCCACCGGAACCGACGGGGCCGACGGCGATGCGCTTGCCCTTGAAATCGGCGACGGAGGTGATGCCGCTCTTCTTGCGGGCCACGACCTGGAAGGCATCGGCGAAGAGGCCGCCGGTGATGGCGCGGATCCAGGGCATCTTTTCCGGATAGGGAGCCACGCCGTTGATGGCGCGGAAGGCCTCGAGGGACCGGCACTGGGCGACGTCCGCGTCATTGGTGCGGAGGAGGTCGATGTTGTGCGGGCTGCCGTTCGTCGCGATGGCGACGGCTTTCACGTCCGGGATGTTCTGGTTCCAGAGCTGGCACATGGCGATGCCCGTTGGATAGTTGGTGCCGCTGACGCCGGCCGTTCCCATGGTGAGGTGCTTGACCGGGGCCGCAAAGGCCGCGGGCCCGGCGAGCGCGAGGAGGGTCGCCGCAATTGCGACGAGCCTGACGGAAATCTTCATCGTTCGTCCTCCTTGAAAAAATCGTAGCTTCGTACAGGTCCTATAGAGAACCGGAACCCCGCAGGCTTCGCCTGGGCGGAGCCTGCGGGTCCGGCGAAGATCCACTATGCGGCGGCTGCCAACCCGGCATCCCCGCGTCTTTTCTTGACGATCAGGATCGCGGCGATCCCCAGCAGTGCAAGGACCAGGCCGATCGCGTCGGTCACGAGTCCCGGGGCGATGAGGAGGATGGCGGCCACGAAGAAGACGGGGCGAAGCCACACGGGGAACTTGATGAGGAAGTAGCCTTCGACGGAGACCGCGAGGAGCCAGATGCCGGCCATGCCGAATACCACGGACTGGATCAGGTCCAGGGTGTGCACTCCGTTGAGGACCAGCTTGCCCGCCGCGTCCGGTCCCATGAGGAGCATGCCGGGCTGGTAGATGAAGAAGAAGGGCACGATGAAGCCGGCGAGGGCGAGCCTGAAGGCCATCCAGCCGACCTTGTCCGTGTTGGCGCCCGCGATGCCTGCCGCCACGTAGGCCGCGAGGGCGATGGGCGGGGAGACCGTGGAGAGGCAGGAATAATAGAAGACGAAGAAGTGCGCCTGGAAGGGCGAGAGCCCGACCTTGATGAGGATGGGTGCGCAGATGGAGGCCGTGATGACGTAGCAGGCGCTCGTCGGCAAGCCCAGGCCCAGGATGATGGCGACGACCATGGTGAGGACGAGGACGATGATGAGGCTGCCACCCGAGACAGCGACGATGCTGTCTGCGAGGATGATCCCGAGGCCCGTCATGGAGAAGGCGGCGATCATGAAGCCCGCCGCGGCCATGGATATGCCGATGGCGAGGCTTGAGCGCGCCGCGTTGACGGCGACCGTCTTGGCTTCCTTGAAACCTATCCTCGTCTCCTTCCTGAACCAGGAGAGGATGATCGTGAGGACCACGGCGAAGAAGGCCGAATACAAGGCGGTGCGTCCCTGCATCATGAGCCAGACCAGCACGATCATCGGGATGATCATCTGGCCATAGCGCAGGACGGTCTTCTTGACGTCCGGCATCTCTTCCTTGCTCAGGCCCTTGAGCTTGAGGCGCCGGGCACGGAGGTCGACCTGGAAGAAGACGGAGCCAAAGAAAAGGAGTGAGGGAATGAGGGCGGCCGCGGCGATGGTGAGGTAGGGGATGCCCAGGTACTCGGCCATGATGAAGGCGGCGGAACCCATGATCGGCGGCATGAGCTGGCCGCCCGTGGAGGCCGCGGCCTCGACCGCGCCGGCGAAGACCGGCGGATAGCCGATCTTCTTCATGAGGGGGATGGTGAAGGATCCGACCGTCGCCACGTTGGAGGCCGCGCTGCCGGAGATCATGCCCACGAGGGCGGAGCCGACGACGGAGACCTTGGCCGGTCCGCCGACCATGCGCCCGCCGGCGCCCATGGCAAGGTCGTTGAAGAGCTTGCCCAGGCCGCTCTTGTCGAGTATGGCGGCGAGGATGACGAAGATGATGAGGTAGGTGGCCGAGACGTTGAGGGGCATGCCATAGATGCCATCGCCGCCCAGGTACATGGCCTGGATGATGCGCTGCACCGATGTCCCGCGGTGGGAGAAGACGCCCGGCATCCAGGGACCTGCCCACATGTAGGCGAGGCAGATGATGGAGATCCAGAGCATCTGGCCGCCTACGGTGCGCCGGGTCGCCTCGAGGACGAGGACCATCGTGATCACGCCGATGATGTAGTCCGACATCGATGGGATGCCGCTCCGGAGGAGGTAGGCGTCACGGTTGATGACCGTGTAGACGGCGCAGAGGGCGGAGACCAGGGAAAAGACGATGTCCAGGTTGCTCGGCCTGGCCCTGGGAGAGCCCTTGGAGGCCGGGAAATACAGGAAAGTGAGGCAGAGGAGGAAGCCAAGGTGGATGGCATTGTGCTTCATCACCTCGGGCATCCCGAAACCGGCGGTGATCAGCTGGTATCCGATGAAGATCGCCGAGATCACCATGATGATCACGAGCCATTTGGCTCCGAATTTCTTTCGGTAGTTGTACTCCGCCTCGGTATCTTCAAGCATCTCGTCGGTGTCCGCAACGACAACCGGCGTCTTTTTCAACTTAGCCAGGCCTTTGAAACTCACAATTCCCCCTCGCAGGATAAAGGACTAGGTTCGAAAATATTTCGTCAACCTGTTTAGGAAAGCCGCATAGCTATACAGCGATAGGAGATAGGCGCTTTCACACCGTTTATATCCTATATCCTATATCCTAGATTGTAGCACCCGTTTCCCATAGGCGCAAGGTTTAAAACAACAGCCTATCCATATGCCCCGGTCCCGCGATTCAAAGCGGACGACTGCCATCATGGCAGGCAAGGTGCGTTTTCGGGAAAGCGATGATGACGGGCCGCAAGGAATCAGGGGGAAAGACGGGAAGCTCGGTTCAGCCCTTTCCGGTCAGGGCCGCCATGGCCCGCTTCTCTCCGTTCTTGAGGTGCTCGAGGACAAGCTCGGAGATCCTGGCCGCGTCCCTGGTCCGGATGGCCGCCAGTATGGCCAGGTGCTCCTGGATCACTTCGTGCACCGTCCGCTCGTGGAGGGCTCCAGAGCCTTCGGGGAAATACCTGATCCGTATGGACCTCTGGTGCACCCGCTGGATCATGTCGACCAGCGCGGTGTTCGCGAGGTGGATGAAGAGTATTTCGTGAAGCCTGGCATCGCATTCCACATAGCGCTCGTTGTCGAAGGGCTCGTCGCGGAGGCTGAGGATCTTCTCCTCGAGCTCGAGGATCTCGCTGCCGGGGATCAGCGTCGCGCTCCGGCCGGCGGCGTAGGGCTCCAACAGCTGCCGCATCTCCCAGGTGTTCCTGATGTCCTCTTCCTTTATATCCGTCACCATCGCGCCCTTGTTGGGTATGAGGTTGACCAGGCCGTCCGCCTCCAGGCGGACCAGGGCTTCCCGCACCGGGGTGGCGCTGACGCCGAACTCCTCGGCCAGGCGGTCGATCTGGAGGACGGAATTCGGCCGGTATGTATTCTTCAGGATCAAATCGCGCAGCGCGTCATAGATCTGTTCGCGCATGGAAAGGCTGACTATTTTTGTGGCCATGGCGGCTTCCTTCCTTTATGATGCAATCCTATAGGAAATATCCTGTATTATCGATACTATAGCACGTATCAACGCAATAGCGAAAGTGAAACTTCCGAAGTCTCGAATCCTGCAAGTAATCCTTGCCTTTCCCTGAATCCCATGATAAGTATATAGGATATAGGATGTTGGATATATTTTCCAAGGTGGCACTATGACGACTGTCGCGGAGCAGCTTGTACGGCGCTTGAAAGAGCGGGGGGTTCGGTTCGTTTTCGGCGTGCCGAGCGGCTCCTGGCTTTATTATATGGAAGCGATGAGGAAGGAAGGCCTGGAGTTCGTCCTCGTGAGCAACGAAGCGAGCGCCGGCTTCATGGCCGACGTCACCGCTCGCCTCACCGGGATCCCCGGGGTCTGCTACGGCACGGTCGGGCCGGGAGCGAGCAACCTGAGCACCGGGGTGGTCAACGCCCTCCTTGACCGCTCTCCGGTCCTCGCCCTCTCCAGCGAGCCCCCGGAAAAAATGATCGGCCGGACTGTCCAGATGGCGATCGACCAGCAGGCGTTTTTCCGCCCGATAACGAAATTGACCACCCGCCTTACCGCGGAGAGGATTGACCAGATCCTCGCCCAGGCCCTGCGCGTCGCCACGGCGGAAGCCCCGGGACCCGTCCATATCGGCCTTCCCGAGGACCTGGGGTCGCGCTCCATCCCTGACGCGCCCTCTTCCTTTTTCGCCCCTTCCTGGCCGCGCATGGCCTCGATAAACCCCGCGGACGAGGCCCTCCTGTCCACGATGGAAAGGGTATTCCAGGGCTCCAGGCGGCCCTTGATCGCCCTGGGGCTCTCCGCCGTGCGCGCGAAGGCGGGCGCCCTCGTCGCCCAGATCGCCGAGAAGCACGGAATACCCGTGGTCCTCACGCCCATGGCCAAGGGCATGCTCGTCGAAGACCACCCCTGGTACGCGGGGGTCCTCTTCCATGCGCTATCCGACCGCGTCGCCGAGACAAACCGGCAGGCGGACCTCGTGGTCTCCGTCGGCTATGACCCGGTCGAGTTCAACTTCGAGGACTGGATGCCCGAGGTGCCCCTCCTCCATCTCGACACCGTGGAAGCCGACATCGACCGGACCGTCTATCGGGAGGTCTACGACATCGTGGGCGACATAACGGCCTCGCTCAAACGCCTGGCCGCCGCCACACCGATCGCCTCCGGCTGGGACAAGGCCGCCCTGATCCAGCGCAAGACCGCCATGTTCAAGGCCATGGAACCGCCCCCCGGAAGCTTCGGCCCCCGCGCCGCCCTTGCCATCCTCCGCGAGCTCCTGCCCGCCGACGGCATCATGGCCTGCGACGTCGGAGCCCACACCCACCTCATCGGCCAGATGTGGAAAACCCCCGCGCCCGGCCTCCAGCTCATGACCAACGGCTGCTCCTCCATGGGCTTCGGCGTCCCGGCGGCCATGGCCGCCAAGCTATGCCACCCTGAACGCAAGGTCGCCTGCGTGACCGGCGATGGTTCCTTCCTCATGATGGCCGGCGAGATGGCGGTCGCGAGGCGAAGGAAGCTAAGCGTGGTCTTCGTGGTCCTCGCGGACGAAAGCCTGGACCTCATCCGGCTCAAGCAGGACCGCAAGGATTTCCCCCGCTACAGGACCGAACTCCATCACGAGCCCTGCCCGACGGCGAAGTACGTCTTCGGCGTGCCCGTGATCCGCGCGGATGACGCGGCGCAGTACAGGGCCGCCCTCGTCGAGGCCTTCAAGGCCGAGGGGCCGGTCATCGTGGAAGCCCATATCGACGCAAGCGAATACGACGACCTCATCCAGCGAAAGCACAAATAAAGGAGCCTACCGCAATGGAAAGCAACGATGCCTTTCCCGCATTCAAGCCCGCCGAGGCAATGGCGGCGCGCCTCCAGCAGGTCCCCTTCTCCGGCATCCGCAAGGTCTTCGACATGGTCAAGGAGCTCGAGGGCAAGGGCCGCGAGGTCATCCACTGGCAGATCGGAAGGCCGGACTTCGACACCCCCGCCCACATCAAGGAAGCCGCCGCCGCGGCCCTCCAGCGCGGGGAGGTCCATTACGCCCCCAACCTCGGCATCCCCTCCCTCCGGAAGGCCATTGGAGAGCGCACGCGCATCGATACCGGCATCGGCGTGGATGGCGAAAATCAGGCCGTGGTTATGGCCGGCGCCAACGAGGGCATCCTCGTGTCCATGATGGCCCTCATCAACCCCGGCGACGAGGTGCTCGTGCCCAATCCCAATTGGCACCATTACAAGTCCATCGCCTCCCTGGTCGGCGGCGTGCCCGTGGAAGTGGCTACCCGCGAGGAGGACGGCTTTGCCCTCGACCCCGAGGAAGTGGAGCGCCGCATCACGAGCCGCACCCGCATGCTGTGCATCACCAGCCCCGGCAACCCGACCGGCGGCGTCCAAAGCAAGGAGAGCCTTGAGGCCTTGGCCAGGATCGCGAAAAAGCACAACCTGGTCGTCCTCTCCGACGAGATCTACGCGCGCATCTGGTACGGACAGGGCCCGGTGGCGCCGAGCATCTATTCCATCCCCGGCATGGCCGAGCGGACCGTCATCATCAACGGCTTCTCCAAGACCTATGCCATGGACGGCTGGCGCCTCGGCTGGACCGTGGCCTCAGAGGAGCTCACCAGGGCCATCCTCAAGGTCCGCCAGTACACGACGGTCTGCGTCAACACCTTCATCCAGCACGGAGCGACGGCGGCCCTCACCGGTGACCAGGCCTGTGTCGCGCGGATGGTGGGCGAGTTCGGCGAGCGCCGGAGGATAATGCTCGATGGCCTCCGCGCCATCCCAGGCCTGACCGTGGCCGAGCCCATGGGGGCTTTCTACCTCTTCCCCAACATACGCTCTTTCGGCAAGACTTCAGCCGAGGTCGCGGACTACCTCCTTGCCGAGCACGGCATCGCGGCGGTCGCGGGCAGCGTCTTCGGCGACGCGGGTGAAGGCTTCCTGCGGCTAGCCTATTCCTGCTCCACCAAGGAGTGCGCGAAGGGCGTCGCGAAGCTCAAGCTGGCGCTCGCGGCCTTCAAGAAATAGCGATAGGGAGGGATGACAGAGTGAAACAGTACAACGTCGCCGTGGTCGGAGCCCTTGGGGCCGTCGGACAGGAGATGATCAAGACCCTCGAGCAGCGGAACTTCCCGGTCAAGGAACTCGTGCCCCTCGATATGGCCGCCAATGTCGGCAAGACGGTGCAGTTCCATGGCAGGAGCGTCGCGGTCAAGGCCGCGCGCAAAGGCGCCTTCGTCGGCGTGGACTTCGCCCTCTTCTCCGTCGGCGCCGATGGCAGCCTCGAACTCGCTCCCGTCGCCGTGGACGAAGGCGCCATCGTCATCGACAACTCCGCGGCCTGGCGCATGGATCCCGGCACCCCCCTTGTCGTGCCCGAGGTGAATCCCGCCGCCCTCGACGGCCACAAGGGCATCATCGCCAACCCCAATTGCTCGACCATCCAGATGCTCGTCGCCCTCAAGCCCCTCCATGACGCCTTCAGGATCAAGCGCATTGTCGTCTCCACCTACCAGGCCATCTCCGGCACCGGTACGCCGGCCATCCAGGAGCTCAAGGACCAGGTGAAGAGCTGGGCCGGCGGCGCGCCGATCGTCGCAAAGGTCTACCCGAGGCAGATACTGTTCAATGCCCTCCCCCACATAGACGACTTCCTCGAGAACGGCTACACGAAAGAAGAGATGAAGATGGTGAACGAGACGAAGAAGATCCTCGATCCGGCCATCGAGGTCTGCCCCACCGCCGTCCGCGTTCCCATCTTCCGAGGCCACTCCGAGTCGGTCAACATCGAGACGGAGAAGCCCTGCGACCCGGGCGCGGCGCGGGAGATGCTCCGCGCCGCCCCAGGGGTCAAGGTGATGGACGATCCTTCCAAGCTCGTCTACCCCACCCCCCTGGACGCCGACGGCCAGGACGCGGTTTTCGTGGGCAGGATCCGCAAGGATCCCACGGTGAGGAACGGCCTCAACCTCTGGGTGGTGTCCGACAACCTGAGGAAGGGCGCGGCCCTCAACGCGGTCCAGATCGCCGAGGTCATGATCGCGCGGGGCCTCGTCAAGTAGCCGGATCGCAAGGAGGGACCCATGGCATTCATCGTCCAGAAGTTCGGCGGCACCTCGGTGGCCAATCCGGACGCCCGCGCATGCCTCCTCGCCAAGGTCGCCAAGGCGGCCTCGGGAGGGGATCGCGTCGTGGTGGTGGTCTCCGCCATGGGTCGCAAGGGCGATCCCTATGCGACCGATACCCTTCTTGCCCTCCTCGACGGCATTTCCTTCCCGGGAGGCGCGGGGGCCGAGGCTGAAGCCCTCATCCGGGACCTCCTGGCTTCCACGGGTGAGGTGATCTCGGCTTCCCTCGTCGCCGCCCTCCTCTGCGCCCAGGGCACCAAGGCCCAGCCCATGACCGCCTATACCGCGGGCATCCGGGCAGACGGCCCCTTCGGAGACGCGCAGGCAAGCTCCGTGGACCCCAAGCCCATCCGGGACCTCCTCGACGCGGGGATCGTGCCTGTCATCACCGGTTTCCAGGCCGTCGACCCGGAAGGCCGCCTTGTCACCCTGGGACGGGGGGGAAGCGACACCTCGGCCGTAGGGATCGGCGCCTACCTGAAGGCCGACTTCGTGGACATCTACACCGACGTGCCCGGAGTCGCCGCCGCCGATCCGAGGATAGTGCCACAAGCCCGCTTCATGCCCTACCTGTCCTACGGCGAAATGTACCGCCTTGCCATGAACGGCGCCAGGGTCCTCCATGACAAGTCGGCGACCCTTGGCGAAAAATACGGCGTCCTCATCAGGGTGCGCTCGACCTTTGACGACGGCGAGGGAAGCCTGATCGGGCCTGGGCGCGCGGCCGTCAGTCCCGCCGGCTCCGCCGACGGCGGAGCCGACGCCCTCCTCGGGATAGCGCTCCAAGGGAAAGGCCCCGAACCTATCATCGTGGCCGCCCTATTCAGGAACGGCAGGTGCCGCGAGCACGCGGACGTCGTGGCCAGGATCGGGGCGGAAGGCCGGTGCGAAAGGATACCGAGCAAGGATCCGGACGCCATCCTCCTCCGCTGCCCTCCTGCATCGGCCGCAAAGTTGGCAAAAGATCTCTATTCCGCTCTGTCCCTCCTCTGATATATTCGCTGGACTTCTTTCGCCGGCGGTAGATCTTGGGAGGGGCATACGACCATTGCTGACCCGTAGCGACGGGCCAGAATCATGGGAGAGCGCCCGATGTTATGTTGCCGGGCCAGCAACGTTCCGGCGCGGGACAATCCAATGAAAACGCCACGGTTTCCCGTGGCGGCTTGCTTTCTGGACGGCGGAAGGACCTAGGCGTTTTTCTTCTGGAAGTCCTGCATGAAGCCAATGGTGGTCTCGACATCCTTGAGGCTCACGGCGTTGTAGCAGGATAGGCGGATGCCCCCGATGCTGCGGTAGCCCTTGACCTGGACGATGCCGGCGCCCTTGGCTTCCTTGATGAACTTCTCGTCCAGCTCAGGCGTGGGGTTCTTGAAATCGATGTTCATCCAGGAGCGGGAATCCCTGTCGGCCAGGCCGGTGTAGAAGCCCTTGGAGCCGTCGATGGCGCTGTAGAGGGCCTTTTGCTTGGCGTCGTTCACCTTGCCCATGGCCTCGAGCCCGCCGTTCTTCTTGAGCCACTTCATCACGAGGTTGAGCACGTAGATGGAGAAGCAGGGAGGCGTGTTGAACATCGACTCCTTGTCCTTGAAGACCTTGTAGGACATCATCGTGGGAAGGTCGTCGTGGGCCTTGGCGAGGAATTCGTCCTTCATCGCCACGACCGTGACGCCGGAGGGGCCGAGGTTCTTCTGCGCGCCGGCGTAGATCATGGAATGCTTGTTGAACTCCATCGGTCGGCTGAAGATGTCGCTCGACATGTCGCAGACCAGGGGCTTGCCCTTGGTGTCGGGGGTATAGAACCACTCGGTGCCGCAGACGGTGTTGTTGCTCGTGTAGTGGACATACTCGGCGGCGGGGTTGAACCTGAGGTCGCCCTGTTTCGGTATGGTCTTGAAGACCTCGCCCTCGAGCTCCATGTTGGCAGGGAAGGTGATCTTGCCGAAGCGCTTGGCTTCCTTGACCGCCGCCTTGGACCAATTGCCCGTTACGATGTAGTCGGCCTGCTTGCCCTCGCCAGCTCCGCTGGCGTTGGCGCCGGCGGCGTTGGCGCCGAGGTAGTTCATCGGGAGCATGAAGAACTGGGTCGAGGCGCCGCCCGTGGCGAAGAGGATGTTCCACTCCTTGCCCATTCCGGCCAGCTCGCGGAAGAGGTCCATGGTCTCGTGGTGGAGGGCGTCGTATTCCTTGCCGCGGTGGGAGACCTCCATGACGGAACAGCCGGTGCCGTTCCAGTCGAGCATCTCGTCACGCGCCTGCTCGAGGACCTCCACGGGGATGGCCGCGGGACCCGCCGAAAAATTGATCACACGCTTCATATGAACTCCTTGCTCGATATCAAACCAATACGTACTAATATTTCCCGCTCCTCTCACTTCTTCGTGTACGTCCGCATCCGCTCGACGATGCAGTCGCCCAGGCGCAGGAGGTTCTCCGCGGTCGAGGCGCCCAGGTGGGGCGTGAGGACGGCCCGGGGCGCGGTGAGGAGGGGCGAGCCTTCAGGCGGCTCCGCGTAGAAGACATCGCCGGCATAGCCGCCGAGCTTGCCGCTTTTCAAGGCCTCCGCGACATCCTCCTCGACAATGACCTGGCCGCGGCAGGTGTTGATGATGTGGGCGCCCTTCTTCATCGTCGAGATGCGGGCCGCGTTGATCATGCCCTTGGTCTCGTCGGTGAGGGGCGTGTGGAGGCTCACGAAGTCGGACTCGGCCAGGACGCGCTCGAGGCTCACCATCTCGGCGACGTCGGAGCTGGCCACGTACTTGTCATAGGCGATCACCTTCATGCCGAAGGCCTTGGCCCTCGAGGCGACCTCGCGCGCGATCCGGCCGATGCCGACGAGGCCGAGGGTCTTGCCGAAGAGCTCGATGCGCTCGTAGTCCTTCTTGAGCCACTTGCCCTGCTTCATGGTGGCGTCGGCCTCCGCGATGTGGCAGGGCATGGCGATCATGAGGGCGAAGGCCAGCTCGGCGACGGCCAGGCTCGAGGCCTCGGGGGTGTTGTCCACGGCGATGTTCCTGGCCTTGGCATAGTCCATGTCGATGGTGTCCACGCCGACGCCGCCGCGGATCACGTACTTGAGCTTGGGCGCCTTGTCGATCATGGCCTTGTCGACCCTGGTCTTGGAACGGACGATGATGACTTCCGCCTCGAAGAGGCGGCCAAGGTCCTGTGTGAGCTCCCCGAAAGGCGCAAGCCTGCCGGGAAGGTCGGGCGCGAATGAGTCGGGCATCAATATGACCAATGTATTCCTCCGGTGGTATCGAAAGGTGAATTATATCCTAGGCTGTGTTTTCTATTTTAGCATTCCAGCAAAAAGTGTCAATATCGCCCCGCGGATCCCTCATTTCATCATGTGAAACGTATATGAACAAAGCCTGAATTGCCTTCTGCTCCCCTTGCCTCTCACAGGCTGAATCGATATTTTAACCGAGAAATATTTTAGCTACTTAAGCAATCGGCCAATTCCCGGCGAGGACGCCGCAGAGGAGACCATGCCAACCACCGAAGACACCGAGCCGTCCATGGGCCGGGAGCTCCTGGATTCCATGGGCCGTTTCGAACGGGCCTTCCACCTGACTGCGCATAGGTTCATGGGCCAGGGAGGCAAGCCGGGGCAAGCCCTCCTCCTCTTCATGATCAGGAAGCACGAAGCCCTGGGCGAAGCCGGGATGCGGGTCTCGGACATCGCCTGCCGCCTCCACGTGACTGCCTCGAACGTCACCCAGATGGTGACGGACCTGGAGGACAAAGGGCTCGTGGCGAGGAACATGGACTCATCCGACCGTCGTGTCGTGAAAGTCAGCCTCAGCCCCGAAGGCAGGAGGACGATCGAGGAGATGCGCCGGCCCTATATCGAGAAGATGGATGAGCTGGGCCTCAGGCTTGGCGAGGAGAGGTCGAGGACCTTGATCGGCCTCCTGGCCGAGGTCGAGGAGTTCCTCATGCAAGACAAGCGCGGAAGCGTGATCGGGAAACCCAAGGAATCGGACAAGGAGTACGAGGACAAATGAAGCGGCTCATCAACTACATAAGGCCATATCTCGGCTGGATCCTTGCGGCCATAGCCCTGCTCTACGGACAGGCGAACTGCGACCTCGCCTTGCCGGACTACATGTCGCGGATCGTGAATGTCGGCATCCAGCAGGGCGGCGTCGCGGGGGCGGTCCCCGAGGCGATGCGCGAAACCACCATGGATTCGCTGGCCCTCTTCATGGACGACGCGACCGTCGCCCGGATAGGCGCCGACTACGAACTCGTCCAGGCGGGATCGGACAGGGCGAAAAGCCTCGAGGCGAAGTACCCGGCGCTGGCCAAGGAAAACGTCCTTGTGCTCAGGAAGCTGGACAAGGCCGAGAATGACGGCATCGAGGCCGAGCTCGCCTCGTCCTTCCTTGCGGTGTCTTCCATCGAGAAGCTCATGTCCGACCCGAAGGCAGCCGCCGCGGCAGCCGCCGCGATGGGCGGCCAGGGGGGGAGCCAGGGAGGCTTTGACCTTTCGAAGCTTCCTCCAGGCATGGATGTCTTCGCGCTCCTGGGAAGGTTGCCGGCCGAACAGCGGATGGCCATCGCCGGGCGGGTCAACGAGAAGGTCTCGACCCTGGGTCCGAGCATGAAGATCCAGGCCGCGGCCCTAGCGATCAAGGAGGAGTACCTGGCCCTTGGCATGGACGAGGCGGCCATCCAGCGCGCCTACATGCTGAAGATCGGCGCGATGATGCTCCTCCTGACCCTCCTGGGGGCCATCGCCACCGTCTGCGTCGGCTTCATCTCGGCGAAAGTCGCCTCGGGCATCTCCCGCGACCTTCGGTCGGCCGTCTTCTCCAAGGTCGAAGGATTCTCCCTGCGCGAGTTTGACACCTTCTCCACGGCCTCCCTCATCACGCGCACGAACAACGACGTCATGCAGCTCCAGATGGTCATCGTCATGATGATCAGGATGGTCTTCTACGCGCCGATCATCGGCATCGGCGGCGTCATCCGCGCCATGGCCAAGAATGCCTCGATGTGGTGGATCATCGCCCTCGCGGTGGCCGTGCTGAGCGTCCTCATCGTCGTCGTGTTCAACATCGCGGTGCCGAGGTTCCGGATCATGCAGAAGCTCATCGACCGGCTCAACCTCGTGAGCCGCGAGAACCTCTCGGGCATGATGGTCATCCGCGCCTTCAACATGCAGGGCCGCGAGGAGGAGCGCTTCGACAAGGCCAACAAGGACCTGACGGGGAACTTGCTCTTCGTGAACCGCGTGATGGTCGTGATGATGCCCGTCATGATGCTCATCATGAACGGCGTCTCCCTCCTCATCATCTGGGTGGGCGCCCACCAGGTCGCGCAGGCCTCCATGCAGGTCGGCGACATGATGGCCTTCATGCAGTACGCCATGCAGATCTTCTTCGCCTTCATCATGATGTCGATGATGTTCATAATGCTGCCGAGGGCCCAGGTATCGGCAAACCGCATCGCCGAGGTGCTCGAGGCCGAGGCTTCCGTCAAGGATCCAGAAGCCCCGGCCTCCTTCGTCCCGGGGGCCGAGATGAGCGTCGAGTTCAGGGACCTGTCCTTCAGGTACCCGGGAGCGGAGGAGGATGTCCTCCACGGCATCAGCTTCACGGCGCGGCCCGGCCATACCACGGCCATCATCGGAGCGACCGGCTCGGGCAAGTCGAGCGTCGTCGGCCTGGTCCCGCGCTTCTATGACGCCACCGGGGGCTCCGTCCTCGTCGGCGGCATCGACGTCCGCGAGCTTTCCCAAGCAGACCTGCGCGGGAAGATCGGCTACGTCCCCCAGAAGGCGAACCTCTTTTCAGGCACCGTGGAATCGAACCTCCGCTACGCCGACGATGGTGCCTCGGTCGAAGCCCTCGAAGGGGCGGCCAGGATAGCCCAGGCCAGCGACTTCATAGCCGAAAGCGAAGAGGGAATGAGGAGGCCGATCTCGCAGGGCGGCTCGAACGTGTCGGGCGGACAGAAGCAGCGGCTTTCCATAGCCCGCGCCCTGGTCAAGCGGCCGCCGATCTTCATCTTCGACGACAGCTTCTCCGCCCTCGACTTCAAGACGGACTCCGCCTTGCGCCGCGCGCTCAAGGAGGAGACCGGAGACGCCACCGTCATCATCGTCACGCAACGCGTGGCCACCGTGAAGGCGGCCGACCAGATCGTCGTCCTCGACGATGGCCGCGTCGTGGGCATCGGCACCCACGAGGCCCTCATGGAGGCTTGCGAAACCTACCGGGAGATCGCGACCTCCCAGCTCAGCGAGGAGGAACTGCGATGAGCGACACCAACAGGAACACAGCCATGTCCGCCCCCCGCGGCACTGGCATGGGCCCCGGCGGCCGCGGCCCCGGCATGGGCCGTGGGCCCGGCATGGGCGGCCCCATGATGATGGGCGGCGGCGCCAAGGCCAAGAACTTCAAGGGCACCATGAAGCGCCTCGTCGCCTACATCGGACAGTACCGCGTCGCCGTGATCGCCGTCTGGGTGATCGCCCTCGCCTCCACCGCCTTCTCCATCGCAGGACCCAAGATCCTCGGCAAGGCCACCACGAAGCTCTTCGAGGGAGTCATGGCCAAGCTCTCCGGGAAGGGGGATGTCGACTTCTCCGGCATCGGGAGCATCCTCCTGTTCACCCTCGGGCTTTATGCGGTCTCCGCCATCTTCTCCTACATCCAGGGCTGGGTCATGTCGGGGATCGCCGTCAAGATCACCTACCGCTTCCGCAAGGACCTCTCCGAGAAGATGAACCGCATGCCATTGCGGTATTTCGACGGCACCAACCACGGCGAGGTCCTCTCGCGCATCACCAACGACGTCGACGTCGTCAACCAGACCCTCTCCCAAAGCCTGACCCAGATCGTCACCTCGGTGGCGACCGTCCTCGGCGTCATCATCATGATGTTCTCCATCAGCTGGAAGCTCACCCTCGTGGCCCTGGTAATCATGCCCGTCTCGATGGTCTTCGTGAGCTTCATCATCAAGAAGTCGCAGAAGCTCTTCAAGGCGCAGCAGGAGTACCTCGGAAACGTCAACAGCCACGTGGAGGAGATGTACGGCGGGCACGTGGTGATGAAGGCCTTCAACGGAGAGAGGAAAAGCGTCGAGGCCTTCGAGAGGCACAACGCCAAGCTCTACGGCGTCGCCTGGAAGTCCACCTTCCTCTCCGGCCTCATGATGCCGATGATGATGTTCATCGGCAACCTGGGCTACGTCGCCATCTCCATGCTCGGCGGCTATTACGCCGTCCAGAAAGCCATCACCGTCGGCGACATCCAGGCCTTCATCCAGTACGTGCGCTCCTTCACCCAGCCCCTTTCCCAGCTGGCCAACATCTCCAACGTCCTCCAGCAGACAGCCGCCGCGGCCGAGCGCGTCTTCGAGTTCCTGGACGAGAAGGAGGAGGCGCCCGAGGCCTCCGCTCCCGCGGACGCCGACCTGGTCCGTGGCCACATCGAATTCAGGAACGTGCGCTTCGGCTACTCCCCCGACAAGATCATCATCAAGGACTTCTCGGCCTACGCCGACCGCGGGCACAAGATCGCCATCGTCGGCCCGACGGGCGCGGGCAAGACCACCATGGTCAAGCTCCTCATGCGGTTCTACGACCTCGAGTCGGGCCATATCCTGATTGACGGGATCGACGGGACCGCCTTCACGCGCAAGGACCTGCGGAAGTGCTTCGGCATGGTCCTCCAGGACACCTGGCTCTACAACGGCTCGATCATGGAGAACATCCGCTATGGGCGTCCCGACGCGACCGACGCCGAGGTCTTCGAGGCGGCCAGGACGGCGCACGCCGACCACTTCATCAGGGCCCAGCCCCAGGGCTACGAGACGGTCATCAACGAGGAGGCGAACAACATCTCGCAAGGCCAGAAGCAGCTCCTCACGATCGCGCGGGCCATCATCGCCGACCCGAAGATGCTCATCCTCGACGAGGCCACGAGCTCGGTCGACACCCGCACCGAGCTCCTCATCCAGAGGGCGATGGACAACCTCATGAAGGACCGCACGAGCTTCATCATCGCCCATCGCCTCTCGACGGTGAAGAACGCCGACCTCATCCTCGTGATGAAGGATGGCGACATCGTCGAGCAGGGCAGGCACGAGGAGCTCCTGGCGAAGTGCGGCTTCTACGCGGAGATCTACAACAGCCAGTTCGACACGGCGGGCAGCGCGGCCGAGGAGTGCGCGAGCTAGGCTCGCGGCGTGAGCTAGGCTCGCGGCGCGAGCTAGGCCTGCGGCGCGGGCTAGGCTCGCGGCGCGAGCTAGGCCTGCGGCGCGAGCTAGGCTCGCGGTGCGGGCTAGGCCTGCGGCGCGAGCTAGGCCTGCGGCGCGGGGGCCGTCCCGGTTGGGCGGCCGCCATGGGGAAGAGGGCTCGCTCGGACCTTTTAAATGCGGGATCGGCGGGGCCTGGGTAGACAGACAGGGCCTGCCGCACGCACGCGGTAGCGCGATGCGCGGCAGGCCCTGACTGTCTACCCACCCGCGGCGCCGCCTCCAATAGAAATGGAGGGGCGGGGTTCAACCAATTGATACCGACCAGGCTGGCTGCCGCCGGGCATGAGGCGGCAGGTGGGCTCCGCGGGCGCGCTTGAAGAAGAAAGCACCTTGCCTTGCTGACCCGGCGACCAAACAGCGGCTTCAGCCGATCTTATGTCGCCGGGTCAGCAAAGTCTCGCCACATGCGCATCTTCCGGTCAAGCCATGCATGCCAGGTCCATGCCTCGAATGAATCGCCAAGACATGGAGGGAGCCTCAAGCAATGGGACCATCACGGTCCTCGTGTTCGGTGACCGCCTCCTGCCTGCCGATGCGAGCGTCGGGAAGCATGCCAGCAGCTGGGCAGGGGCTACAAGCACACCTTCGGCTATGACGCCAACAAGCCGGGCGACGCGAAGGGACAGGCGGATGCCTATGGCAACCTGAAATTCGTCTGCGCCATCGTCATCGGCACCCTCGATGAAAAAGCCCAGACCGCGGTCACGGACCACGGATACCCGGAGAACTGGGTCATCGCCAAGCAAAGACAGTTGTCGCGCCCGGGAAGGGCGACAAGCCCGCGCCCTGGATGGCCGACGCCAAGGTCCTCGCGCCAGCGAGCCAAGGCTATGCCGTCGTCGGCACGCAGCACAGCTACGGCGCCGCTGTCACGGTCTTTCCCGACGGGTCGGTGGCGCGCAACAACCCCAAGGCCCTGCCCGAGGGCCTTCACCAGGACGAGTACGAGGTCGAGGCGCGCAAGCTCGTGGTCCAGTGGGTGGGCGACCTGGGCTTTCCCCTGGACGCCTCGGCAAAGGCCAACGCGGATCCGGCGAGCCTTTTTTCGGGAAGCAGGACTTGGCGCGCGTCGGCGTCTACGGGCACTAGACGGGCGCCGTGGCCAAGCCATGGCATGGCCGGAGACTCGGCGCGGCAAGCCTTGAGGGGTGGCGGGTGTTTCAGCCCGGTATCTCGAAGACGCCTTCCAGCACCAAGCCCGGCTCGTAGGCGAAGACGGCCAGTTCCTCGCGCGAGGTGACGCCCGAGAGGACAAGGACGGTCTCGATGCCCGCCTCGACACCGGCGACGATGTCGGTGTCCATGCGGTCGCCGATTATGGCCGTGGTCTCCCGCGTGGCGCCGAGGGTGCGCAGGGCGTGGCGCATGATGAGGGGATTGGGCTTGCCGACAAAGTAGGCCTTGCGGCCGGTGGCCAGCTCTATGGGGGCGACCAAGGCGCCGCAGGCGGGGACGATGCCGCGCTCGCCGGGGCCCGAGAGGTCGGGGTTGGTGCCGATGAGGCGCGCGCCGCCCAGGACGAGGCGGACGGCCTTCTCCACGGTGTCCAGGCTGTAGCTCCGCGCCTCGCCGACGACGACATAGTCGGGGTTGATGTCGTTCATCGTGTAGCCCGCCTGGTAGAGGGCGTTGATGAGGCCGGGCTCGCCGAGGGCGTAGGCGGAGCCGCCCGGGTGCTGGCTCGCGAGGAAGGCGGCGGTCGCGAGGGCGCTCGTGTAGAAGTGCTCCGGGCCGACCTCGATGCCGAGGCGCGAGAGCTTCTGGGAGAGCTCGGCTGGGGAGCGCTCGCTCGAGTTCGTGAGGAAGAGGAAGCGCTTCCCTTCCTTGTGGAGCCAGGCCACGAAGTCCGCCGCCCCCGAAAGGAGGCGGTTGCCATGGTAGATGACGCCATCCATGTCAATTATGAAGGCATCCTTCTTCCTGATAGTCTGCAGGTCGCTGTCCATCGTTTCTCCCCTAAAGTATCGAACCGGGCTTGAGGCGCTCCGCGTTGAGGCCGCCAAGCCTCGAGCCTTCCCTGATGGCTTCGCGCAGGGATCCGCCCTCGGCGAGGGTGGCGGCAAGTCCCGCGGTGAAGGAATCCCCCGAACCGGTGGGGTTGCGCGAGCGACGTGGCTCCACGGCTTCCTCCCGCAAGAGCGAGCCATCCCAGTACCAGGTGGACTTGGCGCCGCGCGTGAGGACGAGGTGGGTCCCGTGGCTTTCGAAGAGTTCGCGGCCGATCTTGGCCGCGTGCTCGCGGACGGCCCCTTCGTCGATCGCTCCCGCAGCGGCGCCGGGCTTGCCGGCGGAAGGAGTGCTGCCAGCGGCCGACGGTGAGGGTGCCAGGGGCCAGGTGGCCAGGAACTCCGCGAGGTTGGGCTTGACGACGAGGGGGCGGTATCGAAGGCTGGCGAGGAGGTCGGCGCCTTTCAGGTCGAGGACCAGGAGGCAGCCGGCGGCGCTCGCCCTTCGCGCGATCTCCGGCACGATCCCCGGGTCGAAGCCCGCGGCCTTGGTGCCCGAGACGACGACCGACCGGCATCCGGGCAGCTCCGCATCGAAGGCCGCGAGGATGCGTTCTCCCGTCCCCGCCTCTACGGGACTCGCCTCCTCGACAAGCTCGGTTGCCTCGCCGGTCGCCTCATCGATCACCGTATAGCAGAAGCGGATCTCCGAGCCCGACTCGACCGCCCTGACCGCGAGGCCGTCCTTTGCGCAGAGGGCGAGGAACCAGTCCCGGTTGGCTCCGCCCGCCTGGGTGAGGTGGATGGAGCCCCGGCCCGTCTGGGCAAGGACCCGGGCCACGTTGACGCCCTTTCCGGAGGCATCGACGCGGTGCTCGGAGCAACGGTTGACCTCGCCGGGAACGAGGCTGCCGAAGACAAGGGTCTTCTGGATGACGGGGTTGAGGCAGACGCAGAGATAGGCATCGCCGTGCCGTGGGTCCGTGGTGGTCATGCGAGCACTATACCTTTCGCGCCATGGAAGCGTCCACAGAAGCCGCCGGCCTTTCCAGGTAGAGGTCACGGGCCAATGTCCTGAGCCGCTCCATATCGAGGACCCGGATCCTCCCCCTCGTCTCGTCCAGGATGCCTTCATCGCGCAAGCGGCGCAGCACGCGGGAGAGCTGGCGGTAGCTTGCCCCGAGGATATCCGCGATCTCACCCAACTGCTCGGCGCCGCCTGCGCCGCCTGCGCCGCCCGTGCTGCCCGTGCCGCCGGCGCCGCCCATGCTGCCTTCGCCATCCTCTACGGTGGCGAGAAGGTAGCTGGCAAGTCGGTTTTCCACCGGGTAGCTGAGGTTTATCGAGGCGATCGCGTTGTAGTCGGCGAGCTTGTGGCCGAGCCTGCCGCACAGGTACATGAAAAGGCGGCCATTGCGATCCGCGGATTTGCGTATCGCCTCGACCGGGAGGCCAAGGCAGGCGATATCGGTGACGGCCACCACATCGAGGATGTAGCGCTCGCTGGAAAAAAGCTCGACGTCCCCGAGGATATCGAAGGGTCGATAGAAGCTCACGAGGAGGGATGCGCCGTTTTCCATGTGGCTGTAGACCTTTGCCCTGCCGTCCACGAAAAAGAACAGCCACTCGACTTTTTCGCCTTTCCTGATGAGATATTCCCCGGCCGCGCGCCGCATCGGGACAAGGAGGCCGAGAAGGTCGGGCGAAAGAAGTTCGGCCAGGGCGTATCGCTTCACATAGGCAACAAGGCTCTCCATGACGGCCCCCCCCGCGAATTCCATGCCCGATAGGACGTATGTCCTATCCCCTTGCCCATGATAGCCGGATACTTGGTGCAGGCCAAGGGAGGCCTTTCGCCCATGTACGCAGCCTTCGCGCCCCTCGTGGGCGCCATCATCACCCTCATGAACGCCCTCAACAGCCGCTTCGCCATCCTTGTCGGAAGCCTCCTTTCGACCTTGGCCCTCCATGTCGTAGGCCTTGCCGCGGTCAGCCTGGTCCTCCTCGTCAAGAAGGAGGAACGAAGGCCGGGACGGCTTCCCATCCTTGCCTATTCGGGAGGCCTCGTGGGCGTGGGTGTCGTATTTGCCTGCAATTATGCCTTTTCCGTCCTTGGCGCCTCGCTCGCGGTGGCCCTCGCCCTCCTTGGGCAGACCCTTTGTTCGGTCGCGGTGGACGCGACGGGCTTCCTGGGAAAACGCAAGTATCGGCTTTCCCTGCGCCAGCTTCCGGGCATCGCGCTCGCGATCGCCGGCGTGGCAATCATGGCCGAACGCTGGGAAGGCCATGCGCCGGCCATGTTCGTGGCCCTCATCTCCGGCGCACTTCCCGTCATCTCCATAAGCCTCAACTCGGAACTTGGAGGAAAGATCGGCGTTTTCCGGAGCGCCAGGATCAACTTCCTCGTCGGACTTGCCGCCACCCTTGTCCTCATCGCCGCCTTCCGCCCTCCCCTCGCCGGAGCCGTCGGAGCCCTCGCTTCGGCCGGTCCTGTCCTGGTCCTGGGTGGCGGCATCATGGGCCTCCTGGTCGTAGGCGCCACGAACCTGATCTTCCCCCGACTCTCCGCCTTCTCCGCCGTCATCCTCATCTTCTCCGGGCAGGCCCTCGCCGGCGCCGCGCTGGATGCCTTTTCCGGCCTTGGCGTCTCGCCGAGGAGGATAACTGGAATCCTTGTCGTCCTTGCGGGCCTCGCCGCCAAGGCCTGGGCGGACAAGGCGCGCGGCGACACGCATTGACGCCTAAATTTCGTCCACCTATACTAGCCTTGGCCTGAAGTTAGGAATCCGTGAGCAAGGCTTGATGCCGGCGCTTCCTCCTGGCTTCTTTTGAAACGTTCAAGGAGGTTGTATGAAAAGTATCTCTCGGTTCGTGGTCGCGACATTGGCCCTCATGGCGATGTCCACGATGGCTTTCGCAAGCGGGAACCTGGTCGTGTACTCCCCGAACTCCGATGGGGAGATCCAAGGCATCCTGTACTATTTCGGGGATCATTACGGGGTCAAGATCAGCCTCCAGTCGATGGGCACGGGAGAAGTCCTGTCCAAGCTGAACGCCGAGAAAGGCAATCCCCAGGCCGATGTCATGTTCGGCGGCGTCAACATGGGCGTCTACCAGACGAACAAGGACCTCTTCCAGCAGTATGTCGCCAAGGGCAATGCCGCGCTTCCCGCCGGCTACCAGAACACGACCGGCTTCTTCACGAACTACCTCCTGTCGGGAAGCTGCCTCCTCGTCAACACCGACCTGGAGAAGTCCCTCGGCCTGGCCGTCACCGGCTATGACGACCTCCTCAATCCCGCCCTCAAGGGAAAAATCGCCTCCGCGGACCCCGTGTCGTCATCGAGCGCCTGGGCGCAGTTGTGCAACATCCTCCTCGTCAAGGGCGGCTACGAGAGCCCCCAGGCCTGGGCCTATGTCGAATCCCTCATCAAGCAACTCTCCGGCAAGCTGACCTCCGGCTCCTCCGCCGTGTACAAGGGCGTCTACCAGGGCGAATACGCGGTCGGCCTCACCTATGAGGATCCTTCGGTCGCCCTCCTCTCCGACGGCGCCAAGAACATCAGGGTCGTCTACCCGAAAGAAGGCGCGGTGTGGCTCCCCGCCGCCTCCGCGATCGTCGCCAACTCCAAGAACGCGGACAACGCCAAGCTCTTCATGGACTTCCTCGTGTCCGACGAGTGCCAGAAGATCGTCGCCAGCCTGACCAACCGCACGGTCAACCCGAAGTTCCCGAACACCAACAAGTTCCTCCAGCCCATCTCCTCCATCAAGGTGGCCTACGAGGATATCGCCTACACCGCGGCCCACAAGAAAGACATCCAGAAAAAATGGGCCGACCTCTGGGCGAAACTGAACTAAGGGCTTCTTGGCCTGCCGGGCGACCATACCGCCCGGCAGGCGATTCCATCGGACAGGACGGGGAGCACACGATCATGAGCGTCAACATCAAGATCAAGAACGCCGTGAAGAGCTATGGCGCCAACACGATCATCTCCGGGCTTTCCCTCGAGATACATGCGGGGGAGTTCTTCACCCTCCTGGGCCCTTCCGGCTGCGGCAAGACGACACTGCTGCGCATGATCGCGGGCTTCAACACGATCGAAGGCGGCGACTTCTACTTCAACGACAAGCGGATCAACCTGATCGATCCCAGCAAGCGGAACATCGGCATGGTCTTCCAGAACTACGCGATATTCCCGCACCTCTCCGTCAAGGGAAACGTGGCCTTCGGCCTCAAGAACCGGAAATACCCGCGCGAGAGGATCGAGACCGAGACGCAGAAATTCCTCGAGCTCATGAAGATCGACGAATTCAAGAACAGGATGCCCGACAAGCTTTCCGGAGGACAGCAGCAGCGCGTCGCCTTGGCCCGCGCCCTCGTCATCCAGCCCGACGTCCTCCTCATGGACGAGCCCCTCTCCAACCTGGATGCCAAGCTGAGGGTCGAGATGCGCTTCGCCATCAAGGAGATCCAGAACAGGGTCGGCATCACGACCGTCTATGTCACCCACGACCAGGAAGAGGCGATGGCGATCAGCGACCGCATCGCGGTGATGAAGGACGGCGTCATCCAGCATATCGGCACGCCCAAGGACATCTACCAGCGTCCAGCCAACCTCTTCGTTTCCACCTTCATCGGCAAGACCAACGTGCTCGAGGCGCAACTCGCCGTCGAAGGCGCCCGATCCCGACTGCTCTTTCCCGAGGGTCTCGAAGTGCCGCTGGATGGGCTGAGGGAGGAATTCAGGAAGGGACAGAAGGTGATCGTGTCTGTCCGGCCCGAGGAGTTCGTGATCTCCACGGAGCCCAATGGAGGGCTGCGGACCGTCGTCGACTCAAGCGTCTTCCTCGGGCTCAACACCCATTACTTCGTCCATCTCGACTCCGACCAGCAGGTGGAGATCATCCAGGAGTCCATGATCGACGAGGCCATCGCGGCCGGGAGCATGATCTACCTGACGGTCAAGCCGGAGAAGATCAACGTGTTCACGGAAGACGGGAGCAGGAACATCCTCGATGGCGTGAACAACGACAAGAACGAAGAGGCGTGAAAATGGCGCGCAAGAAGCTCTTCGACATCTGGACGGTCCTCTACATAGCCATCTTCGCTGTCTATGCCCTCTTCCTCCTCTACCCGATGTATTCGATACTGCGGAATTCAGTGATAGGCGAAAACGGGAAGCTGAGCCTCGAGTGGTTCGTCAAGTTCTTCAGCGCGAAGTACTATTCGCAGACCCTCGTCCACAGCTTCGACGTCACGATCTGGACCACGCTGCTGACCTTGGTCATCGGCGTCCCCCTCTCCTATTTCTACAACATGTACGAGATCAGGGGCAAAGGACTCATCCAGGTCCTGATCATCCTCTGCTCGATGTCCGCGCCCTTCATCGGCGCCTACGCCTGGATCCAGCTCCTGGGGCGGGCGGGCATCGTGACGACCTTCGTCAAGTCGGTGACGGGGCTGACCCTGCCCAACATCTACGGATTCAACGGCATACTCCTCGTGCTCACCCTGCAGCTCTTCCCCCTGGTCTTCCTCTACGTTTCGGGAGCGCTCAAGAACATCGACAATTCCCTCCTCGAGGCATCGGACAACCTCGGCTGCTCGGGGATCAAGCGCTTTTTCAAGGTCGTCATCCCCCTGTGCATGCCCACGATCCTCGCGGCCTCCCTCCTCGTGTTCATGCGGGCCTTCGCGGATTTCGGCACGCCCCTCCTCATCGGAGAGGGCTACCGGGTCTTCCCCGTCGAGATCTATACCCAGTTCCTGGGCGAGACGGGGACCAATTTCAGTTTCGCGGCCGCCATCAGCGTCATCGCGATCGTCATCACCGCCGCCTTCTTCCTGGCCCAGCGCTTCCTCGCCAAGCGCTTCGCCTTCACGATGAACGCCATGCATCCCATCGAGCGGAAGAAGGCGAAGGGCATCTTCAACATCTTCATCCACCTGTATACCTATCTCGTCGTGGGACTCGCCTTCCTGCCCCAGGTCTACATAGTCTACCAGTCCTTCCAGAACACCTCGGGCAAGCTCTTCAAGCCCGGCTATTCCCTGAGCAGCTACCAGACGTCCATCAAGAGGATGAGCGACGCGATACCCAACACCTTCATAATTGGCGGTATCGCCCTGGTACTGGTCGTCCTCATCGCCATCATCATCGCCTATCTCGTGGTCAGGCGGAGCAACGTCGTGACGACGGCCATCGACACGATGTCGATGCTCCCCTACATCATCCCCGGATCCGTCGTGGGCATAGCCCTCGTCATGGCCTTCAACAAGAAGCCCTTCATGCTGACCGGGACCGTGGCTATCATGGTCATCGCCCTGTGCATCAGGCGCCTGCCCTACACGATACGGTCCTCGGTGGCCATCCTCCAGCAGATACCGATCACCATAGAGGAGGCGTCCATAAGCCTGGGCGCCTCCAAGATGAAGACCTTCTTCGGGATCACCGTGCCGATGATGTCCAACGGCATCATCTCGGGGGCCATCATCAGCTGGGTGACGATCATCACCGAGCTCTCCACCGCCATCATCCTGTACAATTCGAAGACGATCACCCTGACCCTGGCGGTGTATACCTTCGTCACCCGCGGCAACTACGGTTACGCCGCGGCGCTGGCCACCGTGCTGACGGCGCTCACGATCGTGTCCTTGCTGGTCTTCATGAAGTTCTCCAAATCGAAAGAGATCACGTTCTAGCCTTTCGGGCAGGCCCCGGATGGCTTTCGCGCCCGAACCGACCTGGCAAGCTGGCATCGGGCGCTGTCCCACGATCCAAGCCTGTCCCTTCGGGCCAGGGCCATTGGCGGAACCGCGGTCCAGCGGCAGGGCCTTAAGGCCGCTTAATCGGCCCGCGCCTTGAGTCCCGGCTTCCGCCGCCCTATGCTTCGTGTAGGAGCGGCAATGCCAAAGATCAGCATGGGCCTTGGGTCAGCGTTCCGGTTCTCCCTTACCATCCTGGCCGTGAATCTCGTGATGGCCTGTGGAGGGCTCGCCTGCGTACCCGCCAAGGCGGCAAGGCAGGCGGAGACTTCAAGGATAAGTCTCCTGCATTATTTTTCCGGAAGCCTTTCCGGCGGAATCGACTCCCTGGTCTCGTCCTTCAACAAGGCAAATCCCGGCCACCTCCTCATAGCCACTCCCCTCGACCACGAATCCTTCAAATCGAGCATCGGAGACACCCTCAAATCGGGCGATCCGCCGGACATCTATTCCTACTGGGCCGGAGCCAAGACCCGCGACATCCTCCCGGCGCTCCAGCCGATCGACGACCTGTGGAAGGATGCTGGCCTCGACGCGACCTTCCCGTCCGCCCTCGTGGATTCGGCCTGCCGCTACGATGGCGCTGCCTACCTCCTGCCCATCACGCAGCATTTTGTCGGTTTTTTCTACAACAAGGCCCTCTTCCTGAAAGCAGGCGTCACCCCGCCGGCAGACTGGGCTTCCTTCCTTGTTGCCTGCGCGAAGCTCAAGGCCAAGGGAATCGTTCCCCTCGCCCTTGGCGCCGATGCCCAATGGCCTGCCCAGTTCTGGTTCGATTACATCCTCCTGAGGACAGCCGGATCCGGCTTTCGGGAGCGGCTCATGGAGGGCAAGGCTTCCTGGACCGATGCCGAGGTTATCCGGACCTTCTCGCTCTGGCACGACCTTGTGGCCGCCGGTTTTTTCAACGACAAGCCTAATGAGAACGCCTGGGATTCCGGCGCCGCGGTCCAGGTCTCCGATGGCAAGGCCGCGATGACCCTTATGGGAACCTGGATCATAGGGACCTGGAATGGCCTTGCCCCGGACTGGAAGGATGGGCGCGACTATGGGGTTTTCCCCTTCCCCGCCATCGACCCTGGCGTTCCGGCATGCGCCTTGGGCCCAGTGGACGGCCTCGTGATACCCAAGGCCGCCAAGAACCCCGCAGGCGCACGCAAGGTCCTCCGTTATCTCGCTGAGGCAGCTCCCCAGGAAGCGATGAGCCAGGGCTCGGGAGCGATGGCACCGAGCCTGGCCGTGCCGCCCTCGAGCTATTCGGGCATCCGGAACGAGATCCGCGCCATCATCGCCGCGGCCCCTCTTTGGGCATTCAACTACAACCTGGCAACGCCTCCTGAGCGCTCCGCCATAGGCCTGGCCCTCTTTTCGGAATTCCTCGGTTTTCCCGACCGCTATCGCGAACTCCTTGGCCAGGCGGAGCTGAAGATGCGCTCCCTCGCCTCAAGCGCGAAGAATTGACGACATGGCGAAACGGAGGCTTGCGGGAAAAGGCGAACGCGCACGCCGCTTTGCCGACCTCGGCATCGGCGCCAAAATCAGGTTCCTTGCCATAGGGACCCTCGTCCTCTTCCTTGCCAACACCGCCCTCCTCCTCGGCCTCCTTGCCATTTCCATGAGTGATCAAAGGGCCATCGATGAAGTGCATGCCATCGCGGCCAGCGTGGACACCATCGAGAAGAGCGAGCTTCGCTACAGGCTCACGGGCGATCGGGCCTACGCGGACATAGGCGCGACTGTCCTGGAGAGCGCGGCCAGCCGATTGCCCATCCTGCGGGCGCGGGCGGTTTCGGGCGCCGCGGCGCGAGCCATCCAGGCCATGGACGAGCGGCTTGCCGCCTACTCCAAGCGCTTCTCGATTTACCTCGCCTTCCGCGACCAGGATTCCGCCCTGCGCTCAGGTCTCGCGAAGAGCCTCATGATGATCGATTCCGCATTCAGCGACCTTTCCCGGCCTGGAGTGGCTGGTCCCGTCATCCAGGCCAGGGCTGCCTACTTCGAGGCCAGGGCCGAAGCGGGACGCTTCCTCTTCGAAGGCGACGCGGTGGCCATGCCGATCGCCATCGCCGCCCTGGATCGGGCCGCTGAAGCCCTCGGGAAGGTGCAGGCAGCGACCCCCCCTGTCCAGGTCAAGACCACGACGCTCCGCGCCATCCTCGCGGTCGCCGATTACGCAAGCAGCCTGGTCAAGCTCGCGGAGGCGATCAAGTCCGAAAGCCAGAACGACCGCGTGCTCACCGAGCTCGCCACCGAGATGGACTCCTCCAACGATGCCTTTTCGGCCGAGCTCCGCGGCATCATGGTCGCCCGCTTCCAGGGCCTGTCCCTCATCACCCTCGTCTTCGGCCTCATCACCGCGGGCATCGCGATCGTCCTCATTCGCTACTTCTCGAAGGACGTGGCCCTTCCCCTCGAGAAGCTGGCAAAAGCGGCCCGTCGGGCCACGACCGGAGATTACGGATTCCATATCGGCATCACCTCGAACGACGAGGTCGGCATCCTGGCATCGAGCTTCGCGACCATGCTCGCCGAAGTGCGCGACTCGCACTCCCGCCTTGAGGAAAGGGTCAGGGAACGCACGAAGGAGCTGGAGACCCAGACGGCGAAAGCCGAGGACGCGAACCGGGCCAAGAGCGATTTCCTTGCCACGATGAGCCACGAGATCCGCACCCCGCTCAACGCCGTCATCGGGATGACCGGACTCCTCCTCGACACCGAGCTCGACACGCTCCAGAAGGAATTCGCCGAGACCGTCCGCAGCTCCGGCGACGAACTCCTGGCCCTCCTCAACGACATCCTGGACTTCTCGAAGATCGAGGCAGGGAAGCTTGATCTCGAAGAAGGGCGCGTCGACCTCCGCGACTGCATGGAATCGACCTTCGACCTCTTCTCCGCGCAGGCCATGGAGAAGGGCATCGAGATCATCGGCTCGGTGGACGACGAGGTTCCGGTCTTCGCGCGGGGTGACCCGACAAGGATACGGCAGATCCTCGCCAACCTCGTGGGCAACGCGATCAAGTTCACGGACTCCGGCGAGGTCTTCGTCTCCATGGAATCCGAGGGTCCCCTGCCCGACGGCAGGATACGCATCGCGTTTTCGGTCCTCGACACGGGGCTCGGCATTCCCCCCGACAAACTGGACAGGCTCTTCAAGTCCTTCAGCCAAGTGGACAGCTCAACCACAAGGCGCTTCGGCGGAACCGGCTTGGGCCTTGCCATCTGCAAGCGCCTCGTGGACCTCATGGACGGTGAAATCGATGTCGAAAGCGAGGGCGTCCCGGGCAAAGGCTCGCGCTTCCGTTTTGCCCTCCCCCTCGAGCCGCTTCCTGGCGAGCGCCCCGGCTATCTCCGGCAGGACCAGCCCTTCCTTTCGGGCAAGCGCATCCTCATCGTGGATGACAACGCGACGAATGCCCGCATCCTCTCCTTCCAGGCCGAAAGCTGGGGCATGAGACCGGAGAGCCGCCTCTTCCCCGAAGACGCTCTGGCCTTCCTCACGGGTGGCGCGGAAATCGATATCGCCATCCTAGACATGCAGATGCCCAAGATGGACGGAGTGGAGCTCGCCGAGCGCATACACTCCCTCCCGGGGCGCGGGAAGCTTCCCCTTGTCCTCCTCTCATCCCTAGCGACCCATACGGCCGCCAAGGAGCTTTTCGCGGGCAGTATGAACTCCTCCTCCTCGATACCCGCATGCCGGTGATGGACGGCTATGAAACCGCGCGCCGCATACGGAGGGACTTTCCGCCCGAAAGCCAGCCGCGCATCGTGGCAGTCACGGCTGCGGTCCTCGAGGGCGACAGCGAGCGCTGCTTCGAGGCGGGGATGGACGACTACATCGAAAAACCCATCAGGCTGGAGGACCTGGCAAGGGCGCTGCGCGATGCCGCCGCAGGCAGGCCGCAGCCGGCCATTGCGGCTCCGGCCGGTGGAAAGCCCGCCGCTTCCAAAAGCAGTTTGGCCGACATCGATTCAGCCCCCTTTCTCGATCGCATGACATACCGCGAGATGCGCGACCGAATGGAGGAGGATGCCGACGAGATCCTTTCACTTTTCCTGGAAGGCTCGCCCCAGAGACTCGAGGAGATCGCGGAAGGCGAACGCCTTGGGATGACCGATCGGGTCATCGAGGCGGCCCACGCCCTCAAATCCACGAGCGCGGTGATCGGCGCCCTCCGGCTGTCCCGCATTTGCGCCATCATCGAGGAGGACCTGCGATCGGGCAGGAAACTCGAGGACATCGCCTTGCTTTCGCGGGGGGCACAGGCCGCGTTCGAAGGGGCGGTGGCTGAGATCAAGGCCGGGCCGGGCTAGCATTGCTGGATGGCCGGTGCAGCACACCACGCCTCCACCTTCGTGCATACGCGGAAATTTGCACACGACCCTTGACTGACACATCCAACGTGATTGCCGTAATTACATGAAGGCAGAACTGGTCCGCATCGGCAATTCCCGGGGATTGCGCTTGCCCCGGAACTTGCTCGAACTCTACGGGATAAAAGAAAGCGACGAACTCGAGCTTGAGGAGCGCCGCGATGGCATCCTCATCAAGCCCAAAGCCGAGTCCGAAACCAAGTTGCCTTGGGAATCCGCGTATCAGGAAATGGCCCACGAGGCAGCCGAAAAGGCGGAATGGGCGGAATGGGAGCAGATCGCCGGAGACGGCCTGGATGATTGAGCGCTACGGCGTTTATTGGGCCAACCTTAATCCGGCGCAGGGTAGCGAAATGGCCAAGAAATGGCCAGTTGTTATCATCAGCGACGATGGGATGAACCAGGCCCTCGATACTGTCGTCGTCTGTCCACTGACCTCGCGTCTTCATCCCCGCTGGCCGAGCCGGATCCAGGCTATCGTGGGCGGGAAGGAAGGGGAGATAGCGATCGACCAGAACCGCACGATCTCCAAAGCCCGCTTGGGTGAACGTATAGACCTGCTCGACGAAGCCCATGCCGCCGCGATCCGGCACGTGGTCACGGAGATGTATGGGGTGCTGTCGGTGACGAGCCCATCTCGCGAGATATCCGACCGAGCTTGAGGCAGCACGATGAAGGCGCGTCGCCATCGACACCATTGTCCAAGCGACGGGGATTCCGAGGGAAGAGATCGAGGGCCAAGATTAGGCATCGGCCCAATAGCACGTCAATCCTTGTATACGTCCTTGCGATGTCCTATGAACAGCGCTACGACAACGACTTCGGCGTCCAGAATATCACAAATAATTCGATAATCTCCTAAGCGGTAGCGCCACAGCCCCTTCTTGCCGCCGACGAGGGCCTTGCCCCGGCCTCTCGGATCCGCGAGTGGGGCGATGTCCATCTCAAGATAATCGAGTATCCGGCCTTGCCAGGACCGGTCAAGCTTTTGCAGTTGTCTTCTCGCCGTGTCGGTGAGTTCAACCTTCCAAGCCAAGTTCTTTCCTCACCTGCGCGATGGGGGTACGGGGCTCGTTCCGCTCGAGGATAGCCAAGGCTTGGAGATAGTCCGACCGGTCCGCGAGAAACTCAGACAGGGCCTGCTTTACGTAATAACTCTTGCTTCGGCCAGTCTCCCGAGCAAGGTCTTCAAGCTGTTTCTCAGTTTCAGCATCAAGTCTGACCGCAAGCATCAAAGGCCTCCTTGTATGACAAGTATAACAATAGCTTGGCAATTGCTCAAGGAGAGGCGTCATGCCGGTGGTGACGCTCGCGTAGGTCCCCGTTTGAATTTGCCAGCGCCCGTCAAAAAAGCGGCAGATGCATCATACGGCGACAAAACTCGAATCAAAGTTTCCCATGGGAAATAGCACAATCCCATGCTCCACTATTCGCTGCTTTCGGCCTTTTAGTAGTCCGATCCCGTGAGAAGATTGGGATAGCCCGAGGTCCGTCCGTTTATTTTGCCGATCGGATCTGTGGGCGCGAACCTTCAGGCTGAACCGATTTTGGCGGTCAACAGGGGGAACAGAGGGAACAGGATCGAGGGTCAGACCCCTCGGGCGCGTCACGCTCCGGTCGGTCCTCATTCTGCCGCGAAGATCTCAGTCGACTCGATTTGGAAGCCTTTGAGGACCTCGGAAACGATCGGGCCTTTCTTGAATATGGGCTCACGAAGCTCGGGCTCTCCGTAGCGGCCATCCTGGCAAAGAACGAAGCGGTTTATCCACTCTACGGCAGGGTCGATGATCCAATATTCGCGAACACCCATGCGCTGGTAGAGGTCGAACTTTTCCCTCAGGTCCTTGAGGTGGGTGGATGGCGAGAGGACCTCGATGGCCATGTCGGGAGTGCCGCGGGCACCGGCGGTCGTTGTAGCCTCCCGCTCTCTTTTCCAATCCCTTCCCGCGCTTCTTTCGTCTGAACTATGAGAAAGCATCGCGGGAATCCCATGATCCAGGGCCTGGAAAACAATTCAGGTCACCACGGATTCCCGATATTCCAGGGAACGCGT